>NZ_LELA01000072.1 GCF_001677955.1 Chryseobacterium sp. BGARF1
TTTATAACCTTTTTCTTAATTTTGACTACGTCGAATCTTCGATTTCTAAATTAAAATAAACTTTGTTTATTCTTGTTTTAACATTAAGGATTTTAGTTAATTAATCTAAATGCAAATAAGAAATCTATGAATTGATTTTTATTAAATCCTTTAAGCTAAAGGCCTTAATTCCTTAATGTTAAAAATAAAATTAATTTTTAAACGATAGACTGACATTTAAAAGCCAAAATAGCTATATACAGCTTCAATATTAACGTAATATTCAGATTGATATTTCTGAATATGCTCCGTAAGAATCAATTTTGAATATTGTTCTTCAGTACAAATATAATCAGCTGTTTTTAACACTCTTAAGCTGTTTTTTATACTGAACAGACAGAAAACTAAAAGATGTTGCAACTAAGTTAAGAATGAGTAAATATCTTGTTATGAATTTATGGTTTGTTTGTTTATTACTTTTTTTGCGAGCAAAGCAAAGAGCCCTCCCAATAAAGTTCCAACAAACGCTCCTACCAAAATATCTCCCGGGAAATGTACTCCTAAATATATACGACTGTATGCTACCACTGCAGCCCAGAAAAATATAGCATAAGGAAACCATTTAAGTTTATCTTTCAATAAAAAACTCAAATAGCTTGCTAAAAAGAAAGTATTTGAAGCATGTGCAGAGTAAAAACCATATTGCCCGCCACATTTTACAATACGCATAACGTTTTGAAGTGAAGGGTCATGACAAGGTCTTAGTCTTGCAACACCATATTTGAAAATCCCCGAAACCTGATCTGAAACAGTCACTCCAATTGCAATGAAAAGGAGAATGTAGAGCAGAGATCTTAATTTGAAATTTTTGTATAGAAGATAACAGAGAATGACATACAGCGGAACCCAAATCCAGGTTGCAGAAATCATTATCCAAAACTGATCAAATGGCGTATCACCTAAATTGTTGAGATAAATGAAAATATTTTTATCTTCCTGAATAATTTCTTCCATATTTTAACGGCTTACCGGTCCTTCGTAAGTTTCGTCATCTGCAGGTTTTACTTTTGGTAATTCTGTGGCAGAAGGCTGTTCGTTTAAAATATTTTCTTCGATGTTCTTCATCGGATTAAAGTCTTTCGCTGCATCTTTCACTTTCTCAATCTCACGTTTTATTTCAGAAACAGGGTTGTCTGTTTCTTTCATGATCTCAGTTTTGATGTCTTCTACTGCGCCACGCATTTTTCTCACTCCCGCTCCAAGGTCGCGAGCAATCTGAGGTAGTTTATCCGGACCAAATAAAACTACAATTGCAATGGCAATAAGTGCCATTTCTCCAATGCTTAATTCCATGGTGCTAAATTACAAAAGATTATATATAAAAAATATATTATGTTTAATTTTAAATAAATTTTAAGATTTCTTTTTCTGAAAAGCATAATAAGTGACCACTACACTTATAGACATCAATATAAATGCTAAAAAGAAAGGAGCTCCAGAAAACTTAAACGGCGCTTCGTCATGGGTAAAAAAGTAAAATAAATTGGTCATTACAGGTGGACCAATAATGGATGTTGCACTCATTAAACTTGTCAAAGCTCCCTGCAATTCCCCTTGTTCGTTTGAAGGAACCGATTTTGTGATCACAGACTGCAAAGCAGGACCGCAAATTCCACCCAAACAATAAGGAATTAAAAAGACAAACATCATCCAACCTTCGGAAGCAAATGAGAATAGCAGCAATCCTATTGCGTATAATATTAATCCATAAAAAATACTTTTTTGTTCACCCAGCTTTGGAGTTGTCCATCGGATCAAAACTCCCTGAACCAAACCTACCAAAAGACCAACGACACCTAAAGAAATTCCGACCATTCTTTCTGTCCAGTCAAATTCATACATTGTAAAGAAACTCCAGTTACTTTGTACTGCATGACCTGCAATATAAATTAAAATTAAAGCAAAGATCAACCCTGAAATTTCAGGATGCTTTCCTAAAAATTTGAATGAACCTACAGGATTTGCACGTTTCCAGCTAAACTCGCGTCTTTTATCTTTATCTAAACTTTCGGGAAGGATGAAATAACCATAAAGGAAATTTAAAAGGCATAAACCTGCCGCTGCATAAAATGGAACTCTTGCTCCATAATGTCCTAAAACACCTCCTAAAACCGGACCAATAATAAAACCCAAACCAAATGCAGCACCAATTAAACCAAAGTTTTTGGCTCTGTCTTTATCTGTAGAAATATCGGCAATGTATGCACTCGCTGTAGTAACGCTCGCTCCGGTAATCCCTGCAATAATCCTTCCTACAAACAGCCACAAAATGGTTGGAGCCAAAGCAAGCAAAATATAATCAATGGCAAAACCGAAAAGTGAAATCAAAATAATAGGTCTTCGCCCAAATTTATCACTAAGATTTCCTACAACCGGAGAAAAAACAAACTGAACGAAAGCATAAGCAAAACCGAGCCAGCCTCCATATTTTGCAGCTTCACTGATGTCTGCATGAATCAGTTCTTTAATCAGTTGTGGAACTACAGGAATGATGATTCCCCATCCCGTTATATCTATCAGCAACGTGATAAATATAAAACTCATTGCTGCTTTCTTTTTTGAATTTTCCATTGTTGTGCAAAAATAAGGAAATCGGGAAAAATATTCGTGTTAAATTGATGAATTGTTGTTGGTTGATAGTTGATCGTTTTTGGTTGATGAAATAGCTGTTTTAGTTTTAATAAAAATCAAATTTAGAACTTATAAAAAAAGAGCCTTTCGTTTGAAAGGCTCTTTAATATATTTAATGTAGTTGATATTACTTTGTAGCAAGTAATTCTTTATCTGATGAAGATTTACCGTGGACGTCTTCTTCTTTTCCTGTTTTAAGGAAATCGTAAGCAATTGCCGATGCAATGAAGATGGATGAATAAGCTCCAAATCCAATACCGATTAACAATGCAAACATAAATCCTCTCAAGTTGTCTCCACCAAAGATGAAGATGGCAAGAATTACAAGTAAAGTGGTAAATGTTGTGTTGAACGTTCTACCTAAAGTACTAGAAATTGCATCATCAAACAATCCTGATAAAGTAAGCGCTTTCTTCTCTCTCAAGTACTCTCTAATTCTATCGAAGATAATTACGGTATCGTTGATTGAGTAACCCAATACTGTAAGAATTGCCGCGATGAAATCCTGATTAACCTCCATGTTGAAAGGCATTACCGAATGGAATAACGAGAATGCACCCAAAATAATGATAGCATCATGTAATAGTGCCGCAACAGCACCCAATGAAAACTGCCATTTTCTAAATCTCACCAAAATATAGATGAAAATACCTGCCAAAGCAGCAACAACCGCAAGAGTACCGTGTGTCTGAATATCATCAGCAACAGAAGGTCCTACTTTTTCAGAAGAAATAATCCCTGCATGATCTGTATCTGCAGATTTAAATTCTTCTAAAGTCATGTTTGCAGGAAGATTTGGTTTTAAACCTTCAAATAATTTTTGCTCAATAGTTTGGTCAGCCTTCAATGATTCGTCATTGATTAGGTAATCTGTAGAGATCTTCAGCTGATTGTTGTTTCCGAAAGTTTTAGCTTCTACAGAAGAGTTTTTACCATCTTGAGTTGTGAAAACTTTAACTAAACCATTTTCAACATCTTCTGCATTTACTTCTTTATCAAATCTTACCACGTAGTTTCTACCCCCTGTAAAATCGATACCAAATTTAAATCCGTTAACGAAGATTGATCCTAAAGAGATTACCGTTAAAATTGCAGAAATGATGTATGAATATTTTCTTTTTCCAATAAAATCGATCCAAGTATTTCTGAATAAGTTTTTCGTTGGAGGAGTCCAAACTGAAAGATCTTTACCTTTATTTAATCTATGGAAAATCATTACTCTTGAAAGTAAGATTGATGTAAACAATGTCATAACAGCACCAATCAATAGCGTCAATGCAAATCCTTTGATAGGCCCTGTTCCGAAGAAGAACAATACTACCGCAGTCAAAATCATCGTTAAGTGACCATCAATAATTGCATTCAATGCATGTTTGAAACCATCTTTGTACGCTTCAAGAATATTTTTCCCAGCAAACAATTCTTCTTTCGTCCTTTCGTAAATAATTACGTTGGTATCTACCGCCATTGCCATTGAAAGTACAATACCCGCAATACCAGGAAGCGTTAAAGTAAAGTCTCCGGAATCCATAATTCCGAAAATATAGAATAAGTTGATAATCATTGCAATTACCGCATAAACTCCTGCTAAACCGTAGTAGAAAATGATGTATGCAATAATAATTAAGAACGCAATAGAGAATGATAAAACTCCCGCATCAATAGACTCCTGTCCTAAAGACGGACCTACTTGTGTAGCTTGTACTACTTTTGCACCCGCAGGTAATTTACCTGCTCCTAAAACGTCAACCAATTCTTTAGCTTCTTCCTGAGAGAAGTTACCAGAGATTTGAGTTCTACCGTTAGGAATTGCACCCTGTACATTTGGCGCAGTATATACTCTGTTATCTAAAGTTACAGCAACTGGTTTTCCTACGTTTTTCTCAGTAAGCGTTTTCCAATCTTTAGCACCTTTAGAATCCATTTGCATATCTACCACTACTCTGCTCAATTCATCATAACCGATGCTTGCAGTTTCTACAGCTCCATCTACCGGAGCTTTTTGATTGATATTACCTCTTATAGCATATAGGACCAAGCTTTTTTCATCCGTAGATTCTGGCTTGTAACCCCACATGAACTGAGTGTATTTAATATTTGCAGGACGTAAAGACTGTGCAATTTTACTATTTAATATCTTGTTTACTTTTGCAGTATCTGTCAATTTCACACTTCCTACAGAGCTCATGCTTCCAGATTTACCACCTTGCATAAGATTAAGGAAATTAGTGTTTTTAGCAACTCCCATAGAGTCACCTTTTGCAGCAACTACAGCCGTTAAAGTCTGGAAATAAGGTGCAACCTCAGCAAACTGCTGTATTTCCCAAAACTGAAGTTTTGCAGAAGTCTGAAGCATCTTTTTTACCTTATCGATATCTTTCATACCCGGCATTTCTACAGAGATTCTTGCCGTTCCCGGAACTCTCTGTACGTTTGGCTGGATAGCTCCCAATTTATCAATTCTGGTTCTGATTACTTCAAAAGCAGTACCTACAGAAAGATCAATTCTTTTTTTAACAATGCTTCTTACCTGATCATCGGTGGTATTAAATTTAATCTCAGAAAGATTAGTATTTCCGAAGATTTCAGGATCTGCAAGTTTAAGGTTTGCGCCTTTTGCTTTGTTTACGGCATCAAACTCAACAAAGAAATTGTCGATATAAGATTTTGTAGAGTTTTTTTGAGCTTCATCTGTTCTGTTTAGAGCCTCAATAAGAATAGGATTGGTAGAATAATTAGTTAAATCATTCACCAAATCTCTCTGATTGATTTCCAAAAGAACGTTGATCCCCCCTTTCAGGTCAAGACCTAGCTTCATTTCTTTGTCTTTTGCCTTAGCATAAGAAAGTTCTGTAAACCCAAGATTTAAAGTTTCATCCTTTAATCTCTGGATTTCTTTCTCGTTTCCGTTCGCAGCTTCGATTTGCGATTCAATTTTGCCGGCGTACCAGGTTGGTAATAGCTCATTTAAGCAAATTAACCCTAGTACAATAGCAACAATTGTAATAAGTCCTTTTCCTTGCATTTTGTTATAACTACGTTAAATTAAGTCGGCAAATATAATGATTTTATTGACATTTTATGAACTTTTAGCAACAGAAATGGTTTATTTTCAGATATATCGGCAATCTTATTTTTAGGATATTTTATGACTTATTTTATTAAACATTAAAAATAAATATTGGTATGAAATTTTCATTCAAACCACACAACACCTTAAATTCCAAAATATTATGAAAAAACTATTACTTTCATTAACATTATTCTCTTCCTTAATCATACAAGCCCAAGGTTTTGTTCTGGAAGAATTTGCAACCGGGCTAACCAGTCCCGTAGAAATAACTAATGCAAATGACAGCCGTCTTTTCGTAGTACAGCAAAATGGGATTATTAAGATTATACAGCCCAGCGGAACGATAAATACTGCAGACTTTCTTGATATTAGCAATAAAATAAATTTCGGTGGAGAAAGAGGTCTTTTAGGTTTAGCTTTTCATCCACAATATCTTACCAACGGCTATTTTTTCGTGTATTACAACAATACAGCAGGAAATATTATCGTAGCAAGATATTCCGTAGATACTACCAACCCTAATATTGCTGATCCTAATTCAGAAAAGATCATTTTAAACATCCCAAAACCTTTTGCAAACCACAATGGTGGGAGCATTCATTTTGCTCCTGACGGAAATTTATGGGTTGTAACTGGCGATGGCGGAAGTAGCGGTGACCCTAATAATAATGCTCAAAACAAAAATTCATTGTTAGGAAAAATGCTTAGAATTGATATTAATTCTACCGCAGCCTACAATATTCCTGCAGGAAATCCTTTTATTGGCGTTGATGGCTCAGATGAAATTTGGTCTTACGGTTTAAGAAATGCGTGGAAATATTCTTTTGACTTAACCAGTGGAAATGTAATGATCGCTGATGTAGGGCAAGGTTTATTTGAAGAGATCAATCGAATGCCGATCACACAGGCAGGAATCAATTACGGATGGAGATGCTATGAAGGAAATAATACTTACAGCACAGCTGGCTGTGCCGCTTCTTCAACAATGACGTTTCCAGTCGCAGTTTATGACCATTCAGGAAGCAAGTGTTCTATTACTGGAGGCTATGTTTATCGTGGAACTCAAAATCCAAGTTTGCAGGGAAAATACTTTTTTGCAGACTACTGTTCTTCGCAAATCGGCGTGATGGAAACCAATAATTCAATTTCGTGGACGACTCCTTTTACCGGAAATAATTTTTCAACTTTCGGACAAGATAATCTTAAAGAGCTTTATGTGGCTGCTGTAAACAATGGTAAAATTTATAAGATTAAAACAACAACTTTAGGAGTTCAGGATATTACATTCAGTCAAGTCAGAGTTTACCCAAATCCTGCATCAGAAAGAATTTTTGTGGATGGATTAAAGGGTAATAACAATATTGCTGAAATTTTCAGTACGGAAGGAAGAAAAGTTTTAGGCGAAACAAAATTCGATTTTGAAAACAGCATCAATATCTCAGGAATTCCTGCAGGAGTTTACTACATCAATATTAAATCGGGAGATTTTAAATCTTACAGCCAGAAAATAATTATTAAATAATCTGAACTCCTTTTATTTATATTTAAACGCAAAGATTGATTTTAATAAAGCATACTTTAAGGAGCAAAGATTGAATCAATAAATTGATTTTATGAAGCGTTCGTTTTTTTCAAGCTTCATCAGCGACTTGTCGCCATCCTTTGCTCCTTAAAATAATAAGCTAAAAAATTAAAATCTTTGCGTGATAAAAAATTTGCAAATTACTTTTGATAACATTTATTGTAATTAAATGTTATATTAACGCAAAGATTGATATTAATAAAGCATTTTAAGGAGCAAAGATGAATCAATAAATTGATTTTATTAAGCGTTCGTTTTATTCAAGCTTTATCAGCGACTTGTCGCCATCCTTTGCTCCTTAAAATAATAAGCTACAAAATTAAAATCTTTGCGTGATAAAAGATTTCGTTCAACCTAATCAATAAAAAAGCGATTCATTTCTGAATCGCTTTTTATTTATATCGTCATTGAAAAAATTCTGGTTTCGGGTTTGTTTCTCAACATTCTGAGATCAAAAACCATCGCTACATTTCTTGTGAAAGCTCTACCTTTTTCCGTTATTTTTATTTGATTGTCGTTAATTTCAACCAATTCATCACGTTCCATTTCCTGAAGCATATCAAAAGCATTCTCAAGCTCCGGAATGGCATCTTTATTTTCAAAAGTAGTTTCCAACTGGCACATTAAATTTAGAATATGTCTTCTGATTGATAAATCTTCTTCATTTAAAACATGTCCTTTCACGACAGGAATTTCACCTTCTTCAACTATTTTTTGATATTCTTCCACCGTCTTTACATTTTGAGCAAAAGCATACCAAGAATCTGAGATAGAGCTCATTCCTAAACCAATCATCAGCTGAGTTTTACTTGAAGAATATCCCATGAAATTACGGTGAATATCTCCTGAAATCATAGATTTATACAGTTCATCTTCTTCAAGAGAAAAATGATCCATCCCTACTTCTTTATATCCTAATTCTTCCAATAATTTTTTACCGTCTTCATACAATCTGCGTTTCTCTTCACCGCTTGGCAAATCGTTCTCGTCAAAACCTCTTTGCCCCACTCCTTTTATCCATGGCACATGAGCGTAAGAATAATACGCAAGACGATCCGGTTTTAGTTCTAAAGTTTTATGAATAGTAAGAGCCATACTTTCCCAATTAGAATGTGGTAAACCATACACCAAATCATGAGAAATACTTGTATACCCAATTTCTCTGGCCCATTCTGTAACATTTTTTACGTTTTCGAAAGGCTGGATTCTGTTAATGGCTTTCTGAACTTTCAAATCATAATCCTGTACCCCAAAACTTGCTCTTCTAAACCCTAAATCAAATAAGGTCTGAAGATGCTCTCTTGTTGTATTATTGGGGTGACCTTCAAAAGAAAACTCAGGATGTTCTGCAATTTCAACCGTATCAAAAATTCCTTGCAATAAGGTTTTTAGATTTTGCGGAGAAAAAAACGTGGGTGTTCCACCTCCTAAATGTAGTTCTTTTAACTTCGGCTTTTCATTAAATAATTGAAGATAAAGCATCCATTCTTTTAAAACACTTTCAAGATAAGGAACTTCTACACTGTGTTGCTTTGTAATACGTTTATGACAAGCACAAAAAGTACACAATGCTTCACAGAAAGGAAGGTGAATGTAGATTGAAATCCCTTCTCCCGAATTGCTTTCATTAAACGACCTGATGACACTAGATTTCCATTTTTCCGGAGAAAAAGTAGATTCGTCCCAATATGGAACAGTGGGATAAGATGTATAACGAGGACCTGGAATATTATATTTATCGATTAACGAATTCATTTGAAACTTTATATTTTTTCTAAACTGATGAAATTAATGAATTTCATTCTACAAAATTAACCAATACTTCTGAATTAGAGCTTATGAATTATATTAGTCTTTCTTTTCGAAATTTATAATGAGTCTAAATACCTCTTCCGCAAAATTCTTTCCCAAATCGATGTAACCCGCACTGTCATAATGCCATGGATCGTTTCCGTAGTTGTATTTCTGGGTAGAACGAACAATCGTTGTGTTTTTGCCATCTCTTACAAATTTCTCCTGAGCATACTGTACCAACTCTCCAATTGGCCAGACTTTTCCTTTTTCATTTTTACCGGAATCTGAAATTTTTCCAATCACAACCGGTAAATCATCGGTGCGTAAAGCAGCCCGCATCTGATTCATCAAAGTTTTCAAATGAGCGTAATAATTATTGGCAATTTCTTCATTGTAGCTTGCGTCTCCTTCACCTTGCATCCAAAGAATTCCGGACATTTGTAATTCGTCTCTTTTTCCGTTCCCGTCAATATCTTTTTCATTTAAAGCATTTTTTACAGTTTTCAGAAAATAATCATATTGATTCAGGCCGTTTTTTCCGTGATAATCTGAATCCCAACAACCGAAACTTCCTGTCGCAAGACTATCTATGGAAGTGCCTTCTCTCGCATATTTTATCAACGCAATTTTATCATTCGGAAAGAGTTCTTTCATTCTTTTGGCAAAAGTCATTTCCAAACCAAATCGGTCTGAAAGTGTATTGGTTTTTCCATCCGTTTTAAAACCGGTTCCGTTTCCGGCTTTCAAAACATCCCACTTTCCTGCTCCGCCATTTTTTTCTCCATCAGGAACAGAATTTCCCTGAAAAATATAAACACCTTTAATGGTTTTCAGATCATTTGGAAGATCTTTATTATACCCGAAACCATTCATATTCGACTGGCCAGCCAATATGAAAACCCTTATTTTCTGAGTATAAAAAAATGTTGGAATTAGGAAAAGGAAAAATATTTTTAAATTTTTCATTAGAAAATTTTGATCAAAGGTAATTTTAAGAAATTTCAAATCTGTTGTAATCGAAAAGATATGTTCTATCTAAAGCATTTAAAATTTTAATTTCATCAATGAAATCTTGTCCTTCCCAGCAAAGACCACGGTATTTCCATCTACCCATTTGCAAACGTAAAACCCTTTTTCATCGGAAATTTTCTTCCATGTTTTTCCAAAATCAGAAGAATAACTGATGTGCTGATCTCCTACAGAGATCATTTCTTTGCCTTTTGAATTAGGTTTTATTTTCACACAGGTTGTATATCCTGAGTTTTTTCCTGATGCCTGAATCTGCCAGGTTTTTCCGCCATCATTGGTGGTTGCAATATTATTGACATTGGCTTCCTGTTTTGTGTAATCACCACCAACTGCAACTCCAAAATTCTGGTTGGCAAAATCAATAGAATAGATTCCCGCAGATTGACCTTGTACAAATGGAGTATCAAAAACCTCCCAATATAAAGGATATTTCCAGCCGAATTTAAAAATTCTGGAGAAAGTTCCGCCAGTAGCAATCCAAACTAAATCTTTATACATTGAGATATTTGAATTGCTTGCAGCAAAATGTGCTTCACCCTTATTGTATTTTGGGTAATTCAGAACTTCATAATTATTACTATTATGAAAATTAAAAAAATTAGGAACACCGTCTTCATGTGGATCGCTTATAGCTAGACCTACATTTTTAGATTGAATAATAAAGGAATCATAAAAGGCTGTTTTTGTAGAATCCGTATTAAAAATTTCAGGTTTCAAGGTTCGTTTATCAATTTTAAAAAAGTAAGCAGGGCTTTCAATATTAATGGCATAAAAAGCATCGTCATCTTGAGTCAAAGTTCTAAATTGCAACTTCTTTTCAGATAGCTTGATCTGTTTTTGAGCTTTATTATTTTTTAAATCAACAAAACCGAATTTAGATTCCGTTCCGCTGTACCAGACTTTGTTATCATACAATTCGATTGCTCTGATGCTTATTTTATCATTTAAAATAGTTTCAAAACTTTCGATTTTTTGAGAAAACATCAATAAACCAACCGTAGAAAATAACAAAGTGAAGATTTTTTTCATAATAACAAAAATAAAAAAATCCGCAGAAGATTAATCTGCGGATTGTAAAAGTATCTATTTAAAATTTATTTTTCGATAAATTCATCATAACCACCTTGGTTCAGAACACTGTTTCGTTTACCATACAAGAAGTAAATTAAAAGTCCTAAAGCTAACCAGCCAATCGCCATGTAAATTGCGCTAGGCTCTAAATTGATAATCAAATAAATATTGATTAAAATACCTAATGATGCCACAACAGGAAGCATAGGAGTCTTGAAACCTCTCTTCAATTCTGGTTTTCTTATTCTTAGCAACCAAACCGCAAAACAAACCATTGTAAATGCGAATAAAGTTCCAAAACTACACATATGTACCAAAGTACTGATTGGCGTAAGTGCTGCAACAGTTGCTACAATTATACCTAACAAAATAGTATTTTTATAAGGAGTTTTTCTTACCGGGTGAATTTCTTTGAACATTTTTGGAAGAAGACCATCTTTTGCCATTCCCAAGAAAATTCTAGACTGACCCAACATCATTACCAACAATACAGAAATTAATCCAATAGTTGCAGCAACAGTAATTAAAATTACAGCCCAATCCATTCCGGTAGCTTTTTCAAAAGCAACAGCAACAGGCGCAGTTAAAGCATCAGGAACAGTTCCGAAGTCTTTATAACTCATCATTCCTGTAAGAACCAATGACATTAAAATATATAATGCTGTACAAACTAACAATGAAGTAATAATTGCAAAAGGAATATCTTTTCTAGGATTTTTAGCTTCTGCAGCCTGAGTAGAAACTGCGTCAAAACCAATGTATGCGAAGAAAACCGCAGCTGCTCCGGCAATAATTCCGTTAAAACCATATGCTGCTCCCATTTTTCCATCAGACTGAAGAATCATTTTTTCGTCCGGAATAAATGGTGTAAGATTATCCATATTGATAAACAAAGCACCTACAACGATTACAAAAACTACAACAGAAGTTTTTAAAATTACAATCATATTGTTTGCTCCTGCAGCTTCTTTAGTCCCTTTTACCAAAATTGAAGTAACAATTAAAACAATGATAAATGCTGGTAAATTAAATGCAAAGCTTGGCTCTGTTAAACCATGACTTACCGCATATTGCTTTGCCGTAGAAAAGTCATTGGTGAGATAATAAGGTAGCTCAATATTAATAATTTTCAAAAATTTATTAAAATATCCGGACCAGGAAACCGCCACCGTCATAGAGCCCATTGCGTACTCCAATACCAATCCCCAACCGATAAGCCATGCAAAAACTTCACCTACTGTTCCATATGCATAAGCATAAGCCGAACCTTCAACAGGCAATAACGCCGCAAATTCTGCATAACAGAGTGCTGCAAATATACAGGCAATCCCTGCAACAACGAATGATAAAGCTAAAGCAGGACCCGCATGATAGTAAGCACCGGTACCTGTAAGTACAAAAATTCCACCTCCAATAATTGCGCCGATACCAATGGCAGTAAGGCTCCATTTCCCCAGAACTCGCTTGAGCTCACTCTTTTTCATATCGGCCTCATAGGCTCCTAATGGTTTTGTTTTCCAAATATTTGACATATTGTTTTCTTTGTTTTAAAGATTTACGAAAATATAAAAAATTTAGAGACCTTAATATTTATTGATAAACTTTCGTCAATTTATTTTAATTCCAGACTATATAAAACTGATTTTCACCTATTTTAATGCATTTTAAAATACCGTGTTTTTTGCTTATTTTTGAAACCATGAATATTTATGACCTCTTCATAAAACCTTACGAATCATACACTGGACTGCAAATTTCCCTTGAAACTTTTGCCACTATTCTAGGAATTATGAGCGTCTATTTTTCCATAAAAAAAAACATTTGGGTCTACCCTACGGGAATTGTTTCTACCATCATCTATGTATATCTTCTTTTTATTGCAGGTTTACTCGGAGATTGCATGATTAATATTTATTATTCGGTGATGAGTGTCTATGGATGGATTTTATGGAACAAAAATTCTGAAGACCATGTTCATGTGAATGTTTCCTGGGCGAAAAAGAAAGAATGGATGCTGGCGGCAATCCTTTTCATGCTGAGTATCTTTCTGGTGATGATCATTTATTACTACAAACCTTACATAGATGATCATTTTTCTACAGAGAATATAGAGTTTGGGTTTTATCATCTCGATTGGGCCAATTGGCTGGACGTATTTACAACTTCAATATTTCTGGTTGGAATGTGGTTGATGGCGAAAAGGCGCATAGAAAGTTGGCTTTTCTGGATCTTAGGCGATCTTATTTCTATCCCGATGTATATTTATAAAGGCTATGGAATAACTTCGGTTCAATATTTGGTATTTACTATAATGGCCATCTTAGGATACGTCAGCTGGAAGAAAAGTTTTAAAGAAAAAATACAGTAGAAATTATGAAAAATATATTAAAAATAACAGCAGTTCTTTTATTAGGATTTAGTTTAACTTCATGTGCTGTTTATAGTGACAATTACGGTGCTTACGGAGATCCATATTATGATAACGGATACTATTACGCTCCTTCAGGATATTACGGCTCAGGTGGTTATTACGGTAATGACGGATATTATTACAGAAATGATATGCGATATTATTACGACAACGGAGTACCTTATTATTACGGAAACAATAGAAACAAAGTCTATGTACAACGTAATTCGGGAGCTGTAGGAAAGGTTACAACTAGTCAAAGACCTAATAATGGTATAGGTAACGGAAATAATTCTTATCGATACAATAATAGTCAAAGGACTTATAATAATAACCAGCAACAACGAAACACTTCTAATAACGGTGTAAGAAATGAAAATAACTCAGGATTCCGTAACCAAAGCCAGGGAAACAGTGGCGTACGAAATCAGACACAGCAGCCTTCACAAAACAGTAGCGGAAATTATAGAAACAACACGCAGACAACCCCTCAGAACAATAATAATTCTGATAATAATCCTCAAAGAAGCGGATCAAGAAGATAATCATTCTAAATAATGAAACGGACAGCAAATCGCTGTTCGTTTTTTGTTTTAATTATATTAATTTTGCAGGTTAATTTTAGATAAAAAAGAAGCTATGGAATTTTATAAATATCAGGGAACTGGAAATGATTTTGTGATGATTGATAACCGCTCTGGAGCGTGGAATGATCTTTCAATTGCCAATATTCAAAAACTTTGCGACCGTCGCTTTGGAATTGGCGCTGACGGATTAATTAAAATAAACGCAGCAGAAGGAGTAGATTTTGAAGTGGATTATTACAATTCGGATGGCTCAAAAAGTTTCTGTGGAAACGGAGCACGTTGTTCTGTAGCTTTTGCTTACTTTCTTTCGATTTTTAAAAATAATACGACAACTTTTACCGCTATTGACGGGCTTCACGAAGCTGAAATCAACGGGAACATCGTAAAATTAAAAATGAGTGATGTTACGTCAATCACAAATGACGGTGAAGATTCTGTTTTAGATACAGGTTCGCCTCATTATATTAAATATGTAGAAGACATTGCCAATTTCAACGTTTTTGCAGAGGGAAACAGCATCCGAAATTCGGAAAATTATAAAGAAAAAGGTATCAATGTTAATTTTGTTGAAAATATTTCTAATGATGAGATTTTCGTAAGAACCTATGAACGAGGCGTTGAGGATGAAACTTACAGTTGTGGAACTGGAGTTACAGCTTCTGCTTTAACTTTTCTGAAAAAAGGTAATCTAACCTCCATAAAAGTTAAAACGTTGGGTGGTGACCTTAAAGTTTATGCTGAAAAAGATGGAGACACATTCCGTCAGATTTGGCTTGAAGGTCCTGCTAAACAAGTTTTCCAAGGAAAGGTAGATATTCTTTAAAAAACATAAAAACTTTTAATCTATTTAATCATAATGAAAAAAACTATTCTCATTATCGTACTCCTTATTCTTGCAGCAGCAGGTTTTTTTGGTTTAAAATTCTACAGTAAATACTACGGAAACAACGTATCAAAAGACGGGTATGTTTTGATTCCACATGGTGCAAAATTTAATCAGGTTTTAGATTCCATCGCTCCTTATATTGATAATAAAGAATCATTTGTTGAGGTTGCAAAAGATAAAAACATGGATGAGTATTTCAAGCCGGGTCGTTATCATTTTACTAAAGGAGCAAGTAATACAAGTTTGGTCAATATGATAAAAGCCGGAAATCAGTCTGAAAACTCATTTAGGATTGGTGATTTTGGAGATATTTATCAGATGGTAGGAAAAGTGAGCAAAAAAACTGAGCTAGACTCCTTAAAATTCGTTAATGACCTTGACAAAATAGCTTCTGAAAAAGGATATAAAAACGCTGAAGATCTAAAAAAATATTTCTTCATCGATACGTATAATTTTTTCTGGACCGTAACTCCAAAAGAGTTTTTCAAAAAATTTGAAGATCAGTACAACGAATTTTGGACCTCTGAAAGGAAAGCTAAAGAACAAGAATCTGGTTTAACAAGAGATCAAATTTATGCTTTGGCATCGATTGTTTATAAAGAATCGGGAGGAAAACCTGATGAAATGAAAACCATTGCCGGTTTATATTTAAACAGATATAAAAAAGGAATGAAGTTGCAATCTGACCCAACCGTTATTTACGCAATAAACAAGCAGACCAACTTTAAAGAATCTATTAAAAGAGTTTTTTATAAGCATCTTTCTACTCCATCCCCTTACAACACTTACGCCAATGCAGGAATTCCTCCGGGGCCCATTTGTGTGGTAGATAAAAATTCTGTAGATGCGGTTTTAAGTCCTGAAAAACACGATTATATCTTTATGTGTGCAGACCCTGAAAGATTCGGATTTCACAAATTTACCGCAAGTGCAGAGCAACATGTCATCAATGCAAAAGCATATCAGGATTGGCTGAATTCAAATAATATTAAATAATAAAAATATTTAACTTTATTTTAACAAATTAATAATTAACATTTAGCTCTCAAAGGCGACATATCTATTAAAAATAATAAACGAATCGTGAAATTGTATTTTTAAAGGCTTTAATAAATTAATAAAATTAAAACCTTTTCATTACAGTTTTATCTAAAGAATACCTTATGAATCAGACGGAAATAATCAGTATTTTCACAAAAAAAACCTTAGGGCTTACTTTTGTTTTATCTGCAGCAGCTTTTGCTTTTGCTCAGGATAAAGTAGGAGTTTCAGGAACTGTGGTTGATAAAAGTAACCAGCCGGTTGCATACGCTTCTGTAACTTTTAGCAATAAAACAAGCAAACTGTTGAGTGATGCTACCCTTACAGACGAAAAAGGAAATTATAAGCTAGACCTTACTCCTGGTAATTACGATATTACAATAGAAGCAATCGATTACAAGAAAAGCGTAATCAATAAACAAATTACAACCGCTGGAAGTATTGGTGCTCTTTCTATAGAACCGGAAGCAACAAGTACCAATTTAAAAACTCAGGACATCCAGGGAGTAGTAATCACTGCCACAGCAAAGCCTTATAAAGTTGAGCTGGATAAAAGAACTTACGACCCATCTCAGGATATTGTAAGTAAAGGCGGAAACCTTCAGGATGTTTTATCAAATGTACCATCAGTTTCTGTAGATACAGACGGTACCGTTTCGATGAGAGGTAGCTCAAACGTTCGTTTTTTAATTAACGGAAAACCTTCTGCTCTTCTTGGAATCGATGACGGAGCCAATGCATTGCAAAGTATCCCAGCTGATCAGATTGAAAGAATTGAAGTAATTACCAACCCTTCTTCAAAATTTGAAGCCAGCGGAACTGCGGGTATTTTAAATATTATTTTAAAGAAATCAAAAAAGACAGGTTTCAACGGTAGTGTTACCGGAACTTTAGGATATTTACCTCAAACCAATTTGAACACCAATTTAAGCTGGAGAAAAGGTAATCTTACCTGGTTTTTAAACGGTGGCGGTGGTTACCGTGAGTCTAAAAACACAAACAGGAACAATGCGACTTTCTTCAACGCAGCAAACGGCGGAAGAACTCAAACTGATCAGGAATCTATTTCTAAAAACAAGAACAACAATTATAATGTTTCTTCAGGTTTAGTTTACGACCTTTCAGACAAAACATCAATTAACGCATCCGGAACGATAAGAACTTTTGAAAGCGATAACTTGGGAAATATTACCTATGATTATCGTTTTTTGAATGCTCCCAGCTTGTTTACGGAAAGAATCAATACAGGATCTAATAATAATTTAGCCTTTCAGGGAGATTTCGGTTTAGATCACAAATTTGATGATAAGGGACAAAACATTTCATTATCATTAAGTTTACAAAGCAACAGATCTTATAATGATACTGACGTTAATCAAATTACAAACAATATTTTTGAACTTCAGAACAGCATTAGCCAAACCACAAGAAACAAAACTTTGGTAGGTAAAGCTGATTATGAGCTTCCGATAGGAGAAAACTCAAAAATTGAAGCTGGTTACAGATTAGACATCAACAATAACAATTACGACAATGATGTTTTAGAGCGTTACTCTCCTTTTGCAGATTTTCATTATTTAAACAACTTTACATACAATGCAAACTACAGAGAAATGTTTAATGCAGGATATGTACAGTTTAAAAGTAAAATCGGAAAATTAGGTTATCAGGTTGGTGTAAGAAACGAATATTCGAATGTTGATATTCAATATTCAAACTTAGATTCAGCTACAAAAAACATCGACAATAAAAAGGGTTACAATAACCTTTTCCCAACCGTATTCTTAAGCTACGAAATCACAAAAGACAATCAGTTTTTAGTGAATTACTCAAGAAGAATTGACAGACCGAGATCATGGTTCTTGATTCCTAATCCGAGCTATACAGATAATCAGAATATTTTTGAAGGAAATATTGATTTAAATCCTTCTTATGTAGATTCTTATGAATTGGGTTATAGTATTTCAAAAGGAAAATTTACAATTAATCCTACTCTTTATTACAAACATTCTACAGATGACGTAAAAATGTTGGTATATTCTGATGGAGGAGTTTTTAAAACTAAACCAATAAACTTAGGAACTAATGACAGCTATGGGTTAGATTTAAACTTTAACTGGGATGCTACAAAATGGTTGAAATTCTTAGGAAATGTTGATTTATTCGGATATAAAAATACCGGAATATTCAATGATTTATCTGTAGTTTCTAAACCTGTACCTTTTGATGGTAGTGGTTTTTCAGCGAGGGCACGTTTAACATCAACTTTTAAAGTAGATAAGACGTTTAGCTTCCAGTTACAAGGTTTTTATAGAGGTGGTCAAAAAACTTCGAGCATTGAAAGAAAAAGTATGTATGCTCTTAATTTTGGTGCGTCAAAAACAATTTGGAAAGGTGATGGAACACTTAGTTTTAATATTCAAGATATCTTCAATACTAGAGCAATGGAATCAACAGCATATGGCGATAATTTCGTAAGAGATTCTTATATGCAATGGCAACCAAGACAGTTTGCAGTATCTTTAACGTACAGATTTAAGCAAGGTGAAAAGATTGAGCAACCGAAAAGAAAGAAAGATGTAAATTCTAATGCTACAGGAGACGACCAACAAGGCGGACCAATGTAATATTATTCACAATCAATCATAAAAAAATCCCGAAAAGTAATTTTTTCGGGATTTTTATTTATTTAGATTTTGCCATTTCGGCTTCGTAGATTCTTTTCCTTAAATCGCTTGAAGAAAAGCGGTGATCTCTTTTATTATAAAAAATCTCAATGCCTTTTTCCTCACAATATTTCTTGCCGGTGAAATCACGATCCAGATAATCATCTCCAATAATCCTTACATCAATTACAAAAGATTTTAAGATATCTTCTAAATCTTCTTCTGTATAATAAGGAATAATCTCATCAACCGCGTTTACTGCTTTTAGCTGAATATATCGCTCCACGATTGTTTGAGTAGGTTTATTTTTTGTAGGCCTCTCATGTGAAGGGTCAATTTGCAAACCAACAATTAGATAATCACAAACAGTTTTGGCTTCTTCCAACATTTTGATGTGACCTGCATGCAGAAGATCAAAAGATGAAAATGTGATTCCTATTCTTTCTGTTTTCATAAGGATTTAAGGTGTTATTTATAGTTTAATTTTTTCTTGATTCTAAATATTTTTGCCACTCCCAAACTGTTTTCAAAGCTTCTTTCAAAGAAGTTTCAGATTTCCAGTTGAGTTCTTTTTCAGCTTTTTCAGCATTGGCATAAGCGATGGTAATATCACCTTCTCTCCTATCGCAAATTTGATAAGGTACAGCCACTTCATTTGCAGATTCGAAAGCTTCTACAACTTCCAAGACCGATGATCCTTTTCCTGTTCCCAGATTATAAATATCAATTACAGCTTCTTCAGAATTATTATTCATTAAGCTTTTCAGTGCAGCAACATGTGCTTTCGCCAAGTCTACCACATAAATGTAGTCACGAATTGCCGTTCCATCTTCCGTAGGATAATCATTGCCCCAAACGCTCAATTTCTCACGAATTCCTGCTGCAGTTTGCATTACATAAGGAACTAAATTATTTGGAACTCCAATTGGTAATTCACCCAATAAAGCTGAAGGATGTGCCCCAATTGGATTAAAATATCTTAATAAACATATTTTGCTTTTGTAAGATTGAGCAAAATCTTTTAAAATCTCCTCTCCCATTTGCTTTGTCTTTCCGTAAACACTTTCCGGCATTTTTAACGGAGTATTTTCGTTGATTGGCATTTCATCAGCCTGACCGTAAACGGTACAAGATGAACTGAAAATAAAGTTCGAAATTTTTCTGGTTTTAAATTCCTGAAGAATATTAATCAGCGAAAACAAATTATTTTCGTAATAATCAATGGGTTTTTCCTGACTCTCACCGACCGCTTTAAACGCTGCAAAATTAATACATCCTTCAATATCATGCGCCTCAAAAACTTGATTAAGAAGTTCTTTTCTTTTCAAATCAAAAGGATAAAATATAGGTCGCTTACCCGTAATTTCCTCAATATTATGTAAAATAAATTTTTCTGAATTGGATAAATCATCAACAATGATTACTTCAAAGTTGTTATTAATGAGTTCTACAACAGTATGAGAACCAATATATCCAAGTCCGCCTGTGACTAGTATTGCCATTTTTATTTATGTTTTTTAATCTTGCTTTTTTCCTATTTCCTCTATTTCGTTCTTTGCTGGAGTATGTCTAAAATAATTTATAAGTAGTGTAGGAACTATTAAAAAAATGAAAAGTGTAATTAAAAAAGAATTAATATAAATTTTCCAAAGTTCCCCATAATTCATATAAAAACTTAAAAAGCCTAAAATTACTATCAAAAAACTTGTAACATTTAAATATGTAAACATTTTTTTTGATTCTTTAAAAATATTTATAAATGTCACTATTAATAATATAAATACAATAAAAT
>NZ_LELA01000073.1 GCF_001677955.1 Chryseobacterium sp. BGARF1
TTACCAAACAATAGAAGAATTTAACAATCAAAACAAAATTTATCAAAATGTAGCTTAACTTATACTGGAATTTTTGTTTGCATATCCATACCGCAAATGTTAACGGATGTAAGATGATAGTTAAAATTGTTTTTGATGACGGTGTTTACAGCAAGTCAACACCAGCTTATGTACAAACAGAAAGCGAACTTAAAATGATTCCCAACCCTGAAAAAGATGAAGTAAGAATTTCTTACGATACAGGAAATGCAAAAGTTGAAGCAACAAATCTTTACATTGATGATCAGGGAGGACGCCTTCGCCATCAGGAAAAATTGAAGGGCTCAAAAGTTGAGACTAAGTTGAATGTCAGTCAATGGTTACAAGGTATGTATCTTGTTTCTATAAGTGCTACAGCAGATTCTTTACAGGGTAAATTGCTGAAAAAATAATCTTATTTTTAATTTTCAGACAACCCCAGACTGGGGTTGTCTGTCTTTTATAATAGATGAAAGTTTAAAGAATATCAGAATTATACGAACGAATTACAAATATTTAAAAGAATAATTATTGAATAAAAATCTACTATTAAATATCTATATTTAGTGAACCAAATTAATTTTTTTTATGAAAAAGAACTTTTATTTATTGGCAATGATAGGACTTTCTATGTGTTGTCAAGCTCAAAATTATCAATGGCAATGGGCTAAGACAGGGGGTGCTATTAATGGAAGCAGTAATATTGGCTTTAACCAAATCGATGATGAGCATATCTTGGATATTGTTGTTGACAATCAAAACAACAGTTATTATCTGACATCAATCTATGATGATACCCCCTTATTAAATGGACAATCAGTTACTAATTATGGTGGAAAAGATCTTTTAATTTTTTCTACTGACTGCCTGGGAAATGTTCGATGGACCAGAACTATCGGTTCGAGTACAAACACCGGACTCAGTCAAAAATTAACATTGGATAATTCCGGGGGAATCTATATGTCAATAAATATTCCTAACAATGCAACTCCGGGAAGTGGGAGCTTACCGCCTCGATTTGGAGATAATAATATAGCACCAACGATTACCAACGATCCCTTTCAGCCGCAGGCAGGATTAAGAACAGGTTATCTTTTAAAGTACAATACCTCTGATGGGAATTTAGTTTGGAGACGTGATTTTCAGGGGGATGTAACTGCCTTTAATGCGGATATGGATATGAGCCCCCCTGTTATTGACTCTCAGGGAAATTTACATCTGATTCTAGGATTTTGGAGCGGAACCCATTTAGGAGGACTCATTACAGTGCCGGGTTCTTTTAACAGCTATACTAATTATCAATATTATCTTGTGAAATATGATACTGCAGGAAATGTCGTTGGTACGCCTGCATTATTGCCTATCACCGGGTCTACCACATTTTTAGCAGGATACTTGAACTTTATGTATGATGAATCCAGCAGCCTTTATTATCTTGCCGGATCAAGAAATTTACCGGGAGGAGGTAATAGAACATTGTCTTACAACAACGTTCCAATCAGTCAAAATGCATTTGTTTTTTCTTTTAATTCTACAAACTTTACAGAAATATGGAGAAAGGAAATTAATAATGGAACTCCAAATTCGGCAGGTGATTATATTTTTGGATTAAAAAAAGATATTGTTACTAACGATATTTATATTTCAGGAAGATTTTTTAAAGGTAATAATACACCTAATCTTTCAAGTTTTGGCAATTACTCTTTTACTACGCCTTTAACAGGGCAAATTAGCTTTGCTATGAAATTGAACAATTTAGGAAATGTTATTTGGTGTACAAATCCTGTTTCTCTTTCAGATGGCAGTTCAGATGCATTTATAGTCAATGCGAGAATGCCTATTGCATTGAAGGGAAGTGAGGTATTATTCGCTAAAGGAAGTATTCAAGAAGTTTGGGGAACATTTCCAATGGTAAGACCGGCCAATGACAGGACTGATCCGCTTGTTGTAAGATTTAATAAAGATACAGGAGTCGTTAACGGTACTTATGAAGTACAGGGAAGCTATGGACAGGAAGATCACTTTACTGCTATCGCTGTAGATAGTGATAATAATATTATGCTTGGTGGTTTTATCAACCAACAGCTCTTTATTTCTTCTAGTGATAATGTTGCAACCATAAGCAATGCAGCAGGAAGCAATAAAACAGATTTCTTTTTTACTAAACTAGCCACTTCAGCAACCTGTACAGGCCTATCGGTAGAAGAGACCGCAGCAGAAGCTGAACTAAAATTCTATCCAAATCCTGTAAGTGATGTTCTTAACATTAAAAGTAAAAGTGCACTGCAGAGTTTTGAAGTATACTCTTCAACAGGACAGACCGTTCAAAGAGGAAGCCTAAGAGGTAACACCGCTCAGGTGAATATGAGCTCTCTTGTATCAGGAGTTTATTATGTGAAAGTAAAAACAGAGAAGGCTGCAATTACAGAGAAGGTAATAAAGAAATAAATTCTTTAGATAAAAATCCGCAAAGAATTATTTTTTTTTGCGGATTTTTATCATTTTGCAATAAAATAGAGCTTAAAGTATTAGGATATCGGTAGTTTTTCACTTTAACTTTTCCAGCTTTGACTATTATGATCAGTGGTTTTTAAATTTCGCTGAAGGAAAAGAAATGCAGGGAAGTGCCACAAAATACAACGAACCTGAATTCAGTATTCAAGACGAATTTCACTTCCTTCTAAAAAAAGAATAATTTAGATACAGTTACTATTTCTTTTCTTAGCCATCAAAATCGCCACAATCATGCTCTTTAAAAAGAGGAAGGGCTTGTTTTGTGGTAAAGTATTTTGATATCCTTTTGTTTTTTAAATTAAGTTTATTCCCTTCTATAACCAGTTCATAGACAGGTGATTTGTCTATTTTTGTCAAGGTGAATGTACGTTCTTCGGTTTTTATGACAGATTTGTTTAATTCAATAGATAATGTAAAATTATGTATCTCAAATGTGTCTTTTTCATCGCAAACATTGGTCCATATTATTTTATCTTTTGTGATAGATAAATTAGCCAAATCGCACGAGTAGCAATTACCTGAAAATTCTATACCATATTTATCATAGCCGCTCGGACTTTTAACATCAAGCAAATCAATTGGAACCAAGGCTTTTATATCTTCCCTGATCTCTATATTTTTTTCCTCGTTTATTTTTGCATCTGCTTTTTTTAAGTCTGTTTTTACTATTTGATTTTCTTGCACTGTTATTTTTTTGTCTGCTTTGGAACAAGAAGCAAATAAGCTTAATATAAGGGCAAGACTGATGATTTGAATCTTCATATACTAAAAATTTATCTTTTGTAAAATTATTTAAAATAATACTTTCAGAATATCCCTGTTTTCAGCCAATTTTCTCATATATCTAATTGTTTTTTTTGTCATTAATTTCAATACAAATACCTTCGTTCTAAGATAATGTTTAACCACAATAGTAGACGAATGATAAATTGCAACCGAATTTTGATGACTGTTTCACTGGCTGTTTTTATAAGTTGTCATCCAGATGGTAAAAAAGCAGAAATCGCCCAAACCGAAAAGCAGATTAAAAAAAAACTGGCAACATTCGCCGATTTCAAAAAAATAAAAGGAGTTGATAATGTACAGGATGTGCCGTTTCAACTATTTACAAAATTGGATTCTGTACGGTTTTTTGTAGCTCCCAACAAAGATGCTGCTTTTATGAAAATACCTTATGGCAAGCTCGATAATTATTATGGTTTTGAGGAGTTTGATGACTTTTACTCGATACATTACAGCATAGAAAATAATATTTCGAACAGCATTGAAGCTTTTGTTTTGAAATCTGAGTTTACAGCTTCCTTTGATTTGACTTTAAAGGGTGTAGATCTCTATGAGATCAGAAGCAGTACGTATATGGACAAGCCTGATTTTAAGGATAAATCTTTTGCTAAATATGGAACTGTGGAAGAAGTAGGGTCAGATGAATATCAAGCTGCTTTCCCATCAAAAATAGACGAGGTTTTCACGAAAAATCCGGATGTGAAACTGAAAGGTAACAATTGGATATCTAGCGAAAACGGACAAGAGCAAAAAATCCAGCAGTATGAAAATCTGGAAACTGAAGATGGGCTGCTGTCTTACCGATATATCGGACATTCCAACTTTTTGGGTTTAGAAATCTTCAGGGAAGAAAGTATAGATGCCAACAATTCTTATTATGTTTTTTATAATCCTAAAGAAGGGTTTTCGATGGATCTATTAACTTCCGGTTATCCTCACATTGTTCCCTCGATTAACAGGGTTTCTTCTGTCAGCAATAATAATGATGTGGGCTCAGATCTTTTGGTAGCTCAATATCTGCCTGAATCTAAAAAGCAGATAAATCAATTGTATGTCAACTTCACAGGTTTCAAGTTTGGAGATGAGCGAAAAGCCTTTTGGATAAATCATGATACGCTGTATGCAGAAGTGTATCCCACAAACTCAGCACCGGCAAATGGTAAAAAACAAAAACCTTCTTACATCAAGATTCAGCTGAGATCCAACATTTTTTAATTATTTGTTCCAAATGCTATGATGTTGCCATAAAAAATGAGAAAAAACCACTGGAATCAGCCAGTGTTTACAGGGCAAAAGTGTGGTAGCTTTGACGAAATTATTTAAAGATTCAAAAAATGAAAAAAATCAGTTTATCGGTCTTTTTTTCCTTGCTGAGCATCATCACATTTGCACAATCATTAAAAGTGGTTATCAGGCAAGATGGAAAAATAGTCGAGCGAAAAGAAAATATTTATCAACTGAAAAAAGCGCCTTTTCAGTTTGAATTTGAAGCAACAAATTTGGAAGGCTTTTCATTAGGCGTAACGACCGATGGAGGACTGTATGAAGAAGCTGTAGATTTCTCAAACAAAGAACTGTCTTGGTTTGAAAACACAGGAATGGCAGAAGAACTATACAACAAAGAAAAAGAGTTGTTGGTTATGGATCATTCGCCATCCTACTGGTATTACATAGATAAAAACGACCACAGGTTTGACAGAGACCCCAAAGGAGCACTCAATAAATGGATTGCTACTCGTACTATCAAACAACTATATGATGTGATGGCAGCAGAAGCTGTTGATTTTAAAAATATCGAGGGCAATGCATCTATTTTTATACTGATGTATATGCCAGTTTACAATGATGATTACAAAGTAATATCCAAGAAAAATCTTTTTGATGCCGAACTGATGTTCAAAGATTAATCGAAACACAAATACTTAATTATATTCAAAAAAAATCCTGCTTTATTATAAAGTAGGATTTTTGATTTGATGATGTAACTCCTTTCAATGCCCCATGATCAATCCATACTCAATGGCCAATTTGATGGCGGAGCTTAGATTGGAGGTTTGAAATTTTTCGATGAGATTTTTTCGATGACTTTCTACCGTGTGCGGACTGATAAATAACTTTTCTGCAATCAGGTTGGTCGTTAAACCATTTCCTGCCTCTACTAAAACTTCTTTTTCTCTTCGAGTCAATTTCGGTACCTGATGTAAACCTTCGGATGATTTTTTCTCAAAAGCAGCTTTGGTCTGCCTGCATGAAAATGTTTTTCCAGAATAGACTGCCACAATACCTTCGATAATTTCTGAGACCGACGCATTTTTCTGAATATAGCCAGAAGCACCTTCTGCCAATGTGCTGTTGATAACAGGTAATTCATTATGAACACTCAGCATAATGATTTGAAGATGATTATACTTTTTCTTTAAAGGCTTTATAAGTTCGATGGTATTGGTCTCTGCCAAATTGATGTCAAGCAACAATATATCAACCAATTGTTTTCTAAGACCAATATTCGTCTCAGAAACATTCTTGAAACAACCTACTATTTCTATTCTTTCATTATTTTCCAAAATATTCCTGAGCCCTTCCAATAGTAATGGATGGTCGTCTGTAATAGCTACTTTTATCATGTTTAATAGACGGGTATTTGAAGTTCTACGCTGGTGCCGATATTCAGCTCGGATCTGATGCTCATCGTTCCTTTTAAAAATTGAATTCTCGATTCGATATTATAAAAACCAGCCGTTTTTTTTGTATTTAAATTATGATGGTCAAAACCTTTGCCATTGTCTTCTACAGTAAGATTTAAAAGATTTTCTTCCTCACTTAGCTGGATAATGATTTCGGAAGCATCGGCATGTTTTATAGCATTGTTTACCAGTTCCTGAATAATTCTGTAGATTAATAATTGCTTTTCCTGAGATAAAGAATTGTTATAATTGATAAACTCTGTATGGATATTCAATGTAGCGTTGGACATTCGGTTCGCAAACTCTTTAACGGTTACAGCTAAACTATATTTGGTTAATAAATCGGGCATCAAGTTATGAGCAATACGTCTGAGCTCTTCTACGGCACTATCGATCTGATTGATGGATTTTAAAATTCCTTCCTCAATCATTTCGCCCTGATATAGATTGATATGAGAGAGCTGAAGTTTTGTTCCGCTAAGCAAACCACCCAAACCGTCATGCAAATCACGAGCTAAGCGAGTCCGCTCTTGCTCTTGCCCTTCCAGCAATGCTGTAAGTGTATTTATTTTAGAATTTTGTTTTTCTTTTTCTATCGCCAGTGTATGTAGTTTATCCCGCTGCTTCATTGATCTTGCACGATGCTTGTACACATAAAGCAATAAAACAATCAGGATAATTGAAATGAAAATAAAAGTAATATAGTAGGAGTTCAGCTTTTCTTTATAGGTCAAAAGCTTTTTGAAGCTATCGATATTCTTATTTTTTTGCTGCGTTTCTAATTTTGACAATCGAAGTTGTTGCTCTTTCTTTTCTGATTGCAGTTCGGAAAACTTCAATCGCTCACGCTGGTTTTCTTCGACCAATTTCAAGTTGCTATAAATCTGCTCACGTTGTTTTCGCAAAATATCCATCAATCTGATTTGCTGTGCTTTTTTATCGCTTTCCAGTTGCAGTTTGATGTATTTTTGTTGCTGCCTTTCATTTTCAAATTGTGATTCAAGTCTTTTTGTAATATTCAGTTTTTCCTGGTCATACACACTTTTATACTTATCCAGATAGCTTTTGTAATAGACCAGAGATTCCTCATAGTTACCCTGATCTTCGCTGATTTGAGATAGAGATTCCAGAATCGACAGCTCTATATTCTGGTCTTTGACAGTGCTTTTTCCGATTTCCATAGATGCCTTTAATAAATAGGATTTGGCAACATCATATTGCTTCTTTTGCAAAGCAAGCTCTGCCAGAATTCCGAATGAAGATGCTATATGGATGGCATTACCCATTTCCAGACTTACAGCATTGGCGAGCTCGGCATATTTTTTTGCCTTATCGGGGTTAAAACCTGTGTAGAGATTGGCTAAATTGATTGCGGCATAAGAAAGATTACTTTTGTTTATGATTGCCTCTTTATTCTTATTAAAGGTTAAAATCGCCTGTAAATAATATTGCTCTACTTTATTTCTCAGCGGAATATCTGAATTATTTTGCACATATTTTTGCTCGTACATGTAGCCCATCCTCATGTATGCGTCGAAGGTCACATTAGGGTCATTTTGTTTGGATGCCAACAAAAGAAACTGCTTACTATATTTTTCTTCCAATTGATACTCGCTCATATTAGCATAAATAGCAGCCAGCTCTTTTACTACATTAGCAAATCTTAAGTAAAGTGTAGAGGTGGTGGGCGAATTTTCGTAATAATCGATTGCTTTCAAAAAAGCGGCTACGGCTTGAGTCGTTTTGTTGTTGCGAATCGATATCCAACCTTCTGCATAGTTTAGATAGCCTTTGGATTCGTTATCATTCGTTTTCAAACTATATTTTTTTGCCAATGAAAGACTTTTTGACGCCTCGATATTTTTGTTATCAAGACGGTAGTTTATGGCTTGTACGGCATACAATATGGCAGCAAATTTTCCATCGTTTTGCTTTGTTGCAATAGGAATATTGATTTCTAAAATTTGATAAGATCTCGCTTTTTCGTTGTTTAAAAATAAAGCGTTGGCATATCTTGGCGCTAACCTGAGCTGCTCAGTTGTTTTGTTTGATGCATTGTTGTATTCTTTTTGTAATCTGTCCAAAGCAGTCTGAGCTTGCGCAAAAAGCGAACAGATAATGAGAAAAAAAGTATATAAAAATCGGTATGTCAAATTTTTAATTTTTTATAGTAAGATATAATGATTTGACTAAAATAAGCATTAATTAATTTTTAAAATCAACTTTTAGTGCAAAATATTCATGCAGCTAAAATTAGAGATTTCACTACATTGATTCATCTGTCATTCCATTGAACTTTATAATAAAATTTTGTAGGAAGGTTTATTGAATATTCATTTATTTGCCATAAAAATTATTAAGAATAGCTTATTATAAGGCAAAGTTATTCTTCTTAATACCGCTGAAAAATTGAAAAAATATTTGATAAATTGTATTGTAATATTAAACTGGATATGCAAATAAAAATTCCAGTATTAGTTAAGCAGCATTTTGGTAAATTTTGTTTTGATTGTTAAATTCTTCTATTGTTTGGTAATTTAATACAACAATACTCATTCTCTGCCAGTTTATATACTTTTTTATCCCGCAACCAATTAAAGCAAGATACAAATTTACTGCTTCAAGGTTTGAATGAAAATAATGTTGATTCATCAGATAAAAGATTTTTTATCATAGACGATTATTTTTGATGATATCCTATGATATATTTAAGAACCAGGAGTGATAATTTTAAAAAACAGTTATATTTGCTGAAAATACTCAATACGATAAAATTCGTTTTTTTTAGTTTACAGTTTATAATAATCCACTCATGCCCACAAAAATCATTAGAAATTTTCAAATAGGAATTATACTTTCACTGATGTTGCTTATCACAAGTTCAATAGCATCTTATGTCAGCATTCAGAAACAGATGAAAAACCGGGAGAGCTTTATGAGAAGCAAGGAATCTATAATTTTTGTAAAAGATATCTTAAATTCTCTTCTGGATGCGGAGACTGGCCACCGGGGATACCAGCTTACCACTCAGGAAAGTTTTCTTGAACCTTTTAATACAAGTAAACTTAAATATAAATTGCTTGTCTCTAAAGCCGATAAACTTAATATTACAGAAAAAAATCAGACAAACATACTTCAAAATTTGTTGCATACATCAGATGCTATGATGGAAGAACTTGTTTTGCTCATAGAGAAACATAGGAAAGGAAATTTAATTACTCCACAGGAACTTTTACAGAATAAGGCAGGGATGGATACCTGTCGCAGCTTGGTTCAGGATTTTGTAAAGAATGAGGAAGTTAAGCTAGCCATTACCAATACAGATTTGAATAGGTCTTCTATGTGGTCTGTATTATTCATTGTTTTTTCCGCTACAGCAGCCATTAGTGTGACCGCTTTCATTTACGTACAAATGAGATCTGACATTAAACGTCGGGATGAGTTGGAAAAGGATTTGTCTTATGCAAAGCAGTTGCTTGAGGATACTAGTGAGGTCGCACAGGTAGGTGGATGGGAAGTTAATATGAAATCTGGTGAGCTGTTTTGGTCTCAGACTACAAGAGAAATTCACAAAGTAAATAGCAATTTCCGACCAAATTTTGAAAATGCCATCGGATTTTTCGAGGGAAAAAATGAGGAAAGAGTTAGATACTTGTTCGACAGGGCGGTAAAAGAAGGAACGGGCTTTGATGAGGAGCTTCAGCTTTTACGCAGTGATGGTATTACTGTATGGGTTAGGTTGAAGGGGATTCCCGAATTTGAAGAAGATGTCTGCCAGAGAATTTTTGGAATCATTCAGGATATTGATTCTTACAAAAAGATGTTACTGGAAATTACAAAGAAGGAAGCGATGATGCAGTCGTTTGTTAAAGATGTTCCTGTTCCTTTGGCCATGCTTGATAAAGACCTTAATTATATTGCTGTAAGCAGTAGCTGGAAGCAGGAATTTGGAATACATGATATAGATTTGATCGGGCATACCCTCTTTTCTACTGCCTATCCTAAGATTCAAGAAAACGGAATGGATATTTATCAGAATGCATTATCAGGAATTACCTATGTGAATAAAGATTTTATATTGGAAATGAAAGGCAGGAAAGATATTCAACATTATAATCTCAAAGTTGGACCATGGTATTTAGATGAAAATCAGGTAGGAGGGGTCATTATATCAATACAGAATATCAGTGATGAGGTGAGGGTAAATGAAGAGCTTAAAAATGCGAAAGAGGCAGCTGACATGGCCAGCAGGGCAAAATCTGAATTTCTCGCTAATATGAGCCATGAAATCAGGACGCCATTGAATGGAGTCATTGGATTCTCAGACCTTCTCCTGGGAACTCCTCTCAATGAAACGCAGGAACAATACCTAAAATATATCAATGATTCGGGAGAAAATTTGCTTCATATCATCAATGATATTCTCGATTTTTCTAAGATTGAATCAGGCAAAATGGAACTTTTGATCGAAGAAAGCAACCTGAATGAGATGTTGGATCAGGTTATTAATGTTATTCTTTACCAGTCTCAGAAGAAAAATATTGAGCTTCTTCTTAACGTGGAGCAGGGTCTTCCAGCTATGCTTTTTATTGATGAAGCACGTTTAAAACAGATTTTGACCAATCTGCTGGGGAATGCTGTAAAATTTACAGTAATAGGCGAAATAGAGCTGAAAGTGGAAAAGTTGCAAATGGATCAGAAAAATATCGTCTTACGCTTCTCCGTCAGAGATACTGGAATAGGAATTCCAGCGGATAAACAAAAATACATTTTCGATGCATTTACTCAGGAAAACAGTTCCATTAGTAAACGATATGGAGGTACTGGTCTGGGGCTTACGATATCGAACAATATCCTTGGTTACATGGGCACGAATCTCTCTTTAATCAGTGAACCTGAAAAAGGGTCTACTTTTTTCTTCGATATAGAAATTCCTTATTTGATGTCTGAACCAGACGATGAGATGGAGGTTGCTATTGAGAGGGCGTTGGTGGTCGATGATAATGAAACGAACAGGATCATCCTTGAGCATATGCTTGCTCACAAAAATATCAGATCCACACTGGCTGCTAACGGAATGGAAGCCCTGGATATTTTGATGAAAGGCGAACGGTTTGATGTGATACTGATGGATTACCATATGCCCCTGATGTCTGGTGTAGAAACAATTGAGAAAATAAGAGAACTTTTCAAAGAGAGGAAAGAAATAACTCCATTTATTATACTTTCTTCTTCTTCGGAAGAAAAAGAGATTATTACGACCATTCGCGATAAAGACAATTCATATCTGCTTTTAAAACCGGTAAAATCAAACGATTTATTTAAAACCTTACGTAAAGCAGTTCACCGTAGCGTAGTTGACTTAACGCCAGTGCAGTCTGAAAAGGATTCGTATTCAATCTCTCAGGGATTGGAAATTCTACTGGTTGATGATAATCCCATCAATATGGTTCTCAATAAAAGAGTGATGGAGTCAATTGCTCCCAATGCGGTTTTAACGGAAGCAGTCAATGGAATGCAGGCATTAGAAGCATGTCAGAAAAAATATTTTTCCATTATACTGATGGATGTGCAGATGCCGGTAATGAATGGTATCGAAGCAACACAACAAATTAGGATGCTTTCAGGTTATGATAAAGTTCCTATCATTGGTGTGACGGCAGGTAATGTAAAAGGTGAAAGAGAAAAATGTCTAGAATCGGGAATGGCTGATTTCCTTCCAAAACCTTTCAAAAAAGTAGATCTTCAGGAAATATTACAAAAATACATTAGTACTGATAATTAGTAATAAAAATATAACTCATGTTCTTGATCGGAGGATACTCTTATCAGAAATAGACATCAAACTGTATATTAATATGGATAGGCTGAAAGAACAAACAGGAGATGATCCTGATTTCGAGAACGTTTTTCTTGGAATTGTCATTCAGAAACTTTTTAGTGCAGAAAAAAATGTAAAAAAAATGTCAGATTACATTTTTTAGGAAATAAGAAGAGAAGCGCTTAATCCAATACCAGAAACAAAAAAATCCCAACTCTAGTTGGGATTTTATAATGCTTATCATTTAATATAGGCTAAGACCATTTTTTCAAATTTGGGATTTTATGTCAAAATATTTAAAACTACAAAGTGAATGTACCTAATAATTAGAGTTATAAAATCCCAAAAGTTTTTTTAATTCATCCTATCAATTACCCGACATAAATTTTTATATTCCTGAAATGCATCACCGAACTCTTTGGTAAATTCAAAATTGCTTATTTGATATTCTTCATTCACGCCTGTGGATGTCGATAAATGTATTCTGCCGTATTGAACTACAGGTATCTGATAATTATTTTTAAACCTCTTATCGGGTGTGCCATTTTTATTAACCTTTGCCCATGTTTTTCTGATAACTTTAGAGTCTCTTGGAACCGAAGATGTTTCGGTGAAGCTGACAGAAGTAGTCATCAGGTTGAGTTCATCGAGTCCAATGATTGCAAATTTTTGATTATTGGTATACATTATTACAAAAGTCGGGTAGAAGTAAAGATCTGCTCCATTTATGTTTTGGAAATATAGTGCTTCATAGTTAGATTTTATAATGGAAAGAGATTTTAAACCTATCTTAGTTTCTCTTCTGTTTACCAATGTGCTGGCATTAGATCTTGCTGCTACACGATTTTGAAAATGCGCACCTGTAATGTCCCAAATGCGATGTGATGTACTTAAGTTTTTAAATGCATTATAAAAACGTTCGTACTTTCTTTTTGTTGGATCATCAAATTGTACATCAATATTAATTGCAGAATTGTCAATAACAATTTTTGTTTCAATGATGGCCTCTTTTTGAGCATTAATATCTTGATTGATTGTTTGAACAACCTTTTTATTTATAAAGCCGTAAATCAATATATAGCTAGCGATTTTTTTTGTTTTAGAAAACGATAGAGCTTTTTTTATTTTCTTTAAATCTCTCTCTAACTCAATTTTTTGCCGTTGTGCTACCAAAATAGATTCTTTAATTCCTGACATACCCTGCGAGGTAATTTCGTGTACATCTGCACTGAAAATATTATCAGAAAGATTTCGATGATAATCAGGAACAAAAAGCGGTTGACTTTGAGGTTGTGGAGATCGCGATGATGAAGATCCTGAAATTTGATATGAATTTGAAAAACCCAGAACGTTCGTGTTTAATCTAGTGCCTGAAGAACTGAAATTTACACTAGCTCCCTTTACTCCAATGCTTGTTGAGATACCTCTTTTGCTGAAATTTAGATGTACACCTGGGACAATTTTAATTCTTTTTCTATATGACCAAGCCATGGTGATAATTTTTTAATTATTATTAGTACAAATCTAAATCAACATTGATAGAAATTTTTATGGGAAACCGTAATTAAAGTTTAATTATTAGCTTCTTATATTCCCTGTTTACGTGCGAGCTCCGAGATATTAGTTTGCTCATTGCTTAGTTGAATGGCTTTGGTTTTAAAAGCAGGGTCGTAAATTTTTTGGTCTCGTTTCATAAGTTAAAATTAAGGTTTTATGCTTAACTTCTACTGGACGCTAAATTAGTACATCCAAACTCTGTAAACACCAATTTTTGCAGAGTTTTTAGTATTAAATAAAATCAAATTTCATCAATAATGCTTATTTAAGACAGTGACGCCTATTCCAAAATAATTGGTTGGGCCATCTTTTTTCCATCTTGTAATAGATGTAATGATGATATTCATAATGAGACCAAATATTTTCTGCAATACGATTGTATTCTGCTATAAATGCATTTTTAATGCTTCCTGACAAGGTATGAACGACATTCGATTTAATGATCAATTTTGAGTATTGAGCAGCCATTGCTAAAGCATTAAACATTCCTTGAGAGGATAACGGATCAAAGGTCAAGCATGCATCTCCAATTGCTATCCAATTCGATTGTATTGGAAATTTTAGATAGGACGAATGTGATGCTTTTGTACCTAAAAATTCATAATCTAATATTTCTTCTTTTATGTCTAAAATTTTAATTAAATCTTTTTCGGCTAAAAAATAATTTTTAAAAAATTCTCCATCTTTTGTCAACTTTTTATCACATAAATCGGAATCTGTAAAGAAGCTGATCAAATGTTTATTATTAGGTAGTTTGGCAATATACCACCATCCATTTTCAACAGTATAGATCGTAGAAAGTTCTTTTAGAGTTGGAATGTGTATATTTCCGTGAATCCCAATAAGTTGATCTTTTTTGAGAGACTTAATGTTCATTTTTTGAGCCATCAAACTTCTACGTCCTGAAGCATCTATGATAAATTTAGCGTGATAATTATTTTCAAAACCCTCCTTTGTCTTTGTGATCAAAGCCCATTGTTGAGACTCTTCTACAACACTAATGATATTTTCTCTAATGATCTTAATACCTCGCTCGCTTGTTATTTTTTGTAATTCATTTACAAAATTATTCTTATCGATAGACCAGCCGTGACCTTCAGGATTCTGTATGCTATCTTGCATGATAGGATGAGGGGTTCCCCAATATGACTGCATACCAATGGTAGGTTTGCCAACCAATGGGTCTTGCATTATTACATCAATATCAATTCCTAATTCACTAAAAATACGTCTACTGGATGCAATTAAAGTTTCCCCATGTAAAACATTGGTGTTCTCTGGTTTTTCAATGACTAAAATTTTGTAAAACAAATGGAGGTGCATAGCAGCGATACAGCCTGCTATGCCTCCTCCAATAATTATAATTTCGAAATCGTTATTCATTATTAAGAATTAAAACGTCTTCTAAATCTTTCATGAATAGTTACTATTTTTTGATTTGGTTTAACATATTCTATTTGTAAATCTTTATTTGTTTCTTGAACTTTTGACAGTAGGTTTTCTAATTCTTCTGAGTTATTTAATATATGCTCCGCTTCTTTTTTTACATCTTCGTCAATTTGTAATTGAGAAGAATTTAATACATTATCTGATATTATTTCCATTACCTTATCTTTTGCGACATTATCTATCAGCTTTTGTCTGGTCTCTTTTAAAATGATATTTATAATTTTAGTGTATGAGCTAGTTAAAGCAACTTGTACCGTATCTGGAACTTTAGGGTTATCGTTATTCGTAATTGTTTCGTCTAATTTCATAGGTAGCACTGTGCCTACAGCATCAAAATGAGTAACCATTTTATTGATAATTTCTTGGTATGGAGAATAAATGGTAGGGTTACCCGGTAAATCTTCTAGCCACTCAAAACGTTGATTAAATATTTCTAATTGCTCTTCTGGATTTCCTTGTTTTTCTTGTAAAGCTTTAAATTGTTTGTAAGTAATAATTTCATTAGGCACTCGTGCTGGCCAAAATGTTGGAATATAAGAGTCGTATGAACTGTCGTATCCATCTTTACACGAGGCCGTATCTGTTTGCCAAGGAATAGCCATCCAACGTGTAATATTACCTGCAACTTGAAATTCGAAAGGATTAACTATTTTATTAAGTAACGTTTGATCTATAAAAGGACCGTAATCAAGGTTGTCTTTAATAAGATGATCTTTATCAAAATTAAATCTGAAAGGAGAATCATACATAGTAGATATTCTTACCGGCCATGTCATTTCGCAACCCGGATGAAAGGCATCTGCTAAACAAAAATCTAAAGCAGCTCTGGTAAGTAGGTCAGCTTGCTCCTCTACAGGATATTCATCTAAAGGTTTAGGACTAATATAATTGGTTTTATATTTATCCCAATCATCAATAAAATTACCGTCTACCCATTGCTGCAACATTTTGATTTGCAAATCTGTCAATGTACTATGTTGTCTAGGGCTTCCGTTTCCTTTTATTTCCATAGCATCTCCATATAACCAAGGCCATAAAGCTGGAGATTGAGAACCAGGGAGATCAAACCGCCTAAACTGATTAAACATTTGTCTTCTGAATTCTAAGTTATTCATAGTTCCATCCCTTAATTTTTCAATCCATATATTTTCATTGAAATTATAAGCTCCATTGAACCCAAAAGTGGTTAAAAAACCTTTGTTTACCCACTGTAGCTCTGTCATTCTCTTAAATATAGGAAATATATCATAAGAGAATGAAGGGCTAAGTGGAGAAGGCAAATTAAGTTCTCTTACAGATAGATCTCTCATTAGATCCCACATTGTTCTTACCGATTGTTGTACAGGAGCATAATCTGGAGGTGCACAAATTACCCAAGCAGGTTTTACATTGATTTCCTTATTATTGAATTTTACAATTGCTGTTACTGGTCCATCAGAAGTGTCATCATACCAGCCATCATTATTTGCAAAATCTAAAGCAATTTCATTTTTAACACTTTTGGATATACCTTTACCTCCAAGTACATGTAATCTTTTAGAATTTGATGAATTTTTATCAAAAAACATTTCTCCAAGATAAACTTCTGTGTTTCTTAAAAATTTCCCTTTAAATTTTGCTGATTTGTTAATCGATTTGCTATTTATATTTTTTACCCCTCCATCAATAACGAGGCTCATACGATCTAGGATCTCTGAATTTCTTTTAAATGAATATTTATATTCATCTTCATTGGCTTCCGGAATATCTAATGCAAGATTAAATTGATACCAAGCTGCTTTTTGATTGGCCAAATGGCACGACCAATCAATTTCAACTTTGTCTTTAATATCAGGGTGGGTAAGTTCTTTTACAACTTCACCTTTAATATTCAGACCATATATTCTAAATTCTGCTGCTTGTCTTTTAATTTTGCCTTCTCTATCCCTATAAAAAGAAAGATCATTTGACATGATGGGCTCTGGAACTTGTGGCCCTATATAGTACTCATCACTATTTCCTACACGCATAATGCCTATTGAAGGATATATTGCAGCACTCACAATTTCGTGGTCAACTATTTTTTCATCTTTATTTTGTGCATGAAAAGGGCAAATTTCTCCTTTTGGTTCTCTGAACTCTAAAGCATTAGCACTGTATCTCGTTTCTGCACCATATTTGTAAACATCTCTTCTTGCTTCAGCAATGCTACCCAGAGGTTGATTCAATGAATTTATACGCCAGCAATTAAAATTAATATGATCACCAAGTTCTTTCACTCCGATCAGATTCAAATCTTGTTTGGGAAGGTTTAATCTCCCAATTTCAATAAAACTTTCATCCCATTTTAATTGTAGATCATCTGCTATTTTTTCATCAATCTCTTTGATCTGTCCTTCAAGAATAAATTGATAAGAATCATTAGATAATTTTTGCTGTAAATCTTTAGCGAGATAATCTTTCTGCTTCATAATAACAGGGAAACTTTCTTCAACTGCTGGTTTAAGCCGTAGTTTTATCATATGTTTTTCACCTAATCGGAATGGGATGATAGGGTAGTATGCAGTAGTTAAACAACTGTCTTCGTATTTTTCCATTTGGTCTAAAATACGTTTCAATTCTTTGTTTTCTCTATAATATTCATTTAATTGATTGATATCACCAGAAGAGGATATTTGAGTGAATTCTACCATTTGTTGTGCATTTTGAGCAAAAAACACATCAATATTTTGAAATATAAAATCTGTATTTGGTCCATCAAATCCTTCAGCATTATTCGGTAAATCAAAGATCTTTAAACCCAAACCAATGGTAGACTTTACATCTGTTTTTTTAGGAGCTGTATCACTTGAAAAACGCAGTACACACTTGAAATTATCTTTAATTCCAAAGAAACCAAGATCACCTACTAATTTTTCAATCGGTAAGTTATTGGTTAAACTTAATTCACCATGTACAACACCATGTTGTTTTCTGAATACGGCTCTTGGTGCTGGTTTTGCACCATTTTCTATCATAACTTTTTGGTACGTATCTATGAACTGAGCTTTAAGATCGGATATGTATTTTTTTTCCATTTTTTTAGTTTTAATTAATTTGTTATTTAACTCACAATGGTTTTTGTAGAGCTACTTTTGTCTTAAATACTGGATCGAATTTGTGTCTTCCTTTTTTTGGACTTGTTTAAGTAAATATTTTTAAAATTAAATATCGATCCAGTATTTTAAGGGTATTATAACTACTTTTTAAGTAATTCTCTAGCTTCTTCACGAGATGATTCCCTTATGCTGTTTTTTAACAGATTAATTTCATCTATATTATTAGAAGGTTTTCTTTTATCAATATTCAATTCTTTATGAATGTCGATTTTGGCTGCTCCTTGACTTGCTAATAATGCTGCTTTTAATTCTGCATATTTTTCAAATAAATGTGAGCTAATTAAAGGGGACTTAACATTTATTTTTTTTGATGTACTTGTCCTGTATAAATTATTATTCATTGAGTGACAAGTAAAGCAATTCATTCCTCCTGTTTGGAATGTGGTTTCCATAGTGATATTTGCTAAATTTAAACTACCAAAACTTTGCCCATTACCGGTACCATATGGTTTTGATAAATCTCCATCTAGCAACTCATTAATTGGAGCATTTGTTTTTGACCATATAGAGCCGACAAATTTATAGTTCGCCCATATTTTAACTTTATCATTTGTAAGGGCTTTTTTAGCTAATTCGTTACTAGATTTAATCATTGTAGCAAACTCTTCATCTTCTTTAATAACCACCATTCCTTGAGATGCCTGATTGTATCTAACTCCTTCAGGATTGGATTGAAATACTTTATTTTTAACTTTTGGAGTAAGAGTGGTTTTATCTTGAATAATTCCATCTTCTGTATTTCCAACAGCGTTTCCATCGAATAATGTGTATTTATCTGATTTAGAATTTACAGGGTCTCCGTGAAAACTTGTTCTATCTGGTGCTAAATCTCGTTGATCAAAAGTTGACCACACGCCTTCAGGGTGCTCTGCTGTAACTGTAAATATGTGAAAGCCAATCATAGACATTCTTTTTAGTTCAGCGTTATTATAATTTTCGTAAAAATTTTCATTAGGTTGATTAACAATTGCAGTTATATTAAAAGTTTTAGTAGAATCTACTACTTGAGATGTTTCTATCCAAGCTATTTTAATTTCGGTAGCACCAACTGGATATTGATTTTTACTCTCACGGATAGAGCGCTTTAAGCTGTCATTTTTTAGTATTTCAGCTGCTTGGCTAATAATTGATGATGCATCGGCTGAATTAAACATCTCTAATATTCCGTCATTAGCATGTATCGAATATCTTACGAGAGAATTGCTCTTGCTACTCAATTTTGTTCCGTCTGCTTGTTGATACAAATCTAAGATTAATGGTAATTTACCATCTTTTATGTATGAAGATGGTAATCCTTTCTTTTTTAAAGGATCTAATTTTATTTCTTCACCAAAATCATTAACCTGTTTTAATTCTTTCATAAATACAGGAACATTATCTTCGGTATTTGACGTTAACCATAAAAATTTTTGCCAAGACCAGTCAACAAACATTTGATCATTGTTAAGAACTATGGTATCAACTGTATTTTTAATTTCGTTATTCTTATTGTAATCTTCAAAAATACTTGCTAAGCTTGTTTTAGTTGTAGAGTAAGGCTCTTTTTTACAAGATGTAAGCCCCAGTAAAGTAGCTGTTGTAATGCTCAAAAGCATCAGTTTTTTAAATTTTAATTCCATGGTTATTTAGGTTATTAGTTTTTTGAGTTTTTAGTTGATTATCGTTAAATCATGACCAACAGGTAAAAGTGATTCATGTAATTTTGAGAGATATAGCACATTATTAAATAATACCTCATTCAGCAAGACGCCAAATGAGGTCATTAATTATAAAACTTAAGAAAGTTCATCAATTACATCATCATATTCTGGAAAAGTATGTTTCAAATCATCCAAAAATGCTTTTCTTTCGCTGCTATCTGCTGGTAAAGAAGTGCTACAACCTTCATAAAAAGCTGGAGCTAGGCTGCAGCTGCTTAAATTAAAATCTTTACTTACGACTTCAGCGCCAAACCATGTGTTTTTGGGCACCACAACTTGTAGTTTTTCGCCTTTAGCAATATTTTTACCTAAAGTCTTAATGGTTGCCGTTTTTTTCACCAAATCGAAAATATAAATTTGCAAAGCAGAACCTTCATGAAAAAACCATTGTTCATCCATTGCGAGTTTGTGTAATTTTAACTTCGGAAGATTATCTATTAAAATAAAATTCAAAGAATAGGTACTGTCTTTATCGGCTTCGTGAGTATTGTCAATGCCAAAGTACCCTACATGATCTACCATTTTTAGTTCTAAATCTTGAATCCAGGCTTCTTTGGTTTTTTGTAAAGAGAAATTAACGGTTGTGCCTAGAATTTCAGATTTGTCGGTTGTACATCGCCATAATCCTTTTTGAGTAAGAATGGGCTGTTGAGAGCCGTCTGGTAATTCTATTAACTCACGATGATTCAATAATGGGATTTCTGATTTTCGGACCGCTTCATCATCTTGTACATGATCTGCTCTGTCATCAATTGTTCCTACGATTTCCGAGACAGAACTTCCTACTAATTTTGCGAAATTTTCGTTGCAAAATACAAATCGTGAATCAACATCTTTGATGCAAGTATAGACTCCATCCATATTTTCTACAGATTGTAAATCTAGACTTACTTCTAACAGGTTAACAGTTTCGTTAGTATTCATCATGATTAAAATTTAGATTGATCAATTAATTCAAGAATAGCTGTAGATTCTGTGTTTTCAGATGTGGGTTGTTGCTTTTCCTTAGCTGCAATTCGTTTATCCGCTAATTGTAATGCCATTGCCGTCATGGTTAACGTAGGATTCCAGGCACCGCTTTGCGCCCATAATGAAGCTCCTGTTATAAATAAATTCGATACAGGCTTGCCTTGATTTATCAGTTGATAATCTAAATTTACTACTGCCTCAATTTTTTTATTATCACTATCTACATTATTATTTTCAATGGGTAGAGTAGAACCTTCGTGTACCATTGCCGGTACATGGGGATATCTTGTGCGCTCTTCTTTTTTTACCCATGAGTTTTGGATTCCATAACGTTCAGGTAAAAAATCTGTACCACTTACATGACATTCTTGATAATAATTCAAATCACTATACCAATATTCAGGATCATCAAATAAATAGTCAAGAATATTATAGGTCGTTTTACCCATATCATCCCAGGTTTTTTTATCTTTCAAGCTAGGATTACATCTTAGTAAACTCCCTGTAGTCGAATCTGAATCTTTATTAGCGTTAAAAGACGCCTCTTCATTATGAATATCTAATTCACCTAAAATTGCACATACTAATATTACATAGTTTTCTGAATCTTTCAATTGTTCTGGAGAAGCAGTAGATACAACATCAGGCATATAGCGCATTGCCAGCTCCTGATTTTTATTTGGATTTGGATCATGAATAATCGACAATTGGATATGAAACTGCTGACCATTTTCTGCAAAGAAAGGCAAGTAAATCGCTCCCATCTGTAAATTGCCATTTTCTGTTAACTCTGATAATTTATCTTTCTTTACTCTTGCTGTAATAGCAGAAATTGTGTGAGCTGTAAAATGCTTACCTGCCGATTCATGGTTGAATGATTTCTGGATCAACGTCGCAGGTGGCATAGCTCCGGTTGCTAATATCAATTCTGCATTATTCAATGCAATGGTACCTCTTGATGTTAATAATCCATAAGCTTGATTATTTTCATTTAAAATTTCTTCTACTACACATTCAGTAAGAATGTGTAATCTGTTGGGATACATATTATTGCCTTCTTTTCTTCTTTTTTCTGTATCAGAATCCACATTTTTGGTTGGAAATGCCGTGCTGTCTACCAAATTGAGAATAGCTGTTGGGGTTGAGAATTTGTTAAAATCAATTCCTTTATTTTCACCATCACCACACGCCAACGACGCATATTCTACCTTCATGAGTTTTGCACGCGTCACACTTTGAGAGTTAAAATCGTCTTTCTTTTTAGCAAATAAATCATGAATAATATCTTGCAATGCCCCATATTCTGGTAATCGTAATTGATCTAAATTATTTTCCAGCCCCAACTTTTTTAAATTCTTAGAAAAAGGCAATACATTGGATTTATGAACATGCAATAGTTTGATTGCATCATCAAAGTAAGAAGTCTCACCATTTTTTTGCGTTAAAGAATTAAATAGTACCGGAGACCATTTCTCGACTTGTACTTTTTCCGGCTGAGGGCACCAGGCACTCCATAAGAAGCTTCTGCCCCCAAAATAAGGTAACATTCCATGTTGCGTTACACGATAAGGCGCTTTTTCCAGCATGGTAGACTGAGATAAACTCCAAGGAAAAGTTTCAGAAATTGGCCCGACCAATTTTTTATAACTCGCCCCTAAATTCTGAAAATGGGTTGGTAATAAAAAGCCTCCACGCTCCACCATAAGAATTTTGGCTTCTTTGTCTTTTTCTAAAATTCTTTTAGCAAAGGCATATCCGCAGAAGCCTGAGCCAATAATTACATAGTCATAAGAATTATTTTCTTTTGCTTCTTTCCACTGACCGTCTGTTAAGAAATAAGCATGATTCATGATGTCCTGAATGTCAGGTCGCTGAGGTCCTGGAGTTGGATATCCATTCCCAAGATTTTTTGATGATGCAAAATTTGCCATAGTTTTTAGTTTTTTGATGATTTTTATTGAAGTATAAAAGATTTTGTAGAGGGTATTAGTTTGTCATACTGTAATTTTTTACATTGTATGATAAAGGCATGCGTAAAGCATGATCCCCGTTGAGAGGAAATATTTAATGTGATATTCATGGTGTATTATTATCTGATAAAAATAATAAAACTCAAGTCATTTTAAAATAGGTATTTATACTTAATTTGTGGTATGCGCATTTTATCCATCATCATTGGTTAGTAAGAAGTTTTTATATCTTATAAATGCATCATAAAACATGTATTTAGATAACTATATATTAGAGCCTGTGATAACTTTCCAAAATTATCACAGGCTCTAGAGGTTCTGTAAAAGATTTATCATAAAGAAACATTCAGGAAAAATAGGAGTTGAAAGTAAAATGGGTGAGGGAAACAATTTCTGGTTTACTCTGCCCAAAAAAATATGATCCTTATTTTACGAAATATTAGACCTAGTGATTTACCTATCGAAAATGAACAAGGTAGTATCTTTGATCTTATACCTGAACTTCTCGATCTCATTGACTGTATTTAAAATTACGTAAAGATATTCAAGAAATAAAGAATGGTTCTTTTTTTCATTGTTAGATATCTACTATAGTTTTCACTATTATTCCAGATAATTTAAAATATTGTCAATGCTTTTGAGTTCCACAAAATTCTGATGTGGTAGAAAACGGTCGTGTTTTTCGTGTTGCCAGGTTATATGATACGGAATATAAGCTCCAAACCCGCCCAGCTCCAAAACAGGTAGTATATCAGATCTGAATGAATTTCCCAACATCAGGAAATTTTCAGGATCACAATCCAGATGCTTCAATAATTTAGTGTAATTGTAAGGCTTTTTGTCACTCATAATCTCTATGTGGTGAAAATAGTTTTCCAGACCCGAATTGTTCAGCTTTCGCTCCTGATCCAATAGATCACCTTTAGTAGCTACGATCAGTTTGTATTTTCCTTTTAAATGTTTCAAAGTTTGTTCCACGCCAGGCAGTAATTCGATAGGTTTTTGTAAGAGTTCATGTCCTATTTCTATAATGTTATCGATAAGATGAGGAGAGAGGTCTTGATTAATAATTCTGTTTGCAGTCTCAATCATACAAAGAACAAATCCTTTTACTCCATAGCCATATAAATAAAGGTTTTTCATTTCAGTTTTAAACAGTTCCTGCGATACCACGTCTTGAGGCGTAAAATTCTGAAGTAGGTTGGTAAACTTCTTTTCCGCTTCCTGAAAATAAGGCTCATTGACCCATAATGTATCATCCGCATCGAACGCAATTGTTTTTATGTTATTTTTCATATAATTATTTTTACTTTACAAATTATTAAAGTGGTAAAATTCTTAAAAACAAAGAATTTAAAAAAGGACATTTGTCCCTAGAAGATCATGAAGAGAGCCTTTATCAGCTACGTAAAATGGAATGCCGCTACTGATTGAGAGACAGCATCAGGAACACAGATCTTTTCTGAGTGTCCGGTTTATCAAGAAACGAAAAATATTCTCAGATCATATACGTATGATCATTCTTGCTAGAACTTCAAAAGTACTATCCTGCTTCATGAACTATGAGATCTTCTTGATGAATGGTCCGATCGACTTAAGAATAGGTTACTCTTGTTTTTTTATCTTTGCTGAATTAGAATTATTTTGTGAATATTTGTTTATAATTTTAATTAGAAAAATGCAGTTGAAATTTTACAAACCTACAAATGAACTCCTGAAAAAATACATTGAAGGCTACTATTTCATACAGAAAGGTAAGATATCTGATCCGTTGCATTACCGAACCTTTCCCAACAACTATACTATTGTCACGGTGATGCAAAATGCTTCCTTTAGCCAAGATAATAGCAAGATAATGATCAGGCCATCAGGAAAAAAAGGAATTTACTCTAATATGGTTTACCGTTACAATTCTCCCATTGAAATATTTTACGAAGAACCTATAAATGAACTCACGATATACTTCAAACCTTTAGGAATCAATTTTTTTATAGAAAATACTGAAATGTTTTTTGCCCAGGATCACACCAAAGAGATCGTGTTCAATCCGTTTGCCGATCTTAAAGCTGAGATGCATAAGATCCTCAATCTTCATGACAGGAAAAAACAGCTTGAAATGCTGGAGAGTTATTGGCTTTCAAAGTATATTGAAAAAGACATTTCAGTAATGAAGGACATCATAAAAGACATAGAAGCGGATGGGAAAATTGATGAGATCGCAAAAAAATATAATATCTCCAGGCAATATCTAAATAAATTATTTCAAAAAAACGTGGGTAAATCCGCTTCTGAATATCGCAAAATTCATCGTTTCAGAAAATCCATCACTGAGAAAAATGAAGTTAAAAACCTAACCGAACTATCGCATGAAAACCTTTTCTATGACCAGTCCCATTTTATAAGGGATTTTCGGGAATTAACCCATAAAACACCGAAATCGTTTTTCAGAAACGTGGATGTAGATAAAGAAGTTGTCTGGCTATTTATCTAAGTGTTTCCATTTTTACAATTTTACAATTGTAAAATCTAATTTCTTTGTAACACTAAATTTGAAATTATTTTACGATTAAGGGTCTGTTGATCTCAGAAAAAAACAAATTTTATGAATACCAGATTTTTGATAGTGATGCTGTCATCTTTTATAATTACGACCTATGGGCAAAGGATAGATGTAGCTAAATTACAGATATTATTAAAAAAAGCTGAAGACACGCATTCGGAGGCAGTTATAATCTACAAAGACAATCAACTGGTTGCAGAGAAATATTTCGGTATAGGTAACGAAGATAGAAAGGTTGAAGCTATGTCTTGTACCAAGAGTATCGTGGGACTTGCTGTAGCCTGTCTCTTAACAGATGGTTTGATCGAAAGTTTAGATACCCTGATCACGGATTTTTACCCAGAATGGAAACAAGGTCAGAAACAGTTGATCACCATTCGGCATCTGGTTAATATGACTTCCGGTATGCAGAACAACTCCAATGCAGCGGTGGAGATCTATTCAAGCGACGATTTTGTTCAGCTGGCGCTTACGGCGGAACTATCCAAAAGACCAGGAGAAGCTTTTGAATACAATAATAAATCCCTGAACCTGATGGCAGGTGTCATAAGAAGAATCACAGGCAAAAGAATGGATGACTATATTGGAGAAAGGCTTTTTAAACCGTTGGAGATCATAGATTATTCTTGGACCCTGGACAACGCCGGAAATCCTCACGTGATGTCGGGATGCCAAATCAAACCTAAAGATTTGATCAAGCTCGGTATGTTACTGTTAAACAACGGTTATTACAATGACCACCAAATCATCGCAAAGGAACATATTTCAGAAGTAGTTGTTTCATCAAGCCAATACAAAGGTTATGGAATGCTCTGGTGGCTCGATTATGAAAATACCATATCAGTTGTTGATAATGAGATCATCAACGATCTCAGAAAAGCAAATGTATCTAAAGAATTTATCCGAAAAGCCATTAAAATGAAGGGTATCTACAGATCTAATGAAGATTATGCATCCAGATTACAACTCATTTTTGGCAACAATCCTTATGAATATATCGGTCAGTATCTAAAGCCTGGTCTGCGCCTTCGGAAAAGGAACTTCAGTGGAAATGTGACCTACCGTGCAGATGGATATTTGGGAAACTATATTATTGTCAATCCCAAAGATAAGATTGTTGCAGTGAGGATGATCAGCCATCAGAGCTTTAAAGATCATAAGGATGGTTTTGCAGATTTTGGAAAGGAAATATTGAAATTAACACAATAGTACCTTTCAAATTGATTTGATACTGTAGAATTTCTTATTTGATCTATTATCAGAGTTTAATATTTAGCATTGTATTCTCTGATAAGGATTTATATAGCATTTGTTGTGTTTGGCGGAAGTAAATGCATAACCATTTTTTTTCATATACCAAAAGGTAGATTCAAGATTTGAAATTCCTCCTGTAGATAGTATAGAGAGGAAAGTGGTCATTATATCAAGCGCATGAACAGATGACAAATTAACCGTAAAAAATGAGGAAAATCTTTATATATATTGATAAAGGCATTAAAATTCAGCTCTTATTCTGCTGAGTTGAGTAGGAGTAATTGCCAGATAAGAGGCTATCTGATGAAGCTTTAGGCGCAAAATAAGCTCAGGGTAATTTTTCTCAAATTCTAAATAACGTTGTTTTGCTGTAGCTGATTTAAGTGTGATTTCGGCAAACTCTTTTTCAATTACCCAATGGCGTTCCAGATAACTGATGTAGAAATTGGCAATATCATTATATTGTTTTGTTAGGTTTCTGAAATCATTGAAAGAATAGCTGATGAGTTCCGTGTCCTCTAAAGCCTCAATGGAGAAAGATCCGGGTTTCTGTTGTAATAGTGCGCTGGTAGAAGCAACAAGAGAGTTTTCTGGAAAAAATCTTTTGATTATTTTTTCCCCTTTTTCATCAAGGTAATAATATGAAAGCAGCCCTTTACTGATAAAAGTAATATCCTTCGGAATGGTTCCTTGTTCTAAAAAATGATTTCCCTTGGTTATTTCGGATGTTGTCAACAATGCGGACCACGCTTTTTTCGATTCCTCAGAGATCAAGGAATAGCGGTCTATAAATTTCCAAAATGCTACCATAGCATAAAGATAAAGGAAAATAAAAAAACAGGGATATGAATTTTAAGAAATTGAAATATTTTCTGATCCCTCAACATATGTATAGAATTCTGAAAATCTTTGTATCTAATTTTGTTGTCAGAAAAAATAAATTATCATGATAAAATCGTTATGTGCATTGGTCGTTATGTGTATCGGAACAGAAGTGTTTTCCCAAAAGATCGACTCATTGAATATCTATAGCAGCTCTATGAAGAAGGAAATCAAAACCCTTGTGGTACATCCTTCAAACAATAAATATCAGAAACTACCTACGGTTTATATACTTCATGGATACAGTGGCTACCCCAAAAGAACATTGACAAAAGATACTCCTTCCTTAGTGAAGCTTAGTGAAGAAATGCAGATGATCTTTGTGTTACCAGACGGAAATTATGACAGTTGGTACATAGACAGTCCCAATTTAAAGTATGAGACATTTATTGCCAAAGAATTGACAGGCTTTATTCAAAAAAATTACAGTTCTGATTAATCGAAAACCGCTCTGATGGGATGGAGTATGGGTGGACATGGCGCACTGTATATTGGCGCAAGGCATCAGAAAACTTTCACTGCTATTGGTAGTTTATGCGGTGTCATCGATTTTGTTCCTTTTGGAAAAGAATATGGTGTTCCCAAATTATTAGGAGAAAATCCTGAAAAATGGATTTCTTATACTGCTATTTCGCAAATAGACAAGCTAAAAAAAAGTCGACAGAAAATATTTATTAGTTGTGGAATCGACGACCCATTGCTTGTACAAAACAGGAAATTTCACGAGCAATTGATCTCAATGAATATTCCCCATATCTATGAGGAAAGCCCAGGTGCACATGATGCGGAATATTGGTCCAAAGCTGCTGTTAATCAAATTTTTCAACTTCATCAATTCTTTACAAATCATGATTAATTTTAAATTCTTTACAGATCAAAAAAAGCATATTCTGATTTTTCCACTCTTTATTTTATTGTTAACAGGTTGTTCTAAAACCGAAAATAATCCACTTCCTAATCAAAAAAATATGTCAGACATTCAATATAAAAATCCAAAAGGACTTTTTGATCCGACACCATTTGCATTTTCCCATTCTACGACTGCTTCGGGTAACGGAAATTATGTATTTATCTCTGGACAAAGCGGTGGAGAAGGTTTAGAACATAAACTTTCCAAAGATTTCAGAACTCAGGCCAAAGCTGCTTTGCAAAATCTTGAGACTGTTCTTAAAACATCAGGTTTGACAACTAAAGATGTTCTTAAAATTACAATACTTATTGTGGATCACGATAAGGAAAAGCTCAGAATATGGACAGAAGAGATGCATAAGGTGTGGAAGAATAATCAATTTCCGGCAAGTACTTTAATACCGGTACCGAAACTTGCTTTGGACGGAATGCTCATCGAGGTTGACGCCATTGCATTTAAGACATTATAACTACTATTTTATTTCTTTTATTTTTGAAGTATCCGAAGGTATTTGGATGCTTTTTTATTCTTAATCACAATAAATTAGTTTCCTAGAAAATGGATTTAGACACGCGGAATGTTTAAATTAAAATGTCTTCAGTAATCAAAAAATGAATTCCTATCTCAAAGAAATTATAAAAGTCTTTGGAAATAATAAAAAGTTGATATTCCATATCGCAAGACACATGAAGCTAGCAGAAATATAATCAGAAAAAAATAATAAATAGATTTCATAGGTGGATAAAATGCAGATGAAAAAAATCATTAATTTAAAACTAATAAGTAGGTTAAAACAATTAATAATATATTTTTGGGCAGCTATTCCGCTCTCCATTCCCAATCTTTTTTGCCCTCGTTTTTCCAGCAACAAAAAAGGATTTCCACTCAGGTCGGGCTGCAATCATATTACTTTTCAAAATGGATGGTATAATTATTATTAGTACTTAAAAAGCAAGTTTAAAATAAACCTTAAGACTGTCTTGCTTCTAAATAATGAAATAGATTATCCTATTTTTTTTGTTCCTTTTACTAATGGCTACACCATTTAGAACTACAGTAAATCCGTCTGTAATTTTTTTGCGTACACAAAGATGTGGCAGATAATACAAGTAAATGCTTGTCCGCAGTTTCTCATGTTTTTGTATTTCTTTGCTAAGTTTACGCCTTTGTATAGCTTTAAAACGGTCAAATTTTATATTCTTTGTTTGCCTTTGCGTTAAATTCATCAATTATTAGTAAAAACGGATATACATTACAAGTATAAAACTTTGTGAAACCAGTTTTTTCATGGTAATGATTAGAATTGATAAGTATTTAGGTTATTTTCAAAAATTAAAATTGTTCCCTTTTCATTTTCGGGATTTTGTTTACTAACAGGTAAAATAGAAGGATTAGAGGGATATTTTTTATTTTTATAAACAAGCTGTTTGAAGCCATCCCTATCTTTCACATACACTATCTTCCATCCATTTTCGGTATTTGTACTTAGGTAAAGAGGAGTTCGCATGACCGTAAATTTTGTAATTGCTTTAAAATCATTATCTAACAAAAACATTGAGCAACCACCGGTTCCGCAAAAATATGGCGTCAAGAAATTGACAAAAGTTTCTTTAAGACCATCATTATTCAAATCAATTTGAAAAAATTGAAATTTCCTGTCATTCTCCGAAATTGTTTTCAAATCATTTTGACTTAGATATTCTGATGTAATAAAAGCTTTTACTTTTTCAGAAATACTGTCGGTTTCAGAATGTACAATTTTGAGAGTTTCTTTTTTTGAAAAACTATCAGTATTTTCTGCTTTCTCTAGAGATGCTTTCTCCTGTTTTTTTTCACATTGATAAAAGCACGAGAACGCTAAAAATAAATAGATTACATTAAAATTCTGTTTCATGGTGTTTGATGTTAATATTCCAAATTTAATTAAAAGAAGTTTAGTTAACTTCAATAAGCTGTGAATTTGTATTAATAAATATTTAGAATTTATAGATTTACTTATTCTCAAAGAAATACACGATAAGCATTTTGCATGGCTTCTCACTTTTATTAATAGGAACATGCTTTAAACGACCATCAAAAAATAGCGAATCACCTTCTGATAAATGATAGGTTTCGTTTCCGATTATATAGTTTACCTCACCTGAGATGATATATTTGTATTCAAATGCTTCAGTAATCACCTGATCTCTGAAGTTATTGGGTTCAATAGACAAAAATACAATGTCAATGGTGCATCCATTCATCGTTTTGGTGAAAAATCTTTCATAGAAAAAACCTTCAGAACCTTCTTTCTGGAATGGTTCGTAATCTGATTTTCTTGTTATTAAAACCAAATCTTCTCTTTGATGAATATCTTTAAAAAACTCACTAAGGTTGATATCAAGTGCATTGACGATGTTTAGTAAAACAGGCAACGACGGAATACTTCTTCCGTTCTCTATTTGAGAAATCATTCCCTTTGTTACCCCGCTCAAATCTGCAAGTTCCTGTAACGTAAAGCTTTTGTCTGTTCTGTATTGCTTAATTCTTTTATTTATTTCTAAAATTATCGCTCCTTCCATGTTTAGTAATAGTATACAAAGTTTACAAATGTTAAATATTACTTGATGTTTTGTTTACAAATAGTTAACAATAGTATAGTAATATTGCACTGTAAAAATAATTAAAAAAAATGAAACTAATTGTATTTGATATGGCTGGAACGACAGTCTTTGATGAAAATAAAGTGGGAATTACTTTACAGACTGCTTTGCAAAAGTATGGTTACGATTTTAGTGTAGAAGAAATCAATGTAGTAATGGGATATGAAAAGCCTGTCGCTATTTCTTTACTTCTTAAAGACAGTGGCGTAACAGCTGAAAAAGATTTAGTTAATAAAATTCATCAGGATTTTGTTGAAATGATGATTGAATATTATACCAAAAGTAATGAAGTGAAATCTACTCCGAATGCACATCACGTGATGCAGTATTTACGTGAAAACGGTATTTATGTAGCATTTGATACAGGTTTTTCACGCCCGATTGCCGATACAATTTTTAAAAGACTGGATTGGAAGCAAGGACAAGATTTCGATTTTAGTATTACTTCAGATGAAGTTGAAAACGGTCGCCCCTATCCTGATATGATCTTTAAAGCAATGGAACATTTCAATATCACAGATTCTAAAGAGGTTGGGAAAATTGGAGATACAATGTCTGATCTGCAGCAAGGAGAAAATGCAAAATGTGGATTAACCATCGGAGTGACTACCGGAGCTTACAGCAGGAATGAATTAAAAGGCTATCATCACGATTTTATTATTGATGATCTTCTCGAACTGAAAAATATACTTAAAAACTAAAAAAACTCAGCATGAGAACACTTTTTACTCTTGTTTTGACTTTACTTTTCGTTTACACGAGTGCGCAAACAGTAAAAGGGACACTAAAAGATTCTGAAAATCCAGTGTATCCTGCAACAATTACCGTTAAAGAGACTTCAGAAACGGCAACGACAGAAATTGACGGAGATTTTACTCTTACTTTAAAACCAGGGAAATATAATCTGGAAATCAAAGCTGAACATTTTGCGAGAAAAAATATTATTGTTAATGTATCTTCTGAAAATGTCAATCTAGGAACCATAAAACTTTTAGATGAAAAAGAAATTGATGAAGTAACATTAGAATATTACTCTACCGGTGAAAGTAAAGCGATAGAGATGCGAAGAAATTCAAATGCGATTATGGATGTTTTGAGTGCCGATGCAATGGGTAAACTTCCTGATGAAAGTGCCGCAGATGCAGTACAGCGTGTTTCGGGAGTGAGTATTGAGCGCGACCAAGGAGAGGGAAGGTATGCAACGGTGAGAGGAACTCCTACTCAGTGGAGTTCATCTACAATCAATGGTGATCGTATGCCTTCAGCTAAAACATCAGGAGATTTGCTAGGTAACCGTACGGTTCCGTTAGATTTACTTCCGACCCAATTTTTAGAGTACGTAGAAGTTATAAAGGCTATCACGCCTGAATATGAGGGAGATGCAATTGGTGGTACCATCAACTTTGTTCCTAAAACAGCCGCCGAAAAAGAAACTTTTCGTGTCACTCTTGCTTCGCGGTATAATTTAAGAGCTTCAGAAACTTTTAAACCTAATGGAAGTATTATTTATGGAAACAGATACTTTAAAAAGAAATTGGGTTTTCTTGCATTAGCTTATTATAATCAGAGAAGTTATGCTACAGACGACTATGAAGTGATTTATGGTAACGAGTTGCACAATGTTAATACTTTAGATGTAAGAAATTATCAGGGAACAAGAACGAATACAGGATTTAATCTTGCGACAGATTTCCGTTTTAATAAAAATAATAAGGTATTTGTAAGAGGATATTACACGCAGTTTTTGGATGAGGAGGAAAACAGAAAAACAATGTTTCAATTTGATAAAACTTCAAAGAATGCGATTCTGCGTTGGAGCCTTGTTGATTATTTATTTAAAAATTATGGGGGAGAAATGGGATATGAAGGAAAATTATCTGAAAACCTTAAAGTAAGAGCTAAATTATCAACATACACTTCTTGGGCAGGATACAACGGACCTTCTTCAGCAGAAAAAAATAACCGTGGTTATTATTATGGAAACTGGGTGCAAACCGTAAAATTTGATAACCTTGTAAAGGTTAACGGACAAAATTATAAATTTTTGGCTGGTGATGGTCCGGCTGGATACAATGGTGATCCAGCAGATAATGTACAGCCTAATTTTAGTGCTTCGACTCCTTATAATCCTGATAATTACTATCTTGACCGATTTGTGACCTCAATCAGAAATGTAGAAGAAAAAGATAAAGTAGCGTCATTAGATTTTGATTGGCAGGGAATTAAAGACCTTAATATTAAATTTGGTGGAAAGTTCCGAAATAAAAGAAGTACTTATGACTACAGGTATATCACCTGGATTTATGACACTAAAGCACCAAAAGCATATTTAAATAGTTGGGAAAGAGAGCCTTTTCCTACAACCAACTGGTTTCCTGAGCTGAATAACAATTATAATAAATTATTGTTTCAGTATCCGACGAGAGCTTCTTTTGAAGATCCTATGTCAAACCCGGCAATTGCGTCAAATTTAGCTTATAAAATGCAGGATGCAACTAATTCCAGCTATGCTACAGGTAATTATGATACCACCGAAAATGTATTTGCGGCTTACACCTCTGGTGAATACAAATTATCAGACGATATAGAATTAGTAGGAGGTTTTCGTTATGAATATACAGATGTGGATGCTAATAGTTTTGAATTTAATGATCAGTCTAAAGAAGTTACTCCAATTAATGGTAGGAAAAATTATGACGCGTTTCTACCAATGCTTCATTTTATCTATCGACCATCAAATGGATTAGATTTGAGAGCAGCAGTTACCCGTACTTTTGCAAGACCGGCTTTTAACGAAATCAGTCCAAGTACCAGAGTCAATCCGACGAACTTGACTGTTTCTGAAGGAAATATTAATCTGAACCCAACTTTTGCCTGGAATTTTGATGTTATAGGATCTTATTATTTAAACAAAAAAGATTACATCACAGGAGGTGTATTTTACAAAGATATTAAGGATCTTATCTATACCGCTTCAAGCCAAGAAAAAAGACTATTCGACGGACAAGCAGATGTATATAAAGTTTCCAGACCATTAAATTCGGAATCTGCAAAATTATATGGATTCGAAATCGGGTTCAGAAAGAAACTTGATATGTTACCGAATTTCTTAAAAGGGATAAGCCTTCAGGGAAATTATACCTATACAAAATCTGAAACTACAATTGCAGAAAGAGGTGGCGATAAAGTAGGATTGATGAATCAATCTCCTAACATTTATAATCTGACATTCATTTACGAAAGAGAAGGGTTTGCTGCGAGACTGGCAGGGAACTACAGGGATACTTTTCTTACGGAAATCAGAGAAAATAAAGACGCAGACCGCTACCAAAATAAGAATTTCCAATTAGATCTTAATCTGTCTTATTCTACAAAGAAAAAAATAACTTTCTTTTTAGACATCAGTAATCTTACCAATCAGGAGCTGATGTATTTCCATGGTCAGGTAAGCAGACCAGAACAGATTGAATATTACGGAATAAGAGGAAAAATAGGAGCGAGTTATAAATTTTAATAATTAGGAAACATTCTGGTAACATTTAATTGTTACCATTGTGCTCCGTTTAATCTATCAAAATGAATAGAAAAAGTTTTCTCATACGATCTTTATTGTTAACGTTACCGGTTCTTATTCCGGGGAAGAGATTATCTCTACTGCTTCCAAAGGGTAAAAAATATTTTAATCATGGAATTGCTTCAGGGGATCCCACCAATCAAGCGGTTGTGATTTGGACGAGAATTGACGATGTTTCTCCTGCCGAAAAGAATGTAGAATGGGAGATGGCAATTGATAAAAACTTTAAAAAGATTGAAAAAAAAGGTTCTTTTTTAACATCAGAAAAAAGAGATCATACCATAAAAATTGATGTTGATGGTTTAAAAGAAGATACCGAATATTATTATCGGTTTAAATATCTTGGTGATACCTCTGAAACGGGAAAATGCAAAACACTTCCCAATGCGATTTCCAATAATTTGCAAATCGCTGTTGTAAGCTGTAATAATTATGAAGACGGCTATCTCACATCTTTCAAACACATTGCTAATAACAAAAATATAGATTATGTTTTCCACTTAGGTGATTACATTTATGAATACGCTACAGGAAAATACTGTAATAAAGAATTTTTAGCAAAAACAGGGAGAATTAATGATCCGCAACACGAAATAATCACCTTATCCGATTACCGAAAAAGATATGCGCTGTACTGCAAAGATTCAGATATACAAAAAGTTCATCAGAAAAAATCATTCTTTTGTATTTGGGATGATCACGAATTAGCCAACAATGCCTATAAAGAAGGCGCTAAAAATCATCAGAAAAATGAAGGCGATTGGAATCACAGAAAACAGGCAGCAATGCAAGCTTATTTTGAATGGATGCCTGTGCGGGCTAATTCTTTGAAGGAAATGATTCGCACCGTAAAAATTGGGAAAGATGCCAACTTTTATTTCTTGGAAGAGCGTTTGGATGGTAGAGATAAGCAGCTTCTGACAAATGACCCGGCAAAAGAAAGTTCAGAAAGAAAGATGATATCCGAAAATCAGTTTAATGCTTTAAATATTGCATTGAAAAACAGTGACGCAAGATGGAATTTTCTGGTGAATCAGGTGATGTTTACCGGTTACAATTCAGGAAAAGAAAAGGAAGATAAAGAAGAAGATTGGTGGACGGGATATCCGTATCAAAGAAATCAATTAATGAAAACATTTCAGGACTTGAAAAATCCACCCATTATTCTTACGGGAGATCATCACCAAAGTCATGTTTTAGAATTAAAAAGTTCAGAAGATCCTGAAAAACTCATTGCATGGGAATTTCTTACGCCTTCAATTACTTCCAAAAATGATGACCGATTAAGCAAAAAGAAAATCCTTGAAAAAAGAGAAAGACTTTATGAGTTGAATCCGCATCTCATTTATAATGATACGTCATCTCACGGATATTTTATTTTAAAAATACAAAAAGATTATTTGAGTTTCAGCTATAAATTCAACGAAGATATTTTGATCCCGTATGGCGGAGAGATTGACGGACCTGAATTTATCATCAACTCACAAAACCAATTGACCAAAAATGTGTAAACCATTTCAGATGCTGTTCAACGACGAACAGAAAATCATCTATAAAAATACAGCAGATCTGCCCCAGTTACAATCGGGCGAGATCTTAGTTAAAAATAAATATACGACACTTTGTGGCAGTGATATTCACACCTATACCGGAAAAAGAAAAGAACCGTCACCGATTATTTTAGGACATGAAATTGTGGGAGAAATTGTAGAGTTGGGATCAGCGGTTCCGTTTTACGATCTAAAAGGAAATGTTTTGAATATTGGAGATCTGGTAACATGGACGATTTTTGCAGTTCAGAATGAAGATGAGTTTGCAATAGAAAATATTCCTCAAAAATCTGCTCAGCTTTTTAAATATGGTCATGTGAAATGTACTGAAACCAACACCTATAACGGTGGAATGGCTACTCATTGTCTTTTAAGAGAAGGAACAGGAATTTTAAAGATACCTTCAACAATTCCCTTAAAATTGGCTCCGATTATTAATTGTGCAGTAGCAACTGTAATGGCGGGTTTTAGAATTGCAGATCCAGTGTCTCAAAAAAATGTACTCATCATTGGTGCAGGTGTTTTAGGGCTTGTAGCTTCAGCATTTGCAAAAATATCCGGAGCAGCGACAATTACATTAACGGATATTGACGATCAGCGCTTAGACTATTCTAAAAGATTTGGTGCTGATTTTATATATAATAGTTTAAATGAAAATCATAATATTAAAGAAATTACAGACAGATTTTATAAAAAAGGATTTGACGTAATTATTGATATGAGCGGATCTTGGGATGCGATGAAAATGGGAATTGAACTCAGTGCAGTTGGCGCTCAAAATATCTGGATTGGCGGTGTTACTCCAATGCCGGATTTACCTCTGAATCCTGAGCAAATCATTCGAAAACTTCTCACCATAAAAGGAATGCATAATTATAATTATGATGATTTCATCAATGCTGTAGATTTTATGGAAAAGCATCATGCAGATTTTCCTTTTATAGAATTAATTGAAGCCGAATTTCCGCTTGAGCAAACCAACGAAGCATTTGACTATGCTATTGAAAATAAACCTTACCGTGTCGTAATAAGCAATTAATGATGAAAAAGATAGATGAAAAGTACAAAATGTTGTTCATTACGATGTTTTGTTACCTCTTTTTTTACACCGGAAGACACAATTTTGGCTGGGCAACTAAGGCGATGAGTGAAGATTTGGGAATCAGTTATTCATACATTGGCTGGATTAGTTTTTCGATGCTGATCGGTTATTCGATAGGTCAGTTTATCAACGGTAATTTGGCGGATCATTTTAGTCCACGATTAATGGTTCCAATCGGTGCTTATCTCTCGATTGCTTGTAATATTGGGATTAGTTTTGCTTATTCGGCTCCGGTTATTTTGGTTTTATGGTTTTTTAATGGACTATTTCAATCGATGGCATGGGCTCCCGGAGGAAAAATTATTACCAATTGGTTTGAATCTAAAGAACAGAATAAGGCTTTCGGCCTTTATACAATGGCAGCAGGTCTTTCCTCTGTCGTTACTTTTCTTATTTCGATAGTTCTCACTTCATTTGATATGGAATGGAGAATGTTATTCAGAGTACCTGTTTTATTTTTACTGGTTTCTTCCACAATATTTTTAATTTTCATAAAACCAAGTCCATCAGAATCAACTTCAAAAAAAACAGATTCACCAAAACGTACTTTTGCTGAGCTAAAATCATCGTATGCAGAGGTTTTGGGAAATTTTACTTTTGTAAGGCTGTGTATTTCTTTTGGCTTGGAAAGTATGGCGAGATATGGTCTTATTTTCTGGGTTCCTGTTCATTTTTTGGGTAAAAACTGGAAAGAAGACCCTTCTTTTTTATGGGTTACGTTTCTTTTGCCTTTAGGGATGGCAATTGGGGCAGTCAGTTTTGGTCAGCTTGCGGTTTCAGTATTTAAAAATAATTTCAGATCTATTACATTCGGTATGTTGGTTTGCTCTATCATATCATTTTCTCTTTATACTTTCACTTCATCAAATATTATTGTAATAGCTTTTCTTCTCATCGCATGCGGTTTTTTTGTGTATGGTCCGCAAGCTAACTTTTGGGCTTTGTGTCCGCAGATATTAGGAAAACAAAAAACCGGCACCGCTATGGGAATTATGAATATGTTTGGATATCTTTGTGCAGCACTTATTGAGCCTATATTAGGATCTGTGATTAGTTTTTCAAAAAACACATCTATATTATTTATTGTAATAGGGGTACTGTGTTTGGCAGCATCTATTAATACCTGGTTTTTAAGAGAAGCAAAAAATGTAGAAAACTATTAATCCGTTAGATTTTATTAAATAGAGACTTCACTGTTAATAACTCTTTACATATAAATCACCTCATTTGCTGAACATCGTTTTAATGTGCTTATGAAATTGTAAAAAATAATAATTATGAAAACGAAACTTTTGGGAATTCTATTTTTAGCAATCACCGCATTTTCCATATTCTCTTCTTGTCGAAAGGTAGAAGAGGATATTGTAGACTGTCTTAGTGAATCTATATTGACATCGCTACACGCTCATGTTTCCGGAACCAATCCAAAGCAAGTTGAATTTAATGTAAGCCATTCAGGTGAAAATCAAATAACATCCATCGTTTGGAATTTTGGTGATGGTACCACAACAACGACAACAGGCACAACAGCTACCCATCTCTATAATGCTGCAGGTACCTACGAAGTTAAAGCAGAAGGAAAGATCAACAATGGAAAATGTACTATTTCACCTAAAAAATCTGTGGATATTCAGTAATTTTTTAATAAATATTTTTGTAGAATTCTAAAATTTTAGGATTCTACAATTTTTAAATACCCGAAAAAAATAAAAGCCTCTGAAAATAAGTTCAGAGGCTTATGTAAGATTCGATCTATCAGACATAAATTCATATGGTTATGTAAAAGGAAATGACTTTGGTGGTGTTCATTCAGAAAAACTAATTTTAGATTATCAGTATCTAACTGTAGGCAATTTCACTTTAAAAATGCTTCCCGCTAAAAGTTTAGATTCAACTTCCAAAATGCCTTGATGAATTTCAATAATCCTTTTAACGATAGACAGACCAATACCATTCCCTGAATTAAAGCTCTTGTTTTTTCCACGGTAAAAGAGGTCAAAAATTTTCAGCTGGTCTTCTTCAGAGATCCCTATACCTTTATCGATAAATCTTATCTCAATATTTTTATTCAGGATTTCAATTTCTACCTTACATTTTTTGTCTTCAGAATATTTGCATGCATTTTCCATTAAATTCAGAAAAGCGATCTGCAACAGATAAGGATTTCCATGAAAATCGTAGTTAACCTCGTCAACATTTGCTGCATTATCCATATAATGAATTCCAACTTTGTATTCTGGATTTTTTTGAAGTAAAGCTACTTTTGCTTCCACCAAAACCTCATCCAGCCTAAGGTCTGTAAAACTGATCTGTGATACATCATAACTTGCCCTTGCAAAATCTAAAAGCGCAGATGAAAGCTGTGAAGCGTGATTTGCATCCTGCAATGCATTATCAACAGAAATCTTGTAATCATCCAAAGTTGTGTTTAATTCTTTCGCCAATTCAAGCTCTGCAATCAAAGTAGAAAGAGGGGTTCTGAATTCATGGGAGATTGTTGTGACAAACTGTTTATGATTGTTAAATGATTTTTCTAAACGGTTAAAAGTTGAATTAAAAGTTTCTGTCAGTTCATAAATTTCGTCTTTTGCTTTAGGAATAACGAGTCTTTTATGAAGATTATGTTCAGAAATATCGCGAATCTGGATGATGATATCCTTTAAGGGCTTCAAAGTATAATATGAAAACATAAAGCCGATGATAAAGATGATAATAATCGAAATAAAGTAAATAACGATGATATCTTTTTTAAATTCAGCTACATGAGATCTACCTGTAATGTCTACAGCACTGCCTATAATGTAATAATTAACACCATCAAATTCGTATTTTATCGCCATATATTGGCGGTCTCTTCTTAACCAGGTAATTCTGTCTTTTCCACTCTTGATTAATTGATCTAAATATTTTTGATTCTGTGATGATGGTGGAATATCTGTAAAAAGTAGTTCTTTTTTATCGTTATAAACGCTGATATCAGCTTCGTTCAGTATTTTTTTATTTCTTAAATGAAGTTCTTTTATTTTGGCATTGTCAATTTTTGCATCAAAAATAAATTCAGATCTCCATATAATTTTATATCCTAAACGGTCATTAAATTCATCCTCTCTGTTTTTCTCAGAAACATAATACAACACATACGCAAAAACAAATAAGATTCCTGCAGTTAGGATAGCGTAGCTGAGCGCAGTTCTGGTAACTATTTTCATGAGAGTTTTGTAAAGATAAAACCGACTCCGGGTTTGGTGTGAATCAGCTTTTCGTCAAAATTTTTATCGATTTTCTTTCTAAGATAGGCGATGTACACATCGATATAATTGGTACCTGTATCAAAGTGATTGCCCCAGACATTTTCTGCAATTTCTTCCCGGGTTAAAATCCTTTCTGTATTGCTCATCAGGAAAGAAAGCAATTTAAATTCTTTCGGGGTAAGATCTATTTCGATACCATTTCTAAAGACACGATTTGTATTTTTATTAATCGTGAGATCCTGATATTCCAAAATATTTGATTCTTCTTTTTTCGAATGGGCAATAGGTTTCCTTAGCAAAATAGCTTTTATTCTTGCATACAATTCTCTTATTTCAAATGGTTTTACCATATAATCATCGGCTCCCGCATCAAAACCTTCAATCTTTTCATCGATTCTACCTAATGCAGTCAGCATAATAATCGGCAGATTAGGATGTTTCTGCTTAATCAGTTTGCTCAGTTCAATACCATTCATCTGTGGTAACATAATATCTGTGATGATCAAATCAAAATCAATTTTTCCGATGATGACAAGAGCATCTTCTGCATCTTCAGAGATGTAAATTTCATAACCCTGACTTTCCAATCCTCTTTTCATAAGGCTCGAAACACGCAGATTATCTTCTATAATTAAAATTTTCATGCAAAAAATGATTTAGAATAAAAAGCAAAATATAATGTTCAGGGAACAGGCAAATAAATTGAAGATCAATTGTTCTTTTAAACCTATACAAAGGTATTGTATATTTTTATTTTAAGGTAAATGATTCATTTTTTTAATGAATTTCTAAAGATTTTCTAATAGTTTTCTAACGATGTTCCTTGTTTTTCGAACCTAATTTTGTCCCGTTGAAATCAACAAATAGAATAGGAAAAGAATAAATAGTATGAACAAAAAATATTTGAAAGTCGCAGTCATTTTAGTTTCAGTAGTGAATGTATTCTCAAAAGTTGAAGCGCAGAAAAAAAATGATTTTAATAATCCGGTGCTTACTCATTACCTTAATGAAGATCATTCACGATACATTTCTTTCAGCGGATATGCAGAGCTTTGGGCAAGATATACACAGCTGAATCCGGGAAGTTTAATCAATAACGAAGCGAAGTCAGAAGTTTCAGACTTGTCTTTGCGAAGAGTTCGTGTAAAAATGACCTATAAACCTACAGAAAAACTGATGTTTGTTTTACAGGGTGGTACCACCAATGTCAATATGAATGCTAAAGCCAGTAATTATTTTGATCTTTTGGATGCTTACGCAGAATACTCATTTAATGATAAAATTGCCTTTGGAGCAGGACGTTCTACCTGGAGAGGTTTATCAAGGTTTTCAACGGGACCTTTGAATACTTTGTTGTATGACCTTCCCGCTTATGCAACCTCCAATGCGGGTGCTACAGACTACACCGTAAGAGAATTGGGAGCATACATCAAAGGTCAGTTAGGAAAATTTGATTACCGTTTGGTTGTAGCAGATCCTTATACGATGTCTACCTCTGATTCGAAGGTCAACGTCGCTTCTTTCAGTAAAAATTCTCCCAATAAAGACTTCTCAGGATATTTCAGGTATGCCTTTTTGGATAAAGAAAATATTTCAACGCCATTTAATTCAGGAACGTATGTCGGAAAGAAAAATGTATTGAGTCTGGGAGCTGGGTTCGACTATATTCATGATGCGATGTGGCACCAGGATATTAATAAAAACACCATCAATGACGATATGAAAAGCTTTGCGGTAGACTTATTTTACGACGCACCTTTAAATAAAGAAAAAGGGACTTCGGTAAGTGCTTACGGAATGGCAATGCACAATGATTATGGTCCCAATTATGTTCGTTATGTAGGAACCAATAATCCTGCAACTTCAGTAGATGTTACTCAGGCAAGTTTAAATGGTGCCGGAAACGCAATGCCTGTCATCGGAACCGGAAATACTTATTATATTCAATTGGGAGGAACACTCCCTTATCTTAATAAAGAAAAGAAAAATCTTCAGCTTCAGCCCGCAGTTGGAATGCAGCTATCAGATTTAAAAGGACTTCATGATAACGCCGTGATTTATGATGCCGGAATTTCTCTACTGATGAACGGAATGTCTTCCCGATTGACTTTCGATGCCCAAAACAGACCGGTTTTCACGGGAGACCCAAGCCATAATGCAGTGGTTTCTGACCGACAATGGCAGTTTGTCTTAAAATATCGAATTGATTTTAATTAAATAGCAATACAATGGAAAGAAGAAAATTTTTATTCCGATCGGTGCAGGCTTCGGCATTGTTGCTAATCTCTGGAAATATGTTCGCATCAGTTTTACCTATGTTTAATTCAAAAAAAAATAAAAAAGTGTACGCTCACAATCTATTCTTTTGGTTCAGAAAAGATCTTTCTGTCGCCGAAATCAAAGATTTTGAAAACTTCTTTGAAGGTCTTAAAAAGCTTCCTTACCAAAAAAATCTCCGCTACGGAAAACCAGCTGGTTCAAGTCCGAGAACTGTTTTAGACAGCAGTTATTCTTATAATGCCTCTATGGAATTTGAAAGCCTTGAAGATCTGGAAGCCTACGGACAACTTCCTGAGCACTTAGCTTTGGTTAAAAAATACAAACCCTCTTTCGAAAAAATGTTGGTTTATGATACTGTTTACAATTAATAAAGTTATATTTAAAATGAAAAATTTCATCAAAGGAATTAGCCTTGTATTAGCATTAAGCTCATTAGGAATGAATGCACAAAACAAAGAAAACAAGAATCTAAGCATCAAAGTCAATAAGGAAGAATCGAAAGATTATATTCCCGCAGTGAGACTGCTTAATAATCCTGATGGATCGTGTACTTTTGAAAAAGGAAGAATCCCCACGTTGAAACATCTGAATACCACCACATTTTGGATGAGCAATAAAACAGAAGATTGGGAAAAGAATGCGCATCCTGCTCCCAGAAGACAATATGTGATTACTTTGAAAGGAAACATCAGATTCAAAGTGACAGATGGCTCTACTTTTATCATCAAACCCGGAACTGTACTTTTGGCTGAAGATCTGAAAGGAAAAGGCCACAGTTGGGATATGGTTAGAAGTAAATCTTGGGAAAGACTATATATTCCAATCGCAGAAAATGCAGACGATTTTTTTGTGTCTGATAAAGATTCTGAATAATAAATTGAGCAAATTCTTCAGAAACTTTAAGTTATTCTATACTTAAGGTTTTAAATAATCAAAAAAAAGGAAGCAAATTAATTGATATTGCTTCCTTTTTTTTAACCACTAATCAATAGAAGATTATATACTATTTCAATCTACTTTTCCTATTAATATAAAAAATAAACTTAGTTTAGATTAGAAAAAATCTCAATATAAATCAACATATCAACGACATTTTTGGAGGATTTATATCTCGGTTCCACCTGATTACGAATTTTTGTAAGAACACTATTTAATTTATTGTGAACGGTTTTATCGGTAACTCCAAGCAGTTGTGCGGTTTCTTTTACCGATTTATTCTGCCGAATTCTTAAATCATATACTTTTTGTTCTGTATCAGATACTTCATACAAAACCTCTTTAATTAATCTAAACAATTCCTGGATATCATTCTCTTCGAAAATTTGAAAGTACTCTGTAGCACTGATTTCTTCCAATGATTCTTCCGCAATTTCTGATGTTTTTAGAGATTTATTATCTGCTTTAAAAGCATCTATAACTCTGAAATGCATATAACGAAAAAAGTATTTTCTGGCATAACCTGTTTCATCGACCTGAACAAATTCTGGGTTTTCAAAAACCTTTAGCCATAAATTTTGAAGAAGTTCTTCTGTACAGTATTTATCTCTGGTTCTTATAAAAACCATTTTATAAAGACTATCGTAATAGCGTTGGTATAAAGCCGAGAAAGCATTCTGATCCCCATTTCTAATTTTTTTTAGAAGCATCAAATCTGTTTTATTCATGGCTCATTGTTTTACCATGCAAAAATAGAATGTTAATGTTAACCTTTAGTGAATTAATCCATAGTTAATTATTAAGTATTTGTTAATGATTTTAAGATTTTAAAATTTTTAAATATTGTAAATGTCTGTTTGTTAGTATTTTGCATGTGTTTCTAGAATGTTATCTGCTTCTTTTTTTTCTATTTATCATTAAAACTGTCGAGGGAGAATTTTTATTTATGTCTGTGATATAAGTAGAGAAAGGTTTTTAATTCCTTGATCATAAATAAATAATTATAAGAATGAAAAATAGTAAAGACAATAAGCTTAAAGCATTTATTTTCTTTTTTTGGGGTAGAGAAATATCAGGACAAGATCTTACAAGTAAGGAGGCTGAATTGTTGAAAATTTGGGAAGCCGAAATATTAAATGAACTTGATACAGAGCATTTGCAGTATTCGAAGAAATCAATATTATCAGATATAAAACGAAAATCAGATTCTACTTTAGTTATTTCACGCTATTCTGTAAAGAAAATATTAAAATATGCACCAGCTGCTGTTCTTCTATTGTTTTTATCGCTTTTTGGTGTTTACAATGTATTTTTTAAGCCCGACGTATATATTGCTGATTCTTCTTTCAAAAAAGTAACTCTTGAAGATGGTACAGTAGTTACTTTAATGCAAGGCGCTAAGCTTACCGTGGCAAAATCTTTTCCTGCTGATACAAGAATTGTAGATTTAGAAGGAGATGCTGTTTTCTCTGTAGCAAAAGACAAACGACATCCTTTTGTCGTTCAGGCAGAAAACTTCACAACCCGTGTTTTGGGTACAGTATTCAAAATCTCCCAAATGGGTAAAGATAAGTCTGTAGAGCTTTACGAAGGCAAAGTAGCGGTTTCTTATGGAGATACTAAAGATTTTTATCTGATGCCTAATCAAATCTGGACTAATTTCGGAATTGATGGAGCTGCAGCTGTCATTGTCAAGAAAAGTGATAAACATTTCAATCAACCTATTTTAAAAATTAAATCATTAAGCTTTAAGGATGTTCCATTTATCAAAGTTATAGAAGTGATTAAAAAACATTATGCTATTGATATTCTTTATCCTCAGGAGATAAATGCTGAGAAAATTTCCGCAGAATTTAATGGAGAAAATGTTGATGACAATATTGAAATGCTGGCTTTTGCAGTAGGGATGCAGGTTCAGAAAGAAAATGACAAAACTTATACTCTCAAAAAATAGTCAACACTTAAAACATAAATCTAGTAAAAAAGGAAAGTAATAAAAATGAAAAATTTTAAATGTGGGCTTGGTACTGCAGCGGTTTTTTTTGCAGTCTCATTACATTCTCAGGAATTGGTACAAAAAGTATCCTTCAGAACTACCGAAGGAAGGTCTTTAATTCAGACTCTAGAGGAATTTTCAACAAATACAGGTGTTAAATTTATCTATTCAAGCGATAATTTAAAAAATCTCAAAGTAAGAAATGCAAGCTGTATGAGTATTCCTGTGAATGAATGTATTCAAGAAATTACAAATGGTCTTCCGGTAATTTTCAGAATGCGTAATAATATGGTTTCATTAAAATACGGTGATAATAATACATTCTCAATTGGTAACGGTAGACTAACTGGGAAGATTGTTAACGAAGTAGGAGAACCTATTACGGGAGCAGTAATAAGTATTGCCGGAAAAAATGCAGTTACTGATAATAATGGAGACTTTAGTATTGAAATTAAATCAGGAATACACACGCTAATTGTTAAAGCAGAAAAATACAGCACTCTGAGAGTAGAAAAACTTACGGTTAAAAACAATGATATCAATTCAGTTTCTTTTGCTCTAAATCCTTTATCGAATAAAGAGTTCAATATTAAAGAAGTGGTTATCACTGGAACACGTAGAGGAGATACACAGGCAGGATTATTGGCTCAACAGAAAAAGGCGGCACAAATGAGTGACGGTATATCTGCGGAACAAATTTCTAAAACACCAGACAGCGATGTAGGAGCTACTCTAAAAAGAGTAACCGGAGTTACTACCGTTGATAATAAATATGTGGTCGTTCGGTCGATGGGAGAAAGATGGAATACAGCAGCTATGGATGGTATTAATTTACCAAGTACCGAAGCGTACAATAATAATTTTTCTTTTGACATTATTCCTACCGCAATGGTAGAAAGTGTAGTGGTAAGTAAAACTTCTACACCAGATATGAATGCTAGTTTTGCGGGAGGATTTGTTGAGGTGAAGACCAAAGATATACCGACCGAAGATTTTTTGAGTATGACGATGGGAACTTCATACAATGATATCACTACATTCAAAGATTTTCTTACCCGTCAAAGAGGTAAAAATGATTACTGGGGGTATGATGACGGAACAAGAAATTTCCCAAGAGGATTAGAGTCAACCGACTGGAATAATCCACTTTTCTTTGAGCAGTCTAAACAGTTTAACGATAACTTTTCGACTTTTAAAACAACAGCAGATTTAAACTCAAATTTTCAGTTTGCTTTCGGGAAAAGTTTAAAACTAAAAAACAATAATAAATGGGGATTTGCAGGTGCACTCACTGTTAGAAACGAACAAAACAAACTAGATATCGACCATACGGGAAGAGGAAACTGGCTAGATACAACAGGCCCCATAGGAAAAGATCAGCAGCAAGGATTGGCTCCCGTTAAGTTTTATGATTTCAAAAACAAAGGCGCATCTTATAATTACAATTCTACAGTGGCCGGAATGTTGAATTTTGGTCTTCAACTAGGCAAAAACAGAATATCTTTTAGAAACTCATATACCCATATTTTTGATAATACTCTTACAATGATAACGGGCTGGAATGAATATACGGGCGGAAGCGGAATGCCGGAAAACGCAGAAGCATCCTATCATTATTTTTACAACGGTGTAATTCCCAATAATGATCCTTCCCAGCTTCAGTCAATGGATAAGCCATATATAGATAATACGATGTACCCAGTCTATCAGACTTTATTACAGAATAAGCTGGAGGGAAATCATAAAATCGGAAATGCAGAGATAGGTTGGTATGCTGCAAGAACAGGAGTAGAGGCAGATACAAAAGACTATACTCAACATCAGACCTATTATAATTTTATTGGAAAAGAAATTTTGGCTTATCATCAGGTGTACAACTCGGGTAACAATTTTTCTAGAGGATTAATATCAAATAAAGAAACAGACTGGAATTTTGGAGCGTCTGTTAAATGGAATATCAATATTGAGAACTCTAAAAATGATCTTAAAGTAGGATATGCCGGAATATTAAAAAATAATACCAACCTACAAGAGAAATTCTTTCTGAGAGTTGACGAAAATAGAGATGTGCCTAATACTGAGAAAAATTCTCTGATGATGTACGGGGCTTTGTCAGAATGGTTTGACGGTTCTCGTTATACACCTGGAGGCATTGGTTGGCAGACTAGACCTTTGTATAAAAATAATAAATATGAAGGTGAGGTTATTCAGCACGCCCCATACATTATGCTAGATAATCGTTTAGGAAATAAACTTCGTTTGGTTTGGGGAGTTCGCGCAGAATATTTTAAATATAACCTTATTTCACAGCAACTAGATCCGGATGACTCTAGAAACATTACGAGAGAACCGATAGAAGATAAACCTTGGCAGTGGATGCCTTCTGCAAATTTCACCTACAGCCCGACCAACAAAATGAACCTTAGATTGGCTTATAATCGTGCTGTACTGCGTCCACAGTTTAATGAAAGGACTGGGTTGCCATATTTTGATCCAGTAGCTAATGCGCTAATATACAATACAGAACTTAGTTCATCTGTTGTGAAAAACTACGATTTTAAGTTCGAATGGTTCCCCGGATTGGGAGAGATTATTTCTGCAGGATTATATTATAAAGATATTGACAGACCCATTGAAAGAGAAGGGCATATATCTAGTGAAGGAAATTTATATCTCTATAATGGAAATTCAAAAAATGCAAAGCTGAAAGGTTTTGAAGTAGAAGTAAGGAAAAATTTAGGATTTGTTTTGAAAAATTCTTTTTTGGAAAAACTTTTCATCAGCGGTAATTTCACATATAATGATACTAAAGTAGTTGCATTTAAAAATGTTTACAGAACCGAAGATGCAGACGAAACTTTTGAAGTGGAAAGACCTTTATACGGGCAGACTCCATGGGCTTATAATCTTGGGCTTACCTACGAAGGAGAGCGTCTAGGAATGAGTTTTTTATACAATGCCAAAGGCGAACAGTACATTACAGTTGGTTATTATTATGTAGGAGAAGAGCTTCAGAGACCATATGCAGTAGCAGATGCGCAATTATCATATAAAATGCTGAAAAATAAAAACCTGGAATTTAAATTCAATGCAAGAAATATTTTTAACAGGGTTATAGAATATTATAACAATTATAATTCGTATTCAGTTCCAAAAGAAGGTTTTCATCCTAATGTAAGGGAAGGGCTTGAGCTTATGCCCGGAGCAACGGACAAATATGATAAAAATGTTGACAAAATTTTATTTCGTGCTTACCGAGGAAGAACTTTCGGATTCAGTGTAAGCTATACATTTTAATTAAAATAAATATTTAAAAAGAGCAGCGTTCATATTACTGTAAAACGATTTTTCTGATTAAAACCCGCCTTTCGGAGTTCTATTTTAATAAGGTAAAATATAGCCTAAATGCGCTTGTCAAGTGCCGGTTTTATAAAGTTGAGTTACAATTACAGTAAGCTACTTTCATGATGCTTTGCCAATTGGTATCTGAAAGAGAAATCAAAAAAAAAAGGAGACAAAAGGCATTGTCTCCCGGCTAATTAACCTGTTTTGGGCAATAAAAACGCAACGCCCGAAGCAAAAATAACTAAATTACTAATATTATGAGAAATTTCTTTCTTGTAGCGGTGGCAGCTTTGTCAATGACAGCTTGTCGTCAAAATGATTCTGTAATCGAATCAGACTCTAGTTTTGACATGAAATCAGCTTCTGCTGAATACACCAGTCAATGTTCAAAACCAGTACAGACTGTATCTGGAAATATTACTTCTTCTAATAACCACTGGACTGCAGACAAAATCTGGGAAATTGATGGTATTGTAAATGTACAGAGTGGTGTTACTCTTACTATTGAACCAGGAACTTTTATCAAAGCTAAACCAAAAACTAACAATACAGCTAGCGGTGTTTTGGTAGTACAAAAAGGAGGTAAATTAATTGCTAACGGTACTTCTACAGCTCCTATCGTATTTACAAGCTACAATTTATTAGATTGTGACGGAGATACTGGAGGTGCTCCTGGTGATTTTGGTGGAATCGTTATTTTAGGAGATGCTCCTATTAATACTGGTACGGCTACAATTGAAGGTTTGTCTGGTTCACAATACGAATACGGAGGAACTAATTCTGCTCATAATGGAGGATCTTTAACTTATGTACGTATCGAGTATGGTGGGTTTGACCTACTGGCTCCAAATTCTGGTAATGAAATCAATGGTTTAACATTAGGTGGTGTTGGAAATGCAACTACTTTAGACCATATCCAAGTATCTTATGGTAAAGATGATGCATTCGAATGGTTCGGAGGTACAGTAAATGCTTCTAACCTAATTGCTTTTGCACAAGATGATGACGGTTTCGATTTTGATAACGGGTACGTAGGAACTATTACAAATGCATTAGCTTTGGCTGATTTCAATTCTACTCATAGTCTTAGTGGTGGTAATCCAGATTCTAACGGTATTGAATTAGATAACAATGCAGGAGGAACTTCTACACCTTTATTAACGCATCCTATCATCAATGGACTTACTATTATTGGTGCTAGAAACAATACACAAGGAGCTTTATATGAGAACGGAATCCATATCAGAAGACACGGACAGCTTACTCTAAATGATGCATTGGTTACAGGATATCCTACAGGGATAAGAGTAGAAGGAACAGGTTCTGCATTGGCAGCACTTAACCTTTCTACTATTTATGCACACGGATTTACTACTGCTACCATCGGAACACCAGCTATATCTAATACAGCAACAGGTACTCCTGCAGCAACGTTCTTCTTAACAGGTACTCCATTCTTCAATAGCGGATCTTGGAGCATTGCACCAAGAACTTGGAACTATAACGGAGCTTGGACAAATTATTCATTTTAATTAATCGAGTAGTTTAATCTAAACAAAAACAGGCGGCGGCTAGCTGTCGTCTGTTTTATTTTAAATTTAATATTATATGAAAAATTTTAGACAGATTTTAGTTGCATTAAGCCTTACAGCTGCAGGTGTAATGAGCGCCCAAGATGTATTGGTTTGGGAAAATACCTTTAATACTCCGGAAGAAAGAGCTGGGTGGAGGTTTTCTGACGGAAATAACAACAATAACAACTGGAACATAGGGAAGCATATTGTTCGTCAGGCAGCATCTCCAAATATGTATGAGGAAGTTTCTCCGGATTATGTTTTAAGATATAGTGCCTATAAACCAAATGTAGTGGGTGGGCCTGCCAATTTTAAAGATGATTATATCAATGATTTTGAAGATTGGGTTATTTCACCTGCAATAGATTTAACAGGAGCTTCAGGGGATATTGTTTTAGCAGCTATGATTGGGAAGGTTAGTACCTATAGTTCTACTTCCGCAAGTAATAATACATACAGAGATATTTTTGTATATGTAAGTACTCCGGCAAAACCAGTACCAGATTTCACAGATTTTCAAGCTCTGCGTGCTAACATAACATCTGCTTATGCTAATAATCCAAATGTTGTTCCTAAAAGATTAAATGTAACAAATGCTGATTACACTGCTGCAGGTACAGCTTTATTTGTACAGGCAACGGCAGATCTTTCACAGTATTCAGGACAAAAAATTTATATTGGATTTTGGCATAATGTCAACTTTGTAAATAATTCTGCAGCAATCAGTACAATACCATTTAAAGATACAAATTCATCGAATACCTTTCAGATAGATGAAATGCAGGTTTTTGCTAATTCTAATACATTAGCTACTTCTGAGGCGAAAAATAAGCCCGTTTTCTCAGTATATCCAAATCCGGCAAGTGACGTTCTTTATTTAAAAGGAGTAAGTAAAGCAGCCGTAAAAGTATTTAGTCTTACAGGTCAACAATTGCTTTCAACAGTGGTAAATAATGGCCAGATAAATATCAGTGCATTACCAAAAGGGGTTTATAACCTAAGTTTGGAAGTTAATGGAAACTCAAGTACAGTAAAATTTATCAAGAAGTAGTAGTCTATTATAATTGTATTGATTTCAGATTTTCTCAAATAGGGAGATGCAAATGGCCACTCTTGTCTCATAACTTAAAAATATAGCCCTTTGTTTTAGAAGGCAAAGGGCTTTTATAAAAAAAAATGAAAATTTATAAAATTCAAGACCAACCGAAATAATGATGATAAGATATTATGCAAACAATGATTTAACAAGAGTTTTGGAGAAATAAAAAACTATAAAATAATAAGTATAAATAAGTGATATTTAACTACATAGATATGAGAAAAATAATAGCAATATTAATAATAGCAAATTTTTTATCCTGCACAGATGATACATTACAGCCTTATGATATATCGCAGAAACCTGCTGAAATTAATATTAAAGGATATTCCAAACCTGATGTATTACAGATTCGTCTGAACGGTGAGCCCATTTCTATAGGAGGTAATATTTCATACACAAACAACATTGCGACTCAGCTGAAGTTTGTTGTAGATAAAGGAACTACAGATGTGCTGGGAATTTATAATATCGATACGGGAAAAGAAATCAAAAAATTTAATATTAATTACGAAAATTTTGATCAATATAAAAATCTGAATTTTCTGAATCTGCCAGAAATCTTTCTTCAGGCTTCTGCTGTGAAACCAACTGTCAATCTTGGGAAAATTGGTTATGAATTTATTTTTCCTAATATAGGTGAGTTTTCAGGAAGTTCTTTGAATCAAGTTAAAGGAGTTTTGAGGCGAGATAACGGAACTGTGCTTGCAACCTTTGACGAAATTGGTAAAAATGAGTTTACTGCTGTGAAAATTTATAATAATTTTAATAACAGTGTACCCATTTATCTTGATCTCTATAAACCCAATACTAATGAGTCTTATACGGGTTCAACGCCAATAATTGTATCGTTGAAACAAGTATATATCAATAGTGACAGGGTAAATATGATTGTTCTTCAGGAAAAAATAGAAAATGGAACTGTTGTTATTAAAGGAGATATTGATGTAGCAGATTATTTATAGAAAACCAGGTATATCATTAAAAACACATAAAACATATAAAAGAGATAAAATAGAATTGATGAAAATTTTTTTAATCATAATGTTTGCTTTTTTTTCTATTGCCTCTTGCAATAGAGTGGAGGATGAGGGCGCTCCAAATTTCCCTGACGGAAGCACAGAAGCTACAAACCTTTGGGTACAGGATAGCATGAAAAGATATTATTATTGGGCAGCACATATGCCTCTAAAACCCAATTACAGTCTTCCAACAAAAGATTTCTTTAAAAGCCTCTTGTATTCTGGTGATAGGTTCTCATCAATTTTAGATAAGAATAATGCATCTACTTATCCCAAAACTGTTCGAAGTTTGTATGGTTTTGATTATGCGGTTATTCAACTTGCAGACGGTAAAGTGACAGCGGTTATAAAGTTGGTTCTAAAAAACTCTCCTGCCCAGAATATGGGATTACAACGTGGAATGATTATGACTAAAATTAACGGAACGGCAATTACTCCGAGCAATTTTAATCAATTAATATCAACCATTATCAATTCTACCGCTTTGAATCTTGCAGTCGGAAATTGGGATAACGGAAATATTATTAACGAACAGAATATTACGATACATTCTGGTTTTACATTTGATCAGCCTTTAGTTTCAAAAATCATAGAAACAAACGGAAAGAAAACAGGATATCTCTATGTCTATGATTTTCCGGATAATATGGGGCAAATATTATTACAAAAATTTTCAGAATTTAAAATAGCTGGAGTTCAAAATTTGATACTTGATTTAAGATATAATTATGGCGGTTCAGTAGCATCTGCAGCAGCATTATGTGCGATGATTCCTTCAGGGATTTCAGGATCTACCCCCTTCATTATTTATAAAGGTAACAAGAACGGTGGCGAAGTAAAAATGACCTTTGCACAACAGATTGCTTATAATAAGGGAGCTCCGGGTTTTAATGTTTTGTATAGTAATAATCTTGGGCTCAGCAAAATATATATATTGACTTCAGACAGTTCAGCGTCTGCTTCAGAGATTGTAATAAATAATTTAAAACCATTTATGGAGGTGATTCAAATAGGAGGGACGACCTTAGGAAAAGATATGGCTGGTTTTATTATTGAGGATAAACGCAATCCTCCAAAGATTTCCTGGCAGATTCACCCTATCATCTATAAAGTTTACAATGCTAATGCTGAAGGTGAATACAGCATGGGAATAGCACCTAGTGTATTTGTAAATGAATTTTCTAATTTACCTGTTTTACCGCTAGGAGACCCAAATGAAACATTGTTTTCTACAGCATTGAATAAAATATTCTCTAAGTACTCACCTTCATCAAATTCAAACAACTCTCCAAAAGTAATATGGCAGAGCGACTGGCAGCAACAATTTTCTTTAAAGAAATAAAATAAACACTCGTAAAAGTTAAATTACTATATACAAGAGAATAATTAAGTTTTCCTTTTTCATTTTACTTTCTATGAGAGCCAGCATTTGTTGGCTTTCTTTTTATTTAAATTTTGCCTAAAGAATAGTGTTTATTTACATCTAATCAATTGGTAATTAGGTGGTAATGATTGTTCTGGTGGTGTGGTATATGTCATTATGATGTTCCATAACAAAGAAACTAGAGATGCCAGATTTAGTTTCAAATTGTAATGATTACCAAGTTACAAGAAAAACGATTTACTTATATTTGCCCCGCAAAGCAAATTCAAATGTTCAAAAAAGTAATCACTGCATGTATTCTTAGTTTCTATACGGTTTTTTCGGCTCAACAGGTTCGACCTTCTAAATCATCTGAAATTTACCGTGAACTCAAAACACTTAAACACCTTCCTAAAGTTTTATACCTTGCTGCTCATCCCGATGATGAAAATACGGGTTTGCTTTCATGGTTAATCAACGACAAAAATGTAGAAACGGGCTATTTGTCTTTAACGAGAGGTGATGGTGGTCAGAATTTATTGGGAACAGAGCAAGGTGCTGCACTGGGTTTAATCAGAACACATGAGCTTTTAGAAGCAAGAAAGTTAGACGGTGCCCAACAGTTTTTTACCCGTGCGATTGATTTTGGGTTTTCTAAAAATACGACTGATACCTTTAAGCAATGGGATGAAAATAGCATTATAGCAGATGTAGTTTGGGTAATCCGTAAATTCCGTCCTGATGTGATTATTTGTCGTTTTCCTCCTACTGCTGCGGCAGGTCACGGACAACATGCGGCTTCGGCGGTGGTTGCAGAAAAAGCCTTTAAGCTGGCAGGCGACAAGACGGCTTTTCCAAATCAACTAAAATATGTGAATGTATGGCAACCAAAACGTGTATTGTGGAATACTTTCCGATTTGGAGCGGTCAATACGACAGCTGAAAATCAACTGAAAGTTACGGTTGGGCAATATGATGCGCAACTGGGAATGGGCTATGGCGAATTGGCGGGATTAAGCAGAAGTTTACATAAAAGCCAAGGTGCAGGAACACAGTCTGTAGCAGGAATTAAAACAGAGTATTTTTCCCATGTTGCCGGTGAGTCTGCTAAAACAACACTTTTTGATGGACTAACTAAAACCTGGACTTCACAAGGAAACGCTGATATTGATCAATCATTAGATAAAATTATTTCAACTTTCAATTTCAATGAGCCAGACCAGAGCTTACCTGCTTTACTTGCCTTACGAAAAAAGGTCGTGATGCTAAAAGATTCAGACCTGAAGAAGGATAAAATTAAATCTCTTGATAATATCATTTTAAGCTGTGCCGGATTTATGGGCGAAGTAGTTACCAATCAGGCTGAAGCTGTTGCCGGAGAAAATCACAATTTTAGATTAAATTTAATTTCAAGAACTGCAAATTCTGTTGTTTTAGAAAATGTAAAATGGTTGAGTCAATCAGAAAATTTCAACAGAAAACTATCAAAAGATTCTTTAATTACCATTCAGCATGATATTCAAATTCCTACAGATACAGCCCTTACAGAACCTTATTGGTTAGCAAAACCAGCTGTGAACGCGGCAACTTTCTCTGTTCCCAATGATACTTTAGTCGGTTTACCTGAGGCAGGATCACCACTAAATGTTTTGCTTGATTTAAAAATAGGCTTGGAAAAGTTTCAGGTTAAACTTCCTTTATCTTTCAAAAAATTAGACCCGGTTCGTGGTGATGTGGTCGAAGCCTTGCGCATTGTTCCTGCATTGGAACTGAAATTTACGCAACCGCTTTATTTGGTTAAAGAAAATGAAGATTTACATTTGAGTTTAAATTTTAAGGTTAATTCTAATAAACAGTTTAATAATGGAAAAGTAAACTTGTTGTATAACGGAGAACGATTAGGGGGCGGTGATTTAAAATCTATCAATGGGAAAGATTTTACTCTTGAGTATGTCATTCCTAAAACTCAGCTTGCCTCAATAAAATCAAATCAGTTGCAATTGGATGCTAATTTTATAGCAGATGGAATCACGTATAATAAAAAACAAGTATTAATTCAGTATCCGCATTTACCTTCCTTACAATATTTTACACCCGCCACTGTAGCTGTGATGAAAGGTGATATTCAGTCTAAGGCTAAAAAGGTGGGTTATTTACAAGGTGCGGGCGATTTCATTCCTGAGTTTTTACGTATTGCGGGTATTCAGGTAGATGTCCTGAAAGACGAAGATTTTTATGGCAACTTAAATGAATCTGCTGGAAATGGCAGTCAAAATAAGTTATCACAATATGACGCGATTGTATTGGGTGTTCGTGCTAATAATACAGAGAAAAAGTTGGGTCGCTGGATGCCTTTTTTATGGTCTTATGTAAAAGCTGGAGGAAATTTATTGATGCAGTATAACACCAATCAGGATACAACGGTTAACCAATTAGGAATGTACAATTTCAACATTGCCAATAAGCGGGTTACCGAAGAAAATGCTGAGGTTAAATTTTTAAATCCTAATCATAAATTACTGAATTTTCCAAACAAAATCACTGAGGATGATTTTAAAAGTTGGGTACAGGAGCGTGGCGCTTATTTCCCAGCTCAATGGGATGTAGCTTATGAACCGCTTTTTGAAATGCACGATACAAACGAAGAACCTTTGCAGGGCTCAACTTTATATGCAAAATACGGAAAAGGTAATTTCATTTATTCACCGTTGGCATTTTTCAGACAGTTACCTGCAGGAAATGTTGGTGCGGCACGTCTATTTTTAAACTTTTTATCTGCACAGAAAAACTAATGAATAATCAGCTTAAAAATTGGAATATTTGGTACATACTATTAGCAGTTGCATTAGTAGGTCAGATCGTATTTTATTATTTGTTTACTAAATTCTGGGCATGAGTACGATAGATTGGACAGTTCTTATTGTTACACTAGTTGCAGTGGTGGTTTATGGCGTATTTATCGGTCGTGGACAAAAAAGCAACGAATCATACCTGAAAGCAGATAATAAAATGCCTTGGTACATTGTGTTGATTGGAATTATGGCGACGCAGGCAAGTGCGATTACATTTCTTTCGGCACCGGGACAGGCTTACACAGACGGTATGCGTTTCGTGCAATATTACTTTGGTTTGCCTTTGGCGATGATTGTAATTTGTATCACTTTCATCCCTATTTTTCAACGTTTAAATGTTTACACTGCCTATGAATATTTAGAAAACCGTTTTGATAAAAAGACAAGGGTACTCACTTCACTGCTTTTTCTTTTTTCGAGAGGTTTATCAACGGGGATTAGTATTTACGCTCCGAGTATTATCTTATCAAGCGTTTTAAACTGGGATATTTATTTAACGAATGTTTTAACGGGTGGTATTTTGTTGATTTATACCTATGTTGGAGGTGCAAAAGCAATTGCTCACACCCAAAAAATACAGTTTCTTATTATTCTCGGAACAATGGCTTTTGCAGGATATCTTCTTATTGAAAATATGCCCAATGGAATTGGTTTTAAGGATGCACTTTATCTAGCGGGGAAATCGGAAAAGCTCAATGTAATCACCACAGAATTCGACTGGAAAGATAAATACAATATCTGGAGCGGATTAATTGGAGGCTTTTTTCTGGCACTTTCTTATTTCGGTACCGACCAAAGTCAGGTTGGACGATATATTACTGCGAAAGACAATACCAATGCAAAAATGGGTTTGCTGTTGAACGGATTGGTTAAAATTCCGATGCAGTTTGCTATTCTTCTGATTGGTGCTTTACTTTTTGCCTTCTTTTCTCTAAAACCGGCTCCGATTTATTTTAACGAACGTTCTTATCAGAATTTAAAGGAAACGCAACCGGAACAGGCAGCGGTTTTTGAAAAAGAACATCAGGATTTACAAACAAAGTTTAATGAAGAATCGAAAGAAATTTTAAAGCTAAAAGAAAACAATTCTCCTCAACTTAACAAAACAATTCAGGATTTTAAAAACACACAAACCGAAGTAAAAGCGCTTCACGGAAGGGTAGAAGAAGCGATTAATAATTCAAATTTTAATGCAGAGAAAACGGATACCAATTATATTTTCCTGTATTTCGTAAAAAATACCTTACCTGTAGGGATGATTGGTTTATTGTTTGCCGTCATTTTTCTGGCGAGCTGGGGTTCCATTTCGGCAGCGCTGAATTCCCTTGCTGCCTGTTCATTAAAAGATGTTCATTTGATATTTAAAAAAGAAATTCCAGATGATGCAACCGAATTGAAGTATAGTCGACTGCATACTTTAGCGTGGGGTATATTCTCAATTGGTGTAGCGATGTTTGCAACTCAAATGGGTTCTTTGATTGAAGCGGTGAATGTATTGGGTTCTCTTTTCTACGGTCCGATATTAGGGATTTTTCTGGTTGCATTTTACTTTAAGAAAATCACAGGTCCTAATGTATTTATTGCGGCGATTTTATCAGAAATTACGGTGATTGCCGTTTATCAGTTCGATATTGTTTCTTTCCTTTGGTTGAATGTAATCGGGGCTGCAGCAGTCATTATATTTTCTGCAATCGGGTTGCTATTTTATAAGCCGAAAGCCGTAAATTCGTAAACGAATAAATTAACAAAAATCTTATGAAAACTTTCATTAAATCAGCCACAGTTCTTGTTGCGAGTATGACAATCTCTTTTAATGCCTTTGCACAGGAAGCTAAAAAACCAGCGAGTCCTCCGGCTACTGCTACAGGAAAAATTAAAGATGCAACAATTACAATAGAATATAACAGTCCTTCTGTGAAAGGGCGTACAATCTGGGGTGATTTGGTAGCTTATGATAAAGTTTGGCGTGCAGGTGCGAATGACGCAACGACTTTTGAAACAGATAAAGATATTACCGTTCAAGGTAAAAAATTGCCTGCAGGTAAATACAGCTTTTTCTTGATTCCTAAAAAAAGCGGAACGTGGACTGCGATTTTTAACAAAGAACCAAAGCAATGGGGCGCTTATAAATATGAAGAATCTAAAGATGCTTTACGTGTAGATGTTAAAACAAAAGCTTTACCAGCAACACAAGAAGCTTTAGTTTATAAAGTAAACAAAAACGGTTTCACAATGGATTGGGATAAAATCTCGGTTCCTGTAGAGATTAAATAAATTAAAATCCTGCTAAAGCGGGATTTTTTTTGTTTAAAATCTTGATAATGCATCACCGATTACTATTGTGGTAATTTCAGTTTGTTTGTATCAAACAAAATAAGGATTTTACGCTTAAAATGTCGTACAGCCTTTATAAATAAAACCTAGAGGTTCGATACATTTACACACAGCTGCTGGTAGATTACCTATTAATACTGTTGGAACTCTGAACCCCATAATTGGTACTTCTACATGATAAAAAACAATATCTCACGAAAAATACAACGAATTATTTTAACCCAAAATAATCTCCTGAAAAAAATAATTTTACAATTATTTGAATAAACGTTTAACCAAAACTTAATATTAGCTCATCTATTTGTTAATGCTCAATTCATTTTACTTTTCATTTTATTTTTTAAATTGTTGATTTTAAATTGTTTGTGATGTTGTTTTTTAATTAAAAAAAATCGCCAAATTACATTATTTTTCTAATTGGGCAAAAAAAATCTACTATTGTTTTTTTAATATTTTATAGAATACTTTGTAGTGTAAATAAGAACTATGAAACGAGCATCCATTAAAGATATTGCTAGAATTGCCGGGGTTTCCGTGGCAACGGTTTCATATGTTCTTAATAAAAAAGAGGGAAACAGGATAAGCGAAGACACTAAGAAGAAGATCTTCGAAGTTGCTGAAACGCTTAACTATACTCCCAACAGAATAGCCAGAAGTCTTCAGAATAATAAAAGTAAACTATTAGGGCTTATTGTTGCTGATATTTCCAATGATTTTTATTCTAGTATTGCTCGTAATCTTGAGGATAAAGCTCTGAAACTTGGATATACTTTGATCATAGGAAGCTCTGATGAAAATGCAGAGAAGTTTGAAAAATTAATTGATCTATTTTCTCAGCAACAGGTAGACGGAATGATCATTGCTCCAGTGGCAGGCTCTGAAGAGGTTCTTCAAAAACTTTTAGACAGAAATTATCCTTTAGTTACCATTGATAGATATTTGAAAGGAGTAAACGCACCAGGAGTCATTTTAAATAACAGAGAGATCGCAGAAACTACGACTCAATTTTTGATCGACAAAGAGTTTGATGAAATTGTGTATGTAGGATATGAGACCAAATTACAACATCTTTTAGACAGGCAAAAAGGTTTTGAGACTAGCATTAAAGATTCAGGCACTAATAGTAAAGCTAAATATATTACGGTTGGACTTGAGAATATTAGCGGGGAGATTCATGCTGAAATGGAAAAAACATTAGGTAAGAATCCTACTAATTCAGCACTCTATTTTTCAAGTAATAAACTGGCGGTTGCAGGTCTTGAGTATCTAATCAAAAATAACATAAAAGTTCCGCAACAGGTTTTTGTTCTGGCTTTTGATGAAACAGAGGCTTACAAATTATTTCCTGCAGAAATTACTTATATCAAGCAACCATTAGAAGAAATGGCTGATGAGGCCATCAAGTTATTAGATCTTCAAATCTCAGATTATGCAGCAACTTCAAAAAAAATAACGCTGTCAGGAGAGCTGATTATCAAAAAATCAATAAAATAATTTTTTTATCATTTAGGTTAAACGTTTAACTAAAATTATGAATACAAATAAATCTTATATCGTATGCTTTGGAGAAATTCTCTGGGACATTTTCCCAAACGGATTCCGAGCAGGTGGTGCACCCTTCAATGTTGCTTATAATCTTGATAAGATGGGGGTAGAAGTGCAAATGATCAGTAAAATCGGAAACGATCAACTTGGAAACAATCTTTTGACGCAGATAAAAAACTGGGGTGTTTCAACTGACTACATCCAGGTGGATGATGAGAAAGCAACCGGAACGGTAATGGCAACCTTCGATAATCACGGAGAAGCTCATTATGATATCTTAAATAATGTAGCTTGGGATCATATTTATACAGAACCGAAACATCGTGAATTGATTCAGAATTCTGAGGCGTTTGTTTTTGGAAGTTTAATTGCCCGAAATGAAGAATCAAGAAATACCTTACTAGAGCTGATAGAGTTATCTAAATTTAGAGTATTTGATGTTAATTTCCGACCGCCTTTTATTGATTTCGATTTTATCAAAACATTATTGCATAAAGCCCATTTGGTAAAGATGAATAAAGCCGAATTGAGAACGATTATTCAATATCTTGATGAAGAATATCTTGACGAGGAGACGAGTATTCGCTTTATTCAAAAGCATTTTAATCTTAATGAGATTGTTCTTACAAAAGGGAGTAAAGGGGCAAGGTATTTTGTAGGAAAAGACAGCTTTACCTTCTCGGCAGTTTCTATTGAAGTTACCGACACAGTAGGAAGCGGAGATTCTTTCCTGGCGGGATTTTTATCAAAAAGAATTCAGGCAAAATCTCCTGAAGAAATTATGAAACAAGCGGTTTCTTTAGGCGCTTTCATCACTTCAAAATCGGGTGCCTGCCCTGATTATACTTATGACGAATTCAAAAGTTTCAGAGAAGAGCATTACACAAAAACAATTTAATACAACCATTATGAATACTGCAAAATTTACAGAGAAAAAATATTATCTGATATTAATATTTGTGATTTCTCTGTTCTTCTTTTGGGCTGTCGCCTTAACGATGGGTGACGTTTTAAATAAGCATTTCCAGAATGTTTTAAATATTTCAAAATCAAAATCTGGGCTTGTTCAGCTGTCAATATTCGGGGCTTATGCACTGATGGGAATTCCAGCGGGGTTATTTATGAAAAAGTTTGGCTACAAAATGGGGGTAATCTTGGGATTGTCACTTTTTGCGTTGGGTTCATTTCTTTTTATTCCGGCAGCCAATATGGTTTCGTTTAATTTTTTCAGGTTGGCACTTTTTGTTCTGGCAATGGGAATGGCAACTTTAGAAACCGTAGCGCATCCTTTCGTCGCAGCATTAGGAGATGAAAAAACAAGCGACCAGCGTGTTAATTTTGCACAGTCTTTTAATGGATTAGGCGCAATTATCGGTCCTTTGTTGGGCGGTTTTTTCATCTTCGGAAACGGAGAGGTTGAGAATAACTCATTAGATTCTGTAAAAGATCTTTACACCTGGATCGGGGTGGTAATCTTAACAATAACCATTATTTTTTCTTTTGTTAAAGTTCCCAACTTGAAAGACCCTCATGCAGAAGATATTGAGGTTTCAGATAGCGAAAATGGTGGTGAAGGGGACGTTTCAGACCCGCACGCGCCACTTTATAAACAAAGACATTTCATTTTTGCAGTTATTGCTCAGTTTTTCAATATCGCTGCGCAAGGCGGAACGTGGGCGTATTTCATCAATTATGGTGTAGAAAAAATGCATCTTCCGGAGATCCAGGCTTCTTATTATTTTTCATTAAGTATGGCGATGATGATGATTGGGCGTTTCGTAGGAACATTCTTAATGAAGTTTATCGCTCCCAATAAACTGCTTGCCATCTTTACGGTTTGTAATATTGTGTTGTGTTTAATTATTTCACAAAGTTGGGGTTGGACATCTTTTATCAGTTTAATATTATTGAATTTATTCTTAAGTGTGATGTATCCTACCATTTTTAGTCTTGGTTTGAAAAGGCTGGGTAGTAAAGTGCCACAAGCTTCTTCATTTTTGGTAATGGCAATGTTTGGCGGAGCTGTTTTTCCTCCTTTAATGGGAAAGATTGCTGAAACTGATATTGCTCACGCTTATCTACTTCCAATTATTTGTTACGTTTTTATCTTGCTTTTTGCTTTGAAATTCTACAAGCCTAAAACTTTAAAATAAATCGATGAAAACGAAGATTTTATCTTACTGGTGCATCTTTTTATTATGCATCAGCAGTAATTCTTATGCCCAAATTGTAATTACCAATAAAGACTTTTCTTTTGGTACAACGGGTAGAATCGGAGCTGGTTATTCGCCAAATGCTGATGGAAAAACTGGTAGACAGTTGAATCTTAATAATCAAGGCTCGCTCGGAGGAAGAATGGATCAAGGGGATTATGTAGATTTTTTGCCGGCTTTTCATTTTACTCCTGTTGTGAATGGTGACAGTGTAAAAAGCACAAAAATTGACATGCAGGCGAGGCTGAGTTTTTATTCTGGAGGAACTTTTTTGGGAAATGTAGATTCAAAATCAAATCAGGGGATGATTATCGCTTTACCAGAAGCTTTTGTAGAAGCTCGAAATATTATGGGGAGTGATTGGGATGTTTGGGCTGGTTCTCGTTGGTTGAGATATGATGATGTACATATTGCCGATTATTTTTACTTTGATGACCATTCGGCGACAGGCTGGGGAGTGATACATAAAAACACTCGATTTTCAATGTTCTTTCCTGCGGCAATAGATACAGCAGCGAGTAATTCGACGCCTTATTCTTATACGAACGTTATTAGCGGAACTAAAAGTTTGATTTACAGACAAAGGGAAGTTTTTATTTTAGAACATATTATTCCATTTAAAAATAATAATCAAAAACTAAAACTTCTAGCTGAGTTTCATAATGTCGAAAAATCGGGAAATAAGTCTGTAGAAAAATATCCTTCAGATCATGGTTGGGTGTTGGGGGCAAAATTAAATTCGAATATTAAGACAAAAATCACAGGCTCATTCAATCAAATATCTTTACGATATGGAAGCGGAATCGCCAATGGAGGTGACGGAGGAAATACACAAACCTGGAGAACATATGGCGCTCCCGATGCATTGACCAAAACTTACAAAGATGCTTATTCATTGACATTGGTTGAGCATATTTTGTTAAACCTTTCCAATAAATGGTCAGTTAATGCCTATGCAGTTTATACCCAAAGTAAAGGCGGAGCAGAAAGTGATAATAAGGCTGTAGATTATTATCAAAGAGAAATTTTTAATAAGAAATCTGAATTTAACACGGGTTTACGAGCGACTTATTATTTCAATAATTGGTTTCATCTTCTTTCAGAATTACATTTTGCATCTAGAAAAGATGGAACACAGAATTCTGCATCAATGACAAAATTAGTGCTGGCTCCAACGATCGTTCCGACTGCAGAAAGAAGTGTTTGGGCAAGACCTCACATCCGTTTGATCGCTGAACTTTCTAGATATAATAACCAGGCAATGACGAGTCTTTATTCACCGTTTTTACAACAATCTGGAGCAAAGAGATTCGGAACTTACTTTGGAGTAAGAACAGAATGGTGGATCTTTTAAAATAAAATTTGTTTAATTTTTTTGAGTTGAAACAAACTCATCATCTAAATCTTAAAAAAATGAATGTAAAATTAGGAACTTCTCTTCTTTCTTGGATTACCCCAAACTGGAATCCTGAAGCGGGAAAATATGCAATAGAAAAAACGGCAAATGCAGGTTTTGACTTAATAGAAATTCTTCTGCCAACTTCAATGGAATTTAATTCAAAAGCAGTAAAACAACAATTGAAAAATAATAATCTCGATGTTGTTTGTTCATTAAATTTACCAAAAGAAGCGCATATTGCGTTTTATCCAAAAGCTGCTGAAAATCTAATCAAGCAGGCAATTGACAAAACATCAGAATTAGAAACTGATTTCCTTGGCGGTGTTCTTCATGGTGGGATTGGAGTTTTTTCAGGAAACCCTCTCTCTGAAAATGAAGCAGAGATTATTGTCGAAGTTTGGAGCAATGTTGCTGACTATGCTAAAGAAAAAGGTATTAATATAGGAATTGAACCGATTAATCGTTATGAATCTTATGTTTGTAATACAGCAGAAAATGTTTTAAATCTAATAGAGAGAACGGGAAAAGATAATTTATTCCTTCATCTCGATACTTTTCACATGAATATTGAAGAGAATAATTTTTATGACCCCATTATTTTGGCCGGAAAGAAATTAAAACACCTACACATCACAGAATCTCACCGCGGAATGCTTGGCGAAGGAACAGTGAATTGGAATGAATTATTCAAGGCGTTAACAGAAATTAATTTTGAAGGAAATTTAGTTTTAGAAAATTTTTCATCTTCGATTCCGGGAATGCAACAAGCAGTTTCGTTATGGCAGAAATCAGTCTATGAAGCTGAGGAACTTGCTGTGAAAAGCCTGGAATTTTTAAGAAACAGGCTTTAGTCCATTATCTTAAACAGGAAATTTCTTGTTGGTGAAAAAGTGTTTATTTCAACTTACGCGATGGCAAAAATTTGAATTAAAAATAATAAATGTTTCAGTAAAATTTAAATAAGTTTTAAAGCTAAATCAATTGTGAGAAGGTTATTATTATGAATAATCTTTCAGCAACTGTCTGTAGCTTGTAAGAATCGCAGATTTTGATATAAATCCGACAAATCTATTTTCGTCATCAACGACAGGAAGATGCCACGTATCGGTATCATCAAACAACTGAATAATGGTTACAGGTTTATCATTTAAATGCACAAGCGTTTCAGGAACTTTTACCAATTTAGAAATATTCAATTCTTGATTTTCATTAAATAAATAAGGGCGAATATCATCTAAAGTAACTATGCCTTTCAATTTATTCTCGTCATCTAAAACGGCAAAATTATTCTTTTTCCCATTGCTGATGAGGTTATAAAGTTCTTGTAAAGAAGAATTTTCATTGATAATCTGAGAATTAAAATCGATGAAGTCTTTGGTCTGTAACGAAGACAAAAGATTGTTGTCGTGCTTATGTGTAAATATTTTGCCTTGGTCTGCTAAGTTTTTTAATTCGGGTGAAATAGGAGCAAACCATTTGGCAATAAGATAAGACATCACTGCAACAATCATCAGTGGAATAAATAAATCGTACCCAAAACTAGATTCTGCAATTAGGAAAATAGCCGTAAGAGGAGCATACAATACACCGCTCATAGCACCCGCCATTCCTACCAAAATAAGATTAGTAACAGGAACGTTAGAAAAACCTAAGTTTTGACAAATCACGGCAAATAAAAACCCTACAGAACCTCCTGCAAATAGGGAAGGAGCAAAATTTCCACCATTTCCCCCACTAAAGATGGTAAATGAAGTTGCAAAAGCTTTTAAAAGACAGACTAAAACCAAAAATACAATCACAGTCCATTCTTTTATTTCAAAATACCTGAAAAGACTGTTATTGATGACAGAATTGATATTACCATTCGTAAAGTCTTTCACTGTATCATAACCTTCACCAAATAAAGGAGGGAAAAGTACACACAATAAAGAAAGTACAGCACCACCAAACATTGCTTTTTTGAGCCTTGAAAGCTGCAAACCATGGATGAAATGTTCTACTTTTTGTGAGACAACAACAAAATATCTAGCATAAAAACCCGTTAGAAGCCCAAGAATTAGATAATAAGGAACATTATAATAATTAAAAGGTTCACGGGTATAAAACCTGAATAATACATCTTCCTGAAGTAATATTCTTGATAATAAACTTCCACAAACTGCTGCAACAACCAAAGGAATAAAATCTGTGAATACCACTCCGGTAAGCAGAATCTCAAATGCAAACATAATTCCTGCAATCGGAGCATTGAAAGCTGAAGCAATTCCTGCAGTGGCACCTGCAGCCAAAAGAAGCGTTCTTTCTTTGTAGCTTAACCTGTAAGTTCTTGCGTAATTAGAACCAATGGCAGCGCCTGTAACAGCAATAGGGCTTTCGATTCCGGCAGAGCCTCCCAATCCAACGGTTACCGCACTTTGTATCACCTGTGAATACATTTTCACATTCGACACAATACTTGAATTTTGGGCAATCTCGTATAAAATCGCTCCAATTCCTTTTCTGTCTTGCCCTTTAAATAAGGTAATTACAATAAGAGCTGTTAAGACAATCCCAAGAAATGGAAAAAGAATGTAGAAGATAATCTGATATTCAAAATGTACCTCATGGGTAATAAAATGATGAATATTGTGTACAAATGTTTTTAAAATAACGCCCGCCAATCCCGCAGTGCATCCTACAAGAATACCTGACAGGATGAGAAACTGATTTCTGCTTAAATGATTCTTAAGCCAATGAAGAATAATCTCATAGCTACGTGCTTTTTTGAGACCATATTGTTGAAAATCTCGTCTAAATTTAAGAAAACTTACGAATTTTTTTTTGTTGTGGAAATTCACCTTGAAATAAATGAAGTAATTATTAATATACCTATCTCGCAAAGATATTAAAATGAATCGACAACTCTTAAGTGATATAAAGTGTATGTTTCTATCCCGTTTTCAAATTTGCATAATAGCTTTACAAACTTTAGTCAATTTTATACATTTTAATGCCATCAGCATTGGCGTTCAATAGCATGTTATCTCTGATGATGTAGTTTTCCCATGCGCCGTTTCCATTATTTTGATTAAAATTTAAAGTCTTCATTACTTTACCTTTATTGTCGATGAGAACATATTGTAATGTTTTTGTCTTGGCATCTTCAACGATCATCCATGAAGTTTCTCCCTGATTAAAGGTGTCAAAATGCATTTCACTCCAGCCTAATTTTTCGTAAGGAATAACGGTAGAAGTAATGGCATTGGTCGCTAAATTGAGATAATAATATTTGAGATAGGTGCGTTTATCCCCATATTCTCCGGGAAAAGTGCAGACCATCGTTAAAATGTTTTTATTGATATAGCTGTCAAGAAAATATTCTGTTTTAGGTGATTTTAAAGAAATTTCAGAGTATTTTCCATTTTTGTACGCCATAATATGTGGCTGATTGGGATGGATGTAATTTCCGAATAAGAATATATTCGATTGATCGACTACAATTTTCTTGGGTGTCGCCAGATATTGTGTGCTTGTATGCCTTACAAACTTTTTAGTATCTAAATTATAATTGATGATTTCATTCTTAAAATCAGCGGAGTAGGTGTGCCGTTAGAAATTCTATAGCCGAAAATTAGATTCGAGCCATTGATTACGATATTTGAAGGACTGTTGAAAGTTCGCCCAAAATTCACCTTGTTTTCTATTGTACCATCCAGATTAATGGTGAACAATTTCATAAAAACATCTTCATCTCCTCCTTCAGCTTTTCCCTGAACCACCAAAGCAAAAATTTTGTCTTTATGTCTTTTTACAGCAAAAATTTTATTGGTATGTTCATCGCTTATTTTCAGCGTCCATTTAGGTTTTAGATTGGTATCATAATGTATTAAATAAGCGTCACAAGCATTTCCGTCATTGATTACGGTCTTGAAACTGAATCCGGCACAGTAAATATCCTCATCAACCCAATCTACATCTTCCACATATTCTACCATGTCAAAAGTCGCTTTGGTCACCAATTGCTGACCAAAAGCGATAGAGCTAAAAGACGTCACAGCAAAGAATAAAGCTCTTATTTTCATATCAAAATTATTTCTACAAAAATAATGAGTTGAGAGATATATCAGAGATTTAACTTTATAATATCGGTTTGATGTACATTTCAAAAAATCTTTTCATTAAATTGAAATATAACCTTCCATGTATAAAACTGCATTTCCGCCTAGTTCAACTCTGTCGTTGAGGAGCCTGCAATTTAATTTTCCACTTCTGCTTGAATATTGAAATGCCGTCAGTTCAGTTTTCTCTAATGTTTTTGCCCAATATGGAGCGAGTGTTGTATGAGCAAAACCACAAACCGGATCTTCGTTTACTCCAACACCGGGAGCAAAAAATCTAGATACAAAATCGCTGTTGTTACCTTTTGCTGTAACAATAAGCCCTCTTGCATCTAATTTTGAAATGATTTCTAAATTTGGACGTATTGAAATAATATCTTCTTCATTTTCAAATACTAACATGTAATCTGTTTTTCCTTTGAAAGTTGCTTTTGGTGTTTTATTAGTTGAATTTAATAAATCTTCCGTGATTTCTGTTTCAGAATAATAATCTGCAGGAAAATTAAGTAAAAACTGATTTTCTTTGATTTCTACACTTAATTTTCCGCTTTGAACCGTCTGAAAATTGATCAGGTTTCCTTTAAAGCCTTCCAAATGATGCAAAACATAAGCACTTGCTAAAGTAGCGTGTCCACATAAAGCGACTTCAACGGTTGGGGTAAACCATCTGATTTCAAAATCATCTTCTTTGGGAACATAGAATGCAGTTTCGGCAAGATTGTTTTCTGCTGCAATTTTCTGTAAAGTTTCTTCCGGCAACCATTCTTCGAGAGGACAAACTGCCGCAGGATTTCCTTTAAATACTTCATCGGTAAATGCATCAACCTGATATATTTTTAATTTCATTGTTTTTGATTTTAAGTCAAAGTTCAGAAATAAATATGATGGATCACAGATACAGAAATGTGTAATTTGATGGATACAGTTTAGAGTGCGTTCTTAACGATAGTTCCTAATCTTTTCAGATCATTTTGAAGACCTTCGTCCCATTTTAAAGCAAAATTCAGTCTCATGCAATTATTAAACTGATCATGCTGCGTAAACATCCGACCGGGTGCAAAACTTATATTTTGTTTCACAGCAACATCGTAGAGTTGTGCCGTGTCAATTCTATTATCTAACTCCAGCCAAAGCACAAATCCGCCTTGTGGCTGAGATATTTTCGTGTTTTCAGGGAAATATTCTTCAACGGCTCTTTGATATTTCAGACAATTAGTATGAAGTTTTTGTCTAAATCCTCTTAAATGATGATCGTACCTTCCGTTTTCCAAAAAATCAGCAATTACTTCCTGATAAAGAGGTGGTGTAGAAATCGTCTGAATAAGCTTCTGCCTCAAAATTTTCTCTTTATATTTTCCCGGAGCTACCCAGCCCACTCTGTAACCGGGAGCCAAAGTTTTGGAAACAGAACCGCACCACATTACAATTCCCGATTCATCAAAGGCTTTGCAGGGTTTTGGTCTGCTTGTACCAAAGTAAAGATTACCATACAGATCATCTTCTATTAACGGAATATTGTGGTACGTAAGCAATTGTACCAGTTCTTTTTTTGTTTCTTCAGGCATCAAAGAACCTAAAGGATTACTGAAATTACTAATAAAACAGCACGCATTGATCTTATGAATGACTTTTTTTAAAGCTTCAATATCAACTCCTGTAACGGGATGAGTGGGCAATTCGATCACATTCAGACCCATTGCTTTTGCAATCTGAATAATTCCAAAATACACAGGGCTTTCAATGGCAAGTGTGTCGCCTCGTTTTGTAACCGCCATCAGACAATTAAAGATAGCATTCATCGCTCCTGAAGTTGTAATTAAATCGTCTTCAGTAATTTTTCCTTCTAAAACGAGAGACCATTTTGCAATATTTCTTCTTAGATTCAGGCTTCCCTCCAAAGGTTCGTAAGCAGTTCCGCTACCTTCTAAGTTTCTTATTGTTTTAATGACTCCCTTATTTAATTTTGCAATAGGTAAGAAACTGGGATCTGGAACTCCCAAAGAAAATTGTCGTATATCTTTGTAATGCAGCGTGTCGAATACTTTACTGATGAGGTCTTCAGGATCAGATTCATTCTGACAGATTTCAGGTTTACTGATTGAGGGAAGAGCGCATTTTCTCTGTGATGTTTTGCTGACGTAGTACCCCGATTTCGGTCTCGATTCAATAAGAGATTTGCTTTCTAATTCTAAAAAAGCCAGTTTTACGGTATTGAGACTTACGTCATATATTTTCTGAACAGAACGTATGGATGGCAATTTATCTCCAATTCTTAAAGTTTCAGACAGAATTTGATCTTCTAAAATTTTTGCAATTTTTACATAAAGGATTTCCTTCGTCATTATCGTATGTTCTGTTTTGAGTAAATTTATTAAAATTATGGTTCTAAATCTCAAATAATAGTTCGTAGAAATTTAGAAAATTGTAATGTTGATCATTAAATCTAATGATCATCTAGACCAGTTCAACCAATCTACCATTCTTGTGATCGAATTTTTCATTCCTTTATGGTCTAATTCTTTTTTAGATATATACTTTTGCTTTGATTGATCAATGAATCTACTCTCCAAATCTCCAAAAGAATATTCAGGATTGATGATCACCTTGAAAATGATCTCTTCAGAACTATTGACCGTAAAATATGAGTATCCGATAATTAGATTTCCTTCAACCAGTTTATAGATAGGAAATCCAAATTCTTCAGTCAGCTTAGGTTGTTCAAAATTTGTACTTTCCTTCTCAATTCCTGTTTGGGAAAAATATAGATCTGTAATTTTAGTTAAATCGGAGAGATGTACAGGTTCAAATTTTAAAGCTGTTTTCTCTTTTATTGTTGTGGGCATATTGTTTTTATTATGTAAACAAATTTATTTACATCAACCCAATAATTACAGATACAGAAATGAGTTATTTAATGGATACAGTTTTGTGTTTAAAATAATTTTTATTGTTTGAATTAATACTATTCATGAAGGTTTCCAAGTTGCTCGTGTTGAAAAATATCAGCTGCTATTTATAGATTTTTTTTTAAACATCTTTATGCGAATTAAAGAAATCAAGCATGGTTGTTAAAGCATTTTCACTATGCATTCTTTCTCCGTTCTCAAGCGATTCCTGTGCTATCTTCGAGGCTCTTTTAAACATATTGGTTTCATATTCAGAAATAGCGCTTTCTATTGTGTTACATTGAGAAGAAGTTAGAGTTTCGCTTAATTCTAAAGCATCAAGCATTGCCATATTTACACCTTCACCTGCAAATGGCGGCATTAAATGGGCTGCATCACCAATAATGGTAAGGTTTTTTACTGTTTTCCAATTTTGATTTAAAGGCATACAATAGATTGGGCGCGGAATAAAAGGAGTAGAGGTATTTTCGAACAATTCATACCAAATAGAGCTCCAATCTGGATATTCTTTTTGAAACCATTTTAACACCTCAGATCGATCAGAAAGATCAGAAAGATCTAAACCGGACGCAACTGCCCAATTTTCATCAGCTTTAAAACTTGCGTAAAAACCAATTTCACCATTTGCTTTTTGTCCCATTAAAATATTTTGTTCGTTCCCGAAAGCCATAATTTTTCCACCACGAAGTATTTTAGAAATATTGGGAACTCTTTTTTCGGCTTCATAAATAGTACCTTCAAGCATTGTAATACCAGAATAAAATGGTTTGATGTCTGTAAGATAAGGCCGTATTTTTGAGTTTGCACCATCGGAACCGATCACAACATCTGCATATGCGCTTTCCTTATTTTTGAAATGCAGCAACCAGCCGTCATCTTGCTGCGTCATTGAAAGAAAATGACTGTCCCAAACAATGGTTTCAGGATCTAAAGATTCCAGCAGGATCTTTCGTAAAACACCTCGCTCTATTTCTGGACGGAAATGTTCATCTCCAAAATTTTCATCTTGTTTTTCTCCGTGATCGCTGAAGAATATTTCTGCTTTATGGTTTGTAATGGTCGATTGATCCGCACCTACCATAAAATTGTTTTTAAAATCTTCCAGCAGACCTGCTTTTCGCAATGCAGCCAAACCAGATTCATCATGCAGATCAAGAGGTGAGCCTTGTACTCGTGCGTTTTTATTTAGATCTCTTTCATACACTTTCACTTCTACGTCTTTTAACTGTAAAAGTTTTGCCAACGTCAATCCGCCTGGGCCTCCACCTACAATGGCTACTTTTTTATTTTGTAATAACATTATTTAAAAATTTATAATGCAAAATTACTTTGGGCTGTAGACTAAAAATTGTAAAAATCGGTCGTTTTCGTTTTTGTGTAATTCTTTTGGTGAAACACCCGAGAGTTGTTTTATTTCTTTGATGAAATGCGATTGGTCTGTAAAATTAAGTTGCGGATAAAGTTCGCCATTTTTAATATAATCAAGTGACGCCTGAAATCGAAGGATTTTACAATATGCTTTTAAAGAAAGCCCAAATTGCTGGTTAAAATAACGGTTGATCTGTCGTGGACTCCACAGTATTTTTTCTGAAACCTCTTTGATAGGGATTTCGCCATTTGACTCGAAAATCAACTGAAATAATCTGCGTTTTCTTTCGTCTATTTTTTCAGGTAATAAGTTTGAAATTTTTTGTGTTATTTTTTCGCAAAATTGATTAAAATCATTCAAATCATCAGGATTGAAGTCCCAGGAATCATTCTGTAGTATCTTCCCGGAATTTAAAATGTCAGCAATAGATTCATTAAAAATATATTCAATCGCAAAAGGGAGAAAGCTAACGGAAAAGAAATTTGAAATTTCCGGAGTAGTGTATTTAGGTTTGGTTTCTAACCCCAACAATGCAACGATAAGCGTTTGGTCATTTGTTTTTGAAAATATAAGATCAACTTTCCCATTAGGAATAATTACAGCATTATTCTGTTGCGAAATATTCTGCAAGGAAGAGAAGCAATAGACAAAATCTGCTAAAGATTGGTCTGGCTCAACAAGTTTAAAATTTAGCTTTTTTTCCATTACTTTTTTGGCAGTTGTCTCTAGAAATTTGTTTTCATTTAAATATTACCTCTTTTATATTGCTAATTACAAATGTAATAAACTCAGAAGAAGAAAAGTCTTAAAATGGTAAAAAAAAGCCATGATTTTATGATCAAACCATGGCTGTAATTATTTTTTGTAAATGTGATTAGAAGGTTGTTGCAGGAGCGGTATCATTATTCAATTTACGGTTAACTTCATTCTTTTTACCTTTAGCAAAATCGTAACCGATTCCCAGAATAAACATATTTCTGTTGTTGTAAATATTGGTTGTCCCCATATAGTTTACCAAACTTTCATCAAGTGTTTTTGTCTTATATCTTGATGGCATTCCCAACCAGTACATTCCGGTCGTGAACGTCCAGTCTTTCATTTTGTAATTAGCAAAAATGTGGTTTTGATTTTCATTGGTACTTAAAAAAGCTCCACTTAATGTATAAACAGGAATATTAAACATATAGGTAACACTCAGATTTTTATATTCAGAAGAAATAGTAAAATTATTTCCTAAATAATTATTTTTAAGCAAAGCACCTGAGTTTGTTTTTACACGTTGCATTGTAGGATAAATATTGGCTTTTATGACCAATAATCTATTTCCAAAAGGTTTTACCGATCCTGTAAACTGCACTCCTGTTCTTGAACTAAACTGTGCATTTTCGTAGGTTAATGCGTATTGAGTATTGTTATTGTACAAAACATACATGCTGTTGATCGCATTGTCTACATAGTTGTAGAAAAGATTTGCATTAAAATCGAAGAATTTATTATTGTAAGAATAATTCAAATTATTATTCCACGCTTTTTGTATGTTAAGATAAGGGTTTCCTGTAGAAACAATATTGGGAACAACCTGATTGATGTTCGGGCTCAACGACGCGCTTCCAGGGCTGTAAGGTGTATAGCTGCTTGTGAATCGCAGACTTTGATTTTTTTTGAGCTCGTATCCTAAAATTATTTTAGGTGTGATGGTCCAGTCGTCATCTGTGGTTGCGGCCGTTTTATTGTGAATATTGGTTAAGCCTAAACCAATACGATACATTAGTTTTTTGCTTTTACCTGCAAATTCAGAATATAGATATTGAGTTAAATAATTAACAGAATAATCGAAATTTCCTGCTAAGTTTTCAAGCGTATTATCGACGTTATTATTATCAATTCTATACCCGGTACTTAGTTTCCCTGCTTTGAAATCATGAGTGTAAGCAACTTCTCCTACAATGCTGTTTTGTTTGGCTTTTAGGTTCATATCATTATCAAAAACAATATTTCCGGAGCCAATGATCCATTCTTTATCCAATTGAAAACTTTCGCTGGTGTAGGAAGAACCTACAATATTAAAACTGATCTCGTCTTTTTTGCTTAATTTTTTAGAAAAATATAGATCAAGCTTTGGAGGATTGTAACTTTCTCCGCTGTATTGCGATGTTCCGTGGAGTTCTGAGCTATTATCTTTTGTGAAAATACTTTGCCCGTTCCCTTTAGAGAAATAATTATAAATATTCATCGAAAATTTTGCCTGAAATACATAATTATCTATCAAAGAATTGGTGTATCTTAAGGCAATATCCTGATAAGTATATCCGAAATGATCTATTTTATTTTCATTGGTATTGTAATGAGAATTCTGCAAAGTATAATCGTAGACTCTATTTACAGCACGATTGTCGTAATCTCTGAAATTAATTGAATATTCAAGTCCAAGATTATTCCTTCCATTCGTATAATTCGCATAGGCTTGTCCGTTTACAAAACCCGTTGTTAATGCAGAGCTCACAGAACTACCTGCTGCAAAACCAAGTTCCGGATTTCTTGTGATAATATTAACCACAGTATCGGCTCTTGTCGCCCATCGAGTAGGTGGATTGTCATAATATTCAACTCGTACTACATTTTCAGGTCTTATACCTCGAGCTTGTAATTCTGTAGATTCAACACCATTAATTAACAGTAAAAATTTACCTCCTTTAATACTGGTGATACTGCTGGAAATAGGATCAAACTGAAGTTCGGGCAGAGTCTGTAACAAATCATTGGCGTATCTGGCTTTTTTTAAAGCTTCTTCATCAAAACTATAAACCGCTTTGTCTACAAATTGTTTTTTGCGTTGCGATTTTATCAGAACCTCTTGAATATCTTTTGTATTTTGAACCGAATCTTTAACTGTTGAAGTATTGTTTTCCTGCGCAAAAGCTAAGCTGCCCATTATTAAGAAGGCTAAACTTATTTGTTTTTTCATGTAGTTTTCTTGGAAAGATTATGAGCGTCAAATTTAGAACAATCGATTGTCTTATCAAAAGAAATTTCACGTTAATTGGAATAATTTAATTGTAAAGCTTTTTGAATTAGTAAAATAAATAATATGTTTTTTAAATTATTGCCTTGTGAAAGTCTCTGGGGTTTGATTTCGTTATCAACTATCGGGATATTCTTTTTTTAAATTTTTATCCAAAATAAAAGGAACAAAAGGAAGTACAGATCCTATAAGATATATGATAATTCTTTTAATGCTCCATCGATATTTAAGAGAGGCAGCAATGAGAATAACCGCATAGATTAGAAATAAAACCCCGTGAATCCAGCCAAAATATTTTACAGGCTCAGCAATATCAAGTATATATTTAATGGGCATTGCAATAAAAAGTAAAATTAAATAAGAGATACCTTCGATGATTGCTGTTTTACGGTAAAGATTAATCATAAAATTAGAATGGTTTAGAATGTTGATTTTTCAATATTTTTTTTTGAATCTCAATAATAAATCAAAAAAACTGATAAAATTTATCCTTTTTTCTTATCGGGTGTAAAATTGCAACAAATTATTATATATTAAATCGAATTTTAGTGATTTTTTAATTAAATTTATACCAGTACAAATCATATTCACTGTCTTACGAGAAAATTCTAAGCAGTAAAATATTTTAATAGAAAATTATGAAAATTATGAGGTGCAAGAAAATTCTATTTGTTTCTTTTCTGATGATTTCCTCTAAAATGTTTTGTCAGCAATACACTCTGAAGGAATGTATTGAAAAAGGGAAACAAAATAATGTCATTATAAAACTGGCAGAACAGTCTTTGGAAACCCGGGAAAAACTTCTGCAATCCAACAAAAATAATAGTCTTCCGAAAGTAGATTTTCTTGGGGGTTACAATTATATCGGTGAGCCTATAAAAGTTAATCTGCAACAGGTAAAAGACGGAATCGTGGAAGGCTCGGCAAATCAAAGTGTATATTCTGCCAATGCAGCGTATCAACAGATTACAGGAAACCAGCTTTCACAACCGGTAAAGGATGTGATTTACCAGACTTCTAAAGATATTATCAGTGCCGTTTATCCCAACTATAATCCCGCAATCACAAAGCAAAGTTATTTTTTAGCTGGAATTTTAGTGCGCCAACCTATTTATTTAGGTGGAAAACTAAATGCAACAAAAGAGCTCTCAAAACAACAGGTAGAAAGCGGAAAAGCAAATCTTGAATCTTCTCAGGATCTTACGGCTTATAATATTTCTTTACATTATATTCAGGTGATGTATCTGAATTCGATGATTAAAAAGCAGGAGAAGATTGTAGAATCTCTTGAAAACAATGAAAAATATGCGCAAAGCCTTCTGAAGGCCGAGATTATTCCGCCATACCTGAAAAACTGGTCAAATATTACAAAACTTCAGGGCGAAACCAATCTTAAAAATCTAAAACTCGAAAAAGAAAATGCGCTGTTGACTTTGAAAGACCTTATGGGTATTTCTCTTGATGAATCATTGGAAATAAATGAAGAATTGAATGAAGACATTACCGTACCGAATTTTTCTTCATCTGAAAAAAATACAGATTTAAAATTATTATTAAGCAAAAAGAAAGAAGCCGAAACAGCTCATAATATTACAAAGTCGCTTTCAAGACCCAATATTTTTGCTATTGGAAATTATCAGTTTTTCAGAAACGATTTACCGCTAATTACTCCACCATGGTTGGTTGGAATAGAAATGCAATGGACGCTTTTTGATCCTGAAAGAAAATCTAGAAATTTAGCTTCAGCATCATTAATAAAGGAAGCCGACCTTCTTATTAATCAAAAGCAAAAATCGGTGAATTTGGCGACTAAAATTTCTGAAAATAAATTAATAAGCTTTAAAGAACAGAATGAAACGTTTGATGCAGCAAGACAGCAGACCTACACCACCACCGAAATGGTAAGAAAAAGAATGGAAAACAGTCTGTCTTCTGTAAAAGATGTGAACGATGCTTTACAGCTTCAGTACGAGGCCGAAAAACTATATTATACGTCTTTAGTTGCTTACCAAACCGTGATTGCAACCTATTTTTATATCACAGGAAACGTCGAAAACATTACCAATTACATCCCTTAATCTGATAACAAGATGAAAAACTTTATAAAAAATTACTGGGCCGTTTTTATTCCAATTATTGTATTGGTCATTGCTCTTATTTATCTTTTTCAAAACAAATCTCCCGAAACCCAAAAAGAAGCAGTAATAGGAATGGTAGATGCCGAATTTGTGGATGTTTCTCCTTCGTTGCCCGGAAGAGTGGTTGAATTATTGGTGAAAGAAGGCGATGATGTAAAGGAAGGGCAAATTGTAGCTCAAATGAAAACTTCAGAGATTGAAACCATCCAGGCTCAGATTTCTGAAGCGGTGACGGTTGCTCAAAATCAATTAGATAAAATTAATCGTGGTGTAGAACCTGAAGTTTTAAAATCTGCAGAAAATCTTCAACAAATCGCCAAACAACAGATGGATTTGATGAATAAAACGTATACTCGTTTTCAGAATCTTTATTCAGAAGGGGTGGTTTCAGGGCAGGAAAGAGACGTTATTTATTTTAAGTATAAAGCGGCACAAAAAGAACTGGAAACGGCAAATCTTAATGTTCAACTTCTACAACGCGGAAATAATCAGGAATTAAAAAATTCAGCTCAGGCAATTTTAAATCAGGCGAAAGGTGCCGATCAGCTTGCTCAGGAAATAAAAGATAATGCTTCTATAAAAGCTCCCGCTTCAGGAAAAATTTCGACGATGATTTCTAATAAAGGCGAAATGGTAAATGCGGGTTATCCGATGATGACAATTCAGAAGGACCATTCTTTTTTTGTGAAATTTAATCTTCGTCAAAATCAAATGACCAAAATTGATAAAGGCAGTACGGTGAAGATGAGAATTCCGGGCTGTTTGCCGGAAGAAATTAAAGGAACTGTGATAGAATTGGCTCCAGCTTTAGGATATGCAGATTGGGTTCCCGAAAAACAGAATGGCGAATTTGAACTGAGAACTTTTCAGATAAAAGTAAAGCCTGAAAATATCAACTCTATAAAAGGACTTCGCTCAGGAATGACTGCACAGCTTATTTTTGATTAAAAATATTCTTTTAATTCAGTAAAATTAAAACTATTGAAAACCATTAGCCAAATCATGATCCGGGAATGGAAACGAATTTTTTCGATTCCTAATTTCTACGTGATCCTGTTAGTCATTCCGCCGATAATTTTTCTTTTTTACGGATTTATTTATCAGAAACAATTTGCAAAAGAGCTTCCAATGGCGGTTTGGGACGAAGACCAATCTTCTGTTTCGCGAACATTGATCGATATGATGGAACATAATGAGTATATTCACTTTACTCAAACGGTTTACAGCAATGCAGAAATTGAGAAATTAATGCGGGAAGGAAAGATTTTCGGAGCGGTACATTTTCCGAAAAATCTGGAAGCAGATGCCAAGAAAAATCATCAATCGAATATTACACTTTATACCAACGGTGCTTATCTGGTTCCTGCAAAAATGATTTACAAAGGTGCTGCTGGAGTAATCATTAAAGGAGGTCTTGCGGTTGTTCTTCAAAAAGCAGAAAAACAAGGAATGCCTGCTGAAAAAGCAAACACTTTGGTACAACCTATTAAACTCAATACAACAACATTGTACAATCCAGATTTTAATTATCAGATGTATCTTACACCGGGATTGATAACGGTTGGGCTTCAAATGGCGCTGATTGTTGCAGCAGTTTTAATTTTAAATTTGGAATTTAAACGAAACACCATTGATGAACTTTTACAGATATCTACTTCATCTTCACAGATTGTGATTGGAAAAATGCTCGCTCACCTTTGCATTTCGTGGATTCTTTTTGTGTTGGTCGCTTATGTTGTTTTTCCTGTTTATGAATTGGGAAAACCACAAACCGATTTTAATTTTTTCCTGATTTACACCTTGATGTCTCTGGCGTGTATTGGGATTGGGATGATGCTTTCTGCAATTTCCAATAATCTGCTTTTTGTAACAGATGTTGCTTTGTTTTTTACGTCACCAGCATTTGTTTTCAGTGGATTTACATTTCCGAGATGGGCAATGCCTTGGTACGACCAGTTTTATGCTGACATCATGCCTTATACTCACTTTTTAGACGGATTTATTAAGCTTTATTTTATGGAACTTCCATTGTCTTATGCTACTCCTGAAATTGTGAAATTATTGGTTTTTATTGGAGTGACGTTTCCGTTGAGCGTTGTGTTTTTTCAGAAAAAAATCAATCAATATCTTAAAGAAAATCAGGCATGAAAGAGGTTTTAGAAATACTGAAAAGAGAAATTAGAAACGTTTCAAAAGATTCGAGTCTGTTTCTGATTTTGCTTTTGGCGCCGATTCTTTATGCATTTATGTATGGAAGTATTTACCTGAATAAAGGTGAAGAAAAAGTAAGATTGGCGTTGATTGATAACGATGGAACTGCGATTTCCAGAACATTGACACAACAATTAAACTCGACTCCGATGATAGAAATTGTACCGAGTTCAAATATTTCTGAAGCTCAGGAAATGATGTTTCAGGGAGAAGTTCAGGGCTATTTTTATATTCAGTCTGGTTTTGAAAAGAATATTTTTTCGTTGAAACAGACGAATGTGAATTTAGTTTTGAATGCTTCAAGGTTTTTACCTTCAAGCGATTTACTGAGTACCGCTACAAAAGTTTGTCTTACTGTTGGAGCAGGCGTTAGAAAAACGTATTTTAATAAACAAGGAATGGGAGAGGACGAAGCGATGAAAATGACCAATCCTATTAACATGGATTACCGCCCGTTGTACAATTCCAGTATGACTTACGGCGCGTTTCTTTTGCCTGGATTATTAGCCATTATTTTACAGCAAACTCTTTTGATTGGTGTTGCAGCAGCTTTTACATCAGAAAGAGAAGAGAAGAAATTATTAAGTCTTTATCAAATTTCAAAGCAGAGCATTTCTAAAATGATTTTTGGAAAAAGTCTGCTTTATTTTATTGTATTTATGATTTTCGGGTTCTTCTTTTCAGTAGTGAATTTTTCGGTTTTTGATGTTGAGGTTAGAGGAAATTACTTCGACCTTGCTGTTGTTTCTGCATTATTTATTGCAACAATTATTGTTTTTGGAATGCTGATTGGTAGTTTCTTTAAAACTAAACTTTTTGCTTTTCAGGTTTTGGTATTTTCATCATATCCTATTTTTTTGATTACTGGATATTCTATGCCGTATCAAGCATTGCCAAGATTTGTTCAGATGTTGTCTGACATGCTTCCAACATCTCCGTTTCTTAAAACTTATATTTCGATTGTACAAGCAGGAGGTTCGCTTTCTGATAATCTAAATTCGGTAATCCATTTGGTGATTTTATGGATTGTTTTTGAACTTCTTTTAATTCTTAGAATAAAATATTTAGTTAAAATATAATGGTTTTTATTTCTTCCTAAAAAACAAAGCTCGACTGTATTCATAATTCATTCTGGCAATATTTAAAACAGAAATCCCTTGCGGACATTCTACCTCACAGGCTTCGGTGTTGGAGCAGTGGCCAAAATGTTCAGCATCCATTTGTTTTACCATATTTAAAACACGATTGCTTCGTTCTTCTTTTCCTTGTGGGAGCAATGCCATATGCGTAATTTTTGCTGAAGTAAATAAAGCTGCACTTGCATTTTTACAGGTTGCAACACAGGCTCCACAACCAATACATGCAGCAGAATCAAAAGCTTCTTCGGCGGTTTGATGTGTAACAGCAATTGCAGTTGCATCAGGAGCTTGACCGGTATTAATGGAAACAAAACCACCGGAAGAAATAATTCTGTCGAAGGCAGAACGGTCAACTTTTAAATCTTTTTTTACCGGAAAAGCTTCAGCTCGGAAAGGTTCAATCAAAACGGTTTCGCCATCTTTAAAAGAACGTAAGTGAAGCTGACAGGTTGTTGTGTTTTTTAACGGTCCGTGAGCTAAACCATTAATCATCATTCCGCATTGTCCGCAGATTCCTTCACGACAATCGTGGTCAAATTCTACGGGTTCATCGCCTTCAACGATTAGTTTTTCATTTAAGGTGTCCAACATTTCAAGGAAAGACATATGCGGATTCAATTCTTTTAAATCATAATTTACCAGTTTTCCTTCGCTCTGATTATCTTTCTGCCTCCATATTTTAAGATGTAAATCCATAATTTTTGTGTTTTTGAGTATTATTTAATCTGTTTAAATTTTTAACACATAAGTCATATAAGTTTTTCTTAAAATGATTGAAAAAAATTTTAAAACACATAAGAAGAAAATCAAAGATTTTCAAAAAGCTTAAGTGTTCTTTTATGTAGTTTAATATTGAACTTAAAATAACTAAAGTATTAAAAATCTTTTGTGTCTTTTGTGGTTAAAAAAATTATTTATAACTTCTTACAGTGGGTTGTATTTCTTCGAAAATCAAAGGTTCTTTAATCAATTCAGGTTCATTATTTTCACCTTTCCAAGCCCAAGCCGAGATGAATTGAAATTCTGCATCATTTCTCAAAGCTTCTCCATCCAGAGTTTGATATTCTTCCCTGAAATGGGCACCACAAGATTCATTTCGGGTTAAAGCATCGTAACACATCAATTCACCAATTTCAAAATAATCGGCAACACGACCTGCTTTTTCGAGTTCACTATTCATGGTGTTACCTTGTCCTGAAACTTTTACGTCTTTGTGAAACTCTTGTTTTAATTTTCGGATTTCTTCGATGGCGTATTTTAAACCGTCTTCATTTCTCGCTAAACCGCAGTAATCATACAGCAGTTTTCCTAAAGTTTTATGGAAATAATCGACTGTTTTTGTTCCATTAATGCTGATAAAACTTTCAATTTGTTGCTTAACTTGATTTTCTGCTTTATCAAATTCAATATTTTCGGTTGAAATTTTTCCGGTATGAATTTCATTGGATAAATAATTGGCAATCGTGTAAGGCGCAATAAAATAGCCATCCACAGAAGCCTGAAGCAAAGAGTTGGCTCCCAGTCGATTGGCTCCGTGGTCAGCAAAATTAGCTTCACCCAGCGCAAATAATCCAGGAATGGTGGTCATTAATTCATAATCTACCCAAAGTCCACCCATCGAAAAGTGTGCAGAAGGGGAAATCATCATCGGCTCTTCATAAGCATTATAACCTGTGATTTTAAGATACATATCGAATAAATTTCCATATTTCTCCTGAATTTTTTCTTTTCCTTGTTCTTTTATGGCTTTAGAAAAATCAAGATATACGGCATTTTTCAACGGTCCGATTCCGAAACCAGCATCGATTCTTTCTTTAGCTGCTCTTGATGAAATATCTCTTGGGGCTAAATTTCCAAAAGCAGGATATCGTCTTTCCAAATAATAATCTCTCTCGTTTTCGGGAATGTCGTTGCCTTTTCTGGTTTCATTTTCTTTTAGAGGAACCCAGATTCTGCCATCATTTCTTAAAGATTCAGACATTAAAGTTAATTTCGACTGATAATCTCCGGACTGTGGCAATGAAGTGGGATGTACCTGAATCCAGCTTGGTGAAGCCATTAACGCACCTTTTTTATGAGCCCGCCAAATTGCAGAACCGTTGCAACCCATCGCCAAAGTTGATAAATAATAGATTTTTCCGTAACCACCTGTTGCTAAAACAACTGCGTGAGCGGCGTGTCTTTCAATTTCTCCAGTGTCTAAATTTCTTATGATAATTCCTCTTGCTTTTCCGTCAATCATAACCAAATCCAGCATTTCGTGTCTTGAAAATAACTGAACGCTTTTCTTTCCGACCTGTCGCATCAAAGCCTGATAAGCTCCCAGAAGTAATTGTTGTCCGGTTTGTCCTCTTGCGTAAAAAGTTCGGCTTACCTGAACGCCTCCAAAAGAACGGTTGTTCAAATAACCACCATATTCTCTTCCAAACGGAACGCCTTGCGCAACGGCTTGGTCGATTAGATTTAAAGAACATTCTGCCATTCGGTAAACATTGGCTTCACGGGCTCTGAAATCTCCGCCTTTTAAGGTATCAACGAACATTCTGTAAACACTGTCGCCGTCATTTTTATAATTTTTTGCAGCATTTACACCACCTTGTGCAGCAACAGAATGCGCTCTTCTTGGGCTGTCCTGAAAACAGAATGATTTTACATTATAACCCATTTCGCCCAAAGATGCAGCGATAGAACTTCCGGCCAAACCTGTCCCGACAACGATAACGTCTAACTTTTTTCTGTTAGCTGGATTGACGAGCTTGGCTTTCTTTTTATAATTATCCCATTTTTGCTCTAAAGAACCTTCCGGTATTTTTGAATCTAAAATCATAGTTTCTCAATTTAATTGGCGGTGAAGAATACATAAATTGGCATCAAAGCAAACCCAACACTTATGATGACTGAATAAGCAATTCCGATGGTTTTAAACCATTTTACAAACTTCGGATGATATAATCCTAAGGTTCTGACAGCACTGTAAATTCCATGAATTAAATGATAGCACAACGCAATCATTGACAAAACATAAATAATCACATACCACCATTCTTTAAAAACAGTTACTACCAGAATGTAAAGGTCTTTATTTCCATTTTCATCCAAAGGAGGATTCCCGAATTTGTAAACATACCAGAAATTCTGAAAGTGAATAACCAGGAAAATTAATAGTAATGTTCCCAGAATTCCCATATTTCGAGATGCCCATTTACTGGCTCTTCCTCGTCTGTCAGCTTGATAATTTCCGCCAGATTTTTTATTTTTCAACGTAATTATTAATCCATCCACTGCATGAAGAATGATACTTGTGTACAGCACGTAAGAAACCATTTTGATGATAATATTTCCCGAAAGAAAATGTGAATAGGCATTAAACTGAAGATGCGCCTGTTCCTGTGGTAAAAACAGCTGAAGATTTCCCAAGAAGTGAATCAACAGAAAGAAGCTCAGGAAAAGTCCCGTAAGGCACATCAGCATTTTTCTTGATAATGTAGACAGCATATTTTTTTGTTTTTTGTTAATGAGGATAGATGTGGGAAGAGGGAAGATGGAGGTTTTAAATTCATTTTTCATGAACTTCCCGCCTCGTGCTCCCATATTTCCACCTTGAAATTTTAATAATATCCTAATATTTTCATCCAAAGTCCGCCGACTCCCATGTAGATAATCAACAGAACAACTCCGATTTCTAAACCTCTAAGCCACCAAGATTTTAAGTCTACATATCCGCTTCCGAAAAATACAGGAGCCGGACCGTGACCGTAATGTGTCAACACCCCATAAATCGAGCCCATAAAACCAAGCATCATTGCCAACAACATCGGAGGAATTCCTACCGCAACACCAACACTTAATAACGCAGCGTACATTGCAGCAACGTGAGCCGTTGCGCTTGCAAAAATATAGTGACTAAAGAAATAGACGAGAATAATCACCGGAAAAGCAAGCGTCCAAGTCATGTGACCGATTTTAAGTTTAATAAGATTACTGAACCAATCGATGAATCCCAGTTCGTTGAGTGAACTCGCCATCATCACCAACACTGCAAACCACACAATCGTGTCCCAAGCTCCTTTTTCAGATTTCACATCTTCCCAAGTTAAAACTGAGGTTAATAAAAGTAACGTTAATCCTATGAAAGCGGTTGTAGTTGCATCAATAGAAAGCGAGCCGCCAAAAATCCAAAGGGCTAATAAAATGAAAAATGCCAACAACATTAACCACTCATCTTTAGAAATCGGGCCCATTTCTTTTAATTTTTGTGCTGCCATTTTCGGAGCATCACCTGTTTTCTTTAATTCAGGCGGATATAATTTGTATAAAACCAAAGGAACGACAAAGAAAGCGACCAATCCCGGAACGAAACCTGCTGCAGCCCAAGACATCCAAGTAATATTGATTCCTAAATTGGCTGCGAATTTCTGACACATTGGATTACTCGCAGTTCCCGTCAAAAACATGGAAGAAGCGATGAGATTCATGTAATAACTATTCAATGTCAAAAAAGAACCTAATTTTCTGTGCGTTTCGGGTTTATCAGGAACCGAATCAAAACTTATCGCCATCGATTTCATAATCGGATAAATAATTCCACCACCTCTTGCGGTGTTACTAGGAATTGCAGGAGCCAGACAAACGTCTGCTAAACCCAAGCCGTAAGCTAAACCCAAAGAACTTTTCCCGAAAACTCTGATGAATAAAAAAGCGATTCTGTTTCCCAAGCCTGTTTTGATAAATCCTCTTGCGATAAAGAATGAAATCCCAATCAGCCAGATTACTTTGTCTCCAAAACCGGAAAGTGCTTTTGTGATTGATTTTCCAGCATCTCCTGGAGCGACAACCTGTGTCAAAGCGGTAAATCCGATGGCCATCATACACATCGTTCCCATTGGAGCGGCTTTAAGAATGATTCCTAAAATAGTGGCTGCAAAAATTGCGAAAAGATGCCATGCATTTTCGGCAACGCCTTCCGGAGCCGGAATGAACCAGATAATAAGCGCAACCGCAAATGTGATGGCGACCGCTTTAATGTTAATTTCTTTCATAACAGTTAGTTTTTAAGGATTAAAATCTACTTTGGACTTGAACTATGAATAAATTATTATTGTATTGTGAAGTATTCTCTACCTGATGTTTGTATCGGTCGAACTGTATACCCAGTTGAATTCTCGCGCCATAATTTTTCAGGAACTCTAAGCCAAACATTGGCGTAATTGTTTGTCTTGGATTTGAATTTAATCTGAAATTAGTATCCAAATATTCGTAACGACAAGATAATTCAAAGGCGCTTAGGTTTTTATGATTGACTTCGTATCTTACGTTAGGAAGGAAATATGCTCCACGAATTAAGTATTCATCGGGATTTGCAGGTCTTAATTCTGGTGTAACCGCAAAATATAAAGGATGATTGGTTGCCTGTTTTCCTTCCAGCTGCATATCGAGGCTCCATTTTGAATCGAAATTAATTAATGAGCTTAAATCTACTCCTACAGCGTAAATTTTGTTGCCGAAAACCTCTCCAATACCTCCATTTAAACCTAAATTAAAGTTATATTTTTTCGCTAAACCAAATACCAATCTTGTAGAATATTGCTTGCCGTTGTCATTATCATTGACCTGATTTTTACCATTTCCGTTGACTAATGAAACAGCATATTGAAATGGCATTGTACCTAATTTAACTTGTCCTGAAGCAGACATCCCGATTTGAAAACTCGTCCAGCCCAGTTTACCAAATTCGGTGTATTGATTAGACCAGTCTAAGGATTTTATAATATCAATAGGGTAGGTTTCTTCAAGGCCAAACCAAGGTCTGAACTGACCAACAGTAAGAACCAACTTTGAATTGAAAGTATATTTTAAATAGGCATTTTCGAGAACTCTAGATTTTGGGTCGTTTTTAAAGTCTGCAAGGTTGGCCAATAACACCACTTCCGTCCGCTTGCTGATTTGCGCCCGCATCTGAATTCTCATGTATTTTATCATGAAGTTATTGTCGGTTCCTGAACCATCTGAATGATGCAAACCGTTGACATCAACATCTTTTGCCATTCCGACGAGATAGCGTGCCTGAAAAAGACCTTTAAACTGAAGTTGCGGGTATTTGACAGCTTCTTCCTGTTGATATTTTAAAGAATCGCCTATTTGTGCGGTTAGCACGAGACCAAGTAACGTGAAATATAAAAGCAACTGCTTTTTTAGGATTGAAAAAGTACTCATTTCTTATTATGTTTTTTTTGGTGTATCAGTTTTAACAACCATAAAATAATACGATTGTTAAAGTTCCTTAAAAATATGAAAATAAATGTTAATAATCACATTGTTATGATTAATAATATTTAAATTTTAATTTACAAACGTTAGTTATGTTTGTAAATCTGAACCCATTTATTAATAAAAGAAAAGAAAAGAGAATAGTGGTGAATTAATGAGATTGAATTGTTTTTATTATTTCTGATTTACAGGTAATTGCTGTAGGTTTATTTAAATGAAAACTATACGTTTAAAAGAATTAACAGGAAGATTTATAGCCTTGCCTCAAGGTATTTCACAACTAGCGCAAGAATCAAAGCAAGGATAATTAATATAATATTCTTTTGGTTTTTTTGATTTTTGAAAAGCTCCTGAACAATATTTTTTACTTTGTCATAGTCAAATAATAAAATTATTATAATTAAAATCTGATAAAATATTGCTGAAGATAATGCCGAAATTTGATAAAAATAATCCTGAATAATGATATTAATGAGCATCGTTGTTAATAGCAGACATGCAAAGATTCTCGTTCGGTTAAAAAGAAGCAAAACTCCGCCAACGATTTCAAAAAAACCAATTATTAGCGGATATGTTTTTGTATAGCTATAAAAAGTCCACATGATTTTGTGTCCTTCTGATAGATGAACATTTGTAGAATTTGCCAGGTTTTCGAATTGTAAAGGTTTTCCGATTCCGTAGCTAATCATTGATCCCGAAACAGTGAAAATCATTATCCAATATAATAAATATAAGAGTTTTTCTTTGGTAGTAGCCATTTATTAAAGGTTTATGGTATTGGAAAAGCTTTATTGTCGAATGAATATATTTTCCATTTCCCTATGTTTTTTGTAACTAATTAATCTTTGATTTCAGAGAGCCTAAAATAAGAAAAAATGGAAAATATTATCAGATTGTCTTTTCTATTTTTGTAAATCTTTCACCACCAATTCAGCAATATCTTTAACAATTTGAGTAGGAGAGTTGCAGTCGCAATTGCTAAATCCTAAAACATAAATATCTTCACTTTAAATAATTACGTTGAAAATCAGACTCACATCTTATCTATGAGAAAATAAGGTAAAAATAATTTGGCTTTACTTTTTTATTTAATTTAGCTAAAATGTTGTTGAATAGTTTGATGATGTGATTAGAAATTCATTTTAAAACATCCTGACATTCATAAGATTAGATAAAACAAACCTGAATTAGAACTCAAACTAACAATATTAAACGAAGTTCTTACTAACCAACAAAATTTAATAAAATGGAAAACAAAGATTTGACTATTATTTTAGTTCACGGTGCTTGGGGGGATGGTTCGCATTGGAAAAGCGTTATTCCAAACCTTGTAAATGCGGGATACAAAGTTCGCGCAGTGCAAAATCCTTTAACTTCTTTAGCAGATGATGTTCAAAAAACCAAAGATTTAATTGAGGCTCAAGATGGCAAAGTTTTATTGGTTGGGCATTCTTATGGTGGTGCTGTTATTACTGCGGCAGGAAATCATGATAAAGTTGTTGGTTTAGTCTATGTGGCAGCTTTTGCTCCAGATCATGGAGAAAGTTTGGGCAGTTTGTTAGCAAAACGAGCTACTTCGGGTGGAGAAAGTATTGCGCCAGATAATAAAGGTTTTTTATGGATTAAGTATGATGAGTTTCAGCAAGCTTTTTGTCCTGACCTCAATGATAATGATGCGTTGGTAATGTCGTTGTCACAAAAAGCAATTAACGGGCAATGTTTCGGTGATGAAATGGAGAGTCCTTCTTGGAAAAATTTACCGGTTTGGTATCAGGTTTCTAATCAAGACAAGATGATACATCCTGACACACAACGAGAAATGAGCGCAAGAATGAATCCTAAAAAAGTAATTGAATTAGATGCGAGCCATGCTTCAATGGCAACTCATCCAGAAGAAATAGCTGAATTAATCAAAGAAGCTGCTTCAAGTTTATAAAATGTTTTTTTGCTCAAAATAAGTTTTTTTATCTAAAAGTTTAGAAATAAGTAGGTTAAAACAATTAACAATATATTTTTGGGCAGCTATTCCGCCCTCCGTTCCCAATCTTTTTTGCCTTCGTTTTTCCAGCAGCAAAAAAGGATTTCCACTCAGGTCGGGCTGCAATCATATTACGTTTCAGAATGTATGGTTTAATCATTATTAGTACTTAGAAACTTGTAGAGCAGATTTTTTTTAGCCTTAAAAACAACCTCTTTTAAAATTTTTAAAAGAGGTTGTTTTGTAAAAAATTTAGCAAAAGAAATAAACTTACACTACTTTTCAATAGTCCGCAATGCTTTTTTTATAATATAAGCTGTTTCTTTAGTTGGACTTCCGTTCTTCCATTGTTCACAAAGTGATTTTACAAACTCAGGCTGTGTTTTGCTTGCGTCGTTTAGCCAGTTTCCTACACTGTCTTGTACGTATTTTGATGTATCAGATTTCATAGGTTCTAAAATTGCCAAACCCAGTTCAGGATTTTGTTTCAATTCTTCAATATGTTCGCACCAAACGCCTCTTGGCCGTGTGGCTTCGCTTGCAAACCGTCTTATGTTTTCGTCTGTATGATTGATCCAACCGGATAATATTTCAATACTTTTTGCTAAATCTTTTGAAATATTGGACCTTATGGCTAGCCAGCAAATTTCTCTTACCCCAAAATGCTTATCAGCCGAAAAACGTTGAATCTGTTCAAGCTTTTGAGTGATATTTAATGCTTGATTTTTACCAATCGTGTAGGTTGCCCAACAACGAATTAAATCAGATGAATGATTCGTAATAATCGTCAATATTTCTTTGTCATTATGTTTTAAAGACTGTTCAAAAAGCCCTGTTCCAATTGCTTCGTTGATGGTATTTACCGTTTGCTTTTTCAGATTTTCAATTTCGGCTAGTAGGGGTTGTAAATATTGAGTTCTGTCAAATTGTTTTAATAAATTTTCCAACAAAAGCCGTTGGTCAACTGCTAACCATTCAACTAGATTTGCTGTTTCAATTTCTCCACAATTCAGTTGGTCTAAAATTTCCTGAGGAATATCTTTTGCAGATCGGGAACCTTTGCGTTTTATTTCTTTCATAAAAATGATAGCATTTCTTCACTAGTAATTTTTTATAAATAAAAATATAAAGAATGTATTTATATCCTTACGTTATGATTAATTTTGCAAATCTCTAAAAGTTTTTTTATATCGACAATACCGCATATTTTTAGCACATAGGGATAAAAAAGTCAATAATATGAAAACAGAGGGTCTCGCAGCAGAAAATAAAATTTGTCCATTGGAAATTGCTGTAAATTCAATCAGCGGAAAATGGAAAGTTCCTATCGTTTGGCAAATTAATGAAGGAAAAAAGCGACCAAGCGAATTTTTAAAAGGAATTGGCAAAGTAGACAGACGTGTTTTAAATAAACAGCTCAGTGAAATGATTGAAGATGGGATTTTAACAAAGAAAAGTTTCAACGAATTACCGCCAAGAGTAGAATATTCTTTAACTGAAATTGGAGAAAAATTAGTAGAAATTCTTTGGCAATTAAATGATTGGGGAAAGTTATTAATTCCAGAAAAAGAGTAATCTTTTTTTAGTGTTAAAATGTAATTTATTGCACCTTAAAGATTCAAATTCATTTTTCAAAATATTTCAGGCACATATCTTGATTTGTAGTGATTAAAATAAAATTATCATGAACATTAAAAGAATTTTCGGAACTATTCTTACCGTATTAGGAATTGTAGGTTTAATTTATACAGGATATGAATTAATTAATAAAAGTACCGCTTATACAACACTTGCCGTTGCAGGTATCATCGGACTTATTTTCTTTTTTTCCGGAATTAGCCTTGTGAAAAATACGAAAGATGAGAGTTAATTTTACATTGCTGATGTTTCAGTTTTATTGAATAAGAAAAAATGTAAAAAATAATAATTTAGCTTTCATAGAGGATTATGGCATGCTATCTGTTATACAATCCATAGCAAAATTAATATATGGAACAGATTTTTATCAAGGTAGCTTTTTGCCAAAAATGTAGCGGATATCATGCTTCAACCTACGCCGATTCGTCTCAAAAAAATAATCCGGAAATTGTAGATCACTATCTTTATCATGGTGAACCTTATTTCACTTTCAACCAGTCCAGTTTTAATAAAGCTGAACAACTTGAATGCACTGAAGTAAAAATTATTCAGCTAAAAGAGCATCAGAAAAATGACTTAAAATATTGCGGATGCAAGAAGAAGCCAAGAAAATTATCAACTATAACTCAAAGCGTAAGATTCTCGGAATCGTTTACACAAATGCCTAAATACGAAGAAGTTTCAGAAACTGAAATTTACTTTAGAGATGTTTACCGTTTGTCGTATAACTTTCATTAAAAATATTGATGATAGTACAATTTCATCACATAAAATAAAAGGAACTGAATAGTAGTCGGTTCCTTTTTCTTTTGGGCTTTCAGAGAAAATAATGCTTTTAATTGAGCAATTTTATGACTGAAAAGATTAGTTTAAACGTTTTAATTTTCAAAATTTGAATTAAAAATTTACTTTTATTGCTTAAAAAATTATGTATATTCGTTTCTTATTTCCGGGAAATTTCAATTAAAATTCCTTTACTTTTAAATAAAACAAATAGGTTATCGGCTATAATCATTATAGAATGATAGCTTTATTTTAAAGTAAACAATAATAAATCAGAAGGTTTTGAAGATTAATTTTAAACATGCACTCACACAACGATCTGTTTTTATAGCAGCTTTGTCAGTTTGTTTTATAGCAGCGGTTGCTTTTGCGGTGCTGAGCCTTCTTATTACTCACGACAGCCGAAAAAACAATGAAGAATTTGCCAGGAAAACTTTTTTGAGAAAATATGAAACGGTAGAAAAAGAGTTCAAGAATATCGAAGATTATCAATACCTGCTTCGTGCTTTGATTCAGAAAGATGGTCTGAAAAATTACAAAGATTACTCCTCGGTCTTAAATAGCTTAAACAAAAGACGCAAATTGGTTCCGTACAGTTGGTACTATTATTATAATGGTGCTTCTGGAGAATCTGGCAATAAAGATCTTTTATCGGATATTCTCAAAAAAGATGAAAAGGTAGAGAAGTATACTAAAATTAAAAATAAAGGTCCGGGTAACTTTAATAATTATATAATCAGTCATAACGATAGTATTTATTGGTTAAGCTACGATTCTTTAATACAGGCAAATAAAGATATGCTGTATTACGGTTCTGCGGTAAGTCTAGATAACCTTCATCAGTATTTTGCAACCATTGATCAATCTCCGAATACGTATACTTATGTTTTTTCAAAAGAAGGTATTTGCATTACACATCCTGATAAAAAATATTTAGGTAAAAATGTTTTTGACTTTACAGACATTAAACCACAGGATACGTTGAGCAGTAAAACACAATTGGGATATACGGAACGAAATACGATTTCCGAATACCTTGATGTAGAAGTTATCCGATTTATAAAACCTTTAAAAACTGATAATTTTGAAGGATATGCAGTGGTAAATTATGTAAGCTTCCTTATTGATGAGAGTGTAAATCAAACAAAAAGATATACCGTTTATATTTTTCTAGCGGCTTTGCTTCTTATTGTGACCGTATTTATTTTGTTTTACAGAGCGACCAATATGGCATTTCAGGAGAAAGAAAAAATACAGTCTGAAAAAAATCTGCTCCTTGTTGAGAATGAAAAAATGCATCGGGAAGAAGCATTAAACCAGCTTCAGCAGCTCAAAAATAATATCAACCCACATTTTCTTTTCAATTCATTGAATTCTCTTTACATGTTGATTGGGCTCAACAAAGAAAATGCTCAGAAGTTCACCATGAATCTTTCAAAGATTTACCGTTATCTTATTGTTCCACCGAAAGAAAATCTGGTTCCTGTCGCACAGGAGATCAGTTTTATCAAACAATATATGGATCTTTTAAAAAGTAGGTTCGACGAAGAAATTAGTTTTGAATTGATTATTAATGATGAAGAAAGTTTAGAAAAAAGAATTCCGTATTTATCCCTACAGTTGGTTACAGAGAATGCTATTAAGCATAATATTGCAACCATAGACAATCCTTTAGCCATTATTATTACCGTTGAAAAAGATGGAGTTATTGTGAAAAACAGCTGGCAACCCAAGACGGAAGACGTACAGAGTGAAAAGTTTGGTTTAGATTATTTAAATCAAATTTATCAATATTTTAAGAATAATAATCTAGATATTTCAATTAAGGATGGATATTTTATCTGTTTTCTTCCGTTAATGGATTAAGAGCTTAAAAATCCATTCACTCCGATAATTAGCCCTTTCACTCCCTGTTAATATAGATGTAGTTTTGTAGGTTATATTTTTGCCTACTGAAAACCTAGAGGGCATGAAATGTACTATTTTAATGAAGAATTACAGGCTTGCACTGTATTTGGGGCTTAGTTTAGCCTCTCCGGCAGCTTTTGCACAGAAAAAAGATACAGTAAAAACCGACAAAGAGAAATCTGCGAAAACAGATACTTCCTCAAAAAAAACCAAGAAAATTGATGAACTGATCAAAAAAGGAACTTATAAAAAAGGTCTTTTTAATACGATTCAGGTAAAAACAGATATTTATTTTGAAATTCCTGACAGTTTGATTGGACGCCAGTTTTTGGTCGTGAATAAATTATCGCAAGTTCCGATGCAGGTAAATGAAGCGGGATTAAATAAAGGAATGAATTATGAAAATAAGGTAATTTCTTTTCACCGTGATTATGTCGCCAAAAAGATTTGGGTTAAAACGGTAATTCCACAAGTGTCTTCTCCAAAAAATGATGTAATCACAAAATCTGTTAAAGATAATTTTTCAGAATCTGTGATTGAAGTTTTTGATATCGAAGCACAAAATACCGATTCTACTTCTGTAGCTATTAAAGTAAATAAAGTTTTTGACGGTAACCAAAAAAGTTTCAACGATGTTTTGGCAAATGTTGGCCTTGGAGGTTCTGTAAAATCAAACCTGTCTTATATTGAAAGCGTAAAAACATTCCCTCAAAACCTTGTTGTTAAATCTCAACTGACCACTTCAGTGAATGAAGGAGGTGTTGATTTGCCTGTAACACTTGGGGTGACCAGTAATATCGTGTTGCTTTCTAAAGTGCCGATGGATTCTAGAACTGATGATTCTAGAGTTGGTTTCTTCAGTGAAAAACATTGGGCTTTTAATGACCGTCAACAAAGAATGGATGAAAAACGTTTCATTACAAGATGGCGTTTAGAACCTAAAGAAGAAGACAAAGAAAAGTATCTGAGAGGAGAATTGGTAGAGCCTAAAAAGCCTATCATTTATTATATTGATCCTGCAACACCGATTCAATGGCGTGAAAAGATTATAGCAGGAGTTTATGATTGGCAGGTTGCTTTTGAAAAGGCAGGTTTTAAAAATGCCGTTATCGCAAAAATGCCGGATGAGAATGATAAAGATTTTGATATTGATGATGTAAGATATTCGGTAATTACCTATGCTGCTTCACCAAAATCTAATGCAATGGGACCTTCAGTGGTAGACCCAAGAAGTGGTGAGATCATTGAATCTGATATTATTTGGTGGCATAATGTAATGACCTCTCTTCAGGAATGGATGAGAATTCAGACCGGACCTATTGATCCAAAAGCGAGAGGAAATGTATTTAGTGATGAGCATATGGGTGAAGCAATTCGTTTTGTTTCTTCTCATGAAGTGGGGCATACATTTGGTTTAAAGCATAATATGGGTTCTTCATTTGCTTTCCCTGTAGAATCATTGCGTTCAAAAGAGTTTACAGATGAAATGGGAGGTACTGCACCTTCAATTATGGATTATGCACGTTATAATTATGTAGCGCAGCCTGAAGATGGTGTTACAGCAATTACTCCAAAAATAGGATTGTATGATAAATACGCTATTGAATGGGGGTATCGTTGGTACCCTGATGCCGTTTCTGAGAAAAAAGCATTAAGAAGTTTGATAGAAAAACATCAAGATGATCCTATCTATTTTTATGGTGAACAGCAGAGTTATTTGGAAACTATTGACCCTCGTTCGCAATCAGAAGATTTAGGTGATGATGCGATGAAAGCAAGTGAATATGGAATGAAAAACCTAAAGATTGTTATCGATAATCTTTTAAAATGGACTTATGAAGATGGGAAAAACTATACTGATGCTGGTAAGCTTTATTTAGGAGCTATAGGGCAGTGGGACCTGTATTCAGGGCACGTTATGGCTAATGTAGGAGGTATTTATTTAGACCATACCGTTTTTGGAAATAACAAAAAAGCTTATGAAGCGGTACCTGCAGAAACTCAGAAAAGAGCGGTTGATTATCTTATTAAAAACTCGATAAACCTTCCGGAGTGGTTATTTTTTAACCCAATCTCAGAGAAAACCTATCCTGTTAAAAATTCTCCGATGGGGCCTTTTGAGCAGACTCCTTACAACTTAGCAAGAGGAATGCAGTATGGTAATCTGTACTCTTTATTTATGGATGACCGTTTATTGAGAATGCTGGAAAATGAATTGAAACATCAGATTGCAGGTTCTAAGGAAGAAATTTATACTGTTGAGAATTTATTTGACCAGGTAAGAGGTTCAATTTTCAATAAAAAAGGAAGCTTGACGATTCTTGAAAAGATGACGCAGAAAAACTATGTGGATGCCCTGATTGTTTCAGTAAACAAATTATTTGAAAAAACGGCTGTAAAAGCAATCAAAACAGATAATACGCTGAATATCCCTACGATCTGTAATTTCCAGGAAGAAGCTCAAAGTCTTAGGAATATCAATTATTCATCTATGAAAAGAGTATCTGAGGTTACTACTTACAAAAGAGCAGAACTACAGAAGGTATTGAATTTATTGAACAAAAATAAAAACAAGGGAGATGATGCCTCTAAGGCTCATTATGCTGACTTAATCATCCGTATTAAAGAGGCTTTAAATAAATAATTAGTAATGAAAAAAGCATTTATACTTTTACCTCTTTTGGCGGCTCAGATTGCATTAGCCCAGGAAAAGAAAACAATTACCGGAAAAATTGACGACGGAGATACTTCCAGAGTAATTGCAGGTGCATCTATCAAAATAGAAACACAGTCTGTTTCTACAAAAACAAATCAGACCGGAATTATTGAAAGCGTTTCTATAGGTACAATCACAGATAAAAACGGAAATTATACTTTAGAAATCCCTGCAGATACAAAATCTGTAATGGTAAGTTATTTAGGATATGAACCAAAAATAATTCAGATTTACGAAGGACAAACTAGTTATAACATTACTTTGGTTCCTGTTGTAAGCACCGATATTCCTGAAAAAAACAATATTCAGGAAGTAATTATCACCGGATATCAGAAAATTGAAAAACGTAAGCAGACTTCAGCTGTTACTACAGTGAAGATGAACGATATTCAGCAAGCCGGTGTTGCCAGTGTAGACCAATTATTGGCTGGACAGATTGCCGGTGTTGCCGTTACGCCAGAAACAGGAGCTCCCGGAAGCCCTGCAAAAATCAGAATTCGTGGTACTGCTTCTCTTTCGGGGCCTCAAGATCCGCTTTGGGTAATTGATGGTCTTCCGTTGGAAGGAAATGATGTGCCTAATTTTAGTGATAAAGATAATATCGATCAGCTTCAGAATTTTTCTATTGCAGGATTAAACCCTAATGATATTGAAGATATTACCATATTAAAAGATGCTGCTGCTACAGCTATTTATGGAGCAAGAGCGGCGAATGGTGTAATTTCAATTACCACCAAAAAAGGAAAAAAAGGAAGTTTAAGAGTTAATTTCTCGGCAGATACTTTCATTACTGCACGTCCTGATTTTGGTAAACTTAATCTTTTAAACGCTTCTGAAAAAGTAGATTTAGAATTAATGCTTGCTAATCGTACCGACTTAACCTATCGTACCGACAAAGGGGAAGTGATGAGAATCTTAACTCAAAACGGACAGCTTGATGCCTATAGAAATGGTGGTTTAGGAGGTTTAAATCTAATAACACGTCAGCAAATTGACGGGTTAAGAAACAGCAATACAGACTGGGGAAAATTATTGTATCAAAATGCAATCAATAAACAGTATGGAGTAAGTATTTCGGGAGGTAGCGACCATTCAGATTATTATTTCTCTTTAGGATATTATGATGAACAGGGAACAACGATTGGGACAGGTTTCGAACGTTATAATTTAACGCTAAAAAACAATTATAAAATAAATGATAAACTTAATTTTGGAGTGTCAGTTTTTGGGACTCAAAGTGAGAGAACATCATTTGTTACAGATGCAGATGCGTCTATCAGCCCGATCAATTATTCAAGAAATGCCAATCCTTATCTGAGCCCTTACAACGCAGACGGAAGCTACAGATATGATCAGGATATTGATGGTTTTGAAAACAGATATATTCCTTTCAACTTTTTAGAAGAAAGAGAAAATACAAGTTATACACTGAAAAATCAGTCATTAAAAGCTATTTTCGATTTAGATTATAAATTAGCAAAAGGCCTGAAACTGACTTCACAGCTAGGTGTTCAGTATGACGGTAATAAGACGGAAAAATTTGCAGCCGAGAATACCTACTTTACCAGAAAGATGAAAGAAGGAACGCGTTATTACAAAGATGGTGCATACCGTTACTTTTTACCGGATGGTGGCGTAAAACAAAACTGGGATAATAATTTCTTCCAATACAACTGGAAATTACAGGGAAGCTACAGCACAAAAATTAATTCGGTACACGAGATTGATTTGATGGCGGGAACTGAACTTCGTAAAACTGAAGATAACACAACCGTTACAAGAGCTTTCGGATATGATTCTGTAACAAGAAGAGCTACGGCGATTGTTTTCCCAAGCTCTGGTTTTGCAGCGGAAAGAAAGTATGAGACTTACAGAGAAATGCCTCCAATCGAGAATGCGTATGCTTCAATGTTTGCAACGGCATCTTATACTTATGATCAGAAATATACCTTCTTCGGTAGTGTGAGATATGACGGAACCAATTTATTCGGAGTTAATAAAAAGTACAAATACCTTCCGATATGGGCGGTTTCTGGCTCTTGGTTGGTGTCGAAAGAGAATTTCATGAAAGATATTTCAGCTATTTCTAACTTTAGATTGAGAGCTTCTTACGGTTTACAAGGGAACATTGACCGTAATACCTCACCGTTCTTTATTGGTGAATACAGCGATTCGACCATTCTTCCGGGCGGAAAAGAGAATATTATTAACGTAATCAGTCCTCCAAACGATAAACTTCGTTGGGAAAAGACAACCAATGTGAATGTTGGGCTTGATCTAGGTTTATTAAACAATCGTATCAACCTTACCGCTGATGTTTACAACAGAAAAGGAACCGATATGATCAGTATGAAAGAAACTCCGCTTGAAACCGGATTTGAATATACGATGATGAACTGGGGAAGCTTAACCAACAAGGGATTTGAATTGGCGGTATCAACTAAAAATATCAACAAAGATAATTTCAAGTGGTCTACAACAATCAACTTTGCACATAACAAAAGTAATGTATTGAGCGAGCAGCCTCGTGACAACGCATTGCTTCCTTCAAGAGAAGGTCTTCCGGTAAACGCTGTTTTTGCATTGAAAACTGCAGGAATGGATGAAAACGGAAACCCAATGTTCTGGAAAGGAAATGAAAAAGTAAAAATCGAAGATTTCTTTGCATTGTATGATGTGTATGCAGATTTTCTTCCTGGTCAATTGGTAGATTCTAAGCTTTCAAATGCAGAACTGAGAAGTCTTTTCACCTATGTTGGCGACAGAGATCCGAAGTTTACAGGAGGTATTATCAACACCTTTAAAATAAGTAATTTCGATTTTACTGTTTCAGCTACTTTTAACCTGAAACAAACAGTAATGCAAACACCTTCTTATCGTGGAATGGAGCTGGACAGAGGAAGAAATTACACCAAAGATATTTACAATGCAGGTGGTTCACTTCCGGGAATTACAAGTCCGGATATGGAAACCAATCCTGGTTGGATGGGTAATAAATGGCTTTCTGATAACCGTTCTAATGCGTACAGCCTTCTTGATATCTGGGCAAAAGAGATCAGTTATTTAAGGATCAGCAGCATTCGTTTAGGATATACATTACCTAAAGAATTTACAAGTCCGATGGGAATCAGTGCTTTGAGACTAAGTGTAGAAGGGCGTAACTTATTTGTATTCAGTAATGGATATAAAGGATATTTCGACCCCGAAACGTATGGTAATATTTATGCACAACCTATCACAAAATCGGTGACAGTAGGATTTAATGTTTCTTTTTAAAATTTAAAAACATGAGAAAAATTACAACATTCATTGCGGTTGCAGTACTAAGTTTTTCCAGTATAGGATGCGATCGTTTTTTAGATATACAGCCGGAAGGGAAGATTATTCCTGTTACTGCTGAAGATTACCGTAAAGTATTGACTTCTGCGTATTCAAAATACCCTATTCACAAATCTTTGGTAGCACTTCGTACAGACGAGCTTAATATAGATGAAAATACAAGTGATTTTATCGCTTACCGTGAAATTGCGATGTGGAAAGACAGCAACAACGATCAATCAACGATTGAGTTTCCTTGGGTAAGTTTTTATTCGGTGGTTTTCTATCTAAATCAAATCATCAACGAAGGAAGCAAAACAATGACCGATTCTCCTGAAAAACAGCAGATTTTGGCAGAAGCTTATGCACTTCGTGCGTATGTATATTTTGATATGGTCAATTTATACGGTAAACCATATAATGCAGCGACAGCGTCTCAGGATAGAGGAGTTCCTATTAATTTAGAAATCGATCTTGAGCAGGTTTTAAAACCGTCAAGCGTTCAGGAAGTTTATGATCAGGTGCATGCAGATATTAAAAAAGCAGAACAGATGATGATTGAGCAGAAGCAGACTTCGCCAATCAACTATAGATTTTCTAAAGTTTCGTTATTGGCTTTTCAGGCAAAAACAGCTCTCTATCAAGGAGATTGGAACAAAGCTTTAGATTATGCAAATCAGGCAATGGCAATTAAAGGAGAGTTGAGTAATTTAAATACTTCTAGTCAGGCTCCTAATCATTTTACTTCAGTAGAATCTATCATGGCTTTAGATAATGCTTTCAACAGTGCAGTACAGAATATATCGTATGCTTCTGCAGATCTTCTTGCAAAATACAATACAGCTACTGACAAAAGATTTGGAATTTATTTCCAAAAAAATGGCAGCAAATATAAAATCATCAAAGGGGGAAGTTCAGACTTCAGAGTTTCTTTCAGAACAGCAGAATTATATTTCATAAAATCTGAAGCTTTGGTAAAATTAAACAGATTAGATGAAGCTAAAGAAGCGTTGCTTAAAGTTTTGAAAAACAGATACACTCCAACCGGATTTACAGCTATTCAAACTGATGTTAATGCAATGAATACAACAGTTTTCATGAACTTTATAATGGATGAGAGATCTAGAGAATTCGCTTTGGAAGGGCAGCGTTGGTTTGATTTAAGACGATCAGATCAGAAAAAAATCATTCATAATATTAACGGACAGGAATATATTCTTCAGCAAAATGACGTAAGGTACACGATAGAGTTCCCGAAAAGTGCTAAAAAGAACAATCCGTACTTATAAAAATTTAACATTCATATTAACAACCCCGAAACCGCTTGAACTTAATTGTTTTAGCGGTTTTTTTGTATTTTTGCAATGTTATGAAAATTGCGATCATAGAAGATGAGTTATTGGCGGTTAATTATCTGAAAGACCTTTTAGATAAGCAAACCATCGTGCCTGTTACCGAGATGGTGATTCTTCGTTCAAAAAAACAGGCGATTGATTTTTTCAGAAATGATTCTGCAGACCTCATCTTTATGGATATTCACCTTGGTGATGGCATGAGTCTCGAAATTTTTGAGCAGGTAGAGCTTTTTACACCCATTATTTTTATCACCGCTTTTGATGAGTATGCAATGCAGGTTTTCAAACATTTTACCATAGATTATCTCCTTAAACCTTTTGAAGAAGAAGATCTACATAAAGCTTTGCAAAAATTTATATCGATAAGAGGTAATTTTAATTCAGAACCTATACTGAAGTCTATGTCTGCATTATATAAGTCTAATGATACTGAAAAGATGAAGCACTTTATAGTAACAGACGGTAATAAAATCAAATCTGTGCCAGAGGAGGATACGGCTTATTTTTTTGCATCCGGGAAATATCTTTTTTTAACTACGACAGATAATCATACTTATATTTATGATGATACCATAAAAGATATCATCTATAAATTAACTCCCAAACTATTTTTTAAGATCAACCGCAAGTTTATTATTAATAAAATGGCGATTGTTGAAATCATTAAACATTCTAGCCAAAAGATTGAATTAAAACTTTCTCCTGCGCCTGAAATTAATTCGGATGTATTTGTCAGCAAAAGACAAATTGCAGATTTCTTGAAGTGGATGACAAATTAGTCTTAAAAGAGGTAGTTTTTTTACGACAACAATATGTAAAACCATGATCTGATTTAAAGTTTTACAACATTATTTATATCTACTATTTTATCCGTAATTAGGCTTTTATCCGTGCCAAAAATTGATAATTTTAAATTATAATAATTCTTCTAAATTTTTGGTTAAAAAAGCGATTTTCTTAATTTGTTTTTAAAATAAATTAGAATTTTAAGTTTACTAGCGATCAGTTGTTTACGAATTAAATGACAAATTACAGTACATCAATTTTCTTTTTTGGTACAGTAATTGGAAGTAAGATAGCACAGCTGAAACCCGCACTGGCAAGTGCATTGGGAAAATGGATAAGTTTTTAAGGGTGAATTAATCCCTACACTTATCGTCCTTTTTTAAAAATAAATTAAAATTTTATATGAAATCAAAATTAGCAATTTTGTCGCTTGCGATAGCGGTACCCTCGTGTGTCTTTGCACAAGATTCAATTAAGGTAAATGACAACGGAAAATATCCGAATACTTTTTCTTCAGGTTCTGCTAATGTACAGCCTTTTACCCAATCTGCAAAGAGATTTAATGACTGGTCGATTTCATTCGGAGCAGGAGTTCCATTAATGCAATATGCAGATCTTACATCACTAAAGTTCGGTGAAGGAGCAGGAAAAAGTTTGGTAGGATACTCTGCTTATTTAAGTGTTGATAAAGCCATTACTCACACATTCGGATTGAAGTTACAATATGACCGCGGAGAAACTCGTCAAGGCGCTTTCAATACAAGAGATGCAGCACCGGCAAACGCATCTGTAAAAGGGCAGTACGGAGGAAGAACTCAGTATGATGCAATCTCAGTTTTGGGGGATATCAATTTCTCTAATCTTTTTAGAAGAGTGGATAATACATCTCCATACAGATGGGCATTGCACGGATATGCTGGTGTAGGAACTATAGGATATAGAGCTTATTTAAAAGATGAGCAAGGACAACGTTTGGTAACAGAGGTTACGCCAATTAAAGATGGTCTTTCGTTTTTTGCACAGGGTGGTGCTGGATTGAAATATAAGCTCAACAGAAGATTGGATTTGGAAGGAAGAGTGATGTATATAGTTACTACAGACGATAGTTTTGATGGTGGAGACAGAGTGGTGAATAAGATTAAAGATAATAATTCGGATAATTTTATCAATGCTACCCTTGGTCTTTCATTAAAGTTAGGAAAACATGATTCTCACTTGATGTGGCACGATCCTATGCAGGAAGTTTATTCCAGAACTGAGGTTTTAGAATCAAAAATTAATGACCTTGAGGCTTGTAAAGCTGGCGATGCAGATAATGATGGTGTTTGTGATGACTGGGACAGACAATTAGATACTCCTGCAGGAGCAAGGGTCGACGGATCTGGTGTAGCCCTTGATGTTGATTTAGACGGAGTAATTGATCTATACGACAAATGTGTAACGGTTCCGGGGCCTGTAGAAAATAACGGTTGCCCGGTTACAACTCAAGAAACAGGTGTTGTTGCAGAATCTGAAACAAAATTGGATGGAATTGAGTTTGAACTTAATTCAGATAAAATTTTATCAAACAATACTCCAATCCTTAATAATGCCGTAGGTTATATCAATTCTTCAAATGCTTCTTACACTGTTGTAGGGGCTACAGATGCAAGAGGAACTGATACATACAATAAAAATCTATCTCAAAAAAGAGCAAATAATGTAAAGCAGTATTTGATCAAAAACGGAGTAGAATCAAACAAACTTGATGCACAAGGAAATGGAAAAACAGATTTGAAATATCCTGAGTGTGACCCAGCTTCAAAATGTCCTGAATGGAAAAACAAAGCAAATAGAAGAGTGTATTTTAAAGCAAAATAAAAATAATAGCTTCTTTTACCAGAGACTGTCATATAATGGCAGTCTTTTTTTATGGAAACAATTGAAGGCATTACTTACCATAAAAAATGATATCACTATGTACATTTTTAATTTGAAAGAAATATTTAATCAATAAGTGAATTTTAGTTATAATTTTGAAGCTTATAATTTACACGATTGAATACTATTTTAATTATCGACGATGAAGCCAAAATAAGATCGCTTCTGTCACGCATCATCAGTCTTGAAGGGTTTGAAGTTTTCGAAGCCAGTAATCTGAAAAGCGGTTTAAAAAAACTTGAAACTTCAGAAATTGACATTGTGATTTGTGATGTGAAACTTCCCGATGGAAATGGTGTGGAATTTTCTCGAACGGTTAAAGAGAGATTTGCTACCGTTGAAATTATTTTGCTAACGGCATTTGGGAATATTCCCGATGGCGTTCTAGCGATTAAAAATGGTGCTTTCGATTATATTACAAAAGGAGACGACAATACCCGAATTCTCCCGTTAATTTATAAAGCATCCGAAAAGGTAGCACTTAATAAGAGGGTTTTGCATCTTGAAAAACAACTCAATAGAAAACAATCTTTTGACAGCATTATCGGTAAATCATCAATAATTATTTCGACTATTAATTCGGCTCAAAAAGTAGCAGCAACAGATGCAACGGTGCTTTTAACTGGTGAAACCGGAACCGGAAAAGAAGTTTTTGCTCAGGCAATTCATCATGCAAGCAAGAGAAATAAAAATAATTTTATCGCCATCAACTGTTCGGCTTTTGGAAAAGATTTGTTGGAAAACGAATTGTTTGGTCACAAAGCAGGTGCTTTTACAGGCGCTTTGAAAGACAGCAAAGGTATTTTTGAGGAAGCCAACCAGGGAACGGTTTTTCTGGATGAAATAGGTGAAATGCCGTTAGATCTTCAGGCAAAATTATTGCGTGTTTTAGAATCCGGAGAGTTTCTGAAAGTAGGAGACAGCAAACCTACAAAAACCGATGTAAGAATTATTGCAGCTACCAACAGAAATCTGGAAACTGAAATCGAAAAAGGAAGTTTCCGTGAAGATTTATATTACAGAATCAATATTTTTCAAATAAAGCTTCCTTCATTGCGGGAAAGAGTTGCAGATATTGAATTGCTGGTTAAATTTTTTCTGAAAAGCTTTTCACTTAAAACAGGGAAAAACATAACTTCGGTTTCTCCCGATTATTTAAAAGCATTAAAAAACCATCCGTGGAAAGGAAATATTCGTGAACTTCGAAATGTCATCGAACGAAGTGTTATTCTTACAGATTCCCCCGAAATAGGAATAGAAAGTCTTCCAATAGACATTTCGGTATACAGCAGTGATAAAGATTCTCCACAGACAAAAATAATGTCTGCTTTTTCTATGGCAAGTGCCGAGAAAATGCAGATACAGAAAGTTCTTAATCATACCAAAGGCAATAAAGCCGAAGCAGCCCGATTACTCGAAATTGGCATTGCAACCTTGTACAGAAAAGTAGAAGAGTATAAAATTTCGTAAAAAATAGTTCCATTCTGATAACGACCCTATCATTTTGATAGGGTTTTTTGTGTTTTGTAAATTATTGGTTTTGTTTTAATTTATTGTTGTTCAGTCTGTTGTGTTTTTATTTCCATCAAAGGAATAAATCTTGGCATAAGTATTCAAAACAATCTAAAAATGAATCATACAGATGCCGTAAGAGAAATCATAAAATTGATTCCTGAATCTCAGGAAGAGTTTAAAGATTCTTACAAAACAAAAACACCGTTTATGGTAATCAGTGTTTTCACCAAGCAAATCAAAAAACTGATAAAAAATCATGATCAGAAAATTCTGATGAAATCAATCACCAAGATGAATTTGCTTTACAGCAAAGGAGATCAGGCTTTAAAAAACGCTATCGAAAACATTTTTGTTTACTCTTTAGACAGTCTTACGTTTTGCTGCGAACCCTCATATAAAGATTTAATTTTCGCAAAAATGTCACCGACTCTGCAAAACAACTATCTATGTCAGGTTTATAAATCAGGAATTTAAAAATTTAAAAGATATGACCTGACTATTCTGGATGATCTTTAAAAAACAATAAAAATTTAGATATGAAATCAAAAATCAGAAAAATAGGAGACTGGAAACTTTTAAAGTCTACTCGTGAAAAACATAATCTTGAAATCATTACCATCAATATTGCAGTAATCCTTGGAGTTTTTGTGGCCGCTGCGATTTTACAGGTAAACTAAAATAAATAAAAAAATGACAACAATTATTCTATTAATTACAGCAGTTGTGTTGTTCGTTTTGTTTTACCGTCTCGTTGAATATTTCGACAAAATTTAAAATGTTGAATAAAATAAACAGATTTACCGCTGTAGAATATCTGAAAGTATTTTTTCCGGCGGTTCGAAAAGAGATTGTAACGCTTTCTGAGCAAAACAATTTTCCGGGAGTAGTGCAGGTTGCAGTAGATAATATTAAAGTTCTTACAGAAAAATCAAACGTACAGAAGATTAATATTTCAATTAAAAGAATGTACTGGATTTACAAAAACGGAAATTCCTACATCAGATACATTATAGAAAATCTTTTTGTACGCTCATTCGGAAATCTTAGAAAAAATCTGAAACCGCAACAATGGAAATTTCTCTATCAGGAAATTCCAAAAGATTTTAGAAATGTGTATAGCGAACAAACAAAAAAAGATCAAAACTTAAAATTTTAAAAAATGACCATTCTATTTATTATTTCAATAGCCATATTCATTTATATCTGCTATGTACTTGTAAAACCTGAAAAATTTTAAAAATAATTTAATAAGCAAATGAACCGCAAGATTATACATCAAATAAAAGAGTGGGGAATTCTGATTTTTTGGATCAGCTTCGTTATTGCTTTTTTATACTTGGTGATTTCCGTAAAAGAATTTGCATTAATTCATTAAAGAAACTATGAACACTGAAATCTTAGGCGTTGTAGCGATGTTTTTAATAACATTACTATTAGCGATACCTTTTGGAAAGTATATTTCAAAAGTCTACACAGGAGAAAAAACCTTTCTTGATCCTGTTTTCAAACCTGTAGAAAGGTTTTTCTATAAAATATCAGGAATTAATCCTGATCATGAAATGAATTGGAAGCAACATTTAGTAGCACTCTTAACCATCAATTTCTTATGGTTTTTTATGAGCATGCTGATTTTGATGAATATGAGCTGGCTTCCGCTCAATCCCGACGGAAATCCGGATATGTCGCCGGATCTAGCCTTCAATACAACAATTTCTTTCTTAGTCAACTGTAATTTGCAGCATTATTCTGGAGAAACAGGAATGAGTTATTTAGGACAGATCTGGTTGATGTTTCTTCAATTTGTTTCCGCAGCAACAGGAATGGCGGCCTCAATAGTTATTTTTAAAGCTTTCAGAGAAAGATCCACTACAAAGCTTGGAAATTTTTACGACTTTTTACTTAAATCTACGACCAGAATTTTACTACCTCTTTCATTTCTAATGGGGGCAGTAATGGTATTTCAGGGAATGCCGATGACTTTCAGCGGAAAAGATAAAATGATTACGCTAGAAGGTAAAAATGTAGAGGTTTCTACAGGACCAGTTGCAGCATTTGTTCCTATAAAACATGTTGGAACCAATGGTGGAGGTTTTTTTGGAGCTAATGGAGCTCATCCTTTAGAAAACCCAACCTACTTTACGAATATGGTTGAAATGTTTGCTCAATTTATCATTCCGATGGCGATGGTTTTTGCATTCGGACATTTTATCCGAAGAAAGAAATTTGGATATATGATTTTTGGGGTCATGACCGTAGGATTTCTTTTATTGGCTGTACCAACGGTTATTATGGAGATGAATGGTAATCCTGCCATCAGTCAAATGGGAATTGAACAGTCACTCGGTGCAATGGAAGGTAAAGAAATTCGTTTCGGATCGGCAGCTTCAGGTTTTTGGAGTATTGTAACTACGGTTATTTCTACAGGATCTATTAATTCAATGCATGACAGCGCAATGCCGCTTTCAGGAATGACCCAAATGCTTGCAATGATGGTCAACGCTTTCTATGGCGGCGATGGCGCAGGTATTCTGAATATCTTCATCTATATTATTCTTGCAGTTTTTATCAGTGGATTGATGGTTGGTCGTACTCCCGAATTTATGGGCAAAAAGATTGAAGCCCGTGAAATGAAAATTGCAATGATTGTAGCATTATTTCATCCATTTTTAATTCTTGTTGGAACTGCAATAGCTACTTATTTTCCTGAAGTTGGAACTTCTACACTCAATAATCCCGGATTCCATGGTTTCAGCGAAGTATTGTATGAATATACATCTTCTGCAGCCAATAACGGAAGTGGTTTTGAAGGCTTAGGTGATAATAACCTTTTCTGGAATATTTCTACAGGAATTGTTTTGTTGCTCGGTCGTTTCTTACCGATTATAGGTCCGGTAGCAATTGCAGGATTATTAGCTCAGAAAAAATATATTCCGGAAGGTGAAGGAACTTTAAAAACAGATACTTCAACATTTGGACTCATGACTTTTGCCGTGATTGCCATTATTGCAGCCCTGTCTTTCTTCCCAGCATTGGCTTTAGGACCGATTGCAGAATATTTTTCGATGAAATAAAATTCAGATAAAATTTAAAATAACAGAAATTAAAATGACTCAAAATAAATCTTTGTTTCAAAAAGAATTGGTTCAGGAAGCATTGAAGCAGTCTTTTGTGAAACTGAATCCTAAACTGATGTTTAAAAATCCTGTCATGTTTCTCGTATGGCTCGGTACATTGGTGATGTTTTTCGTAAGCATCTGGACTTTGACAGGAGAGAAATCTCAGGGAAGTTTTGCATATAATTTTACGGTTTTCATCATTCTTCTCCTCACCGTTCTGTTCGGAAACTTTGCTGAAGCAATTGCCGAAGCAAGAGGAAAAGCTCAGGCAGACAGTCTTCGTAAAACCAGAGAAGAAACACCTGCAAAACTTCAAAATGGCGAAACTATTTCTTCATCTAAATTACAGAAAGGTGATGTTTTTGTTTGTGAAGCCGGAGACATTATTCCTTCAGACGGAGAGATCATTGAAGGTCTTGCCACAATTGATGAAAGTGCGATTACCGGCGAATCCGCTCCTGTGATCCGTGAATCGGGTGGTGATAAAAGTTCTGTGACAGGAGGAACAAAAGTTTTGTCCGACAAAATTGTGGTACAGGTAACTACACAGCCGGGAGAAAGCTTTTTAGATAAAATGATTGCTTTGGTAGAAGGTGCTTCAAGACAGAAAACGCCGAACGAAATTGCATTGACCATTTTACTGGCAGGTTTTACATTGGTGTTTATCATTGTTTGCGTAACGTTAAAACCGTTTGCTGATTATTCTAATGTCACGATTACCATTGCATCATTTATCTCACTTTTTGTGTGTCTGATTCCTACTACAATTGGCGGATTATTATCTGCGATCGGTATTGCCGGAATGGATAGAGCATTACGAGCTAATGTGATTACAAAAAGTGGTAGAGCAGTAGAAACAGCCGGAGATATCGACGTTTTACTTTTAGATAAAACCGGGACAATTACCATCGGAAACCGTAAAGCAACAAGTTTTTATCCTGCTAACCAAGTTGATGAAATACAATTGATAAAAGCAGCGGTTTTAAGTTCAATGGCGGATGAAACTCCGGAAGGAAAATCGATTATTGAATTGGCAGGAATCAATCCTTTAAGCTACGAAATAAATAACCCTCAATTTATCAAATTTACGGCAGAAACCAGAAGCTCAGGAATTGATTTTGATGAAACCCGCATTCGAAAAGGAGCTACGGATGCCATCAGAAAAATATCTGAAGCAGCTGGAAACACTTTCCCACAAGAAATAGATTTAAAGGTTAAAGAAATTTCTCAAAATGGTGGAACGCCATTGGTGGTTTCAGAAAATGAAAAAGTTTTGGGAGTTATTGAACTTCAGGATATTATTAAACCCGGAATCAGTGAACGTTTTGACCGTCTAAGAAAAATGGGTATTAAAACCGTAATGGTTACCGGAGATAACCCGCTTACCGCAAAATTTATCGCAGAAAAAGCAGGAGTAGATGATTTTATCGCAGAAGCAAAACCTGAAGATAAGATGAATTACATCAAAAAAGAACAAACTGAAGGTCGCCTGGTTGCGATGATGGGAGACGGTACCAATGATGCTCCCGCTTTAGCTCAGGCAGATGTGGGTGTTGCAATGAACAGTGGAACTCAGGCTGCAAAAGAAGCCGGAAATATGGTTGACCTTGATAATGATCCGACAAAATTAATTGAAGTTGTAGAAATTGGTAAACAATTGCTGATGACGAGAGGAACATTAACAACATTCAGTATTGCCAATGACGTTGCCAAATATTTTGCGATTATTCCGGCATTATTTATCACAGCAATTCCTGCATTACAAGGTTTAAATATTATGAATCTTCACAGCCCGGAAAGTGCAATTTTATCTGCGGTAATCTTCAATGCGATTATCATTCCGATATTGATTCCATTGGCATTAAAAGGAGTGGCGTATAAGCCTATTGGCGCATCGGCTTTGTTACGACGTAATCTATTCATCTTCGGATTGGGTGGTGTGGTAATTCCATTTATCGGTATTAAAATTATAGACATCATCGTTTCCTTATTTTTCTAAATATCTAACTGGCTTGGCAAGGAGAAGATTTATTATCTTATCATACTTTTCGTCCTTTTAACAATCTCATTTCTTCTTGCCATTTGCCTTTCAATAAATTACTATAAAATGAAAACACATATTTTACCTGCAATAAAACTGACAGCTTTATGCATCATTCTTCTTGCAATTATTTATCCGGTTTCTATTTGGGCAATTGCTCAGCTTTCACCTAATCGTGGGAAAGGAGATTTGATTACTCATAATAACAAAACCTACTATGCGAATATCGCACAGTCTTTTACCAGCGACAAATATTTTTGGTCAAGACCTTCTTCGGTAGATTACAATGCTGCAGGTTCGGGAGGAAGCAACAAAGGTCCATCAAATGAAGAGTATTTAAAACAAGTTCAGGCTCGTATCGATACCTTTATGATGAAAAACCCGGGAATTGCAAAGTCAGAAATCCCTGCAGATCTGGTGACCGCAAGTGGAAGTGGACTTGATTCAAATATCTCGGTACAAGCTGCGAAAATTCAGGCAAAAAGAATTGCTAAAAGCAGAAATGTATACGAGAGAGAAATAACCAACCTTATTGCTAAACATACCGAAAAACCATTGATTGGACTATTTGGTCCTGAAAAAATCAATGTTCTTAAATTGAATATCGCATTAGACCAATTGAGTGAAAAATAAGTTTTAAAAATCAATATTATCAACGTGAATTTTATTCAATGAAATTCTTTTATAGTACATGATAAAAACTTAAAAACATCTTTTACCGCAAAAGAATCAAAAGAAATGATTGGAAAAGAGACATTCAAAAGTTCACAAAATGTGAGATTTTGAATTGTTGTTTGTTTTGTTAGCTTTTGAATAACTTATTTCATCTTAAAATCTTTTGTCTCTTTTGCGGTTAAGAAAATGCCGTGTACTAAATAAATTCTCCCACAATTTTTAATTTAAATCAAATGAAAAAAATACTTTTTGTTTTGTTAGCTGTATGCGGAATCACTGCATCTGCTCAAAACGATTCAATCAAAAAATCACTTACAATAGGCGGATACGCTGAAGTTTATTACACAGCAGATTTTAATAATCCTAAAAACAATAACCGCCCAGGATTTGTGTATAGCCACAATAGAAATAACGAAGTAAACGTGAATTTAGCCTATATAAAAACTGCCTACAACACAGAAAATGTACGAGCTAATCTGGCTCTCGCTGTGGGAACGTATATGAATGCAAATTATGCAGCCGAACAAGGGATTATGAAAAATGTTTATGAAGCTAATGCGGGTTTAAAGATTTCTAAAAAACATAATTTATGGATTGATGCCGGAATTTTCCCATCACATTTAGGTTTTGAAAGTGCGGTAGGAAAAGATAACTGGACGCTTACCCGAAGTCTTTTTGCCGACAATTCTCCTTATTTCGAAACGGGTGCAAAGATTTCTTACACTTCAGAAAGTGGGAAATGGTTTTTAAGCGGATTGGTACTCAACGGTTGGCAACGTATTCAGAGAGTTGATGGAAATTCTACTCCTGCATTCGGTCATCAGTTGATATTTAAACCAAACGAAAAATTGACCATTAACAGCAGTTCTTTCATAGGAAATGATAAACCCGACAGTATTCGCCAAATGCGATATTTCCACAATCTGTATGCGGTATATCAAATTAATAAAAAGTTTGGACTTACTGCAGGCTTTGACATCGGAGCTGAACAAAAAGCAAAAGGAAGCGACCAGTATACTATTTGGTACACGCCAGTTTTAATTGCAAAATACAATGCTACAGATAAATTGAGTTTTACAGCAAGAGGAGAATATTATCAGGATGAAAAAGGAGTAATCATTTCTACAGGTACAGAAAATGGTTTCAAAACTTTCGGATATTCTTTCAATGCAGACTATCAAATCTTTCCCAATCTTGTCTGGCGAACAGAAATTAGAAATTTAAGCAGTAAAGATGCTATCTTTATGAACAGAACAGATGAGTTTAATAAAAATAGTTTGACAGCCACTACAGCTTTGGCAATTTCATTTTAAATGAAAAAAAATGAATGAATCACGAAAATCAGCGGAAGAGTTTCTGCAGTTAATTAACAGTTCAAAACGGGGTAAACTGAAAATTTACATCGGAATGAGTGCAGGTGTAGGAAAAACCTACAGAATGCTGCAGGAAGCGCATGTGCTTCTTCAAAACGGGATTGATGTAAAAATTGGCTATGTAGAAACGCACAATCGTAAAGAAACTCACGATTTGTTGGAAGGTCTTCCGATTATTCCCAGAAGAAAATTGTTTTACAAAGGAAAAGAGCTCGATGAGCTCGATGTTCCGGCGATTATCGTGTTGCGTCCTGAGATTGTTATTATCGACGAATTGGCCCACACCAATATTGAAGGAAGTAAAAACAAAAAAAGATGGCAGGATGTTTTTGAAATTTTAGACGCTGGAATTAATGTTATCAGCGCTGTAAATATCCAACATTTAGAAAGTCTAAACGATGAGGTGAAAACGGTGACGGGAATTGAAGTTACCGAAAGAATTCCTGATACCGTTTTAGCTTCTGCCGATGAGGTTGTAAACATCGACCTTACTTCCGATGAATTGATTACCAGATTAAAAGAAGGGAAAATTTACGATAAAAGTAAAATTTCTTCTGCACTCGATAATTTTTTTAAAAACGAAAATATTCTTCAGCTTCGTGAGCTGGCGTTGAAAGAAGTTGCATCGCAGGTAACCAGAAAAGTAGAAACCGAAATTATAACCGGAAAAACTTTAAGGAAAGAAAAATTCCTTGCATGCATCAGTTCAAACGAAACGACGGCTAAAAATGTGATCAGAAAAACGGCGAGATTGGCAAGTTATTACAACAGTCAGTGGTTTTTACTGTATGTGCAGGTTCCTCGTGAATCGGCAGATAGAATTGCCCTTAACAAGCAAAGACATTTGATCAATAATTTTAAACTGGCTACAGAATTGGGAGCAGAAATCATAAAGATTCAAAGTAAAAATATTGCAATGACGATTATGGAGCAGTGCGAAGAGCGTAAGATTACGACTGTTTGTATCGGAAAACCACATTTAGATATTTGGAGAATTATTTTGGCAACAGACACTTTTAATTCCTTACTCAAAAGACTTTCAAAACAGAACGTAGATTTAGTAATTTTGTCGTAATGAAAATAAAAACAAAGCTTAATGCAGGCGTTGGTCTCCTGTTTTTTATGATAATTGTACTTTCCACTTTGGGTGGATGGTTTATTTATCAGCTTAAAAAAGACACGCAGAATATTCTTACTGACAATTACAATACGTTGCAGTATTCCCGAAATATGCTGTTATCGCTTGAAGAAATTGGTAAAGAACCTTTTGCCATAGCAGAATTTCAAAAAAATCTTGATCTTCAACGTCAGAATATTACAGAAGATGGAGAAAAAGAAGCTACGAAAAATATACTCGCTCATTTTTCAGATTTAAAAAATAATGAAGGAAATTTAAATTTACATTCAGCCATTCGAAAAGATATTGCAGAATTGATGCAGCTGAATATGAATGCTATCCAGATTAAAAGTGGAATTGCTAATACAACCGCACAAAATGCGATTGCCGTTATTTCTATCGCAGGAACATTGTGTTTTTTGATTGCTTTTATTTTGATGGTGAATCTTCCAGCCAATATTTCAAATCCAATCCGTGAATTGACTTCGAGTATTCATCAGATAGCCAATCAGAATTACAGAGAGCGGGTACAGTTTGAAAGTAACAGTGAATTTGGTGAACTGGCGAGATCTTTTAATACGATGGCTGAAAAACTTCAGGAATATTCTGAAAGTCGAATTGATAAAATTTTAAAAGGAAAAAAACGCATCGAGACCTTGATCGACAATATGCACGATGCCGTAATAGGAATCGATGAAAACAGAAAAGTTCTTTTTGTAAATGATGAAGCCTTAAAAATTTCCGGTCTTAAAAAAGAAAACTTTGTAGGTAAACTCATTCAGGATGTTGCTGTGAGCAATGATCTGGTGCGTGATCTTATTAAAGAGATTATTGATCCGGATGTAGAGAAAAATCCTGCCGAATTATTGAAAATTTTTGTGGAAGGAAAAGAAAATTATTTCGAAAAAGAAATTTTAGACATCAATGTAATTCCTACCGGTGAAAATGAAAGCCGCTTTATTGGTCAGGTGATTATGCTTCGAAATATTACGCCTTTTAAAGAGCTTGATTTGGCTAAAACCCGTTTTATAGGAACTGTTTCTCATGAATTTAAAACTCCTATTTCTTCGATACAAATGGGATTGCAGTTATTGGAAAATGAAAAAATCGGCAGCCTTAATGAAGAGCAGCAAAAATTGATCAAAGGGATTGATGAAGATACATTGCGATTGCTTAAGATTACAGGTGAACTATTAAATGTAGCTCAATTGGAAACCGGAGTAAGTCAATTGAATATTCGTCCGTTTAAGATTAATACAATGCTTGAAGAAGTCATTAAAACCAATAGATCTGCAGCTGATAAAAGACAAATATCTATTATTACAGATATAGGTTCAGGGTTAGATATCATCAATGCAGATCAGGAAAAGACGTTGTGGGTTCTCAATAATATTGTTTCTAATGCAATCCGTTATTCTTATGAACAATCAACTGTTACTATAAAAATTGAAAAGCTTGATTCTGACCATGTGAAGTTTTCTGTAGAAGATCAAGGTTTAGGGATTGATGAGCAATATCTGAAACATATTTTCACAAGGTATTTTAGAGTTCCTGGTACAAAAGCTGAAGGAACAGGTTTAGGGCTCAGTATCAGTAAAGAGTTTATTGAAGCACAACGTGGAAGCATTGCTGTAGAAAGCGAAGTAGGAAAGGGGAGTGTATTCAGTTTTATTTTAAAAAATTAATGTAACAATAGTAAAACTACATTTTTTAATTGAAAAGCAATACAACATGATCTAAATTAAAAAAGTAGCTGGAAAAATATTTCCAACTACTTTTTATCTTTTTGTTTTACTCTTTAATTGAGTGGTTTACGTCCCGAAATAACATTAATTAATACAACAATTATTGCAATAACTAAAAGAACGTGAATTAAACTTCCAGTATCCATTCCTGGAATTACCCCGAGCATTCCTAGTAGCCAAACTACGATGCAGATTACTGCAACAAGCCATAATATACTTCTCATAATAATAAATTTTTGGTTGGTTATCTAGTTATATGCATTTTCTGTGCCTTTATTGATTTTAAATGTCGTCTTCAAAAAATATTTTTTCTTTTTATATCTGATTTACAGAGGTTTAATTTTGGCAATGTGGTATTTTTTATTTTTGACAAAGCATAAAAAGATCCGGCTAAGGATCTTTTATAGTGAATGGTTAATCATTTATTGCTTTGGAGTTGAGATTGGTATCTGCAAGTTTCGAGAGCAAATCATTACAGTTTTTCTCTTCATCTAAGGTAGAAAGCAGCTGTTTAAGACAATCTTTTTCTTTAAGGATTTTTGCATATGCTGCCAAAGTTCCATACGTCGCAATTTCATAATGCTCAACTTTTTGCGAAGCAGCGATAATTCCTACATCACGCACTGCACCTGGTTTTGTTTCTTCCATAATGCTTTTGCCTTCATCTAAAAGTCCTTGCATTGCATCACATTTTTTCGCCTGCGGTTTTTTCTTTAATGCTTTAAAACATGCTTCAAGTCTTTTTAGCTGTTCTTTGGTTTCTTCCAAATGGTCGCCGATGGCTTTTTTAAGTTTGGGATCGGTTGCATTTTTCTGCATTTTGGGTAACGCTTTTGTAAGCGCTTTTTCTGCCCAGTAAATATCCTTTAAAGCATCTTCAAATAAATCACTCAGATTTTTTGCAGCATCTTTTTTTGCAGGAGTTTTAGCGGTAGATTTTACTGGGGATTTTGTCGTTTTTTTAGCTGAATCTTTTTTAGCAGATACACTTTTAGTTTTCATAAAAAATTTTGTTAGGTGGTTTATCTTTTAAAATTACAATTTTCAGACCATCGAAGGTAAATCCCTTACAATGTGGTATCTATTGTAAATAGGAGGGTTTAAATAAAATGTTATTCTTCTTCTTTTTTAAAACTAATGACTTCAAAAGCGTCATCAGAAGAATATTTTTTACAACTGTTATCATCAAATTTTTTAGGATTTTTCAGAAAATCATCGATGAATTTTTTGCTTTCATCAGTGTTGGCAGGTGAGATCACAAGATGATATTGTTTGAGTACCGATTCATCGGCATTTTTCAGAGATTCCTTTTTATGCAATAATGCTTCTTTATGGTTCATAAATTTATATTTTTAAAATTATTATTAATTTTTACTTTCTTAATCAAAAGATCTTTAACAATAAACATGCCCACAAATTTCGCTACGCTTTGTATTTAATTATTTTTCAGGTTATTGTATACAAAAAAATGCCTACATAGTGTAGGCAATTCAAGATCATAATAATATAATTGATTGTGGTGTGCATTACACATTACAATTCATATGCCATGCATAGCTCGTGTGGTACCTAAACTTTAATTTTTTATTGAGAAAGGTTTAGTACAAGCATTTTATTGCTAACCATAATTAAATATGATTTACTCCAATTGATTTTCAGGATATCTAAAATTTAGCAACGTAGGTAAAGCTTTTAAAGCGATTTTCGTCGGTTTTTTCTTTTTCTTTTTTTCTGAGCCTAATAATTGGCTCACTTCAGTTTTTTCTCCTTTTACGAGATCAAATTTTGTTTCAGTCGTGGTATCTTTACCATCCCAAACGATTTTAGAGATTTGAATTAATTCAAACTTTCCGTTCTGATAACGGAATGTATAATACTCTTTTACATCTTTTATTTCACAATAGAGAATAAGGTTTCCATTTTCAATAAGTGCACTCGGAACCTGGTCACCACCATATTTCCCATTAGGATATTGAGGATTAAAAACCTCTTTCGAAGAAAATTCTAATCTGAGTTTTCTGTTGGATTGAAGTAAAAAAATCTGCAGTTTCAAAGGTTGCTGTACGTCAACGGTATCCATCGTCAAAATGACCTTATCCTGCAGGCCGTCTCGGTTCAAATCACCCATTTCTTCTCTTACACGTACCGTAAAATGTTCGGTATTATTTTTTTGTTGCGCATAAATATTCAGGGAGGAAAAAACTAAAAATATCAGCAATGTGTTTTTCATGGTTTAAATAAAAGTTTATTAATGAATAAGAATGTTTTGTTTGGCTAAAAACTCATATCATCAATAGTTCGTTTAAAACAAAAAACACCCAAATTTTAACGGACAAGATAAACAAAATCAGGAGAATAATAAAAAGATATTTGCAAGGTAAATTATTATGTTTTGTAAGACTATTATTTAGAAACTGAAGAAGGAGGTGTACTTATGATTTTTATTTTTTTAAACTAAGCTAATTTTTCTCTTAAATAATCAATAATCAAATTTGTCATTTTTAAAATATATTCTGTTAATTTTTAGAATAAATTAATGATAATGTAGAATATGATAAAAATGGTTTATAAATAACTGTTTATCGGATTATTGTAAGTATTTTTGAGTCAGAAACAAATAATAAATAATTGATTTTACCCTAGATATGATCTTAATCGTTGATGACAATCAAAACAATCTTTTTTCATTAAAAAAACTATTAGAATCTAAAGATTTCCAGGTAGATACTGCAGATTCTGGTCCGGAAGCATTGGGAAAAGCATTAAAAAATGATTATGCCTTAATTATTTTAGATGTACAAATGCCGGAAATGGATGGCTTTGAAGTTGCCGAAACACTTGCAGGATACAGCAGAACCAAAGATATTCCGATTATTTTTCTGTCGGCTGTGAATACCGAGAAAAGGTTTATTACAAAAGGATACGCTTCGGGAGGAAAAGATTACGTTACAAAGCCTGTAGATTCTGAAATTCTGCTTTTAAAAGTAAAAACATTTTACAATTATCAGGAACAGAATATTGCGATGAAAAAAACGCAGCAAAGTCTGGAACTTGAAGTAAAAGGGCGACGCGAATCTCAGGTGACGATGAAATCGCAGATTGATCACTTCCATTTCATGCTGGAATCTTTACCACAAATTGCATTTACGCTTAATGAACAGGGAATCGTGGATTTTGTAAATGCTAAATGGTACGAATATTCTCATTCTGATACCGTTTTTCCAGAAACTCACCCTGATGATCTTTGCATAATGGAAGAGCTTTCCCGCTGCAAAAAGAAAGGAAAAGCTTTGGAATTAGAAATAAGAATTAAAAACATAAAAACAGACGATTTTAGATATCATTTGCTTCGAGTAACTCCGGTGCGTGAAGAAAATATCGTCAAAAATTGGGTAGGAACTTTTACCGATATCAACGATCAGAAAAAAGTAGAAAAAGAAAAAGATGAGTTTCTAAGCATCGCAAGCCATGAGCTGAAAACTCCTTTAACGAGTATTAAAGCTTACGTGCAGCTTTTAGACAGAAAATTAAAACTCAATAAGGAAAGTGCAGAAGCTGGATTTATGGTTAAAGTTCAGGATCAGATTGAGAAGCTTAATACGTTAATTTCAGACTTGTTAGATGTTTCTAAAATTGAAAACGGAAAACTTAAGATTAATAAAAAGCCTACCAATCTCGATGAATTAATACAAAATGCAATCGAAACCATTCTTCAGACTCATGATGATAAAAAGGTGAAAATTGATCGCCATGGCTATATTCCGGATATTCTTATTCCTTTGGACGCCATTCGTATTGAGCAGGTTTTGATTAATTTTTTAACGAATGCTATCAAATATTCTCCCGAAAATCATCAGGTCATTGTTACTACGTTTGTAGATGAAGAAGAGCAGGAGGTAAAGGTGAGTGTTACCGATTTTGGAATTGGTATTCCAGATTTTAAGCAGGAAGCTGTGTTTCATAAGTTTTATCGTGTAGAAGAATCTTCACTTCAGTTTCAGGGAATGGGAATTGGTCTTTACATCTGCTCTGAAATTATTAAACAACACCACGGAAACGTAGGAGTTTCGAGTATTGTAGATCAAGGTTCTACATTTTATTTCACCTTACCATTAAATTAATTTTATGCCGAAAAAAATATTAAGAAATCTGCAGTTCGGTGTCGGTTTTTCTTTATTAATCTTAATTGCAAGTTCTATTGCTTCATATCTGAGTATTCAGAATCAAATGAATCATCGTGAAAGCGTAGGAAAAAGCAGACGTGCAGCAACTGCCGTAAAAGATGTTTTGGTAGCACTTTTGGATGCCGAAACCGGAAGCCGAGGGTATCAGCTTACCGGAAGAGAAAGTTTTCTTGAACCTTACAATCGTAGTTTAAGTGAGTATTCTAAAGCGATTGAGCTGGCCAAAAACCTGGATGTAGCAGATGCAAGTCAGCAAAAACGTTTAGACGTTTTGGAACAGAATGTTGAAAAAAGCATTAATAATCTGAAGTTTTATGTTGAGAACAGACGCAAAGGTATTGTGATGACTCAAGATCAGATTTTAGAGAGCAAAATTTACATGGATAAATGCCGTAAAACAGTAAATGATTTTGTAAAGTATGAAGAATCTCAGCTTGAAATAAAAAACAAAGACCTCAACCGTTCCTCGAATACAACAGTTTTATTTATCATATTTTCAGCACTTTCGGCAATTGTAGTTACTGTTTTTTTCTATCTGAAATTAAGATCAGACCTTGTAAGAAGAGAAAAACTTGAAAAAGATTTAAGAGATAAAGATGCACAAATTTCAAGACGCGTAACGGCTATTCAGCAGATTGCAAATAGAGTAGCCAACGGTGATTACAGCCAAAAAGCAGTGGATCATTCTCAGGACGACTTGGGCGATTTGGTGGGTTCTCTTAATCACATGACAGATTCTTTAAAACTAGCTTTTGAAACTATTAATAAAAGTGATTGGCGACAAAAAGGTTTGGCTTTACTAAATGAGTCTTTGGTCGGAAACAAATCGGTTAAAGAAGTGTCAGAAAAATCTCTGAATCAAATCATCGATTATGGAAAATGTATCAATGGATCTTTATATGTTTTTGACGAAGGAATTTTAAGACTCAATACCGCTTTCGGTTTAGAAGGCAACATGAAAAAAAGTTTTGAACCTGGTGAAGGAATGATCGGTCAAGCTTTCGTCAACGAAAAAACTAAAGTTTATAACGATCTTCAAGAAGGCGATTTTATAGTAAGTTTTGCGAGCAGTAAACTAAAAATAAGTGGACTTTTATTGATCCCGATATTTTCTGATGGACATTGTATTGGTGTTATAGAACTAGCTTCAATTACTAATTTTGATCAAGACAGGATCGATTTCTTTATAGAAGGAACAAGAAATATCGGAATTGCGCTTAATGCTGCAAAAGGACGTGAAAAAGAGCAACAGTTATTGGAGGAAACCCAAGCTCAGTCTGAGGAGTTACAAGTGCAGCATTCTGAATTGGAAAACCTTAATACAGAATTGGAAGCTCAAACTCAAAAACTTCAGGCTTCAGAGGAAGAACTGAGAGTACAGCAGGAAGAACTGATGCAGGCAAATGCTGAACTGGAAGAACGTTCTAGATTACTGGAAGATAAAAATCATCTGATTGCCGAAAGAAATAATGAGATTCAGAAAAAGGTTGAAGAGCTGGCGTTAAGCACTAAATATAAGTCTGAATTTTTAGCAAATATGTCTCATGAATTGCGTACTCCTTTGAACTCAATTCTTCTTCTTTCCCGATTAATGGCAGAAAATCCTGACGAAAACCTAAATGAAGATCAAATAGAATCTGCAAAAGTGATTCAAAGTTCTGGAAGCAGTTTGTTGACATTGATCGACGAAATTTTAGATCTAGCGAAGATAGAATCTGGGAAAATGACTTTAGAATATCATGATGTTGAAATTTTTGAAGTTGTAAAAGATCTGAAAAACCTATTTAATCCAGTATTTTTAGATAAAAAGCTTCAATTCAATATCAATATCGATAAAGAAGTTGAAAAAGTTATCGAAACAGACCGTTTACGTGTAGATCAGGTTTTAAGAAACCTTCTTTCTAATGCATTGAAGTTTACAAAAGTTGGAAGTATTGATTTAAATATTAAAAAAGATTCTAAAAATAAAGATTTCATTATTTTCTCTGTAAAAGATACTGGAATCGGAATTCCGGAAGACAAGCAGAAGATTATTTTTGAAGCTTTCCAGCAAGCTGATGGTTCTACACGAAGACAGTTTGGAGGAACAGGTTTAGGATTGTCTATAAGTCGTGAAATTGCACGTTTATTGGGCGGAGAATTAAGTGTAACCAGTAAAGTAAATGAAGGAAGTGAGTTCAAATTAATCATTCCAATAAAACCAATTGCTGAGATTACCAAACATGAAACAGACCAACAATTGGTAGATATTATTCGTGAAGATGTAGAAGAAATTCAGAATATTCTGGATGATGGGGAAACGGAATATTATGAAAAAATTGTCCTTGAGATCCCTGAAAGTGTTGATGACGACAGAGATCAGATCATAGAAGGGGATAAAGTAATTTTAATTATTGAAGATGATACCAATTTTGCAAAAGCATTATTGAAATACGCAAGAACCCAGGATTACAAAGGAATTGTTGTGGTAAGAGGAGATCATGCTTTAGCAGCGGCACAACAATATCATCCGCAAGCGATTTTACTGGATGTACAACTTCCTGTAAAAGACGGCTGGAAAGTGATGGATGAATTAAAATCTAATTCTGAAACGAAACATATTCCGGTGCACATGATGTCTGTACTTCACGTAAAAAAAGAAAGTCTGATGAAAGGTGCTATTGATTTCATTAATAAACCAATGGCTTTAGATCAGATGGCAGATGTTTTCAAAAAAATTGAAGAAGCCATCAGAAAATCACCTCAGAAAGTACTGATTGTGGAAGAAAATGCAAAACATGCAAGTGCATTGTCTTATTTCTTAAGCAACTTTAATATCTCTTTATCTATTGAAAATAACGTTGAAGATGTGGTGAAAGCATTAACTTCAAATCAAACTGATTGTGTGATCTTAGACATCGGTGATTCGCGTGGAAATGAATATCAGGTAATAGAATCTATCAAAAGCTATGAAGGTCTCGAAAACTTACCGATTATTATTTTTACAGAAAGAAATTTATCTCAGTCTGAAGAACTTAAAATTAAGCAGTATGCAGATTCTATTGTCGTAAAAACGGCACATTCTTACCAAAGAATTTTAGATGAAGTAGGTTTATTTTTACATTTAGTAGAAGAAAAAAATAATTCTCTGGAAAATGTAAGAATAAAAACGTTAGGTTCATTAACGGAAGTTTTGAGCGGTAAAAAAATCCTGATTACTGATGATGATGCCCGAAATATCTTCTCTTTAACCAAATCTTTAGAGAAATATAAAGTGGAAGCAATCGTTGCAATGGATGGAAAGCACGCCTTGGAACAGATTCAGCAAAATCCTGATATTGATGTGATTTTAATGGATATGATGATGCCCGAAATGGATGGCTATGAAACGATTCAGGAAATCAGAAAAATGCCGAAATTTGCAAAACTTCCTATTATTGCCATTACTGCAAAAGCAATGATCGGAGACCGTCAGAAATGCATTGATGCAGGAGCTTCAGATTATATTTCAAAACCAGTAGATATCGACCAGTTATTATCTCTGCTTAGAGTATGGTTGTATGAAATTTAAATAATGAATAAGAAAATTTTAATCGTGGACGATGATCCACGAAATATATTTGCCCTCAAATTAACTCTTAAAGCAAGAGGATATCAAATCGAAAGCTCCACAATGGCTTTAGAAGCAATTGATATGCTTAAAAAAGATCAGGATATTTCTGTTGTTTTAATGGATATGATGATGCCCGAAATGGATGGTTATGAAGCGATAAAGATCATTCGAAATACACCGGAAATAAAACAAATTCCTGTTATTGCAGTCACCGCGCAGGCAATGCCTGAAGATCGTCAGAAATGTCTAGATGCAGGAGCACAGGATTATGTTTCAAAGCCTATAGATGTTGATGTATTGTTAACAGCTCTCGAAAAACTTTCTTAAAAATGCTCGAACCAAGTATTATAAAAGATGAAGAGGTAGAATTTCTTATTAAAGATGTCTACGAACTGTACGGATACGATTTTTCAGGGTACAGCAGAGCTTCTTTTAAACGGAGGGTAAACCGTATTTGCTTGATAGAAAGATTTACGAGCTTTGCCGAATTACGTTACACGCTCATCAATGAGCCGGAATATTTGAAACGTTTTGTAGAAGAAGTAACAGTAAATGTGACTGAAATGTTTCGGGACCCTCATTTTTTTAAAGGATTAAGAGAAAAAATCTTACCGCAGTTGGGAACTTATCCTTTAATCAGAATTTGGGTTGCAGGTTGTTCTACAGGTGAAGAAGCTTATTCTATGGCAATCTTATTGAAAGAAGCCAATTTGTATCATAAATCTTTGATTTATGGAACAGATCTTAACCCTTCGGTTTTAGAAACAGCGAGAGCAGGAGTTTTTCCTTTGCAGCAAATGAAACTATATTCTGAAAATTATATGCTTTCCGGTGGGAAAAAAGATTTTTCAGATTATTATACTGCGAATTACGACAGCGCAAAATTTGATAAAAGCCTGCAGGAAAAATTGATTTTATCGACGCACAATCTTGTTTCAGACAGCTCGTTTAACAGCTTCCAGTTGATCATCTGCAGAAATGTTCTTATTTATTTTGACCGTGGTTTGCAGGAAAGAGTTTTCAGACTTTTTGATAACAGTTTAGAAAATTTAGGCTTTTTGGCTTTAGGAGCAAAAGAGACGATCAGATTTTCTAAATTAGACAAAAATTTCCACCAGATCGATGATCAGAGAATCTGGAAAAAAATAGATCACCATTAATATTTTTAAACATGCAAACTGAAGGCACAAATACAGAATTGGTCTTGATAGGTGGATCTGCAGGAAGTCTGCAGGTTATTTTAGAAATGATCAAAAATATTAATGAAAACCTAAATTTTCCTATCATATTGGTTTTGCATAGAAAAGCGCAGTCAACCAATATTTTGCAGACTTTACTTCAACAGTTTATTTCAACTGAAGTGGTAGAAATTGATGATAAAACGGATATTAAAAAAAATAAAATTTATATTGTTCCGGCAGATTATCATCTTTTATTTGAAAATAAAAAAACGATGTCTCTGGACAGTTCTGAGAAGATGAATTATTCGAGACCGTCAATTGATGTTACTTTTAAGTCTGCTGCAGAAGTTTACGGTAAAAGTTTGGTCGGGATTTTGCTTTCAGGAGCCAATGCAGACGGAGTAGAAGGTTTGTCTTATATTAAAAAAAACAATGGTAAGGTCTGGATCCAGGATCCGGAAACGGCTGAAGTAAGTTATATGCCGAAACACGCTGTAGAAGAGGTAAAATATGATTTGCTTATTACACCTAAAAATTTAGCTGAGCATATTAATCAGTTATAAAAAATAACCCTAAATTTAAGTTAAATAAAAGAATATGAGTAAGAAGAAAATTTTGATTTTTGATGATGATAAAACAATTCTTGAAGTAATCACAATCATTTTTGAAGAAAACGGTTATGAAGTCGAAATTTCAGAAACATCTCATGATATTATCGAAAAGGTTTCAAGTTTTAAACCTGATGTCATTCTTATGGATAACTGGATCCCCAGAATTGGTGGAGTAGAAGCTACCCAACTTTTAAAAAGCCATGAAGAGTTTAAATCTATTCCGGTAATTTACGTAACGGCAAATAACGATATCGTTGCATTGGCGGCAGAAGCTCAGGCGGATGATTATGTTGCAAAACCTTTTAATCTTGATGATTTGGAAGAAAAAGTTGCGATGTTTTTACAAGAAAAAGCTTAGCATAATTTCCGTTTCGTTCTAAAAATCTCTTCATTTACGGAAAGGGATTTTTTTTATACTACATTTTTCATGGGCTCGTCATCTAAATTTGAGCGTTTTCGGGGTTGTATGTCGTTATTTATATCACTAATTAAAGCAGATAAAAATTCTTTAATTTCCGGCTTCGACAAAATTTTCTCAGAAAAAGTAGAAGCAATAATAATCTTTTTTGAAACGATATTTTCTGTAAAGGTAAATTCATCTTTCAAATCAATATCAATACCAAAATGCTGCTGTACATTCAAAGACAAATAGTATTCTATTATATCTTTATTTTGTTCTGTAACTTCCATCTCAAGGTGTTTTATTATGAAATACAATAATTTTTATGCCATACAGAGTTTTTATAAAAAATTAACAGTTTTTATTTTAAATCGGTGTATTAATTGCATATAAATTTATTTTGCTTTCACATATAGAATTCCCTTATTTATTGGTAAAAGTCGTATTTGCAAAAAAATGCTATTATTTCAATAAAAAAAACGGACAATGAATTACTCACTATCCGTTTCAATGATAAAATAAACTACTTCTTATTTTCCACCACCGCTGTTTTTCTCAACATCGGTTTTGGTATTTTCTTTTACTTTCTGGTTTCCGAATCTTTTTACAAATGTTAATGAAAACCCATACCAATCAGATTTCGATGAATTTCTGAATGTACCGATTTGGGTAAATGAAGTCGAATCGAAATTTGGTCTTCCGAAAATATTTATCAACTGCAAGCTAAATTCCATCTGAGTTTTTGGGAAAATTTTTGTTGCCGAAATATTATGAAAAATATTTGTTGTGTTGGCATAAGAATTTCCATTATTCTGATTTGAAACTTCTACCCATGCGCTCAAATTAATGTTTTTATTAAAAAGATTGGTGTACGTTAAGTTGGTAGAACCAGCCCAATAGCTTAAATAACTATCTCCTTTTAATTTGTTTTTTGCATTAAAATCGCTGTTGTCGATATAATTCCAACCGAAACTCATATTTACACTTAATTTATTTTTTAAGAAAGATTGATTGGTATTGGCATATAAAAAATATTTGTGAACATTCCCTGTAAAATTACTTTCCTGCGAAATGGTTTTTTTGTCCTCCGGTTTTGCTCCGTTTTCTATGACATAATCAGTCCAATAGTCCTGATTGGTAAAGGTATATCTTGCCGAAAGAAAGTATTTTTTCAGAAAGCCAAATTTCATATAAATTCGATCACTGGGATTTGGATTCAAATCCATATTTCCTCTGGTGTACAATCCGTCATTTCGGGGTAATAAAAATGGATTAAATTCAGAATACCAAGGTCGCCAAAGATTTCTGTTATAGGTTAAGCTTAAGTCGTACTTATCTGAAAATGAATATTTAACTAATAAATTGGGTAAGAAACTTCCGTATGAATCTTTTCTTGAAGTTCCTGCAATATCCTGCCCGATTTTATAATCGATGTGTTCGTAACGAATACCAATTCTAGTCTCTAATTTTTTGAAAAAAGTTTTTGAAAAATTAGCATATAATGAATTGATATTGTCTTCATAGCGGAATGTATCATTTTTGCTCAGACCATCAGGTAATGTCCCATATAATGAATTGGAAATAACATTATTATTAAAATTCATCTTCCCACCCACTTCAAATGTTCCTCCCGATTTTCCTAAAGACTGGGTATAATCTACTTTTACATAATAATTTCGGTTCTCAACATCAGTTAAGACTCCAATTTCATCTGCACCTAGTTTGTTTAAAGTATTTTTAATAAAATAACTGTTATCAGATTCTGCGTCGTAATTGGATCCTAAACTAATATCTAAAATTCTGTTTTTTTCTTTGTCGTAATATTTATAAAAAATATTCGTTCCGAAAGTCGGATTTGTAGATGATGAAGTTTGATTTTGAATATACGAACGATCAAAATTACCGTTTTCATTAATTATAGCATTGGTTTCAGAGTTGTTACTTCTTATTCCTTTATAAAATTCAAAAATGGCCCCGATACTATTTTTATCATTAATTTCATATTCAGAAGTTGAGGAAATAGAAGGGTTTTTACCTTTATAAATTATATCATTATCAATTTTTGCAACCTCATTATTTTCGTATAAAGTATTAAGTAATGAGTTTTTTTGCACCCATACGTTGTCGCTGTAACTTCCGACAAGTGTTTGTGTGAAATTTTTTTTATGATAATTCAGGTTAAGATTGGTGTACTGAGAATTTTGAGTATTTTGTCTGTTGTTGAAGGTTACACTTCCTTTTAGTCCTTCATCATCACGCTTTTTCAGAACAATGTTAATCACTGATCCTGAGGCTTCGTACCTTGAAGAGGGGCTTGTAATCACTTCTATTTTCATCAAATTATCTGCAGGCATTGTCTGTAAATATTCTTTGAGTTCTTTGCCGGTAAAAACAGATTTTCTATCGTTGATGTAAACGGTAACAGATTCACCTTCTGCTTTCAAAGCATCATTGTTATCAATACTTACCAAAGGCGTCATTCTAAGTACATCCCAAGTCGTATTTCCTGCAAGAATAGAACTATTGGCTACATTAAAAACGGTACGGTCAACTTTAGATTCTACCGTTGGCTTTCTTGCAACAAAAGTGACTTCTTCTATTTCATTTACTTTTTTTGATTCTATGGTATCTTTCGCAGCTTGTGAAAAAGCGAGTGTTCCTATTAATAAAGCAATCGGTGCTAATATTTTTTTCATTAAAAGTTTTATATTTTAATTATAAGACACCGGTATGGGAATATTCGTTACATTTAAATTGTGTTAATTAATGTTAACGTTTTATGCACTGTATTAAATCTTCTAAAAATCAGCTCAATAAAAAAGCTATTTCAAATTAATGAAATAGCTTTAAATTAAAATTTTTCTGGTTTCTTACTCAATAACGATACTTCTTTTGCTTACTGTATGTGCAGAAAAATATCCTAAAGCGCCATTGCTAATATTGCTGGGTGGGTTAGCTGGTGTAACGCCGCCTCCGGCACCACCTCCCATAAGCTGAAGCAGTGCTGAGTAGAAAGTATATACATTATTGTCGATACACTGCATTTCTACATGAATGGTGTCGCCAACTACAACTTTTACATCATCAGGATCTTCACCATCATCGTTAGGAAGTATTAAAGGTCTTTGATTAGGCATTCCGTTGTTCACATTATCCGAAAATTCTGAGAAATATTTTTTAGATTTATTGTTTACAATATAGCTGAATAAATAACGGTTTCCTAAAGCAGGAGGATCTGTAAACATAGGCAAAATCGTATAACTGATTTCTCCACCCACGGTAAAAGAGTCTTGATCTAATCCGTCAAAAGAAACTGCTTGGGGCATTGTGCTTGTTGAAGTATATTCTTTTCCTTCTGCCTGAATTTTTAAAGTATAGGTTCTTCCCGATTGTCCTACAAAAGCTGATGTTCGGTATCTTCCGTTTCCAACATATTGTAATGTTTCGGTTTGCCCGGTATTATCACTTAAAACAACCTGTGCATTTTCTATTGCCGGATATTGATTGGCTTGAGTAAAAGCCACCGATTTTGTAATTTTCACGTAATATGGACCAGTCTGATCGGTTACATTTCCTTCAATAACGATACTTCCGCTTTGATCTTCTAGATCGAGATCAATCTCTTTTTCACAAGAGGTAACCAAAAAGAAGGATAATATGATTAAAAATATATTTTTCATAAAATTAAATAGAAGTTAGAAATTAGATCTTAGAGATTAGTTGAATACTAAAATTTTAAATCTAAAATATATTGTTAAATTACTATAAATTAAAATTTGAAATTATAAGTAATGTTCGGAACCCAACGGAACAATGAGGTCTGCATCGCTCTTGTTGTTCCTGGATTATTTGGATTGTCTTCAAACGTAATGGTGTACGCATTTTGTCTTCCATAAACGTTGTAAATTCCGAAAGACCAAGAACCCTTAAAACGTTTGTTGGATTCTGGTTCATAGGTTGCACTCAAATCCATTCTGTGATAAGCAGGCATTCTGTCTGCGTTTCTGCTGCTGTACTGGAAAACGGTTTGTCCGTTCAGTTCATATTTTCCGGTTGGGAAAGTCACTGCATTTCCTGTGCTGTAAAGGAATAATCCAGAGAAAGACCATTTTGGGTTGAGCTGATATGTTGCTACAATAGACAAATCGTGTGTTTTGTCTTGTCTCGCATCATACCATTCATTATCATTAATTCCGTTGATTTTTCTTTCGGTTTTAGATAAAGTATAAGAAATCCACCCGGTTAGTTTTCCGCTTTTCTTTTTGGCAATCAATTCTAAACCGTAAGCTCTACCTTTTCCGAATAGCAATTCACTTTCTACATCTGCTGCTGTATCGAATGAAATTTGTGCTCCGTTTTTATAATCGATTTGATTTTGCATTGATTTGTAATAAATCTCTGCATTCAGTTCGTAATTATTGTTGTTGAAGTTTCGGCTGTACCCTGCACTGATCTGGTCTGCAATTTCAGGTTTTACAGTGTAACTGCTTCCAATCCACTGATCGGTTGGGTTTCCGCTTCCGCTGTTGCTTAATAAGTGTAAATTTTGAGTATTTCTGGAATAACCTCCTTTAACACTGCTTACCTCATTAATTCTGTAATTAGCTGTAATTCTAGGCTCAATATTTACATACGTTTTCCCGAATTTTCCTTTTTCTAAATACTCAGAATCTGTTAAAACTCCGTTTTCATAGGTATTGAAAGTATCTCCACCTAAAACAGAGAACATTGCCAATCTTGCTCCATAGTTGATGGTCAGCTTTTCCGTCGCTTTAAAATCATCATTAATGTACACTGAATTTTCCCAAGAATATCTCGGGTTTCTCGGAAAACTGCTTACACTCGTTCCCGATGCACTACTTGGTGTAATCGTATGATAAATAGACTGTAAACCAAATTTCACAGAATGCTTATTTCCTGCAAACCAAGAGAAATCCTGCTTCAGATTCCAGTCTTCAATCTCAGAATCTAATCCGAAAGTATTGTTGTTGCTGCTTAAGCTTACATTATAATTGTAATTACTGTAAATAAATGAAGTATTAGAAAATAATTTACTATTAATAATACTGTTCCAGCGTAGAGTAGCGGTTGTATTTCCCCAATCTGTCGAAAAAGTATCGCCCAAACCTAAAACATCTCTTCCAAAATATCCCGATAAGTATAAACGGTTATTATCATTAATTTGATAATTGGCCTTTAAATTTAAATCATAAAAATACAGCTTACTGTCTTTAAAATCGTCTGTTGCTTTAAGAAAAACATCCGCATATGTTCGTCTTCCTGAAACAATGAATGAAGATTTTTCCTTTTGAATAGGTCCTTCCACACTCAAACGGCTGCTTATTAAACCAATTCCTCCGTTGACGTTGTAATCTTTGTTGTTTCCGTCTTTCATTTTTACATCCAAAACAGAGGAAAGTCTACCTCCATATTGAGCCGGACTGTTTCCTTTGATGATGCTCACATCTTTCAGTGCATCACTATTAAATGTACTGAAAAACCCAAGCAAATGCGAAGCGTTATAAACTGCTGCTTCATCCAATAAAATCAAATTTTGATCCGTTGCGCCACCTCTCACAGAGAATCCGCTGCTTCCTTCACCGCTGCTTTTAATCCCGGGCAAAAGCTGAATGGTTTTCATCACATCTTTTTCACCAAATAAAACGGGAAGTTTATCAATTTGTTTAATGCTTAAAGTTTCGGTTCCCATTTGTGCGGATGAAAGATTTTTATCTTTTTTAACACCGGAAATTATAACCTCGTCAATTTTGGCTGTTCTTTCTTCACCTTCCTGATCCAACTGAAGGTTTTGCTTCACGTTATCTTCAACATTAATTATTTGCTGAAAATCTTTAAAACCAGGGTTGGAAACCACTAAAGTATAAGAACCTTTGGGAACTGAGAGCGAATAAAATCCGTATTCGTTAGCTACAACTGATATAGTAGGGTCTTCAGCAACTTTTACGACCACTCCGAGGAGCAATTCGCCATTCTTTTTATCTTTTACTGTGCCGCTTATCGAATATTTTTCTTGTGCAAAAACAATCGAGCTGAAACAGACTGCAGCAATGGTTGTCGCAGTTTTTAGGTAAGTTTTCTGTATCAATTTTTTTAGTTTATTTTTGAATTTAAATAAAGAGTTTATTAATCAATAATATATTTATTCTTCAAAACACTGAGAAATAAAATCTTTAAATCTGCCTAAACAACGGTGATGTGATGTGTTTATTGTTGACGAATATTAAAAAAACATTAATTCGTGACTATATAAAGACAGATCAAGTTCAAATTTAAACTAATCTTTTTATTTGATAGTCAATTATTTATTTTTAAGCTAAAAAGTTGTTTAAAAAACAAAACTGAAGCAATAACTCCAGCTTTTATATTTCTTAAAACTTATTATTTTTTCAAATTTAATTCCATTTGGATATTGCAGCGTTTATAAGGCGTTTGATGGCCTACAATCTTTTCAAAACCCATTTTTTGGTATAAATTAATGGCCGGTTTCAGAATGGTGTTGCTTTCTAAATATATTTTTGATGCTCCCAATTGTTTCGCTGAATCTATAATGGCCTGCCCCAAAAGCCAACCTAGGTTTTTACCCTGAGCTTTTGGAGAAACCGCCATTTTTGCCATTTCAAAATCGTAGTTTTGGTCATTCATTTTTATTAAAGCGCAAACCCCTAAGGGTTCTTGCTTATAAAGCGCGACCAATATCTTTCCGCCTTTATCCAGAATATATTCTTTGGGATTGTCTAATGCTTTATAATCAGCTTCTTCCATTTCAAAAAAAGTTGATATCCATTCTTCATTCAAAGCTTTGAAAGCTGATTGATATTTGGGTTCGTATTCTACAATTTTAACATCCTTACTTTCACGCAGCTTTTTTTGGTCTTTTACTCTTTTTAATAAAGATTTTTGTTCCAGTAAAAATTCCCATTCTGCCAATGCTTCCCAAAGATTGTTTGTTGCTTCATTGATGATTTCGTCAATCGCCACATCAATATCGGCGCATTGTTCTTCAATCATTTTTTTAGCTAAAGAAATTCCTTCAGTTGTAAGACCAACAACGTTTCTTCGTTTGTCATTGGAGTTAAGTTTGTCATTAACCAAGCCTGCCTTGGCCATCTCTTTGATGATTTTTGTAACAGACGGTTGCGAATGGCCAATTTCTTTAGCAATTTCGGTAATGGTTATTTCTTCTGTTTCAGAGAGAACAAAAAAAACGGGAAACCATTTTGGAGAAAATCCTGTAATATTATACAATTCATAAATTTGACTTGCATCTTCAGTGACTTTGCTCGTAAGCAATCTTAATCTGCTTCCTAAAGCCATTTTTCCTGTACGGTTGAATATTTCCATAATTAATTACATAGCTGATTATGTAAAATTATATAAATGATTTTAAATGACAATATTTATGTTTCATTATAAAATAAATATTCCTGAGTGGATGGTAAACTTAAGAGCATGAAATGTTATTTTAAAGTTTGAATTTCTTAACTTTATCAAATGAAAGAGAAGGTAATCAGAGTAATTTCAGAATTTAATAGTGAACTGAAGCTTCAGGGATTTAAAGCATTTCAAATTGAAAGTGACAGCAATAATACACGTACCTATAGCCGAAAAGAGTTCTATAAAATCTGTCTTACAACCGGAAAAAGCAAGATTCATTATTCAGATAAAACCTTTGAGCAAGAGGGTACAATTCTCTTTTTTGGTAATCCGCATATTCCCTATTCCTGGGAAACAATTTCTACAACATATGTGGGATATACAATTCTTTTCTCTGCTGAATTTTTTAAGAATTCAGAACGCTCGGAGAGCTTACAACAGTCTTCTTTTTTTAAGATTGGCGGAACTCCGGTTTTAAAAATTACATCTGAGCAAAGAGATTTTCTCAATACTATTTTTCAGAAAATGATTGCCGAACAAGAAAGTGATTATGTGTATAAAGATGAATTAATTAGAAACTATATCAGTCTTATTATTCACGAATCTCTCAAAATGGAACCCTCTGAAAATTACGAACAAAATAAAAATGCATCTTCAAGATTATCTTCAGTTTTTCTGGAGTTACTGGAAAGACAATTTCCAATTGAAACAACAGCAAATCCTCTTCAGCTAAAAACAGCACAACATTATGCTCAACATTTGAATGTACATGTAAATTATCTAAATCGTGCTGTAAAAGAGATAACCGGAAAATCAACCACAAATCATATTACTGAGCGCATCATCACAGAAGCAAAAGCACTTTTGCAACACACAGATTGGAGTGTTTCAGAAATTGCCTATGCTCTCGGATTTGAATATCCCACTTACTTCAACAACTTTTTTAAGAAACAAACAGGAACCAATCCCAAGTCTTTTCGATTAACTGAGGTTTGAAATTCTTATTTTTTGGTTTGATAATCTTTAACGGCTTATTTCTAAGCTGTAATACCTTTGTATTCTATTATCAAAACAATTTAAGATGCCTAATTCACAGAATACTTTAACGCCTCAACTAGATATTTTTGAAAGATTATTGAGGGGAGAGACAATCTTACCCAATGACCCGGAAATACCCCGATTGAGAGATGAATCTTTTGCAGTCAAAAAATTACTTATAGAAATGAATAACTCATCAGATTCTGATGACATTACAAAAATATTGAGCAAAATTTTAAATCAGGAAGTTCAAAATATTGCAGTATTTACGCCACTTTATATCAATTACGGCAAGAATATCAATATTGGTAAAAATGTATTCATCAATTTCGACTGTACTTTTCTTGCACTAGGCGGAATAACGATTGAAGATAATGTATTGATAGGTCCGAAAGTGAGTCTTATTACTGAAAATCATCCATTAAATCCGAAATTAAGAAACGGACTAATTGGCAAGCCTATTCACATTAAAAAAAATGCGTGGATTGGCGCAAATGCTACCATTTTACCAGGAGTTACAATTGGTGAGAATGCTGTAATTGCGGCCGGAGCCGTGGTTTCCAAAGATGTTCCAGACAATGTGGTTGTTGGTGGAATTCCTGCAAAAATCATTAAAAAAATTGAGAATGAAATTATTTAAATTTAATCATAAAATATTATTGCTATCTGCATTCATAGTGATAACAATAGCCTCGTGTAATAACAAAAATCAAGAAAAAATGAATCAAGAAAATACCACAGCACTTTTTCCGAAAGGCGACCAATTACCCAAAGAATGGTTTACCGGAAATGCATTTTTATCACCTTTGGTAAGTAAAGATAAAAATAATGAATTTTCTGCAGGCGCAGTAACGTTTGAAATTGGAGCGAGAACCAATTGGCATACACATCCGAAAGGTCAGGTTTTGATTGTGACGGAAGGTTCCGGCTTTTATCAGGAAAAAGAGAAACAGGCACAAATCATCAAAAAAGGAGACGTTATAAATATTCCTGAAAATGTTGAGCATTGGCACGGTGCATCAGCTAAAACATCGATGACCCATATTGCCATTACCAACTTTAAAGAAGATGTACAGGTAACGTGGTTAAAACCTGTTACAGATGATGAATTTAATGAAGCTAATAAAGAAAAATAAAATGAAGAAACTTACTTTAATCTTTACTGCAGCAATATTGTCTTTAAGTCAATTTTCGGCTCAAACTAAGCAAAAATCATCTGATAAAAATTCAAAGAAAATGAATACGACAGAACATTATACATTCAAACTTAGCAATAACGTAATCAGAACCGCTGTAACTTTCAAAAACCGATACGGAATTACTTTGAGTGGAGATTTGTATCTTCCAAAAAATGTGGGAAATGAAAAATTAGCAGCATTGGCAATCAGTGGTCCTTTTGGTGCGGTAAAAGAGCAATCATCAGGTTTATACGCGAATCAAATGGCAGAAAGAGGTTTTGCAGTCATCGCTTTTGACCCATCTTATACAGGAGAAAGTAGTGGTGAGCCAAGAAATATTGCCTCCCCAGATTTGAGTACCGAAGACTTTAGTGCAGCTGTAGATTTTTTAGGTCTTCAAAAAAATGTGGATAGAAACAAGATTGGTATTATTGGAATTTGTGGATTCGGAAGCTTTGCTCTGAATGTAACTGCTGTTGACAAAAGAGTGAAGGCGGTTGCAACAACGAGTGCATATGATATCTCAAGAGTAACTGCGAAAGGTTATTATGATAAAATGACAGGAGATGAGCGTACAAAAGCTTTAGAGCAAATGAGCCAACAACGTTGGAAAGATGCCGAAAATGGTTTTCCTGCTTACCCAACAACTCATTTACCAGATAAAATAAAAGGGGATGAACCACAATTTGTAAAAGACTATTTTGATTATTATAAAACACCAAGAGGTTATCACGAACGTTCATTAAATTCAAATAAAGGTTGGACGACAACCAATTCTTTATCTTTTGCTAATTCGGTGATGTTAAGTTATATTAAAGAAATTTCGCCTCGACCAATACTGTTAATTGCTGGAGAAAATGCGCATTCTAAATATATGAGTAAAGATATTTACAAATCTGCAGCTGAGCCAAAAGAGCTAATGATTATTCCCAATGCGGTGCACGTTGATTTGTATGACAAAGTAGATGTTATTCCGTTTGATAAACTGGAAAATTTCTTTAAAACAAATCTGAAATAATTATTTTCCTGAAATTACTTAAAAGGTTTATCTGTGTATTGATGCGCAGATAAACCTTTTTTATTGAGACTCTTTACAACCTGTCTGAAGTTTCATTTACTTTATTTTCTTTGTAGCTCGATTTTTCAAGCCTTCCAAAATTATATTTTACAGCCAATGATACGGTTGGGGTATTCCCATAAAAATTCCCGGTAGAAATAATTTTACCATACGTCATGCTTTGAATATAATTCATCTGCTTAAAAAGATCATTATATCTGAATGTAAAATCAAAATCAGACAGAGACTTTGTAATCCCGAAATTGACAACACAAACGGCATTATTTTCATATAAACCTTCTGTACGTTTGGTGATGTAAGAACCATCCACCAATAACGAAAAGTTTTTAGCGATCTTTAAAGTATTGTTGGTGTAAATATATAGATAAGGGGTAGATCTTTTAATGACCGCTAAGCTGTCTTCTGTTTTACCATAATTGACAGACATGCTGTTTTGTGAAGACCAAATCTTCCATTCAAAAGGAACATCTAGACCCAGACTTGCCCCAGTTTCTTTTTCAAAATTGATTAATGAAAATGTAGAAACGTTTTTTAAATCATTATAAACCAAAGTATAACCCATTGGGTCTTTGCTGGTGTAAATTGAGGCATTCAAAGACCATTTTTTTAAATTTGCATTAAAGGAAAGCGTATTGGTGTACGTAGGAATTAAATTAGGATTTCCTGCATATTCTATGTACGGACTTCCGTATAATCCTCCTGAAGAAAGATTGCCATAACCGGGTCTTGAGATTGTTTTCCTGAAGTTTAAGGTATAAACATAGTCTTTATTTTGCTGAAAAGAAATTTCCGCATTGGGAAACCAGTCAACGGCATTTCGGGATAGAGTAGTATCTTTTAAGATATTATCAAATCCTTTGGCAGAAGTGGTTTCCATACGGATCCCGGCTTTAAGGTTCCATCTGTTCTTTTCTGTACTTATGTTCAAATAAGATCCGGTATTGCTTTCTTTAAAAAGGTAATTAAAAAATTCGGATGTCTTTACAACAGCGTAATTGGTAACATTATCAGTAGTAGTTTCTGCTTTTGTAAAGCTCGTCCCCAATTCTAATTTATAATTTTCATTAAGCTTTTTTTCAAAATCAATTCTTCCGGAATAGACATCTCCTGCATACAATTGTCTTCGGAACTGGCTAAACTCATATCCAGAATCATCAATATTATTAAGAAATTCATAATCTACGTTGCGGCTTTCTCTGGTGTATTGAAATCCTGTGAAAATATTAGCATCCCAGTCTGCTAATTTCTTATTATAATTGAAAATTGAGTTAATAGAAGCTCTTTTGCTGTCTTGATGATTCAAGGTTAAGATATTTGAAGTGATTCCGTTCTCAGAATATTTTGTATTGGTGTTGTTATCACCTTTATCCGGACGAAAATTACTGTTGAAAGACAAAGTAAGATAATCTCCGTCATCATTTAATTCCTGATACAAACTGGCTCCAAAAATAGTTTGAGGCCGGTCGGTTGTAGAAACAATGGTATAATCTGAGGAAATATTTTTGCTTGGAACGGCGTAATTGTAACCATTGCTTTCCCAATGTTGAAGCGCATTGAAGGCCGCATTCATTTTCCATTCTGTTTTATTTTTCTTCTGCTGAAAATTGGCATTCAAATAATTATTAAATCGTTTTTGAAATGTTGCTGTTTCAGATATTGAGAATTTAGAACCATCTCTTTTGCTCTTTTTTAAATTGATCTTAATCACCGCTTTACCTTCAGATTCATATTTTACCGAAGGGTTTCTAATGATCTCAACAGATCTTATATCTTCCACTGAAATTCCAGACAAAGTAGAAAAATCTACCCGCTGATTGTCAACATACAATAAAGGATTTCCTTTACCTATAACTGAAATGCCTTCGCCATTGGCATCCAACGTAACAAAAGGTAATTTGGCTAATAATTCTGAAGAACTTGCTACTTTATTTAAAGGCGAATCTGTGATATCTAATGTGATATTTCCGTTTTCTACGGTGAATTTTTTCTTCTCACGGACGATCGTAACCGCTTCAATCTCTTTTATTTTTGGCTGATAAATGATATTGAAATTTTCATCGCGATTCAGTAAGAATGGTTTTTCTTTTTGCATCGTTTCACCAGAAGAGACCTGAAGATAATAGGTATTTGATTTCAAGTCATTAAACTCAAACTTAGCTTCTCGTGTAACAGTGGTTTTAATAAGTTGATTTTCGTTGTCATACAAATAGATCTCTATCGGTGTATTCAAATTAGTGCTATTGCTATTTGAAATAGTTCCGTTAATATTAAATTTTTGCTGCGCAGAAAAAAATACAAAATTGAAAATAAATAATAAAAAGATTTGATATTTAGTCATTAGTGTGTGGCTTATATTCTCATTAACAACCATAATCATCAAAATATTACATCAACGAATATAAATGACGAATCTTTTCTAGAAATATAAAGCATTTTATAAACTATAAAAGGTTTTCAATGGCTCGATTTTAGATAATAATCAAATATTATTGTAGAATTCGCACGTATAATCACAAAATAATTTAACCATGCATAGGTTTAAAAATATAATTCTAAAAATTCTGAAATGGATAGGGATTTCAATCGCCTCCATTCTTTTTTTGATGTTCACCATTCCGATTTTATTTCCGGGAAAAGTTTCTGAGCAGGTAAAATTATTTGCCAATAAGCATCTTGCAGGTGAACTTGATTATAAAAAAACACATCTTACTTTTTTCAGACATTTTCCTTCATTGACGGTTTCTGTTGATGATTTTTTATTGAAAGGTTCAAAGCCTTTTCAGAATGATACTTTGCTTGCTGCAAAAGAAGTGGCAGTCGGAATTAATCTTAAAAATCTAATCTTTGACGGAGAAGTGAAAATCGATGAGATTTATGTTACAGACGCTTATGCCAACGTTTTCGTTAACACAAAAGGTGAGGCAAACTATAATGTATATGTTTCAAAACCGTCAGAAAAATCAAAAGATACAACAAGTACAGGAGCTTCCATAAAGCTAGATCTGATTAAATTAAGAAACTGGAATATTAAATATAACGATCACGCAGCAAGAGTTTTGGTTGATGCAAAAGGATTGAATTATACAGGAAAAGGAGGATTAAGTGAAGATATTTTCGACCTTACTACAGACCTTGATATTAACAAATTAGATTTCAGTTTAAACAGAATTTATTACGCCAAACAAAAAACTTTACATGCAGATCTAATTACCAGGATTAATACCAATGCGTTGACTTTTGTGTTGAGAAAAAATGAGTTGAGAATTAATGAACTTCCTTTAAAATTTACAGGTTTTGTAAGTATTCTAAAAGATGGTTACAATCTCGATATCAATGCCGCATCTGAGAAAACCACAATCCGTGATATGATTTCTGTACTTCCGCCTCAATATTTAGACTGGGCAAAAGACACCAAAATTGAAGGAAAAAGTGATTTGTTTTTTAGTCTGAAAGGCAGATTTAGTGAGCCGCAAGATCAAAAACCAAGATTGAAAGCACGATTGATGGTACAAGATGGATTCGTTTCTAATGGAAAAGCCCCGGTTCCTATGAATAATTTTAATATGGATCTTAATGTAGATCTGCCAGATTTAAATACGGAACAATTAGGACTTGATTTGAAAAACTTAAGCTTCGATCTTGGACCAAACAATAATTTTAAAGCGGTTGTAAAAACAAAAGGTTTAGATCAAATGCTAATCAATGCGGATGTAAAAGGCGCAGTTAATTTGCAGACTTTGAGCCAGGCTTTAGGTTTAAAAGATATCGATGCAAGAGGTTTAATGGACACCAATATCAAAGCTAATGGGATTTTCAGTTTAGATAAAAAATTATTCCCAAAAACCAACGGTTATCTTAATCTTAAAAATGGTTGGCTGAAAACAAAATATTATCCAAATCCGATCCAGAATATCAATATTGTTGCAAATATTATCAATACAGATGGAACTTTCAAAAGTTTAGGGGTAAAATTAGATCCTTTTAAATTTGATTTTGAAGGAAATCCTGTTTTTGTAAAAGCAGATCTGCAGAATTTTGAAGATGTTCTGTATAAAGTTCGTGCAAAAGGTACTTTGAATGTAGGGCGAATTTATAAAGTTTTTGCCCAAAAAGGTTTAGATGTAAGCGGTTTAATTATGGCAGATTTGTCTCTGAATGGCCGACAAAGTTATGCAACAACAGGCCAGTACAGCAGATTAGACAATCGCGGAAATTTAATTTTAAAAAATATAAAAGCTACGACAGAATATCTTCCGAAATCGTTTTACATTAAAGAAGGAAACTTTGAATTTGAGAATGAAAAAATGTGGTTTAGAAAGTTTTTTGCGAATTATGGAAAGTCAGATTTTGCTTTGAACGGTTATCTTTTAAACACCATCAATTATTTTATTGAAAGAAAAGGCACGCTTCATGGGAAGTTTAAACTAAAATCACGATACATTCTCATTGATGAATTTATGGCTTTGAAAGACGGTGATAATTCAAAAAAATCAATAGAAGTTGATTATGCAAAAGTTGAAAACCCAAAAAGCAGCGGCGTTGTGATCATTCCAAAAAACTTAGATGTTTCGTTGGAAGCAGATGCGAAAAATGTTGAGTTTAAAGGGTTGAATCTTAATAATCTTTTCGGTTTGGCTTCGGTCAATAAAGGCGAAGTTTTTCTTAAAAACACTTCATTTGATGTTGTGGGAAGCAGAATGAAAATTGATGCCCGTTATCAAGATGAATCTCCATTGACGGCGAATTATGATATTGCTTTGAATGTTTTGGATTTTGATGTTCAAAGAGCTTATAATGAAATTGATATGGTTCGTGAAATGGCGACAGCAGCCAAAAATGTAAAAGGAATTGTTTCTTTAGATTATAAATTAAAAGGTGATTTTGATAAAAATATGACCCCAATTTATCCGTCTTTAGAAGGTGGAGGAGTGGTCAACCTTCGTGATGTCGAAGTGAAAAATCTTAAAATGCTTTCTGAAGTTGGTGATAATATTGGTGCAAAAGCTTTCAATAATCCTGATATGAAAGGGGTAAATATTGAGACTCACATTAAAAATAATCTTATTCACGTTGATAAATTTACTTTTAAAGTTTCTATTTTAAGACCTACAATCAGCGGAACAACGAGCTTCAACGGCTTGCTTGATTTGAGAGTTCGCGTCGGAATTCTTCCGGGAGGACTGATTGGTTTCCCGATTGTTGTCACGGGAACTCACGAAAAACCTCAGGTGAAAATATTCAGTAAAAAAGGACAGGGAATAGTTGATGCTTTGTACAATGAAAAATCAAATAAAGTAATTCGTGAAGAAAGACGTGCCGAGAAAAAAACAAAAAGGCAGCAGCGAAAAGAAAAAGAAGCTCAAGAGCAGAAAGCTAAAAATGCTGAAAACCAAATAAGTAAAGATTTAAAGGAAAAATAACAATGATTCTTTATTTCAACAAAAAGAGGAGTTTCTAAAATGGAAACTCCTCTTTTAATTTTTAAAAATATAATTCTCGCAGATTATTGAGATTTAGCAGATCTTAATTATCAAGATCTGTGAGATTAGTTTAAAGTTGAATTAATAATCAATTCCTTTTCCATCGAGAATATTTTGGTAATATTTTTCAATTCTTGTTTCGCGGGTTTTCGATTGCTTCGCCTGATTAAAATAGAACAGATATCCTTTTTGTCTTCCAGGACTTAATGTATAAAATGATTCGTTTAAAGCCTTATCTTCATCCAAAGCTCGTTGGAATTCTTCAGGAACAGGATATTCCGAAGCCTTTTTCAGTTCTACTTTCAGCCCAAATTGTTCTATTTTAACAGCTTCCTGAATATATTTTTTGATAATTGCTCGCTGTTTTTCTACTTCATCAATATTTTTAAATCTGATTTGTCTTGCCGATTGTACATTTTCAGTCTGTTGAATTAAAATGTGATCAGGGTCTTTCATCAATGCCCCTTTATGAAAAAGTAAGGCAAAATATTCTTTAAAACCGTGAATGAGGACCACATTTTTTCCTTCTAATGTGTAGCAAGGGTGCATCCATTTATAATCTTCTTCCAGAGAATCATTTTCAGTAACGATTTCACGCAACAAATAGAATTCTTCTTTCCATTTTTTTGCTTTCTCAAAAAATTGTTCAGCTTGTAGATTCATTTTAAATGTTTTTTGTGATTACAGGTCTTAAATACCAAGATAAAATATTTAGAACGAATAATCTATACAATCAATAAGAATGTTATAAAGCTGAATATTTATAAAAAATTTAGAATAATAAAATTCAATTTGGCTCTTATAATAAGGTTATTTTTTTGAAAATGAATTTTAAGGGGTTCTACATCTGTAATTTTAACGTATGTTTAACTTCTTAAGTAGTTTATTTTAGCTATAAATATCAGGAATAGCCGTATTTTTATGCCCTATAAATTAATGTAAGAATGGGGATATTTGATATGTTTACGGCAGAGATTGCCATGGATCTAGGAACGGCTAATACCCTAATTATATACCAAGATAAAATTGTTATTGATCAACCTTCTATTGTTGCTATAGACCGCTTGACCGGAAAAGCAATTGCTGTAGGACAAGAAGCCAAACTCATGCAGGGTAAGACCCATGAGGATATAAGAGTTATCAGACCATTGAAAGATGGTGTTATCGCAGATTTTCACGCTTCTGAGCATTTGATCAAAGAGTTTATTAAACAGATCTCTCAGATCAAGGGCCGGTTTTTTCAGCCTGCACTTAGAATCGTTATATGCATCCCTTCGGGAATCACCGAGGTAGAAAGAAGAGCAGTTAGAGATTCTGCGCAGAAAGTCAATGCCAAAGAGATTATTATGGTATATGAGCCAATGGCTGCGGCGATTGGAGCGGGTATTGATGTGGAAAGTCCGGAAGGAAATATGATTGTTGATATTGGTGGTGGAACGACCGAAATAGCTGTAATCGCATTGGGAGGAATTGTCTGCGATAGATCCTTGAAATTAGCAGGTGATGTTTTTAATAATGATATTTCTTATTTTATCAGAACAAAGCACAATCTAGACATTGGTGAAAGAACTGCTGAGAAAATAAAAATAGAGATTGGTTCTGCATTGGAAGAATTAGATTTTCCTTTAGATGATATTTCTGTACAGGGAAAAGATCTTTTAACAGGTAAGCCAAAAGAAATCATCGTCAATTATAAGGAGATTTTTAAAGCCTTAGATAAATCTCTGATACGAATTGAAGACGCTATATTAGAAACGCTTTCGATTACGCCACCAGAACTTGCCACAGATATTTATAAAACAGGAATTTTTCTTGCAGGAGGCGGAGCTTTACTTAATGGCTTAGCAGACAGAATTCATAGAAAGACAGGATTGCCAGTTTTTGTAGCTGAAGATCCATTAAGAGCGGTAGTTCGCGGAACAGGTATTGCGCTTAAAAATATTGATCGATTCAGGTTTCTTATGAGATGATAGGGTAGGGTAGAAAAAAGTAAATCAAAACATACGAAATTTGTAGTAATCTTAGTTTAGGATTTTCTAAAAAAGAATTTCGTCGAAAATATAAAAGCTGTAATTTAATTATTACAGCTTTTATTATTTGGGCTTTGTAGAAATGAAAATTTACCTAGAATTTAAATACAAGCCCCTTGTTGTGTTATTATGGATGAAATGTTTTTTATAACACCCTCTTTACTTTATTTTACCCATGGGCTGAGAATGATATTGATGTTGTGTTTTTCTTTGTTATTGCTGATTTTTACATTTTTTTTGCTCATAGTCGAGCGAGTTAATTTGTAAAGTCAGTTCATTCTCAGCTTTGGGTAAATACCTCAGTTATACAAGCTCTTTTTTTAAAATTTAAAGAGGCTTTATGGTGTAAAAACTATCAGCTTCAGTGTTTTTGATTAATGGTTTTATAGACTATGTTTTTTGGTGTGTTATTATTGATTAAAGATTATTTGGATATTTTTTTTGTGCATAGCTGATTCTTCAAATTAAAAAATGTGAAAAAGCAACCAAACGTGAGAAACTCGTTTTTAAAATTTGGCTGCTTTTGTAATTGAAGTTTTTATGGTTATGGTTTTATTTTTTTATTCTCCATTGTGTTCCGTTTTTTGGGGGAGGGTCTCCTAGGTCATTAATGAATTTGGCTGTAGCAGTGTCATTGTTTTTTTTGCTAGCTAATTGTAATTCTGTACTACTTACAATTTCATTTGTTTCAAAATCATCATCTTGAACCCTACAGGATATTGATGATATTAATATGGTTAAAACTAAAAATATTGAGATAAGCGTTTTCATTTTTCTACATTGTTTTGAAAGGTTATCCCGGCCGGTTTTATCTTTGAATTCAGACTTCGAATTTAGACCGCTTTGCCCGCTTACGAAAACCTTTGTAGTACTTATTGTAGAATCAGCACGTGCTAATTAATGAATTAGCTCAATGTTAAACTATTGATTATCATTAATTTGAATGTGTATATTAATAATTCGAATTTTATGATGTTAAAGTGTAGTTTTCTTATTATTTTAATTAGATTTTAGTTACTTTTATAGGATAAATATTTCATCTTTTAATCCGAATTTTTGAACAGGTTTTACTTTATTCTGCTTTTATTTATTTTTAACATTTTCTATTCACAACAAGAATCGTATAGTGATTTCTATAAAATAAAGAAGAAATACGAAAATTATTCTGAAAATGACATTACTGCTTTCCGGTTTTTGAAAGGGTATATTTCGTTGGCTAAAAAAGAAAAAGATTACCCACATTTGGTAGAAGGATATAATGATGCCATATTTTATTCTTCTTCTGCAGATGCCAAATTGAAATACGCCGACAGTACTATTTTTGCCGCCAAATTATCTAGTAATACAGATTTGATAAGTGACGCTTACTTAAGAAAGGGAGTGGTCTACTATTTTAATTATAAAAAGTATCAACCTGCCTTGCAAGAATATTTAAAAGCATATGAGTACTCTAAAAGCTCACAGGATGATTTCTTAAAAAATGCTATTCTTTATCATATGGGAGTGGTGAAAAGTTATTTAGGATATAACCAGGAAGCCTTAATTCATTTTAAAAAAACACAAGCCCACTTTCAATTAAAATCTACGGAACAAGTTCATCCCAATATTGTATTTAATAATAAAAGAGGTTATTACAATAGTCTTCATCAGATGACTGTAGCTTATAGAAAATTAAATAACTATAAAGCGGTAGATTCTCTTCTAGGTATAGGATTTCAACATACTAAAAACAATAAAGATTACCAACAGGAATACGGTTATTTTCTAAAAGAAAAGGGTATTAATGAATATCATAAAAAAAAATATAAAGTTTCATTGGCTTTGCTTCATGAATCAATAAAGCCAATTACCAATATTAATGATTTTGCCTGGGCAACGGTCGTATATTTTTATATAGGTAAATCATATTTAGCTCTTAAAGATTATCCAAATGCAATTCTACATTTTAATAAGGTAGACTCCATTTTTCAAAAACATAACTTTATACTCCCAGAACTTCGTGAAAATTATGAGTTGTTGATTAACTACTATAAAAAAGATAATGAGCTCAAAAAAGAACTGTATTACACCAAACAACTATTGAAGGCTGATAGTGTGATATCAAAAGACTTTTCTTACCTCGCATCAACAATTCATAAAAAATATGATACAGAAGCTTTAACCGAAGAAAAAGAAAGGTTAGAAAAAGCAACTTCTTGGGGTATTTGGATTATTGTGGGTTTAATTATTTTATTAATAGCCCTTACGTTTGCTTTAATGATAAAATATAGGAATGAGAAAAAAATTAAAGCAAATTATAAAATTTTAGAAGAAAAGATTCTTAATAAATCTTCTGCAGAAATCATTACAGAGGAAATTAAAGTAAAACCAAATGGGGAAGAAAAATCGGGATTAAGTGATGTAATAATTAACGATTTACTTTTAAAATTGGATAATTTTGAGAAAAAATCCGAATTTATAGAAAACGGATTAACGCTCAATAAGTTGGCAATAAAATTTAATACAAATTCCAATTATCTCTCGCAGGTAATCAACGAATATAAAGAAGTGAATTTTAATAGATATCTAAGTGAACTTCGTATCAATTATATTACCAATAAGTTGTATAATGATAAGGTTTATCTAAGCTACAAAATTGAGACATTAGCAGAAAAATGTGGAATCGCTTCGAGAACAAATTTTTCAAATCTTTTTCAGGAAATAAATGGAATTCGCCCAATAGATTTCATCAAAAAACGCAATCAGGATTTAGAGAATATTCAAATTCTACAATCTCATCCTGCGTAATGAGAATATATTTACTCTAAAAAACCGCACAATTTTAAAGGCAATTTACTGCAATTCAAGGTGAAAAATATGATTAATTGTTAATTAATTTGTGGTAAAAAAGTAATCCGTCGCAGAAATTGGGATGGATACTTTTTTCATCAGATAAATTAGGAAAGTAGTGAAAGGTTTTTAATAGACTATTAACTTCATATTTCTGATAATTAAGAAAATACACAAATCTATTGATACGAACTTAAGATGCTTGTTGTTAGTGGATTATTGGGTTGTTTGTACTGTAGAATTCATAGAATATTCATCATTATAGATAATACTTATAATTTTTGGGAGCTTTACGTTTGCTATTATTGCATCATGATATTTAAGGTTATTATAATAACAGTTCAAAATGAAAACATTCAATTTTACCAAACTATTTTTTAATTGATTTTTATGATTATTGTAAATAATAAAAAGACAATAGTTAGAAAGATGAATTTGCTTTTTATACTTCTTATATTGGTTTTTAGCAAAATTATTTTATCGTTTGTTCTTAACCATTTAATCACGTATTATTTAAGATGGCCCTTGTTTTTGATGATGATATTATTCGGCTCAGTCTCAAAAGTTGGGGAGCAAAATAATAAATGATATTTTTGTAGTATGTTAAATGATTCGGAACTACTTAAATTATTTCTAC
>NZ_LELA01000074.1 GCF_001677955.1 Chryseobacterium sp. BGARF1
CAACTTAGAGGCGTACGAGATAAGTCTTTTTTTCTATTCAGATTATCCAAACTTTTTGCTTAGTCCCCAACTTTTGAGACTGATCCCAAGAAATTGTAGCTAATTTTTTTTGATGAGCTACGGGTCAAGATTTTCGAATTACTTTTATAGATCGGTTTTGAAAGGAATTTGATTGTCTAAAAAGTACAGGCTCAGGTGACCGAAAAGATCATCTTCAATTTGATAGAATTTGTTAATTTTTAGTGTAGCTTCAAAAAATAACCCCTCAAATAATAAAATTTGAGGGGTTTGTAAGAAATTGTTTAATTTCTTGTGGTTTCTCCAGGAATCGAACCAGGGACACATGGATTTTCAATCCATTGCTCTACCAACTGAGCTAAGAAACCATTGTATCTTGAGTGTGATTGACTTCGTTGTTTTAACTGGGTGCAAAAATATGTTTTTTTTTAATGTAGTGCAAGTTTTTAGCCTAATTAAATATGATTTTATACTAATTTAATTGGCCTTTTTAATTTTTCATTTGATTATCAATCAATTGTATTTTGCTTTTATTTCAATATTTTTTAATGTTTTCACATGGGTGGCAAATTTACAACGGATGATTAAAGAACTAATCAAAGTTCTGCGGCGGATTCTTATCGTTCTTTCCTTTATTCAGAATAAAAAGTCCGATTGATAAGCCAATAACACCTGCGAAAGCAGTCATTAACGCACGTTCCATTTTATCAGCTTCTTCATTCCCTAGATAATTCATTAGAAAAAGTATCGTAAAAGTAATGATGGATATGATGATGTGGTTTCTTCCGAGTAGTTTCATGTTGTTTTAATATTATTTTAATCTATAAGAAATCATTACACCTCCTCTGTAAGGCATTATTTCACCGCTTCTGTTATAGCCATGAGTTTTTTCATCATATCTTTTTCCTGATACTCTATCATGCCCTTTGTAAAAACTCTGTGAAGTTCCTATTGTACCATATAAATCTATTCTCCAATTATCGGATAATTTGAATTGGTAGCCTGCAGTAATTCCGGCTAAAAATGAATATCCTTTTTGATAAAGATTTGATTTTGTGAAAATTACATTTTCTTCATTTTTACTTGGATATGGATCATCATTCCAGTAATTAAATTTTTGCAATACAAAAGATGATACTCCGATATTTGCACCTAAATACCATCCATCAAATGTTTCGTTGAAATAGTATCTTCCCTCTATTGATGCTGAGTAATATTGTAACTCATGACCGAAAAATGACTTCCAGGGAGATACCAAAACATCACCTTGAAAAGTAAATTTATTATTGAGCTGGTATTCTAATCCTGCATTGATTATGCCAATAGGAATGAGTAATGCATTTCCTTTTACATAAAGTTTTTTCTCAGATTCTTGGTTAATTTCTTGCTTCTGATTCTCCTGTGCATTAATATTCATTCCTGAAAATATACCTAAAACTGCGATAAAAATTTTGTACGTCAAAATGTAATTTTTATTTAATTTGATTTAATAATGTCTGGGCTAAACTGGCATCTTTACCAGATTGATCTGCAATGTTTTTAGACATTTCGGCAAAGTTTTTAGCTTGATCTTTATTTCCTAAATTAAAATAAATTTTAGCTAAAATATAGGTGTTCTCTGATGTTTCATTACGCATAACAGATTTTTCAGCCCATTCTGCGGCTTTCTTTAAAGAAGATGTTGTCTTGATATGGTCTGAGAATATCCAAGCTGCTTTTAATAGCTCATTCGGTTCAAATGCATCTGAGTGTTTATAGTAATCTAGAGCCGCTTTTTCGTATTCCAGGAAATTAGCATTTTGTTCGTAGTATGCCAGTTTGGTCTGATTAAGTTTTGCCATAGCAGCTTCTTTCCCTACTAATGGTTCTGCAATTTTCAGAAAATAAACATCATTGATTTTTTTATTTTTATCATCAATAGATTCTTCAACCACTTTACCTAGTACAAGTTGGTTGTTGAATTCATTATAATTTTCTTCAGGTAAAAACTTTAAAATCTCAGTTTTTCTTGCAACAAAAGTTTTGTAATTTGAGTCTTCTGAGGATTTCAGAAAGTAAAATAAAAGCCCGGCATCATCTTTTGTGAACTCTTCGTTGCTTTTTTTGTTTTCAAAATATCTCTCGGAAGCTTTTTTAGCAAATTCATAATCTGAACTTGAATTGAGTTTCATGATATTAATCAAAAAATCTTTGTCTTTTTCTCCGTTAGCAAAACGTTCTTTCAAAGAACCTTTTTTGTTATTTGGAGAGTTTATTTCTTGTGCCATTGCCAAAAATAAACCTTCTTCCATATAGCCATAGTTCTGCGAAACCAATTCGCCATCACCATTCAAAAACAAGTAGGTAGGGTAAGAGCGTACGCCGAATTTTTGAGCAATTTCTCGTCCCTCACCTTTTTCCATGTCGATTCTAGCATTTACAAAGTTTTTATTGTAAAAATCACCGACAGATTTTTTGGTGAAAATATTTTTTTCCATCATTTTACATGGTCCGCACCAAGAGGCGTATGCATCGATGAATACAAGTTTATTTTCCTTTTTTGCCTTAGCAACAAGATCCTTGAAAGGGATGTCCTGAAATTTAATTTCGTCTTGAGCTAAAATAAAAATAGTGATAAAAATAAATAATCCGGAGATAATCTTTTTCATTTTAATTATAAATTTAAAAAAGCGAAGATACTTAATTTTGATTTTATATGAATAGCGAAACTTTTGTAAAACCAAAAAACCACCTGTAAAAGGTGGTTTTGTGGTTTCTCCAGGAATCGAACCAGGGACACATGGATTTTCAATCCATTGCTCTACCAACTGAGCTAAGAAACCATTATATGATTGTATGATTTACTTCGTTGTTTTAAAGTGATGCAAAAGTAGGAAGTTTTCGCATATGAAGCAAGTATTAATCGAACTTTTTTGCTAATAAATTAAAACCTACTGATTATCAGTTTGATTATTTTCTTGCTCTTTTCTTATTTGCTCACTCATTTCTTCTAAAACAGGCTTAATCGTACTTTCGGGAAGATCGCTAATTCTGATATACATCAATCCGTCAATGGCATCATTAAAGTTAGGATCTACATTAAAGGCAATAACTTTCGCATTTTGCTTGATGTATTTTTTTATCAAAACAGGCATTCTCAACTCTGGTTCAAGGTCATCGATTATTTTATCTAATTTGTTTAAATCAGATTCCATTTCATCCAGAAAAAGATGTTTATCACGATCTCTGAGCTTTACTTTAAAATCATTACGTGGGGTAATGTATTGAGCTACAGCAGAATCGTAATAATTGGATCGCATAAACTCAATCATCAAAGATTTAGAAAATTCTGAAAATTTATTAGATATACTTACACCTCCCATCAGGAACTTATGATCCGGGTTTCTTAAGCAAACATGTACAATTCCACGCCATAAAAGGAATAAGGGAAGAGGTTTCTGCTGATATTCTTCACAGATATAAGCACGACCCATCTCAATTACTTTTTTGAAAAACGGATGAATGTCTTGTTCAAATTCAAAAAGAGAACTCGTATAAAAGCCTTTAATTCCAAATTTTTTCATCACATCTTTCCCTAGAGCCATTCTGTAAGCACCGGCTAATTTTTCTGCGGCATTGTCCCACAGAAATAAGTGATGATAATGTTTGTCGTATTCATCAAGGTCAAAAGGCAGATTACTTCCTTCACCCACGGCACGGAAAGTAAGCTCTCTTTGTCTTCCAATTTCCCTCATTACCGAAGGGATTTCTTCGTAAGGTGTAAAATAAATTTCGTAATTACCGTTACTAAATAGCATTTTATCGGTTCCACGAAGCTTAGAGATGTCTTTTATGATATCTTCCTTCGGAGTTTCGTCAATGATGTTCTGAACAATGTTTTCCTCTCTTAATAAAGGAAATTTTACATATAAATTTTTAAGATTAATAGCTTGAGCTAGAGATTTTCTTTTTTCATAATAAGATTTCATCATATAAACCTTACGTTTCAAAAATTCTCCCAGTTCCTCAATATTTTCCATCTCATCCATCACCTTTACCGTAATAGGTTTTCCTATTCTGATGCGGATTGGTTTTTCGCGGTCATTCATCATTTCCGCAGGAAGCATAATGGTTTGTAAATTAGGATGAATCTTGGCTACCTGATAAAAAAGAGTACTGTTTTTAGCATGAAAATACATAGGAACAACTGGTACTTTTGCCATTTTTATCAGCTTTAATGCCGGTTTTTCCCATTCTCTGTCTAGAATTTCTCCGTAAGGATTGTTTTTATTTGAAACTTCTCCCGCAGGAAAAATTCCTACGCAACCTCCGTTTTCAAGATGTTTCAGAGTTTCGCGCATTCCAGTTGAGCTGTTTCTGACCTCCTTTCTTCCTTCAAAAGGATTTACGGCAATCACAAAAGGTTCCATGGGTTTTATCTTTTCTAAAAGAAAATTCCCCATCACTTTGAAATCCGGGCGAACTTCTGAAAGAATTTTGCACATCAAAATTCCGTCGATAGCACCAAGAGGATGGTTAGAAACCAATATAAAAGGTCCTGTTTTAGGTATTTTTGCTAAGTCTTCTTCAAAAGCAACGTAGCTCAAGTTTCTTTCTCTAACGAAAGAGTCGAAAAAATCTTTACCCTCTTTGTCTTTCAGCTTATCATAAAGTCTGTTGACTTCATTTATTTTTGCAATGCTCATTACAGCAGATGCTACAGGATTCTTTAGAAATCCTATTTTATGCAAGCCTGAAGCCTTGATTAAATCATTTTTCGATATTAAGCTCATGTGTGTTTAGTCCGAATTTATTTATAGTGTTACCATTTGAAGTGTATTCTTAGAAATCTGTTCCAATAATACACTTTTTTCTTGGTAAAATTTGTCGATGTTCTCCATTTTTGCATTTCTTACAGTAAATAAAGATACATTTTTTATGACATCTGTTTTAAAAATTTTCTGAAGCTCATTATTAAGCTCCTCTATTTTAAGAAATTTATCCTCAAGACACAACGCCAAAGAGATTGCAGAATTTTGCATCAAAGAAACTTTGATTTTGTATTTAGCTAAATTGTTGAAAATTAAACTCATGTGATCTTCTGCAATAAAAGAGAAATCTCTTGTAGAAATTTTAAGCAACGTTTGGTCGTTTTTTAAAATATAAGATTCTTCGCTTTGGTTTTTTTCCGAAGCACCTACTTTGGTTCCGTCTTTTGTAGGGTCTACAAAAGATTTTACATAGAAAGGAATGTTTTTTTGCTGAAGGGGTTGTAATGTTTTTGGGTGAATAACGCTCGCTCCAAAATACGCCATTTCTATCGCTTCTTCGTAAGATATGTTAGATAAAAGCGTTACATCTTTAAAGATTCTTGGGTCTCCTGTCATTACTCCCGGAACGTCTTTCCAGATGGTCATCGCGGTTGCATTAAGGCAATATGCAAAAATTGCTCCTGAGTAATCAGAACCTTCCCTTCCTAAGGTTACTGTAAAATTATTGTCATCAGAACCGATAAAACCTTGAGTTACATAGCAAATGGCAGGGTTTAAATTTGAAATAAACTCTTCAGTTTTTTGCCAGTTGACAATACCGTCTCTGTAAGAATCATCTGTTTTGATATAGTCTCTTGCATCAAGCCATTGATTGGTAAATTGTATTTCATTTAGATATTCGCTTACAATTTTAGTAGAAATCATTTCTCCGCAACTTACAACCTGGTCGTAGACAAAATTATAATTGGGAGATTTATTTCTTCTTAAAAAAGAAACAATATCATCAAAAAACAAATTAATCTCTGCAAAAACTGCATGGTCTTCCGAGAAAAGCCCCTTAGCTATTTCAATGTGTTTCTGTTTTATATTCTCTATTTCAGTTTGATAGTTGTCTTTTTTGAAATACAGTTCTACTACTTTTTCCAGCTCATTTGTGGTTTTACCCATTGCTGAAATTACAAGTAGACATTTTTCAAAACCCTGGCTGCTAAGAACCATAGATACATTTTTTACACTCTCAGCATCTTTCACAGATGCGCCTCCAAACTTGAAAATTTTCATTAAATTGTTAAGAATAAAATTGTTAGATACTAAAACATTGAATTTTTTTTCGGACGTCAAAATTATGAAATTACGATGAGATATGAAATAGCGTTGAGCTAGGATTGAATTAAGATTTAATTAAAATTAGTGTAAAGCATAGGAAATATTTGCTGTTTAAGAGTGTGATTTGGGAGTGTATGGCATGATTAAATTAAGTCAAATATAAAGTGATTTACCAGGTATTATGTTGATTAATAGGGTTTAAGTTCTTTTGTGAGAAAATATTTTTTAATGTGATAAAATTTCCGAAATTTGGCGGTAAAGTAAAAACATAAAAATGTCAGATCAACCATTACAGACCCTAGGAGAATTTTTAATTGATAAGCAGGAAGATTTTCAGTATTCCACTGGTGAATTTTCGCGCCTTCTTAGTGCTATAAGGCTGGCATCCAAAGTCGTAAACAGAGAGGTAAATAAGGCTGGAATCGTAGATATCACCGGTGCAGCCGGAAATCAGAATATTCAGGGCGAAGAGCAACAAAAGCTTGATGTAATTGCCAATGATATTTTCATCACGGCGCTTTCTCAAAGAGAAGTTGTTTGTGGTATCGCTTCTGAAGAAAACGATGATTTCATTGATATTAAATGTGGTGAAAACGGACATTTAAGCAAATATGTAGTTCTAATCGATCCTTTAGATGGTTCTTCCAATATTGATGTGAATGTTTCTGTAGGAACAATCTTTTCAATTTACAGAAGGGTTACAGAGCCCGGAACTCCAGTGCAGTTAGAAGATTTCTTGCAGAAAGGAATCAATCAGATTGCTGCAGGATATGTTATTTACGGATCTTCTACGATGATTGTTTATACGACAGGTAACGGTGTGAACGGATTTACTTTAGATCCTTCTCTGGGAACTTATTATCTTTCTCATCCGAATATGACATTCCCAAGAACGGGTAAGATTTATTCTATCAACGAGGGTAATTATATTAAATTTCCTCAGGGAGTTAAAAACTACCTTAAATATTGCCAGATGGAAGAAGGTGATAGACCTTACACTTCCAGATATATTGGTTCATTAGTTGCAGATTTTCACAGAAATATGTTGAAAGGAGGTATTTATATCTATCCTTCATATGGGCAATCGCCTAACGGAAAATTAAGATTGTTATACGAATGTAATCCAATGGCGTTTTTGGCTGAACAAGCTGGAGGTAAAGCCACAGATGGTTTTAGAAGAATCATGGAAGTTGAGCCGACTGAGCTTCACCAAAGAATACCTTTCTTTGCAGGAAGTGTAGATATGGTAGAAAAAGCTGAAGAATTTATGCGAATCGACAGTGTAAAATAAATGACAGCAAAATATTACAAATATTTATTAGAATTCAAACGCCCGAGTGGAACATCTCGCGGCGTTTTGCTTGAAAAAGAAACCTACATTCTTGAAGTTTTTGAAAAAGACAAAAAAGGAGTAGGAGAGTGTGCAATATTCCGAGGGCTCAGTTATGATGATCGACCAGATTATGAAGAGAAATTAAAATGGCTCTGTGAAAACATTCACCAAGATTCTGAATTTTTAAAAGAAGAATTAAAAGAGTTTCCATCGATTTGGTTCGGGTACGAGCAGGCTTTGCTAAATTTGAAACACGGCGGAAAACTCTATTTTCCAAGTGAATTTACAAAAGGGCAGCGTTCAATGATGATTAATGGTTTAATTTGGATGGGCGATGTAGATTTTATGGAAGAACAAATCCTGGAAAAACTTGAACAGGGCTTTCATTGTATTAAATTAAAAATCGGTGTCGACTGGAAATCAGAACATGAAATTCTTCAAAAATTAAGACAAAAATTCTCTAAAGAGAAATTAGAATTACGAGTGGATGCCAATGGCGGTTTTTCTAAAAATGAAGCTAAAACGGTATTAAAACAGCTTTCAGATTTACACATTCATTCCATCGAGCAACCCATAAAAGCTGGAAGTTGGAACGATATGGCAGAATTGTGTGCTGAGACACCAACTCCAATTGCTCTTGACGAAGAATTGATAGGGATTATTGATTTTAATGAAAAGAAAAAACTTCTAGAACAAATAAAACCACAATATATTATTTTGAAACCAGCTTTAGTAGGAGGGTTTTCAGGCTGTGATGAGTGGGTATCTCTAGTTGTGCAGCAAAATATTGGATGGTGGATTACTTCTGCTTTAGAAAGTAATATTGGGTTGAATGCAATTGCCCAATATACTTTTACAAAAGGAAGTCAAATGCCTCAAGGTTTAGGAACCGGAAGTTTGTTTACTAATAATTTTGAAAGTAGCCTGCATCTAAACGGAGAGCAGCTTTTCTTTGAAGGTTAAATCGTTTGATTAAACCACGCCATTTACAAAAATTGCTTTCTTAATTGATTTAAGAATCTCAGCAATTTGTTTTTTAAATCTTTTCATGATTGATATTATGTTAACTGTTGGTTGTGTAAATGTCCGAAAAAAAAATCAATTTAATGTGAATTTATTTTAAAATTTTAACATTTTCATAAACCCTGAAATTTTCCTAAATTTGCAAATTGTCGAATAACACGACATTTTAAAGCGAATTTTAATGGAAGAAGAAAAAAAAGCACTCAATTTTATTGAGCAAATTATCGAAGATGATTTGGCAAACGGCCTTAGAAATGATCAGCTCCGTTTCCGTTTTCCACCTGAACCAAATGGTTATCTGCATGTAGGTCACACAAAAGCAATCTGCATCAACTTCGGTTTGGGTGAAAAATACAATGCTCCCGTCAACCTTCGTTTCGACGATACGAACCCTGAAAAAGAAGAACAGGAATTCGTAGATTCTATTATGAAAGACGTTGAATGGTTAGGGTTTAAATGGGATAAAGTGTTGTATGCCTCCGATTACTTCCAGCAGCTTTACGATTGGGCAGTTCAGTTAATTAAAGAAGAAAAAGCTTATGTAGATGAGCAACCATCTGAAGTGATTACTGAACAAAGAAAAAATCCTGCAGAACCAGGAATAGAATCTCCATTTAGAAACCGTCCTATTGAGGAGTCTTTAGACTTATTCGAAAGAATGAAAAATGGCGAGTTTGAAAGTGGCTCAATGTCTCTTCGTGCAAAGATCGACATGGTTTCGCCTAATATGAATATGCGTGATCCTGTGATGTACAGAATTTTGAATAAACCTCACCACAGAACCGGGACAGATTGGAAAATCTATCCAATGTACGACTGGGCACATGGTGAATCTGATTATATCGAACAAATTTCGCACTCGCTATGTTCTTTAGAGTTTGAAAACCACAGACCGCTTTATAATTGGTATTTAGACCAAGTTTACGAAGAGGGAAAGGTTAAAAATAAGCAAAGAGAATTTGCGAGAATGAACGTTTCTTACATGATTACTTCCAAAAGAAAGCTACAAAGGCTGATTGCTGAAAATGTAGTGAACGGTTGGGATGATCCTAGAATGCCTACGATTTCCGGAATGAGGAGAAAAGGTTTCACGGCTAAGGCAATAAGAAATTTTATTGATAAAGTTGGAGTTGCTAAAAGAGAGAATTTAATTGAAATTCAGCTCTTAGATTTCTGTGTTCGTGAAGATTTAAATAAAGTCGCAAAACGTGTAATGGCGGTTGTTGACCCTATTAAATTGATTATAGAAAACTATCCTGAAGGTCAGGATGAATGGTTGACTACGGAAAATAACAACGAGCAGGAAGATGCGGGAACAAGAGAAATTCCTTTCTCAAGAGAATTATATATTGAGCGTGAAGACTTCAAGGAAGAAGCGGGCAATAAATTCTTTAGATTAAGATTAGGCGGAGAAGTTCGTTTGAAATCTGCTTACATCATTAAAGGTGAAAGAGTCGAAAAGGACGAAAACGGAGAAATCACTACAATTTACGCAACTTATGACGAAAAATCTAAGTCGGGAAGCGGTACTGAGGAAAGTTTAAGAAAAGTAAAAGGTACCATTCACTGGGTTTCTGCGCAGCATGCAATTCCTGTAGAAGTCAGAAACTACGAGAAATTATTTACCGTAGAACAGCCTGATGCTGAGAAAGATGTAGATTTCTTAAATTTCATTAATCCTGAATCTGTTTCTACAATTCAAGGATTTGCTGAGCCTAGTTTGAAGGATGTTGCAGTGGGCGAACCACTTCAATTCCAAAGGATTGGCTATTTTACGAAAGATCAGGATTCTACAGATACAAATTTTGTATTCAATAGAACGGTGACTTTAAAAGACTCTTATAAGCCAGAGTAAAAATTTATTTATATCACTATAAATGAAACAGGGCTTATTTTTTAAGCCCTGTTTTTTTATTATCATTTAAAAATGAAAATTTCTCTTTTGAAAATTTCATAATAATAAGGATTAAAAATCATTTTAAAATAATCAATAGGAATTTATAATTCCATTAAAAATATAAAATTGTGAAATTATTAAAAATATACATCAATTCGTTTCGGGGACTTTCGGCGGAAAGTTGGATGCTCGCCATCGTAATGCTCATCAACCGTTCTGGTTCGATGGTACTCCCTTTTTTGGGTGTTTACATGACCAATCATTTAAATTTTGATATTAAAAGTGCCGGTATTGTGCTTAGCTTTTTCGGATTTGGTTCCGTAGTGGGTTCGTGGTTCGGAGGAATGATTACCGATAAAATCGGAGAATTTAAAGTACAGAGTTTAAGTCTCTTTTTAAGTGTTCCAATGTTTTGCCTTATTCCGCTTTTTCATACAGAAGTTGGTTTGGCGGCCATTATTTTCATTCAAAGTTCAATCAGTGAAGCTTTCAGACCTGCCAATTCCGTGGCGGTTTCAAAGTATGCTAAACCAGGAAATATTACCAGAGCTTTTTCACTCAACAGAATGGCAGTTAACCTTGGGTTTTCTGTAGGTCCAGCTTTGGGCGGGATTTTAGCGGCGATTTCTTATGATTTTCTTTTTTATTCCAACGCTGCAGGAGCTTTATTGGCAGGTTTAACGTATGTTTTCTTTTTCAGAAACAGAAGCTATCGCAATAAAGATAAAATTGAAAGCAAAGCTGATGAAAATGCGGTTTCGCCTTACAGAGATTTCCGATTTATAATTTTTGCGGGCGCATGTTTTCTGTTTTCCGTATGTTTTTTTCAATTACTTAATACATTGACGATTTTTTATACCCAAGAAGCCAAGCTTTCTGCAAAAACCATTGGGTATATTTTAGGATTTAGCGGTGTCATTGTCGTTGTTATGGAAATGATTATGGTTCAGATTGCAGAAAAATATTTAAAACTGAAAACTACGATGTTTTTAGGAACACTTCTTTGTGCCATATCATTCGGAATGTTGGCTGCAGATACTACAATCTGGCTTTTGGTTATTTCTATTTCTATTTTAAGTTTGGGCGAAATTTGGGCTTTGCCTTTCATGGCAACCATTACATCACTTCGTTCAGGAACACACAATAAAGGGGCTTATATGGGACTTTTAGGGATTGCATTTTCACTGTCATTTATTATTACGCCATCTTTAGGAACTTTAATCGCTGAAAAATTTGGATTTAGCATATTATGGTTGGGAACTGGGATTTTGCTTACGATAACAGCAATTGCCTTTTATTACATTGTTCCATGGATGATTGGAGATAAAAATCACGAAGAGTAATTTTTTATTGCGGAGTGTTCCTTTGTTTTTCCAGATTAAAACTTATCGGTTTTGAAAAAACTAGACCTTCAAGATTTCAAAAACCTTGAAGGTTTTTTTGTAAACAACTTTCATCAGATTAAGTTCTTAATAAATCTTATGGGTTCATCATAAAAAGTGCAATTTTTGCTCAACAGAGTTCAAATAAGCATGATCTTATTATACAACATTCAGCAGATAGTTTAAAGGTTCAAGTTATATCAGTAGACGATAAAGTTGTTTTTAAATATCTTGACGAAGAAGCTACGAATTTTTTAAGCAACAATTGTATTGATAAAATTATTTTCGCATCTGGACGTGTACAGAAATTTGATGACAAAGTTATTATTACTGGGGTAAAAGACTGGGAGAAGGTAATTATCACAACTAATCCCGATGATGTAAAATGTCTAGTTAGAAAAGGGGAAGTCCGAGCTTCATCAAGTAATGATTGGAATTTTAAAGGTAAAGTGGGTATTGATAAAAAAGCTACGATGAAAATTAAAAAAGAAGCAGCAAAATTAAATTCTCATGTCATTTTACTTGAAGACCAATTAAAAAAAAAATATGACATTTTGGAGTGGTGCAACGAGTTCAAAATATGGAATTGCCTACAGTTACGAATAGTTATTTGTTAAAATTAAACACTCAAATTATTTTGAAAATATATTTCGAATAATGATTTCCGCATGAATTCTTGAATTTTCAATAAACCAAACATGAGTATCTTTTCCACCACAGACAACGCCTGCCAAATATAAATTTGGAACATTTGTTTCCATTGTTTCAGAATTATAAAAAGGATTTAAACATTCTCCTTGTAAATCAACTCCTGAATTTTTGAGAAAATTAAAATCCGGAAGATAACCCGTCATTGCGAGAACGAAATCATTTTCAATTTCATTGATGTTCCCATTTTCATCTTTAAAAACAACAGAATATTCTTTAATTTCAATTAGTTCAGAATTAAAATGTGCAGCAATACTTCCTTCTGCAATTCTGTTTTCAATATCTGGTTTTACCCAATATTTTACACTTTGTGATATTTCAGAATTACGGATAATCATCGTTACTTCAGCTCCTTTTCTATAGGTTTCCAAAGCGGCATCAACGGAAGAATTACTTGATCCAATGACTACAATTTTCTGTTTTGCGTAAGGGTACGGTTCGCTATAATAATGCTTTACTTTCTCAAGATTTTCTCCGGGAATATTCATTAAATTAGGAATGTCGTAAAACCCAGTTGAGATGATAACGTTCTTGGCTGCATATTTTGATTTGGAAGTTTCAATCTCAAAAATATTTCCGTTTTTAGAAACGTTTAATACCTTTTCATAAAGATTAATATTGATATTTTTCTGTCTCGCAATTCCCTGATAATATTCCAAAGCTTCCTGTCTTCCTGGTTTGGGAGCAGCCGAAATAAAAGGGATTTCTGCAATTTCAAGCTTATCTGCCGTCGAAAAAAACTTCATGTATAAAGGGTAATT
>NZ_LELA01000075.1 GCF_001677955.1 Chryseobacterium sp. BGARF1
GAGATATAGTATATGTTGAAATAGAAACCCTTGGGGAAATCTTAAAACAACATGGGATATTTGGAACAATTGAAGCTGTAAAGACAGTATCTGACCTTTTCCTACCCATTGCGGGAAAAATATTGGAGATCAATCCCAAATTAGAAGCCAATCCTGAACTCGTAAATTCTGATCCTTATGGAGAGGGGTGGATGATAAAAATTAAAATGGCAAACCTCTTTGATACAGAATGGCTACTGAGACCTGATGTATATAAATGTCTAATAGGATTATAATACAATATGGAGCCTGTAAAAACAAAGAAAACAGCATTTAATGCAATCCATCACATCCTTGGTGGGAAAATGGTAGAATATGCCGGTTTTGAAATGCCGGTCCAGTACAAAGGAGTAACGTGCGAGCATGAAACGGTAAGAAGCAGTGTTGGAGTTTTTGATGTGTCACATATGGGAGAGATCTCGA
>NZ_LELA01000076.1 GCF_001677955.1 Chryseobacterium sp. BGARF1
ATTTCTTTCTTAAAGAAGGTGCAAAGGCTTCCAATATAAATCAATATCAATTTTGGAGACATGATAATAAACCTATTGAGTTGTGGAGTAATCATGTCATCAACCAAAAAATAAATTATGTACACCAAAATCCGGTTGAGGCAGGTTTGGTTTTTCGAGCAGAGGATTATAGATATAGCAGCGCAATAGATTATTCTGATGAGAAAGGACTTTTGGATGATATTGTGGTTTTTAGAATGTTTGATTTATAGGATCACTGACCAC
>NZ_LELA01000077.1 GCF_001677955.1 Chryseobacterium sp. BGARF1
GGATTGGCACACACGAATTGATCCGCAGATGTCCGAATGGGGCAACCCGTCTGGTTGAAGACCAGTCACTCCGCAAGGAGAGCAAACCCGGAGAACTGAAACATCTAAGTACCCGGAGGAAAAGAAATCGAAGAGATTCCGTAAGTAGTGGCGAGCGAACGCGGATTAGCCCAAAAGTCTTTATATATTTAATAGAATGTTCTGGAAAGAACAGCCATAGAGGGTGATAGCCCCGTATATGAAAGGTATATTAAGATGATAAATGAGTAGGGCGGGACACGTGAAATCCTGTTTGAATATGGGGGGACCATCCTCCAAGGCTAAATACTCCTGAAAGACCGATA
>NZ_LELA01000078.1 GCF_001677955.1 Chryseobacterium sp. BGARF1
ATGAACTTCTAATGGAAAGTTCTGAAAACATGGTCAAATTATCTGCCATAAAATTATTACTCAATAAAATTTAAACAGCCTCTAATTAATTGCTTAAATTTTTAGACTGAATCAGCAACTTAGAATTATCATTAGAAATAATGATAGTAATCTTATATTTTTTTAAATTTAATGAAAAGCTATTCGTAAATTTGTCTGTTTAAAAATCAGAGGGATAACATGCAAAAATTAGCACTTTTCAGATTACATTTAATTGTTTTTTTATGGGGCTTTACAGCAATTTTAGGTAAACTGATCACCGCAAATGCGCATATTCTTGTATTCTACAGAATGCTTTTTGCTGCGATATTTCTTTATGCCTTTATAAGGATTTATAAAAAAGAAAGCATTAAGGTTTCAAAAAAATTATTCTTTCAATTATCGGGAGTTGGCTTTTTTATGGCGCTGCACTGGTATTGCTTTTTTTATTCAATAAAAGTTTCCAATGTTTCCATCGCTTTAAGTTGTCTTTCACTGTCTACTTTATTTGCCTCAGTTTTGGAGCCGATTGTGTTTAAAAGGAAAGTCGATATTTCGGAAGTAGTAATGGGAACGGTGATTGTTGCCTGTATTTTACTTATTTTTAAAACAGAGTTTCAATATAAAGAAGGAATCTTTTACGGAGTACTGTGTGCAATCTTTGGAACCGTTTTCTCCGTTTTTAATGGGAAACTTTTCGGAAAAACCAGTTCAGGAAATATTATTTTCTATGAAATTTTCTCAGGATGGTTTATTTTGATGGTATTTTACCTTGCAACCGGACAAATCATGCAGATGAACGAAATAAATTATAGAGATCTTGCGTTAATAGGCATACTGGCGAGCGTATTTACAGCATATCCGATGTTTGAGTCTGTGAAGCTGATGAAATATATTTCGCCTTTCACTTTAATTTTAACAGTTAATTTAGAACCAGTTTACGGAATTATACTAGCTTTTTTTATCTTTGGAGAATCAGAACACATGAGCCCGGTATTTTATGTTGCATCTTTGGTTATGATTTTGGCTATTGTTGTAAACGCACTGATAAAAACTAGAAAACAAAAAAACATTAACTAAGTATCCATTTCTACATGATGAAAAAATATCTATTATTAGTATTTTCCCTTTTATTTGGGTTTTCTCAATCTCAGATTATCAGAAAATATTCCAATGAATTTTTAAATATCGGAGCCGGAGCTAGAGGAATCGGGATGGGAGGTGCCGTAATGACAAGCCAGGATGATGTGTATTCACCAATGTGGAATCCCGCAGGTTTAAATGGGATTACAAGAGACTGGCAAGGGGCAGCAATGCACGCAGAATATTTTGAATCTATCGCAAAATATGATTATTTAGCTTACGCAAAAGTTTTGGAAACTGGTGTTTTCGGAGTTTCTGTGGTACGTTTAGGGGTTGATAATATTTTAAATACCACCCAGCTGATCGATACGGAAGGGAATGTCGATTACGATAAAATTACAAAATTTTCACAGTCAGATTATGCCGGAATTATTTCTTATGCATTCAATCCTGGTGGAAATCCTAAATTGGATGTCGGTGTGAATGCTAAAATTGTATACAGAAACGTTGGAAAATTTGCAAGCGGATATGGTTTTGGTTTTGATGTAGGAGCTATCTACAAAGCAGATAATGGCTGGAAATTCGGAGGGGTTCTTCGTGATGCTACAACGACTGTCAACTTCTGGACTGTCAATCAAAAAGAATTGTCTACCATTGTAAACGGTGAAGAATTTAACCCAGCTCCAACCGATAAAATGGAATTAACGATGCCAAAGCTAAATGCAGGAGCTAGTAAATTATTCAATATTAACAGTAGTCTTTATATTTTACCGGAAGCGGGAATTAATGTAGATTTTGCTAAAACGGCGGCTCTGCTGTCAACAGATTTTGCAAGTATTACACCTTATGCAGGAGCTGAATTAGGGTACCAGAAAATGATCTTTGTAAGAGTGGGAGTTAACAGATTTCAGTCGATTACCGATATTGAAGACCTTCAGAGAAAAGTTTCTTTCCAGCCGAGTGCAGGTATCGGAATTCGTTACAGAGGTTTAACGCTTGATTATGCCATCAGTAATTCAGGAATTGGAGGTTCTAATTTTTATTCTAATTTCTTCTCATTAAAACTGGATATGGGAGAATTTAGAAATGATTAATTATTTTATTTAAATAAATTTTATGAAGAAGTTATCAATAATAATGTCTACGTTTTGTGTAATGTTCACTTTTGCGCAAAAAGTTTCAGATTATAAGTATGTGGTTTTACCAGAGAAATATGAAGATTTCAAAAAAAATCATTTTGGAATGGATAAGGTTTTAGCGAAAATCTTAAAAACAAAAAAATATACCGTTTTGTCCTCCGAAAATAAAAGTACTTGGCCTTCAGAAGCTACCAATCAGTGCAAACTAATCAACGCGAATATTCTTAATGCAAGTTCTCTCTTTAGAACAAAAGTTACAGTAGAGTTTAAAGATTGCGACAATAAAGTACTGTCTTCATACAAAGGAATGTCTTTAGAAAAAGAGTATGAAATTGGTTATCCAGAAGCATTAACTGAAGCTTTAGTTACCCTTCCTTTTTCTAATCCTATTGTGAAAGAAATTCCTGTAGAAAATACAGTGATTTCAGAACCAAATAGGCAATCTGAAAAATACAGTAACGGAAAATTAAGTCTTCAGAAAATTCAGCTTGATGCTACTCAGTTTATTTTGGTAGATGGAAACAGTTCTGTTCCTTTTGCTACTTTCAAAGAGACCACCAAAAAAGATGTTTTCAGAGTTAAATTAGGTTCTGGCGAATCTACAACAGGGTATTATGAAAATGGAAATTTAGTAATTGAAATTCCAAAAAGTAACGACGAATATTCTAAAGAAGTATTTTCCGCTGTAAAATAGTTACAAAACTTTTTCACAAAAAAATATAAAAAAGCCTTATCTGAAAATTTCAGGTAAGGCTTCCTTAAAATAAACCATAAAAAACTAAAATTAAGGCATCAATACCGTATCAATTACGTGTATCACACCATTCGACTGATTAACGTCCGCGATTGTAATTTTTGCTTTGTTCCCTTTTGCATCGGTTACGTATAAATCTTTTCCTTTTGTCCAGAACGTCAGTTGTTCTCCTTGTACTGTTTTCATCATTGCTTTACCGTTTCCTGCTTTTACCGCTGCCCACACTTGTTTTGCGCTATATTTTCCGGGTAAAACATGATAGGTAAGAATTTTTGTAAGCACTGCCTTATTCTCTGGTTTTACCAAATTTTCAACCGTTCCTGCAGGTAATTTTGCAAACGCTGCGTCGGTAGGAGCGAAAACGGTAAATGGACCTTTACTTTGTAATGTTTCTACCAAACCGGCAGCTTTTACTGCAGCAACCAAAGTTTTGTGATCTTTAGAATTTACTGCATTTTCAATGATATTTTTCGAAGGATACATTGCTGCTCCACCTACCATTACTGTTTTTTCTTTCATTTGCTGTGCAGCTGCATTTCCACTGAATGCGAATGATAAAGCCACCATTCCGAATACTGCGATTTTTGATCTTGTGTTCATTTCTTTAATTTTTAAATTATTATTGAGTAAGTATTTTTGTTTGTTATCATTATCTACGAAGATCAAATTGTTTTAGATTTAAGAATTTGAATTTTAACAATAATTAACTGTAATTAATTATTTTTTGATTAATTCTGTGTGGTATGTAATTTTTAAAAGTTTTTTCTCATTGTTTATTTTATTTCATTACATTTGAAATGAAAAATATTCACCATAAAAACAAACTATTCAGAAGAAGAACTTATCGTTTTACTGAGACAGAAAAACGAAGCTGGTTTTCATCACTTGTATGATAACTATTCTGGTGCGTTGTATGGTGTGATCCTCAGGATTGTTCAGTCTAAAGAATATACAGAAGAGATTATTCAGGATGTTTTTGTGAAGATTTGGAATTCTATGCATCAATATGATGCTACGAAAGGCAGATTTTATACTTGGATGATCAATATTGCAAGGAATACAGCAATTGATTATCTTAAATCTAAAAGCTTTCAAAACCAACTTAAAAACCAACCCATACCAGATTTCGTATATGAGAATGCGGAGCTTTCAACTACCAATAATTCAGATTTTATTGGGTTTAATAAAGTGCTTGAAAGTTTAGAATCTGATAAGCAGGAACTCATTGATCTTGCCTATTATCAAGGATTTACGCAGAGTGAAATATCAGAAAAACTGAATATGCCTTTGGGTACTGTTAAAACAAAAATGCGTAATGCATTGATTAAATTAAAAGACTTGTTAAAAGATTATCAATAAATTGGATAGTAAAGAATACATATCATCCGGAATTCTAGAATCGTACATTCTAGGCTTTGCTTCTCCCGAGGAAGCAGGTATTTTGGAGTGTGTGATGAAGAATAATGCTGAAGTGAAAGCCGCTTATGAAGAAGCGCAAAAAACTTTTGAATTGCTTGCCACTGCGCAAGCTGTGACACCACCCACTGATTTAAAATCAAAAATCTGGGATAAAATTCAACTTGAACAAGAAGTTGTAGAAGAAAAACCTGTAATTCCTATCAAGAATGTTGAACAAAAAGTGGAAACTCAACAGATAACGCAGGAAATAAAAGTAGAAAAAAATAACAATTGGAAAAATTATGCAGTTGCGGCTTCAGCCTTATTTTTAGTAAGTATTGCAGGAAATCTTTATTGGATGAACAGCCAAAAAGAGATTAAAAATGAAATTACTGTTTTAAGATCTGAAAAGCAGGCTCATAATCTCGCAATGCAAAATTTAGAACAAAAATTGCAGATTACTTCCAATCCGAATATGCTTAAAATTGTTTTGGCAGGCGTTGAAAAACACCCTGAATCCAACGCTGTGGTATATTGGGATAAAACTTCCAAAGATGTTTATTTAACGGCAAATAGTTTGCCAAAAGCACCTGAAGGAATGCAGTATCAACTTTGGGCAATCGCAGATGGAAAACCAGTGAGCGCAGGAATGTATACTGACGAAAAAGATGCTAAAATAGCTTTGGCCAATATTCCGAATGCACAAGCTTTTGCGATTACTTTGGAAAAAGAGGGTGGAAGTACAGTTCCTACCATGGAAAACATGTATGTAATGGGAGGAGTTTAAATTCTTCTTGAAGAATAAATTGAAAATCTCTTATCATCGATAAGAGATTTTTTTATTTTATCCTGCATTGAAAAATTCCCAGATTATTTTTGCTTTAGATTTTCCTAAAATTTCTTCTAAAGTTTCTAGGTTGGCTTCTTTTATTCTTTTGACTGATTTTAGTTTAGATAAAAGCAATTCAATTGTTTTTTCACCAACCCCCGGAATTTCCTCAAGCTCAGATTTTATGGTAGAATTGGTACGCCTTGTTCTGTGATGTTTTACGCCAAAACGGTGGGCTTCATCACGTACCTGCTGTAAAATTTTAAGTGTTTCAGATTTTTTATCGAGATATAAAGGAATAGAATCTTCGGGAAAGAAGATTTCTTCGAGTCTTTTGGCAATTCCTACGATGGTAATTTTTCCGTAAAGACCAAGAAGTTTTAAACTTTTTACAGCAGAAGATAGCTGTCCTTTTCCACCATCAATCAAAATTAATTGAGGTAAACTTTCGCCTTCCTCAAGCATTCTTTTGTAGCGTCTGAAAATGACCTCTTCCATCGTTTTAAAATCATCAGGACCGATAACCGTTTTTGGATGAAAAATTCTGTAGTCAGCCTTACTCGGTTTTCCATTTTTGAAAACAACACACGCAGAAACCGGATTGGTTCCCTGAATGTTTGAGTTGTCAAAACCTTCGATATGTCTCGGTTCTACAGGCATCCTCAGAAGTTTTTGCATTTCTGCCATAATTCTGTTCGAATGTCTTTCGGGATCTATGATCTGTACCTGTTTCAGTTTTTCAATTCTGTATTCTTTGGCGTTTTTTTCAGAAAGTTCAACGATTCTTTTTTTATCTCCAACTTTCGGAACAATTAGCTTTACATTAGGAATTTCAACAGTTAAGTGAAAAGGGAGTAAAACTTCTTTCGAATCAGAATCAAATTTTTGACGGATTTCAATTAAAGCCTCTTCCATAATCTCTTCATCGGTTTCTTCAAGCATTTTCTTGATCTCTGTGGTAAAACTTTGAATAATATTTCCGTTTCTGATCTTGAAATAATTAACGTAAGCTGCCGTTTCATCACTTGTCATTCCGAAAACATCTACATCATCAATATCCGGATTTACTACCGTATGTTTTACCTGATAATCCTCCAAAATATCCAGTCTTTCCTTGATGAGTTGTGCATTTTCAAACTGAAGATTAGACGCATATTTTGTCATTTGATTGATCAAATATTCTTTTGCTCTTCGGAAATCTCCTTTTATAATCCCACGAATCGCATCGATTTTTTCGTCATAATCTTCCTTGCTTTCCAAATCTTCACAAGGTCCTTCACAGTTTTTTATATGAAACTCCAGGCAGACTTTATATTTTCCTTCTTCAATTTTTTTTGGAGATAAATTTAAATTGCAGGTACGAAGTTTATAAATATGCTTAATGGTATCCAACAAAATCTTTGCAGGACGTACTTTTGCGTAGGGACCAAAATATTCCGAACCGTCTTTTATTTTATTTCTCGTAAGAAAAATTCTAGGAAATTCTTCATTTTTAATACAGATCCAAGGATAAGTTTTATCATCTTTCAACATTACATTGTAGAAAGGCTGATGTTCTTTGATCAGATTGTTTTCCAATAAAAGAGCATCATATTCACTGTTGACAATGGTGGTTTCAAGACGGTTTATTTTTCCGACCATAATTCTGGTGCGGTATCCGGAAAGCGTTTTGTTGAAATAAGAAAGTACCCTTTTCTTTAAATTTTTAGCCTTTCCTACATACAGCAGATTTTCGTTTTTATCATAATATCGATAAACGCCGGGTTCTGATGGTAAAGTTTTAAGCTGTAATTCTAAAGAAGGATTCATAAAACAAAATTAAGCATTCTCAATGTATTTTAAACAAACAAAAAAAGCTGCAGAAACTCTACAGCTTTAGATTTTATCATTAAATAATTTTATCCGTTACTCATATCAGTATATTCATTGATGAGAAAGCTCAGATAATTCCATTCTACAGATTTTTTTGGATACTTCTTCATAAATTCTGCATTGTCTCCGAACAAGAAATCATAATTATCTTCGAAGTCATTCTTGTGAAGCCACATTACTTTGTCGCCTTTTTTTACATAGTACGATTTTGTAACACCTACATTTCCACCTAAACGAGGACCCATTCCGTAATAAGCCCCTCCTGTTTCTTGTGCTCTGGGATCGTGGTAAACAGAAATAATATCATTGAACTCAGGGTTAATCAGTTGCATCAGAAATTCTTTCTCTTCTTTTTTGTTTTTCAGAGAAACGGTTTGGTTTACGAACTGAATATGCTCATTTGTGGTACTTTTATTGATCTTTTTTGTGTTCATATTTCGCACTGTACTGTAATGCTTTCCAACTTTTAAAATCTTCTCAAGTTTTGTAGGATAAATGTACATTTCACTTACTTTTTCAGCATTGAATCTTTCGGGCTTATTTGTAGTGCTGTCTTTTATGGATATTTCGTAAATCTGTCCCTTTTTCATTTCAAGATCGTTACAATAGCCTTTGTGGATGCTGCCGTCTTTTAAGATAAGGGTTGATATTTTTTTTGTGGATGGGCCAGAAAATCCTTCATTGAAAAGATATTGTTCCATTTTTTTTACTTGCTCTTTGGTGTATTTTACTTTTTCCTGAGCTAATGAGAATGCACTTGTCAGCGAAAGTACCAATAATAGAGTTTTAAATTTCATAAATATTAGTTTGAATTATTTCGGTAAAAATAATTAAATAATTGATGATTTTATAAAATATTTTACTGATGGTAAGGTTTTTTGTAAACCTAAATTTGCTTTGATTTAAGGATACCATATTTTAGTTTTAATAGGCTTTTTAAGTATGATTCAAAATGTGTATTTTTAGGCAAATTTTTTTGAAATGATATACGGTATAGATACTTTCAGTTTTCACGATGTTTTGGAAATCTGTAAAGACCCAAATAAAGCTACATTAAATAAAGATGCGAAAGAGCAGATTTTAAAATCTCAAAATAATGTAAAGCAGATTGTAGAGTCAGACCGATGTGTTTATGGGATTAATACAGGATTCGGGCCACTTTGTGATACTAAGATTTCAGCTGATGAAACGGCGCAGCTTCAGTACAACTTAATTATTTCTCACGCAGTAGGAGTGGGGAAACCGATTGATAAAGAATTTTCAAAAATTATGATGATTGCGAAGGTTCATGCCTTGTCTAAAGGTTTTTCGGGAGTTTCTCTGGAAGTGATCGAAAGGTTTATTTTGATGCTTGAAAAAGATATTATTCCTGTAGTTCCTGAGCAAGGATCTGTAGGAGCTTCGGGAGATTTAGCACCTTTATCACATTTAGTTTTACCTCTTTTAGGATTGGGACAAGTTTGGGTAGGAAATGAGATTTTTGAAACGGCTGAAATTTTAGAAAAAAACAATCTTGAGCCATTGGTTTTAGGGCCAAAAGAAGGTTTAGGATTGATCAACGGAACTCAGTTCATTCTTTCTCATGCAATAAAAGGTTTAGAAAAATTTGAATATTTATTAGACTTAGCAGATATGACTGCAGCGATGAGTCTTGAAGCATACAGAGGTTCTGCAAGTCCATTTAAAAAGGAACTTCACGACATCAGACCGTTTGAAGGAAGCAAAAAAGTGGCGGCAAGAATGCTTAAATTTTTAAAGAATTCTGAAAACCTAAAAGCTCACGAAGAATGCGAAAGAGTACAGGACCCTTATTCTATGAGATGTGTTCCTCAGGTTCACGGAGCGAGTAGAAATGCTTTTGAACATCTTAAAATAATGGCAGAAACAGAATTAAATTCTGTTACCGATAATCCGATTGTGTTAAGCGCTGAAGAATCTATTTCAGGAGGAAACTTCCACGGACAATTGATGGCGATGCCTTTAGATTATGCAACATTGGCTGTTGCAGAATTAGGAAATATTTCAGACAGAAGAAGTTATTTATTATTGGAAGGAAAATACGGTTTACCAAGATTATTGACTGAAAGCTCAGGTTTGAATTCAGGATTTATGATCCCACAATATACTTCTGCAGCACTAGTAACTGAAAACAAAACACTTTGTTTCCCGGCTTCTGCAGATTCTATTCCAACAAGTTTAGGTCAGGAAGATCACGTTTCGATGGGAAGTATTTCAGGTAGAAAATTCAATCAGGTTTTAGGTAATTTAGTGAATATTTTGGCGGTTGAATTAATGTTTGCTGCTCAAGGTTTAGAATTCAGAAGACCTGCAAAATGTTCAAAAATTATTGAAGAAAACTTTGCCATTCTTCGTTCAAAAGTTGATAAATTGGAAGATGACCGATTGATTGGAAAAGATATGTTGGCCATTGCAGAGTTGATTAATGAGAGGGAGTTTGTGGTGAATTTTTAATTGTAAAAAAGTGAGAGAAATTTTCTGTATTGGCAGTCTTTTATTGTCTGTTTTTTCTTATTCTCAAACAAAACAGGATAAGGTTAAAGAGCTTATATCGTTGAGTGGTGCTTTTAAACTTTCAAAGGAGGTTGAAAAAGATATACTCTTAAATTTTAAAAAAAGATATACAAATATTCCTGATTCTGTTTGGTCTTCATTAGAACCTAAAATCAATATTGATAATTTGATTAGCCAAGTAATCGATATTTATGGAAACAAATTCACAGAAAAGGAAATTGATGAGTTTTTGGTTTTCTATAAATCTGACATAGGAAAGAAATTAATTCAAAATTCACCAAGTATTATGACTGAAATTCAAACAGCAACAAGTAATTGGGGAATGGAAGTCACGAATTTAGTTAATAACGATTTGGAACAAAAAGGCTATTTAAAGTCGCCACCACCACCGATGCCGAATCCTCCAGCACCAATGAAATCGAAATAGAAAATGCAAATCCTCAGAACAACTTCCGAGAATCTCGATTTTCAAAATCTTGTAAAAAAGTTGGATGCTTATTTAGCTTTTATAGATGGCGAAGATCATGCTTTTTATGATCAGTATAATAAAATTGATCTGCTGAAAAACTGTATCGTTATTTTTGAAAATGAAAAACCTGTTGCTTGCGGAGCGATAAAACGGATTGACGAAAACACAATGGAAGTCAAAAGAATGTTTACACTTCCTGAGTATCGAAGAAAAGGTTTTGCAGCATCAATTTTAAAAGAACTGGAAATGTGGACAAAAGAATTGGGCTATGAAAAAACAGTTTTAGAAACAGGTAAAAAACAGATAGAAGCTGTTGCTCTTTATAAAAAATGCAATTACGCTATTATTCCAAATTACGGACAATACGCTGGAATTGAAAATAGTGTTTGTTTTGAGAAAATTTTATAAGAAATATTAATAGAGTCGGGCTTTAGCCCGGCTTTTCTTTTGTCATGAGAATTTGGTTTTAGAGAAAACTTTTTTTACCATTTACCAAGAACAGCTCCGGAGGAGCGATATCTTTGTAGATAATAATAAGACTCATAATTAGAACTCCATAGGAGTTCAATCTTAAGTAAGAATAGTATTTTTTACCATTTCTCCGTCAAATATTTCCAATACCGTTTCGGAACGTGCTGAATGTGCAATTTTGTATTTTTCCTTTCTTTAATATTGGTTTTGGTAAAATAACTTTGCCAAAGCGTCTGATATTTTTTTTCTTCTTCGTGGAATTTTTGCTGATATTGGTTTAAATCTACCTTTTCATCCGGATAAAAAAATTCACAGTTTTCTAAATCATACAACAAACCGTAATGTCTTCGTAAATCATAAATCATCCATTTTTGATCGGCGTAACGATCTTTAAAATGTTTTCTTATTAAAGGCAGAACATTAAAATCAGGATCTATTTTCGCAAAATAAATTTCATCCTGCATTTTTTCAAACCGTACAAAAGCAGTCATTCGATGTCTTTCTCTGCTTACCGATTTGCATATTTTTGAGATTTTCAGAATATGTTCATCAGCAAAATTCTGCAAAATATTTTCTCCGGAGTGTTTGATAGACTGTTTTACGGCAGATAAAATCAGTTTCTCCATGTCCGGATCTTCTGAAAGAAAAACCTGTAATAATTGATGTATTCCTGATTTCCCTATGTTTTGTTCTAATTTGTTTAAAACTCGTTCAGATTTTTCCTGTTGCGTAATCACTTCATGAATTTCTGCAAACATATTTTCCTGCTGGAAATTCTCTCTGCTAAAAATTTCCACATCTTGATACCGATACTCGAAAACTTCAAATATCGCAGTAAAAAGTCCGTCAAAACTTCCGTCGTAGAGTAGAGTGGTCATGAGTTAATGTAACAATTTAATAGTATAACAATCTAACAATTTTTGCAATCATTGTGTCATTCTGACGAAGGAAGAATCTCAACTAATTAATTAAGATTCTTCACTCCACTTTGTTTCGTTCTGAATGACAATTAATCGTTTATTTTCTAATTAAGGTCGTGTTATTAGTGAAAAGTATTCGTAAAATTTGTGTTTAAACATATTAAAATAAAGTCAATTGCTGCGAAAACTGATTCTGAAATTTCGACTGACTTCCGCCAATAATCAACTTCCTTAAATTCAAATCAGTTAAATGTTTTAAAAATGGATTTCCATAAGTGAAATCAATAAAATATTTTGCACGGTTTACAGCAGCTCCCAATTTTTTAAGATGGTCAATACTCAAAACCTGAAATTTTCTTGCACTTACAATTTTCTGTGCAGTTTTTACACCAATTCCGGGAATTCTGAGAATCATTTTGTAATCAGCTGTCTGTAAATTGATAGGGAACTGATCTAAGTGTCGCAAAGCCCAACTTAATTTCGGATCGACTTCCAAATCAAGAAATGGCATATTAAAATCTAAAATTTCATCTGCTTTAAAGCCATAAAAACGCATCAACCAATCCGATTGATACAAACGATTTTCCCGTAAAACAGGAACTTCAGAAGTAATTGCAGGTAAACGATTGTCGACTGTAACCGGAATGTAACCCGAATAATACACCCGTTTCATTCCGTAGTTTTTGTAAAAATGATCGGCAACTTTAATGATTTGTAAATCATTTTCATTAGTTGCCCCCACAATCATTTGTGTTGATTGACCAGCCGGAGCAAATTTCGGCGTGCTTCTGATGATTTTCTTTTCATCTTTATATTGCTGAATTCCTTTTTGAACGATTCTCATCGGCTGAAGCATATCTTCACGGTTTTTATCCGGCGCCAATAATTTTAGTCCGGATTCTGTCGGAATTTCAAGATTGACAGACAATCGGTCTGCGTAAAGAGCTGCTTCATTCATCAAATCATCACTTGCTCCCGGAATTGATTTCAAATGAATATATCCGTTAAAGTTATGTTCTGTTCTAAGTTTTTTTGCAACCCTTACCAAACGTTCCATCGTCGTATCGGCATCTTTGAAAATTCCTGAGCTTAAAAATAAACCTTCTATATAATTTCTGCGGTAAAAACTGATGGTTAAATCAACCACTTCTTCCACGGTAAAAGCAGCACGTTTAATATCATTCGATTTTCTGGAAACGCAATAGATGCAATCGTAAATACAATGATTCGTTAAAAGAATTTTGAGAAGAGAAACACAACGTCCGTCTTCGGTATAAGTGTGGCAAATTCCGCTTGCCGAACTATCGCCTAAACCGCCGTTATTTTTTCTTTTTCCACCGCTTGATGAGCACGAAACATCATACTTCGCAGCATCTGCAAGTATTTCGAGTTTCTCTTTTATGCGGTCAAAATTCATTTAAATAAATATTTTAAAAATGGAAAATTCAATAAGATTTTAAGCAAAATTAAGTCCAAAATTGAGAAAAGTCAGTGTTTTTAAAACAAACTTATCCACATTTTTCCAAAGCAAAATTAGTATATTTACGGTCATTAAATTTATGAGTGAAGTCGTAAAACGTACGATAACATACAAGACATAAAAAATATTATCCATATGAATCATAAACCGGTAGAAGGTTTTTCTAAATTAACCAAACAGGGAAAAATAGACTGGCTTGTTAACGAATATCTCGAAGGAAACCAGGATTATCAAAATATACTCAATCAATATTGGAACGAAAATGCAGATTTACAGAAGCTTCACGATGAGTTTTCTGAAAATACGATTTCCAATTTTTATATGCCTTACGGAATTGCACCTAATTTTTTAATTAACGGAAAATTATTTGCTTTGCCAATGGCGGTAGAAGAAAGTTCGGTCGTTGCAGCAGCTTCAAAAGCAGCAAAATTCTGGATCGATAAAGGAGGTTTTAAAACAACAATCATCAACACCGAGAAATTAGGACACACGCATTTTATTATCGATGTTGAATCTCACAAACTGCAGCATTTTTTTAATTTTAATTTAAAGAAAAAACTGTTTGAGGCTACAGAAGCAATTACGGCAAACATGAGAAATCGTGGCGGCGGAATTTTAGATATAAAATTGATCGACAAAACTTCTGAAATGCCTAATTATTATCAGCTGAAAGCAAGTTTTGATACGGTAGATTCTATGGGAGCCAACTTTATCAACTCATGTCTTGAGCAATTTGGAAAAACGTTGAAGCAGGAAATCGTCATCAGTGAAGATTTTACACAAGAAGAGAAAAATTCTTTACAGATTGTTATGAATATTCTTTCCAATTTCACGCCTGATTGTGTGGTGAGAGCCGAAGTTTCTTGTAAAATTGAAGACTTAAAAGACGATAGCGGAATTTCAAACGAAGAGTTTGCAAGAAAATTCAAACAGGCGGTGACGATTGCTGAAATTGAACCTTTCCGTGCGACGACTCACAATAAAGGAATTATGAACGGTGTTGATGCAGTTGTGATCGCAACCGGAAATGATTTCAGAGCAACTGAAGCTTGCGCACATGCTTATGCTTCAAAAGACGGAAAATATTCTTCGTTGACGCATTGTACAATTGATAACGGAGTTTTCAGATTCTGGATCGATCTTCCGATTTCGGTAGGAGTTGTCGGTGGTTTGACGAATCTTCATCCTTTGGTAAAATTCTCTTTGGCACTTCTTGGGAAGCCTTCAGCTCAGGAATTGATGAGTATTTTGGCGGTTTCAGGTTTGGCTCAGAATTTTGGAGCGCTTCGTTCTTTGGTAACTACGGGAATTCAAAAAGGTCATATGAAAATGCATCTTTTGAATATTTTAAACCAAATGGGCGCAACGGAAGAAGAGAAACAACATTTTGTGACTTATTTTAAAGATAAAACGGTGACGCATCACGAAGTAATCAATGAATTTAACAGATTAAGAGAAAAATAATGATACAGATTATTTTGGCTGTTTTATTTGTTGCTTTTGGAGTATTTCTTAGACAAACAAATCATCCAGGTTTTAGAGGTTCTAAAAAGTTTTGGAAAATGCTTGTTATTCTGGGAGGTGTGATATTGATTAGCAAATTGGTTTCATATTTTTTAAATCCACTGTAGTGAAAAAACAAATTCTATTCTTCCTCTTGATTTCCGGTTTAAGTTTTTCGCAACAGAAGAATTTAAAGATAGCAGATTTACAGCCGAAATCTGAAGATTTTGCCTTCCCTAAAGTTTCTTATGCTGAAAAACCTTTAATTGAAAATAAAATCAATACATTCTTGCAGGTCAATCAGCTTGAATATATTCCGGATTCAGTAGGAAGTCCGTCTCAATTGGTGTCTGTAGGGAAAACTTCCTATTCCAACTATGTTTACTTTTATGGTTGGGAAAAACTGGAAACGCCTAAAAATATTTTAAGTATTGCCATTAATGGAGAAGCTTCTGGAGCGTATCCTGAAGGTTTCGATATTTGGAAAAATTTTGATTTGAGAACAGGAAATTTAATCAATTCTAAAGATTTATTTCAACCTAATTCAATAAAAACGGTTGAAGGTTTAATTCAGAAAAATATTAAGAAAGAAGTCAATGATTTTCTTGCAGCATTAAGATCTGAGAAAGATCCTTCGGAAGAGGTTTTAGACCAGATCGCTATTTATGAAGATTGTTTTACCAATTTTACTTTAGATGGAATTGAATATTATTTCGCTAAAAATAAAATAAGATTTATTGCCGGAAGATGTTCTAATCATGCAATGAGAGCGTTGGATGAATTGGGCAGCCATGTTGTGGAATTTCCGTACAAAGATTTGGATAAGTATTGGAGTCCGTACGCGAAAAATTTATTGTCTGATTCTGAAAAAGTTGATAAAACAAGTCTTGATAATAAGTTGTATAGAGGAAAGATCGACGGAAAATATCCAATCACCGTTTTGATAGATAAAGTATATGATGACGGTTCTTTTTCTGCAAAATATTGGTACGATAAAAATAAAAAACTGATCGAGTGGAACGGTAAATTAAAAGGTAACCATATTTCTATTATTGAAAACGATTATTACAGCGAGGAAACGAATCAGTGGATTTTCAGAGCTTTGGTAGAAGCCGATTTACAAGGAAATAAGATCTCCGGAACTTGGCAGGATCATAAAACAAAGAAATATTTAAAACTAGAATTAGAAGAATTATAAAATGAAAACAATTACTTTGGTCTTCGGTGCTGTTTATGGCATGTTATCCGTTATTTTAGGTGCTTTTGGGGCACACGCTTTAAAGAAAATATTATCTGTAGAAAGACTGGAAAGTTTTGAAACAGGAGTCAGATATCAAATGTATGCAGCTTTCTTTTTGCTGATTGCTGGTTATATTTTAAAATTTGATACTTCATCTCAAAAATGGATTTCTATTTTGATGATTGCAGGAACAATACTGTTTTCTTTCAGTATTTATTTCTTGAGCTTACAAGATTATTTGGGAGCAAACCTTAAATTTTTAGGACCAATTACTCCACTTGGAGGTCTGTTTATGATTTTAGCTTGGTTGATGCTAATTTTTTATTTTGTGAAGAATAAAATTTAAATATTATAAAAAGTCTTCGACTTCGCTCAGACCGACATTCCTACAACAACTTTTAGTATTAGAGATGTCATGCTGAGCGAAGTTGAAGCACTTTATTAAAACATTTTACAAATGATGATTGTAATTTTAAACAATAAATTAAAATGAAAATCAACAGAAGACGTCGCTTAATACGAACTTTTAATCTTTTGGATCAACCCATTAAGTTTAATCCTTTTGTATTCAGCCGTACTTTTTTTATGTGGGCAATTACAGGTTTGGTTGGCGGAATTATTGCCGGATTATACTGGATCGTTCTCGAACATTTTACCGAGTTTTTGCATCAATTTCAAGGTTGGATGGTGATTCCAACAATGGCAATTTCAGGTCTTTTGGCAGGTTTGGTGATTCATTTTATTGGCGATCCGGGAGAAATTCATTTGATCGTTAATAACATCAGATTTAATAAAGGAAAATTAGAGCCGAAAAATAATCCTTCTATGATTTTGTCATCTCTTTTTTGTGTGGCATCGGGTGGGAGTTTAGGACCTGAAGCGCCTTTGGTTCAGGTTACGGGTTCTACAGGAACTTATTTGGGGAAATTGTTTAGGCTGAAAGGTGAAGAATTACGCTCTTTAAGTATTGCCGGAATGGCTTCCGGTTTTACGGCACTTTTTGGCGCTCCGCTTGGTGGAAGTTTATTTTCTCTGGAAATTCTTCATCATAAACATGCTGTAGAATATTATAAAGCGATTATTCCAGCTTTGGTAGCGAGCTGTTTCAGTTATTTGATGTTTGCTTTGATTATTCATTTGGGAATCGGAGCGACCTGGGATTTGAAAGCCTATCATTACACCGGAGTTTACGATTTTGCTTATGCAACCGCTTTTGGAATTGTGGGAACTTTATTCGGTTGGATCTTTATTTTCGTGGTCAAGTTTTTCAAAAAAGTTTTCGAATACAGAAAATTTCCGATCTACATCAAAACTTTGGTGGGTGGAATTTTATTGGGTATCATTGCATTTTACTTTCCATTAACAAGATATTTCGGGCATCATGAAATCAATGAATTGATCAATGGGAATTACGGCCTGAATTTTTTAATTATCATTTTGATTTTCAAAATTTTAGCCATTGCGATTACTGTAACTTCAGGATGGAGAGGAGGTTTCATCATTCCGTTGTTTTTTGTAGGAACGACTTTAGGATTAATTATTCACAATTTATTTCCATCAGTTGACACCACTTTGGCGATTGTAAGTTGTATGGCTGCAATCAATGCATGTGTAACGAGAACGCCGATGAGTACAACGATTATTTTGGGAACCTTAACTGGTTTTACTTATTTCGTACCAATACTTTTTGCAAGTTTGACAGGATATTTCTTAGCTCCGAAAATTCCGTTCATCGGTTCGCAGGCTAAAGAATTAGCTGAAGAATAGAAAGAAAGGTCCAATACATTAAAAAAAGTTCAGGCATAACCTGAACTTTTTTCTTTTATGCTCTCGCAGATTTAGGAGATTATGCAGATTTTTTTTCTGCTCAATTTGCAAAATCTGCGAGAGAAAATTTAACATTAAGATTTATTAAGAAGTTTAGAATAATTAAGTTAAGCTTCGCTTTTAGGCGCAATGCTTAAGAAATTTATTTGATTTCCCTTAAAAAACTTAACTCCTTAAATCTTCTTAATAGTTCAAATTAAAAATTTTAAAGTGCAAAATTCTCTTTCATCCACTTCAATTTATTAAAGCTTTTCAGGAATTTTGTTCTGATAGAAATAAATTTTTCCTGTGCTTCAATCACCTTGTTTTCTCTTGAATTGATAAGGAAAAGCGAGCTTTCACCATTGCTGTATCTTGTTTCTTCAGCGTAAAGCAGTTTTCTATAATTCAGTAAATTATTTCTCGACAGATTAATTTGAGTATGATAGTTTTGAATCTCGTTTTTATAAGTTTCAATTTTTACATCGAGCTCTCTGATTTTCATATTGATGTCTAGCTGATTTTGATCTAATTTGATCTTCGCCATCTGATAATTGGCTCTTGCTTCTCTCTGAAAAATAGGGATTTCAAGCTTCAGTCCATATTGAAAATTATGATCAAATAATGGAAGATGATCTGCGGAGTAATTTTCTTTGTTGAAAAAATTATAAGTAAAATCTACTTTCGGAAGAAAGCTCTGCCATTTCAAACGCCTTTCACTTTCCAGAATATTTTGTTTTTGATCGTAATATAAAATCGATCGATGCATATTGATCTGTCTTGAATTGATATCATTAATTAAAAATTCGAAATCTGAATAGGCCAAATGTTCATTTAGGTTTTCTGAAGGATAGATCATTTCCGAAAGTTCGTAAAACTGCTGATCATCTTTCCAAAGATACAGTTGAATTTGCTGCGTACTTTTCACAAAATTTAAAAAAGCATCTCTTTGCTGAAGTTCAAAACTTTGAAGCTGAGAAAGCGCTTCGATCGTGTCAATGGCTGGTTTTTCGCCAAATTCAAAAGTTTTTCTTGTGAGTTTTAATCGGTCTTTATTGATATCTACAATTTCAGATCTAAGCTTATAAATTTCATAATTCTGAACCCATTCCCAATACGTATTTTCTGCTTCCAAAAGAAGTTCGTTGGTCAACACGGTTTGTTCTGCTTCTGTCATTTTCAAACCAAATTTTGCCTGATCAAGCATTGCTCTTCTCTTGTCGTACAAAAGGTTTTTGGCTAAAGGAATAGTAACCCCGAATTGATACAAACCGCCTTTTGTATCGCTGTTGTTCAGTTTTTGTCCGTCAAGATGATTATAACTTCCATGTACATCGATTCCGTACCATGTTGGAATTCCCAATTCTACATTTTTCTGTTCGTAATACTTTGTTCCGTCGATATTTTTCTCGCCGAGTTTTCCGGCTAAAACAGGGTCAAATCCTCCTCTTGCTCTTGTAATTTCCTGTTCTGCCAATCTGTTTTGAAGCTGATATTTTAAAGCTAAAGGATGATAGTTTTTAACAACATTGATAAATTCTGCAGCAGAAATTTTTAATGAATCTTGTGCAAAATTTAAATTAAAAAATAGCAAAAAAGCGAGAATGAAAATTCTATTTTGTTTTTTCATCTTTGGCTGGTTTTGCATTGGTTACTTCATAATAATCGGGAGGGAAACCGTTGATATTTCGCCATAATTCATACCAAATAGGAACATCGTTTAAGATAGCAATTCCCTGAACTCCGGTTCCCATTTTAATTTTTGGCGGCCATTTTTTTTCCTTTTCATCTTCAATAATTAACGCCTTAAACATTCCGTTTGCGCTGATGTTGCTTTCCACGGCAACCACTTTTCCTGCGAAAGTTCCGTAGCTGGAATCCGGCCAACCTGAGAAAACGATTGCGGGAAATCCGTCAAAAATACTCATCACGCGCTGTCCTTCTTTTACCAAAGACAGATCGACAGGCTTGATATAAATTTCTACTGCATAATCAACGTTTGTAGGAACTACCGTTCCTATATTTTCACCATCTTTCAACACTTCACCGATCCCTGCTTTGTTCAATGAAACGATTTGTCCGTCCTGAGAAGCGATGATAAAGTACAGACCTTGTCTTGCTTTATAATTGGCCACCTGATTTTGGAGTTTGGCAATATCTCCATCACTTCCTTCAATTTGTCCCATGCTTTGAAAACGTTCGCCTTCAATTTTGCTCAGTTTTTCGTTGTAATCCTGAGTAACAGAATTTTGCTCAATTTGAGTATTGAGTATTTCCTGTTGAGTTTGGGCTACCTTATTTTCGTAAGCAGTTTTTTTGGCAATTGAATTTTGATAAGAAATACTTCTCTGCTGAAACTGAGTTAAAGAAACCAGGCCTTCATCATACATTTTTTTCTGTCTTGCAAATTGGTCTTCCGAAAGTTTTAGCTCGTTTTTAGCGGCTTCCAATTCTGCTTGTTCACCAATAAGTTTACTGTTGAGTTGGATGATCTTGATTTTAACCTGATTTAATTTTAAATCACGTGAAGCATTTAGCGCTTCGAGTTGGTTTTTTGCTGTTCCTACTTTGGCTTCGTAATAATCTCTTACGCCTTTCTTGGCATCAACTTGTTCCTGGGTTCTTTGCACCAATAAGGGGTCAAGATAATCGTCTTTAATTTCTGAAAGCTGTAAAAGGGTGTCGCCTTTTTTTACATAATCTCCATTTTTTACGTTCCATTTAATAATTCTTCCAGGAATTGGCGAATTTAATTGTTGTGGTCTTTGGGATTGATATAGGGAAGTTACATTTCCTTTTACTTTGATATTCTGCGTCCAGGGAAGAAAAAGCGTAATAATTCCTGCAATGAAAATGAATAAAAACCATCGCTTTACCCTCGACCTTTTATGAATTTGATATATTTTATCGTATGATTGTATTTGCATTTTTACCAAGTTTGATTAGATGATCCTTAAAGTTCCGTCTTCCAGATGAATGTGGTGGTCGGCGTTGTAGATAAGATTTTTGTCAGGAGACACAATAATAATGGTTGTCGTTTTCTTAAGTTCGATTAAATATTCAAGCAATTTTTCCTGAAAAGTTTCAGACATTCCGGCAAGAGGATTTTCAAGTAAGATCAATCTTTTTTTGCCTAAAAGAGAACGAAGCATTAGGATCTTCTTTTTTGAGCTAAAGGTCAATTCTGAATCTGTCTCGCTGATCTCTGTCGTAAAACCTTGGCTGAATGAGCTGGAAATACTTTCAATTCCTAATTTGTCAGACAATTGAAGAATGTTTTCTGTATTGCTGTTCACATTTCCCAGAAGAATATTTTCTAAAATACTTCCCTGAATGACCTTCATGTTTTCAAGATATAACCCGATATTATTTCTGAAATGTTTTTTATCTAAATTTTTCAGAGGAATTTTATCAAATAAAATCGTTCCGGAGTTAGGCTCGTAAAACCCGGCCAACATATTGAGGAGAAGCGATTTTCCCGTTCCCATTTTTCCGGTTACGACGGTAATGCTGTTTTCTTTCAATTTAAAATTAACATCAGATAAGATCGCAGTAGTGTCGCTGAATGCAAAATCGACTTCCTTAAATTCTATTTCCATTCCTTTTTCTTTTTGTGAAAGCTCGATATCGCCTTGAGTTTCCTCTTTTAATTCGGTTACTTTTGTCAGTTTAGCATAGGAAGCGATGAGGTCATAATAACTTTCAAGACTTACGATCAGTTTTTCAACCGCCGACATAATCGTTAAAACCACAATTTCTGCCGCGATAAATGCACCAATATTTAATTGCTGATTAATCATTAAATACGTTCCAATAGCTAATATCGCCAATGTAATAATGACTTTAAAAGCGATGATTGTTTTATATTGAAAAACAAGGATTTTAAAATGTTGAGTTCTATGGTCAAGATATTCCAAAACTCGGGAATCGATTCCCTGAAGATGAGTTCCTTCTTCAGAATGCATTTTAAATGTTTTTACAGATGCTGCGATGTCTTCAAGCCAAGCTGCGGTTTCGTATTTTTTATCGCTTTCTTCCAGGCTTGATTTAATCCCACTTTCCATGCTGTAAATGAAGATTAAAACAACCAAAACGATAACTAAAGCACCAAAAGCTAAAAACCAGGGATGGTAAAATGATAACAACAGAATTCCAAAAAGGATTTGAATCAATGCGGTCGGAATTTCCAAAAGAATTTTTGAGATGCCTTTCTGAAGGTTTTGTACGTCAAAAAAGCGATTCACTAATTCCGGAAGGTAATATTTCCTTGTATTGGATAGATCAACTTTAGGAAGTTTATCAGCAAATGCCATTGAAAATTCAACAAATATTTTCTGCTGAATTTTTTCGATAATCTGTAAAACTTTCAATCTGAAATGCCCAACTAAAAAGGTTCCTAAAACCACGAAAAATATAAGGATATAAATGGAGGTTGCCATCGTTGCGCCCATTACAAAGCTGATGATAGACTGTATTCCCAATGGAATACTTAAAGAAACCAATCCGTTGATGATCGCATAAAAATAGATATTGGTAACATCTTTTTTTTCTTTGGTAATGTAACGAAAGAGTTTTTTACTGTATTCGCTTGCTGTTATTAAAGCCATTTTTTACTATCCTAAGTTTAAATGTTATAATTAGGTGATGGTTTTCGTGAAATTTGGTGATTGATCTCAACTAAATGAGATTATAAAATGCTTGAAAAATCGTGAGATAATCTGCATTTTATCGGAAGCAGCAAAGATAAATCATGCAATTTTCTAATGCTCTTATATAGAATTAGAATGATATTAAAATGTGATTAGAATAATGGGGGAATTTTTAATATTGAAGCAATGTAAAAGAGATTATTCATACATTCGCAGCATTAAATTTTGTACAGATCTAGGTGAATGTGATTGAAATAGTTAAAAGTTCGATAATTTTCTTTTTAACCTTGTTCATTTTTATTAAATTTGTCAACCTTTAAATATTAAAATAAAATAATAAAAATAATATGAATCTTCACGAGTATCAATCAAAAGAGATTTTATCAAAGTATGGTGTTGCTATCCAACGCGGTCACGTGGCAAATACTGTTGAGGAAGCAGTAGCTGCTGCTGAAAAATTAACTGCTGAAACAGGAGCTCAGGCTTGGGTTGTAAAAGCACAAATTCACGCTGGTGGTCGTGGTAAAGGTGGTGGTGTAAAGTTTTCTCCAAACATGGATAAGCTTAAAGAGAACGCTACCAATATCTTAGGAATGCAGTTGATCACTCCACAAACTTCTGCTGAAGGTAAATTGGTAAATTCGGTATTGGTTGCAGAGGATGTATATTATCCTGGAGAATCTGAAACTAAAGAATTTTATGTTTCTATTCTTTTAGACAGAGCTGAAGGTAAAAATACAATCGTATATTCTACTGAAGGTGGTATGGATATTGAGCACGTTGCTGAAGTAACTCCTCATTTGATCCACAACGAATTGATCGATGCTACTTTGGGTCTTCAAGGTTTCCAGGCTAGAAAAATTGCTTTCAACTTAGGTCTTGAAGGAAATGCGTTCAAAGAATTTACAAAATTCATTTCTTCTCTTTACAATGCTTACGTAGGAATTGATGCTTCTCTTTTCGAAATCAACCCGGTTTTGAAAACTTCTGATAACAAAATTATCGCTGTAGATGCTAAAGTAACTTTGGATGGTAACTCATTGTTCCGTCACAAAGATCTTGCTGAGTTGAGAGACACTAGAGAAGAAGATCCTTTGGATGTTGAAGCTGGTGAAGCTGGTCTTAACTTCGTTAAACTAGATGGTAACGTTGCTTGTATGGTAAACGGAGCTGGTCTTGCAATGGCGACTATGGATATCATCAAATTATCTGGTGGTAACCCAGCAAACTTCTTAGACGTTGGTGGTACTGCAGATGCTGCAAGAGTACAGACTGCTTTCGAGATTGTTTTGAGAGATCCAAACGTAAAAGCTATTTTGATCAATATCTTCGGAGGTATCGTAAGATGTGACAGAGTTGCTCAAGGTGTTGTAGATGCTTACAAAGCAATGGGAAGTCTTCCTGTTCCATTGATCGTAAGATTGCAAGGAACTAATGCTGTAGAAGCTAAAAAATTAATTGACGAGTCTGGTCTTCCGGTACACTCTGCAATTACTTTAGAAGAAGCTGCAAACAAAGTAAAAGAAGTTTTAGCTTAATTTTAAGTTAATCTAAAATAATACGAATCCGCTTTCATTTGATGAAAGCGGATTTTTTATTTATACTAGAATTTTGAAAATCTAAACTGACAAATCTCACAACCTGTTTTCGGCGTAAAACTTGTACCTTTATCATTGATGGAAGACTACATTTTACAGCCAAGATTTAAAGATTCTCCTCACTTCAAAGATTTTTGGACGAAAGGAAACGGAAAGCAGTTGATTGATTTTTCCGGAGCAGAAGTAAGTTTCAGAGACTTTGAAAAATTCGCTCCTTTCTTTTATCATGTGGATGAAGTGGGAGATGAGGTTGTGAAAGATGTCTATTTTACCAAAAAATATAGTGAAGCATCGAGAGAGATTGAACAATATATAAGAAATGGGATTTCGCAGAATGATGAAGCTCCAGAAAGTGTTAAAAAACTTTTTGCTCAAACTCAAAAGCTTCCAGATTGGTTAGATTATAATTTAATAAAAGCAGGAGCAGAGCTCTGTATGCGAAGTAATCTTGATTCTTTAATTTCGCTCAGAGATTATTGCTTAATTGGCGGTTACGATTATGCCTATCTCAACAAACCGTTGGTTGCCACCGAAGCTCTGAAAAAAGGTGCTGTAAAAAGACTTTCGGAAACACTTGATTTTTGGGTAAACGTGACAAGATATAATGCGCTGGAAATTCATCAAAAAGGGTACGAATTTGCCATAAAAACCCGACTTATTCATTCTTACGCAAGACTTTCAATCAAAAAACATTACAAAAGTTGGGATACTGAAAACTGGGGAGAACCCATCAATTCTTGGGATATGATGGCAACTTACATTGGTTTTAGTCTCGTTTTCATGCACAGTCTTCATAAATTTGGAAATACTTTTTCAGAAGAGGAAGAGAAAGGGCTTTTTCATCTTTGGAAATATGTGGGATATTTGCTTGGAATTCCCGAAAACCTGCTTCCCAACGATAAAAAACAGGCAACAGAATATTTTTATTTATGGACCTCCGTTCAGCCGTCTTCAGACAAAGATTCTGTTTTGTTGGCACATTCTTTACTGAACGAATCTTTAGAAAATCCGATTCTGAAATATGAATTTCAAAGAAAAAATCTGCGTTATCTGCATATTTGCTGCACCTGGTTTTTACTGGATGATGAGGTTTGTAAAAGACTCGAAATTCCGGATGTACCTTTCAAAAAAGGTTTTCCTATTACAAAGAAAATCATCAATAAAATATACGATTCTACGGTAAGCCGAGAAGCCAGAATTAAAAAAGGAAATAAAGACCAGATGAAAGTGTTGGAGGATTACCTGAGAATTACCCAAAATTCAAACTTTCATTAACGGATTATTCATTGCTTATTACCCATATTTTGTGAATAATCTTTGTCAATAGCCCCGATTGCAACGACATCCTTTTTCTGAGTTGGATTGTTAAAAAGCGATGGCGAAAAAGATATAGTGGAAAGCGGGAAAAAGCTTCAAAAAAAAACAAGTCTTTGAAAAAAAGCGAATCTATATTTTCAAAAATTCAATCTTGATTTTTGCTTTTTAAATGCTATAAATTTTATCAGTTTTTAACGTTAAAAATGAAATCCGAAGACAAATAATATTAGTATTTGAAATTTTAAATATGTATTTTTGATAAATTATTTTAATACAATATGAGCAACATAGATGATAAGAAAAAAGCACTTGCATTGGTGCTTGACAAGTTAGATAAAACATACGGAAAGGGAACTGTAATGACTTTGGGGGATAGTGCAGTTGATACAACCATCGAAGTAATTCCGTCAGGATCATTAGGATTAGACATCGCTTTAGGTGTTGGTGGATATCCGAGAGGAAGGATTATTGAGATCTACGGACCGGAATCTTCAGGTAAAACAACGTTAACGCTTCATGCAATTGCTGAAGCTCAAAAAGCGGGTGGAATTGCTGCTTTTATTGATGCTGAGCACGCTTTCGACAGAGGGTATGCTGCAAAATTAGGAATCGATCTAGAAAACCTGATTATTTCTCAGCCAGACAATGGTGAGCAAGCTTTGGAAATTGCTGACAACTTGATCCGTTCAGGAGCGATCGATATTGTAGTAATTGACTCTGTAGCGGCATTGACTCCAAAAGCTGAGATCGAAGGAGAAATGGGAGATTCTAAAATGGGTCTTCATGCAAGATTAATGTCTCAGGCATTAAGAAAATTAACTGCGACCATTAACAGAACAAAATGTACGGTGATTTTCATCAACCAGTTGAGAGAAAAGATCGGTGTAATGTTTGGAAATCCTGAAACAACAACCGGTGGTAATGCATTGAAATTTTACGCTTCTGTAAGATTAGATATCAGAAAAGCAAGCGCACCAATTAAAAATGGAGATGAAGCTATTGGTAGCCGTGTAAAAGTGAAAGTGGTGAAGAATAAAGTGGCTCCACCTTTCAAAATGGCAGAATTTGACATTATGTACGGTGAAGGAGTTTCTAAAACGGGTGAGATCTTAGATACAGCTGTTGATATGGGAGTTGTAAAGAAAAGCGGTTCTTGGTTCAGCTACGGTGAAACTAAGCTAGGGCAGGGTCGTGATGCTGTGAGAGATTTGTTGAAAGACAATCCTGAATTAGCAGAAGAACTTGAAAATAAAGTAAAAGAAGAAATTGCTAACAAAAAGTAATATATTCTAAGTAAATATGAAAGACAGCTGAATGGCTGTCTTTTTTGTTTGAACATAACAGGCTTTTGTTGATAAACGAATTAATACCATTTGATTTTAGAATTGCCCTTTTTATTGAGTGCTCCGGAGGAGTAATATCTGTGTAGTAGAAAATTATATAGCACACAGCGGAACTCCGAAGGAGTTCAATCTGTTTCCAGTAAATTTAAAGCAGAAATGGTATGGTCATTAAAATAAAAATGCCAATCTGTCACTTTCTTTTCAATGGTATTTTTTTTGAGAATTGATAATCAAATTTAAAAATTAAATACAATGACAAAAGGAAATATTAATGTTTCGGTGGAAAACATTTTCCCACTAATTAAAAAATTTCTTTACAGCGACCACGAAATATTTTTAAGAGAATTAATTTCAAACGCAACAGATGCTACTTTAAAATTAAAGCATTTAACCAACATTGGTGAAGCTAAAGTAGATTACGGAAACCCGAAAATTGAGGTGAAAATCGATAAGGAAAACAAGAAACTTTACATCATTGACCAAGGTTTGGGAATGACGGCTGAAGAAGTTGAAAAATACATCAACCAGGTTGCATTTTCCGGAGCTGAAGAATTCCTAGAAAAATATAAAGATTCGGCTAAAGATTCAGGAATTATCGGGCACTTTGGTTTAGGTTTTTACTCTGCTTTTATGGTGGCAGAAAAAGTAGAAATTATTTCTAAATCTTTTAAAGACGAACCTGCGGTTCACTGGATCTGCGATGGTAGCCCAGAATTTACGTTAGAAGAAACAACTGCTAAAACCGATAGAGGAACTGAAATTATCCTTCACATCGCCGAAGATTCTTTAGAGTTTTTGGAAGAAGGAAAAATTCGTGAATTGTTGACGAAGTACAACAAATTTATGCCTGTTCCAATTAAATTCGGAACAAGAACTGAAACGCTTCCTTTACCTGAAGGTGCTGCAGAAGATGCCGTTGCAGAAACTATTGAGGTTGATAATATTGTTAATAATCCAACTCCGGCGTGGACGAAATCTCCAAGCGAATTAAAGGATGAAGATTACAAAGCATTCTACCACGAATTGTATCCGATGCAGTTTGAAGAGCCGTTATTTAATATTCATTTGAATGTTGATTATCCGTTCAACCTGACAGGAGTTTTATATTTCCCAAAACTGGCTAATAATTTAAATATCGAAAAAGATAAGATTCAATTGTACCAAAATCAGGTTTTCGTAACCGATGAGGTTAAAGGAATTGTTCCTGACTTTTTGATGTTGTTGAGAGGGGTTATCGATTCTCCGGATATTCCGTTGAACGTTTCGCGTTCTTATTTGCAAGCGGATGGTGCGGTGAAGAAAATTTCTTCTTACATCACGAAAAAAGTTGCCGATAAAATGGTTTCGTTGATTAACGAAAACCGTGAGGATTACGACAAAAAATGGAATGACATTAAAATCGTTATCGAATACGGAATGATTTCCGAAGATAAATTCTTCGAAAAATCTGACAAATTTGCACTTTATCCAACAACCGACGGAAAATATTTCCTTTGGAATGAATTAGAAGAAAAAATCAAACCTAATCAAACTGATAAAGATGGAAATTTAGTGATTCTTTATGCTACGAATGCGGATGAACAACATTCTTACATTCAGTCTGCGAAAGATAAAGGATATGAAGTTATTCTTTTAGATTCACCAATCGTTCCACATTTGATCCAAAAACTGGAAACTTCAAAAGAGAAGATCTCTTTTGTAAGAGTAGATGCCGATCACATCAATAACTTGATTAAAAAAGACGAACCTGCAATTTCTAAATTAAATGAAACTGAAAAAGAATCATTAAAGAAAAATGTAGAAGAATCTATTAATGATAAAAAATTCACCGTTCAGCTGGAAGATTTAGACAGCAGCGATGCTCCGTTTACCATTACCCAGCCCGAATTTATGCGTAGAATGAAAGATATGCAGGCAACCGGCGGTGGTGGAATGTTCGGAATGGGAGGTTTCCCGGAAATGTATAATTTGGTGGTGAATTCTAACAGTGAATTTGCAACTAAAATTCTTGCTAATGAAAATGCTGAGGAGAAAAGCTCTCAAATTAAACACGCTTTAGACTTAGCTAAACTTTCTCAAAACCTATTGAAAGGAAAAGAGTTGACAGACTTTATTCAGAGAAGCTATAAACAACTGGAGAAGTAATTTAAACTAATTTATATTGTAAATCGGGTACAACAAAGTTGTGCCCGATTTTTCAATAGTTTCGGCGGCGGCAAAGCCCGCCGCCGAAACTATTGAAAAATCGTATAAAAATTTATTTAATTAAACTTTCAATTGCTTTCACAACCTCTGCCGGTTTTTCAGTTACGGCGCTTAAATGATCAGCAGTAAACTCTAAAAACTGTTTTGGTTCAGAAGCATTTTTGTAAATTTCTTCTCCTTGAGAAAAAGGAACGGTCTTATCATTTTTGCTGTAAATAAATAGCTTTGGAAGTCCTTCTGTGTATTTTATATCTTCTTTTGCAGCATAAACAGATGCTAACATTTTTGCAAGAGCATCTTTAAATTGTGGCGCAAAAACAGCAGCAATATCTGCAAATGAAGACATTCCGCCATCAATTACCAATCCTGAAATTTTATCTTTATTGGTTCTTGCTAAATGTGCTGAAATTTGTGATCCTAAAGAAGCGCCATAGATAATGATTTTCGTATTTTTCACATCTTTTCTCCTTGTGATATAGTCAAAAAACTTTTGTCCGTCTTGGGCAATATTCACATGGGTTGGTATTCCTGTAGATTTCCCATATCCTCTGAAATCGACCATAATTACTTGAAATCCGCTTTCTACCAAAGGTTTTGTCATAAAAGTATAGGTAGAAACATTTCCTGCGGCACCGTGAAAGAATAATACGGTAGCTTTTGGCTTTACCGAATTTGGTTTTAGAACAATAGCAGTGATGGTGTCTTTATCTACGGGATAACTGATTTCCTCATATTTCAAATTTTCTATAGGTTTTAATTCTTTGCTCGGCTGATAAAATTTATCATCGATCTGAGCCTGAAAAAGTTGAGTGAAAATAATGAATAGAAATGTAATAGTCGCTTTAGCTTTCATAATGTTGTTTTTAAATTATGAAGCAAATATAAAGAGGATAGGAGGTTTGTGCAATATTAAATCACTGAACTGTTACTTTTCGATACTGAACTGTAGTTTCAAAATAAATGAATATTACAGTTTTCTTTGAAGCGATAAATTTTACAATTCATCCAAAGGATTCCAAAATAGATTTTTGAAATTTTTCACTCTAAAATTATCTATAATAATTCCTTCAGCTTCCAGTTTTGGTTGGAATTCAGGAACGGATAAAATTCCTGAGCTTGAAATTACACGATGGGCAGGAACATCTTTCGGGCATCCACCCATTGCTTTTCCAACATGACGGGAGTGGTTGGAAAAACCAACTGCTTTTGCAATTGCGCCATAACTTGTTACTCTTCCTTTGGGAACCAACTTGGTAATTTCCCATACTTGTTGCTTGAAAATCTCATTCATCTCCTGAATTTTTTACAATCAAAAATAAGAAATTTGACTTTCTTTTTTTAAGTTGATCTGATATTTATTTTGTGAAATATTTTTCTGAATTAACAAAATGTTATCCTACATCAATAGAGTGAAAGGTATGATTGTTGTAAATTGAAGCAATAAAACAAATTATAAATATTATGTCAAATTTTAAAGGAAAAGCAGTGATCGTAACAGGTGCTGCGATGGGATTAGGATTGGCTGCAGCAGAAGTTTTGGCTTCAAAAGGTGCAGATCTTACTTTGGTAGATCATAATGCTGAAGCTTTGGAAAAAGCAAAAGCAGAATTATCCTCAAAATATCCTGAGAGTAAGATTATTACCGTAACGGCGGATGTTTCTGTTGAAGAAAATGTAAAGAATTATGTAGACGAAACCGTAAAAGCATTCGGGAAAGTTGATGCTTTGTACAACAACGCCGGAATTGAAGGAAAGCAAGCTCCATTGATCGATTATGATATTGATGTTTTCAAAAAAGTAATTGATATCAATCTTTTGGGGGTGTATTACGGAATGAAATATGTAATTCCTGAAATGCAGAAAAACGGAAGCGGAAGAATTGTAAACGTCGCTTCAGTTGGCGGGATCAGAGGAGTTCTAAACCAAACGGCGTATGTTGATACAAAACACGCTGTAGCCGGAATGACGAAGAATGCAGCCTTAGAATATGGTAAAGACAATATTTTAACAAATGCAATTGCTCCGGGTGCGATTTTGACACCAATGGTTGCCGAAGCTTTTAATCAGGTGAATCCTTCTGATCCCAAAGCTGCAGAGAAAGAATATGCGTCTAGAAATCCCACAAGAAAATTAGGTGATCCGAAAGATGTTGGTAATTTGGTTGCTTATCTTTTAAGTGATGAAAATGGATACGTTTCCGGACAGGTCATCGCAATCGATGGTGGGGAATCTAATATGTATGGAAATCCATAATTATTGATAATAAATAATAGGTAATAAGTAATGATTGTCTGCAGAAATGTGGACAATTTTTTATAAAATTTAAATTAATTCATATCAATAAATTTTTCGCACAATTTTTGAATGTTTTAAAACAACACCCCAAAATAGTCTGTCATGAAAAAGTCCATTTTTAGATTTCTGAATAAAATAAATAAAGCAATTTTGCCTAAATTGAGTGATAAAGACCCGTTGAAACTGACCAAACTTCAGAAAGGAATTTTAGCGTACCGTTATTTTGTATTGACGAATTCTTTAGATTAAATGATGTCACGCAGATTTTAGAATGATTTGCTTAATAAACTTAAAATAATCAATTTATTGATTCTTAAAGAGAACAGTGAATCTTACTTAAATCCTTAATGTTTAAAAAAAATTAAGCCTTATCAGCCAGAGAAAATAACTATTTAATTTTAGCGATCAACTTTCTGCAAACCTCATACAAAGGCTTTTCAATTAAAAGATAAATAATAATTGAACAAATCCACAACGCTATAAAGTTACGGTCTGGTAAATAAAAATAAGATTTCAGTTTCATATTAAAATAGCTGAGATGGATCAAATAAAAGACAAATGAAGCGTTTCCTAAAAGGATAAAAAATTTAGTAGAAAGTATTCTTGAAACAAAAGTTCTCTCGGTCATCAATCCCCAAAAGAAAACGGTAATTGCAACTGGCAAAAACAACTCATGAATGAGTCTTCCTTCCCAACGTTCTACACCATGCACAAAATTATTTCTTGCAAAAAATGCAATAGAAATTGTTAAAAATAAAATAGCAATTCCGCCCCAAAGTGTTGGCTTTTTAATCTTGTTTAAAAATTGAATTCCCTTTTCTTTTTTCATTAGATATGCGAGCAACATTCCGAAGAAAAATTCTAAACTTCTGCCAAAGAATGTGCTTCCAATCATAAATTGGAGAGGATATAAAAACCCTTTAGGATTTCCGTTAAATTCCTTAAGTCCAACACCGATTCCCCATCCTAAAAGAAAAAATCCGATTAAAAAAAGAATGCAATATTTCCAGCTTTTCTTTAATAATAAAAATAAAAGTGGAGCTAAAATGTAAAAGAAAAACTCAACAGTCAATGACCAAGCCTGTACAATTCCTGAAACCGAATATCTTTCAAAAAGTGAATAAAACAATGAGTATTGCAGAAAATAAGTATCAACACCTTTGGAATATGAAGTATCGATAAAATAACAGCTCAGCAAAATCCAGTACAACGGAAAAATTCTTGCAATCCGGAGAAGAATATATTTTAAAAAAGATTTTTTTGATTCTAAAGGTTTCTCTTCATAACGATAAGCCAATAAAAATCCACTTAACACAAAAAATACGGTTACGCCGATGTGCCATTCGCTGATAAAACGCATCACCTCGAAAGGTAAATCGTAACGCCAATATTTTCGGTTGTGATACACAAAAACCATAATTGCGGCAATGGCGCGCATTCCGGTTAAAGCATCGAATTTATTTTTCTGAAGAGCTTCCAAAGGATAAACAATAAAAGTTTTTAGTTTTTTTAACCGCAAAAGAATCAAAATATTTTTATGTAAGAAGTATTTCAAAAGCTTACAAAACATCATACAAATAATGCATTCATATTTTGTCAACTTTTGAATTTCTATTTTTTTCAATGAATGCTTTTGTCCCTTTTGCGGTTAATGAAATTGGTATAAATTAAAAAAGGCTTAATAAATAAGCCTTTTAAATATAATTAATTTTAATTGTAAAAATTAGTTTTCCAAAATGTAAGAGAACATTAATGGTGCACAGATTGTAGCATCACTTTCAACGATATATTTCGGTGTTGTGATATCCAATTTACCCCAAGTAATTTTTTCATTAGGAACAGCTCCTGAATAAGAACCGTAAGAAGTAGTTGAGTCTGAAATCTGACAGAAATAAGACCAGAACGGAATGTCATGCATTTCCATATCCTGATACAACATTGGTACTACACAAATTGGGAAATCTCCTGCAATACCTCCACCAATCTGGAAGAAACCAACACCTTTTCCTGCAGAGTTTTTAGTATACCAATCTGCCAAATACGTCATGTATTCGATACCAGATTTCATAGTTGTAGCTGTCAATTCACCTTTGATGCAGTAAGAAGCAAAAATGTTACCCATGGTAGAATCTTCCCATCCCGGAACTACGATTGGTAAGTTTTTCTCAGCTGCAGCAATCATCCAAGAATTTTCTCTTGGAATTTCGTAATACTGCTCCAAAACTCCTGAAAGAATCATTTTATACATGAATTCGTGCGGGAAATATCTTTCTCCTTTTGCTTCAGCATCTTTCCAGATTTCTACAATATGTTTCTGCAGTCTTCTGAAAGCTTCTTCTTCAGGGATACAAGTATCTGTAACTCTGTTTAAACCTCTTTCCAACAAATCCCACTCATCCTGAGCGGTAAGGTCTCTGTAATGAGGAACTCTTTCGTAATGAGAGTGCGCTACAAGATTCATCAAATCTTCTTCAAGGTTTGCTCCTGTACAAGAAATGAAATCTACTTTGTCCTGACGAATCATTTCAGCCAAAATTTTTCCTAATTCAGCAGTTGACATTGCACCAGCAAGTGTAATCATCATTTTTCCGCCTTCTTTAAGGTGGGCAACGTATCCTTTTGATGCGTCTACCAAAGCTGCTGCGTTGAAGTGCAGATAATATTTTTCTATGAACTCAGTAATCGGTTTGCTCATTATTTTAAAATTTTCACAAAGATAAAACTTAAAAACGGAATGTAGCGGATGCAGCTAAAGAAACTCTACTTAATCCTTCTCTGTTCTCTTCTCCAAGGTCAACAACCTGTCCGTTATAAGAGATTTTTCTAAGTGCACCTCCAGAAAGCCCAACTTTAGGACCAATTAAAATGTTTTTGTTGATTTGATATTGATACGCAAAATCGACTTCGGCTCCCAATGTATTGCCTTTTCCTTTTACATTTCCTGTTTTGGTAGTATAGCTCATTGCTCCTAATGCTGCATCCATCATGAATTTATGCTTTGTAGGTTGGTCATAATTAGTAATTGTAAAAGATGGACCATAAAAATTAATGGCATCTTTAGTACTTACCACTGCGCTTACAATATTTCCCATATTGTCTCGTGCGCTGAATCTTCCTGTGTGAGAAGCGCTGTAATTGGAATATTTGAAACCAATGTGCATTCCGTTTTTAATTTCATATCTAAGGGCAATATCGAAATTGGTTCCGTTCTTAAGACCTTTGATGTAGCTGCGCTCTTCCGGAGATAAAGAAGGGGCAATTTTATTGACTCTCCATGCATAACCAAAAGATGGAGCGATAGAAATTTTTTGTGCTAATGACATTACGGATACTGAGAATAATCCTAATGCGAATACTTTTTTAATCATTTAGAAAATTTTCGGCAAAAATACTGTTTTTCCTTAATTAGAGATTTAAAATGCTGTTAATATTTAAAACGCCTATTTTCTTTTTTGTCTGAAAGTTTCTTTTTGGTATCTAATCTCTTCTGAACTTTAGCCTTAGAAGGTTTTGTTTTATATCTCGTTTTAGGAATAATGATAGAATCATTGACGATTTCCAGAATTTTCTCTGTAGCAATTTTTTTATTCTGCAGCTGCATTCGCGATTCTGAAACAGTCAATTGTAAAATTCCTTCTGAATTAATGCGGTTTTTAAGTTTATTGAAAATTAAATCTTTTTGAAAATTATTAAAGAAAGCAGAGTCTTCTACATTCCACATCACCGTTACAGAAGTTTCTACTTTGTTTACGTTTTGCCCACCTGCACCGCTACTGCGTGAAGTTTTGTAAGTGAGCTCTGTGGTGAAATTTTTCATAATCAATATTTTTTAGGACTCAAATTCCCCTCCTTTGGAGGGGTGGCGAAAATTCGCAAGAATTTTTGACGGGGTGGTTTAAACGGATTAAAATATAATTATTAAACCTCAAAAATACTTTTTAATTCTAAACGATTTACTTTTCCATTCGGCGTTCTTGGAATTTTTTCAATGAAAATAATTTCTTTCGGTTTATGGAATTTTTGTTGATAGTTGATGGTTGATAGTTGATGGTTTAATAACTCAGATTCTTTGCCTTCAACAAGTAAAATCAATTTTTGTCCTAAACTTTCATCTTTTATTCCTAAAAATATAACCTCATTCGGAATTTCTTTTTTTACCAAAGCTTCAAGCTGTTCAGGAAATATTTTTGCACCTCCTGAATTAATCACATTATCAATTCTTCCTAAAAATTTAAACTGTTTTCCTTCTCTAATTTCAACTAGATCATTTGTCTGTAATCTTTCAGAATTAAGTCGCGGCGCAAAAATTTTCAAACAGTTTCTTTCATCCGTTGAAATTTCAATACCATCAAAGACACTGAAGTATTCGTCCTGAGTAGGGTAGGTCTTCTTTAAAGCAATATGAGAAAGAGTTTCAGACATTCCATACGTCTCGTAAATCTGAGTGGGAGAGTTGGAGGGTAGGAGTGTTTGAGCAATTTTCTTTTTTAAAGATTGGGAAACAGCAGCGCCACCAATAATTAAATTTTTTATGAAGTGAATTTTATCTAATGAATTTTCAACCTGTAATGGCGTCATTGCACAGAAGTCAATTTTCTCATTTAAATTTTCTAGTGGTTTTAAAGAAGGATCTGAAATAATAAGCTTTAACTTTCTGGTAATTGCTCGTACAACCATCATTTTTCCTGAAATGTACTCAATGGGTAAACAAATCAAAGCAGAATTGCCTACTTTTAAACCTAAAAAATTACAGGTCATCTCTGCCGAATTAAGCATTTTTTCTTTTTCAATCTCAATAACCTTGGGAGTACCTGTAGATCCTGAAGTCTGAACTTTTACGGTTTTAGAATCCGAAAACCATTCTTTGAGAAAAAAAATCACTTTTTTCTCGAAATCGGTTTCAGTATGTAAATTATTAATTTCGAGATCATTGAAGTCGAGCAGCATATTTGCGGGGTTAAATTGTATTTGTAAATTTAAAGAAAATTTAAAAAATGATTTGCAAATAAAGAAAAAAGCTTTAAATTTGCATCACCAAAATAAAACAGACCCATGGTGTAACGGTAGCACTCTGG
>NZ_LELA01000079.1 GCF_001677955.1 Chryseobacterium sp. BGARF1
AAATGTGTAGAATTTTGTTTTCTTCTTCAAATTTCAGAATATCAAAATAGTCAATCAAGAGTTCTGGTAGAAATAATTTAAGTAGTTCAGCATCATTTAACATACTACAAAAATATCATTTATTATTTTTCTCCCCAACTTTTGAGACTGAGCCGATAAAGTCTAAAAATTTTATCAGTTTTTTCTTATTAACACTTGTAATCTTACACCAAGAAATGCCATCCTCTATATCTTTTTCTTTTAAATGAATATTTGTAATGAGAAAATAATAATGAGTTAATTTTTTATTATCATGCAACCATCCTTCTTTATGTAGACCATCTTTATAATAGCTTATTTCAAAAGTGAAAGTCGGTAAGTCAGAATTTAAATAGTCCAACTGTGCTTTTTCATCAATATTGTAAATAATAGATTTGTATTCAGCTATTAAGTCAATACCTAACATTTGAGAATTATAATCATCAATTCTGGTGAGCTTATACCCGAATTGGTCATATATCTTGTCAAGATATTTACCAAGTATTTCTTCTTTAAGCTTGTCTGTATTATAGCTTGATTCCATTACACCTATTATTCATTATTATCATAGCGAATTACCTGCCCAATTGTTTTTCGAAGTTCAGGCTGACAATGGGTAATTTTAAAGCTCGTAGGTGGCTCAAGCCCATTTATCAACAAAGGAACCGTGAGGAGATTTTGTAAAGGAGGGAGATAATCTACAAACTTTTCGAATGTTCCCACAGCACCATCAAAACCACCCAAAACTTTCATATTTTGTGTAGCAGTAATTACAATTCCTATTTTAGTCTGAATTGCTTTTTGAACATGATTTAATTCACTTGCAAGAACAGGTTTAATAAGATTCCAAGCAATAACTGTAGAGTGATTAAAAGCGACTTCAATAGATAGGTCTGCTTTTGCAAAATCTAACCTCCATGTTTCACCAGTATAGTCAGAATGTTGAAATATTGGAGATTCAGAACTCCAATTTAAGGCCAAAAATCTTTCTTTTAAAAGATCATTAATTACTCTAGAAATACTTTTAGGAGTATTACTGTAAGATTCGTGTTTAGTGATAATATCATCATCGGTGATACCAGTAAGAACTGCCGTAATCTCATTATATTGTGCTGAGAATCTAGGCTCTTGGAGTATAATTTCGGCATGCCTAAAAGAACAAGTCGTATAATTCATTTGAGTTTATCCTTTTCTTAATTTATACTAATTTAAGAAAAAATACATTACCCAATAAGTTTTTATACCCTTAATGTACTGAATGAGATTTTCGTTTTTATTGGCGGAAATTTTGAAGATACAACATCTTGTTTTCCTGACTTTACTTCACCAATTTTAATTATCTCATTTTTTTTACAAGCAAATCTAATTTGTAAACATCCAAATATTTTACATTCGGATTCTCTGAAAGTAAATTTTTGAGAATTATATTTTTAGCTAACCCTTCATATAAAAAAATAAAAAGTTTGGAAAAACCAAGATTTTTTATTTTTCTTGCCATCCTCAAAACTTTAATATCCTTAATATAATTTTCATTTTCCACATCTTGTGAAAGCTGAAATAAGGAATTCATCGCCGTTTCTGTTTTAGCTAAGAAAACCTCATTAGAAGTATCATCAACATGTATTACAGGATTATTTATTGCAGAAAACCTTACTTTATTCAATTCCATTTTCTTTGCAAAAACATAATCTTCATAGCCATAATTGGCTAAAGTTTCATTAAATGGAAATTTGATAAAAGTCTCTCTCTTAATAATAAAATTAACCGTTTTAAAAACAGAAAAATCTGAGGTTCGGTCACCTGAAAAAATTTCCCTTTCTACAGAATATCTGTTTCGTAACGTTTTTGAATAAGCGGAATCGATTTTGAAATTACCATAAATAACCTCTACTCCACTATCCTTTTCTATTTTTTGTAGATAATTTTCAAGAAAATCAGAGCTATCGATTTTAGCATCGCAGTCCAAAAAAAGCAGATACTCTCCTTTTGTCTGTTTTAAAAATAAATTTCTGATCTTAGACCTTCCAATATTTTTCTCAAGGAAAATAAACTGATCTGCATAAACTGAAGCTTCTTGATAAATTTCATTGAAACAATTGTCTGAAGCGTCATCAATAAGGATAATTTCGGCTTCTGTTTGATGCGTTTGAATTTCTTTTCGAAGAGCAGCAACCAGATTCCTTATATCAAAATTATAAACCGGAATACACACAGAAATCTTCATTCTGCTAAATTTTCTCTATGACCTGTTGTACATTAATTTCTTCCAGACACGCCCAATCCCCACGGTAACATTCTTTATCACCAAAAACCGAACAAGGCCTACACGTAAGGTCATTGATCTGAACAACATCATTTTCGCTTTGTCCGAAACCTAAAAACCCGGCATACGGATGGGTAGCTCCCCAAATAGAAACACAACGAGTCCCTACAACACTGGCTAAATGCATATTGGCAGAATCCATCGAAATCATTACTTCAAGTTGAGAAATTCGATCCAATTCTTCTAAAAGATTAAGTTTTCCGGCTAAACTTTGGGTATTTGGAATTTGTTTTTCCCAGCTTTCGAGAGTTTCTGTCTCTTTCTTTCCACCTCCAAAAAAGTAAATCGTATGTTTTTCTGCTAAAATTTTTACAAGTTCAAAAGATTTTTCTAAAGGAAGCATTTTCCCTTTATGTTGGGCAAAAGGCGCAAAACCAATTCCTGATTTTTGATTCGATTTTGGTCTCAACTGATGTGAAAGCTCAACTTTAAAACCCATATCACGGAACACATCCGCATAGCGCTCTACCGTTTTTTTAAGCTGAATTTTGTCTAAATTCCAAACATCGGTCAGATTTTCTTTTTCCTCTTTTCCTTTGTTGATTTTAAAAACCTTCAAACCTTTTCTTATATAAAATTTGTCTAATATTTTAGAACGTATAACATCATGTAAATCAGCAATATAATCTGGATGATATTGCTTTAATAATTCTTTTCCTAATCGTCTTATTCCAAAAAAACCTTTATAATCATCAAGATCGATTCCATGGAATATAACATTCGGAATATCAGCGAATAAGCTTTCAAAGTTATTCCGTGAAACCATTACAATTTCAACTTCAGGATTTTGTTCTAAAAACTCACGAAAAACAGGTACTGTCATTGCGACATCACCAAAAGCGGAAAAACGGTATGCTAAAATTCTGGTCACAACTAAGATTTCAGTTGGTATGCGACTGCATAAAATTTGATTTGCTTCGTCATCGCCATCAAACCGTTGGCTCTGGAAGGCGATAAAAACTCTTGTAATCCAATCTCAGAAATAAATTCAAAATCAGAATCGAGAATTTCCTGGGTAGAATGACCGCTATAGATACTTACAAGTAAAGAAACGATTCCTTTAGGAAGAATTCCGTCAGAATCTGCATTGAAAAACAGTTTTCCATCTTTAAATTCAGCATCGATCCACACTTTGCTTTGACAACCTTTGATAAGATTATCATCAGTTTTTTTGTCATCTTCAAGACCTTTCAGTTCTTTACCCAAATCTATGATGTATTCATATTTCTGCTCCCAGTCTTCAAGAAATGCAAATTCTTCGATTATTTCCTGCTGTTTTTCTTTAATAGTCATTCTAAACAATTAATTTCCGCAAAGATAACCAATTTTAAAAAGATGATTAATGGTGATGATTTATTTGTAATGATTTTAAACGCCAGACCAAACAAAGAGCTTTTTAAAAAATTTAAGATAATTTAGCCTCAAAAAGGTTGCATCCTCAATCTAAAACTAATTATTATCATTACTTGGTTTAACTTAAAATCAGTATTTATAAATTCTCTGTTAGACTCTTCTATTAAAAAGATACCTTTTCAAAAACATCCAGCAATTTCACTTCTTCATTTTCCCAACAAAGAACGTTTGCCGCCTTTTCAAGCTCATTTTGATAGTTTTTTCTGGTTTTATCTAAAACCTTCTGAATTGCTAAAGCTATATTTTCTGGTTGATGGTTTTCGATGATTTCGCCAACATCAAACTGATTTTTAATATTCAACATTTCCGGAAGATTCGACATGATTAAAGGAACTCTAGCCTGAATACAGTCTAAAACCTTATTTGGAAGCGAATAAAGATAACTTTCGCCTCCATTTTCTTCGATGCTCATACCGGCATCTGCTGTTAATGTGATTTTTCTCAAATCTTCCGGAAGCAATTTTCCTAAAAACTGAACTTTATCCTGAAGACCTTTTTTTAAAACTAAATCCTCATATTCTTTCTTTTTGGGACCGTCGCCAGCAATTTTAAAAATTACATTTTCGAGATGATGCATTGCCAAAATAGCCGTATCAATTCCCCGAAAAGGATTGAGCGCACCCTGATACAAAAGTATTTTTGGGCTGTTGTCTGGAATTTCTATTAAAAAATCAATTTTTCTTGGCGCATTCTGTATAATAACAGGTTTTATTCCATACTTATTCTGAAACCATTTTGCATAACTTCCACTTGCCGTAATCATGAATTTTAAATTCGGAACAATTTTATTCTGTAGATAACGCCATAATTTCTGAGACATTTTTCCCTGAACAGCCGGCATTTCTGAGAAAATTTCATGGCTGTCAAATACCAATGGAATATTTAATTTTTTAGCTAAAAGATAATTGGGCAGCAAAGCATCCAAATCATTGGCCAAAAGAATCGTATGCTGATCTGCTTTTTCATAAAGCTGCCAATAAAGCAACCAATTAAACTCAAAATAAGCAGTTTTTAAAGTTTTAGAAATAATATTTATCCTCGAAAAAGGATACGGACGGGTCATTTCCTCTTTCCCACCCCAATCGTTACCTATTAACTCAATTTCATAGCCGTTTTCATGCAGCGTTTTACAAACTTTTTCAATTCTTTGGTCGGTATAAAGGTTACTGAATGCAGAAATTAATATTTTTTTTCGAGCCATTATTTCTTCTTTGCAATGAGTAAATGATACACCTGCACAAAACAAATAATTCCGTTGGGAATAATAACCGGCCAAAGCATTCCGCTAAAAATCCCGTAGATAACAAAACAGAAGCAACCTATAAAATTAACAATCCTAATTTTTCTTAAATCTTTAAGAATAAAACTCAAAACGATAAAAATTGAAGCGGCGTAACCAATGTATGTAGCAATCTCCGGACTCATGAGGAAAATTTAATGATAACAAACTTAGTCATTTTCAATAAGATAAAAAATATTTTTCTGCCATAAAGTCATTAATTGTTTTTTGGTAAAATATTTGTAATTTAGATATTGAATATAAAGCAATTCTGCTTTTATTCTAACGAGATATATTATGGATTATAAGTTTTCACAAGGTTTGAGCCAAGTGTTCAAGCAAAGCAAAAATGAAGCTAAGCGTCTGAAAAGTGAATTTCTCAATACAGAACATCTACTTTTAGGTATTATAAAAACAGAAAACTCTGCAAAAGAAATCCTTCAAGGGCTTAAGGCCGATTTAACACAGATCAGAAGAAAAATTGAAACTTTAAATACAGCAAGTCTAAATCCTATTTCTGAGGAAGTCACCAATATTTCATTCACCAAAATGGCAGATCATGCCATTAAACGTGCAGAATTAGAATGCAGACAATATAAAAGCAACGAGATCAATACCGTTCACTTGCTTTTGGGCATTTTATATAAATATGAAGACCCTACTTCTAATATTTTAGGAGCTTACGATATTGACTATGAAGGAGTTTCAAGAGAATATCAAACAATGCTTAAAAATTCAGGGCAGGCGCCTCAAAATTCGGCTTACGATGATGATGATGACAGAGAAGAATTTGAGCAGATGAGAAAGCCTACAGGAAATTTGGGTTCTTCAAAAAGTAAAACTCCTACCTTAGATAATTTTGGTAGAGACCTTACTTCTTTAGCAAGAGACGGAAAACTAGACCCTGTGATTGGTCGTGAGAAAGAAATTGAAAGAGTTTCTCAGATTTTATCAAGAAGAAAGAAAAACAATCCGTTGTTGATTGGAGAACCAGGAGTTGGTAAATCTGCCATCGCTGAAGGTTTGGCTTTAAGAATTCAGCAGAAAAAAGTTTCAAGAGTTCTTTTTGGTAAAAGAGTAATTACTTTGGATCTTGCGAGTTTGGTTGCCGGAACAAAATACCGTGGTCAATTCGAAGAAAGAATGAAGGCGATCATGACGGAACTTGAAAAGAACCGTGACGTGATCTTATTCATTGACGAATTACACACCATTGTTGGAGCAGGAAGTTCTACAGGAAGTTTAGATGCTTCTAATATGTTCAAACCAGCTTTAGCAAGAGGTGAAATTCAATGTATTGGTGCCACAACTTTAGATGAGTACCGTCAATATATTGAAAAAGATGGAGCTCTAGAAAGAAGATTCCAGAAAGTAATGGTGGAGCCAACTTCTATCGATGAAACGATTCAGATTTTGAATCAGATTAAAGATAAATATGAAGAGCACCACAATGTAATTTATACTGAAGAAGCTATTTTGGCGTGTGTCAATTTGACATCAAGATATATTACAGACCGATTTTTACCAGACAAAGCGATTGATGCGATGGATGAAGCGGGATCTCGTGTTTATATTAAAAACATGAAAGTTCCGACTGCCATTATCGATTTTGAACAGAAAATTGAAGACATCAAAGAATTAAAGCAAAAAGCCGTAAAAGCACAGGATTATCTGGAAGCAAGAAAGCTGAAAGATGAAGAAGAGCGTTTACAAATGGAGCTTAATTCTGCTCAGGATCAATGGGATAAAGATGTAAAAGAGAAAAAAGAGATCGTTTCCGAAGAGAGTGTTGCCGAAGTAGTTTCGATGATGAGCGGCGTTCCTGTAACGAAAGTTGGGAAAAACGAACTTGATAAATTAGCCGGAATGGATAATAACCTGAACGGAAAAGTTATCGGACAAGAAGATGCTGTAAAAAAGGTTGTGAAAGCAATCCAAAGAAACAGAGCCGGACTGAAAGACCCAAACAGACCTATCGGAACATTTATTTTCTTAGGAACAACTGGTGTAGGTAAAACTGAGCTTGCAAAAGTAATGGCAAGAGAACTCTTCGATTCTGACGAAGCTTTGATCAGAATTGACATGAGTGAATATATGGAGAAATTCGCCGTTTCAAGATTGGTTGGTGCGCCTCCGGGATACGTTGGATACGAAGAAGGTGGACAACTAACTGAAGCAGTAAGAAGAAAGCCTTATGCTGTAGTTCTTTTAGACGAAATCGAAAAAGCGCATCCTGATGTATTCAATATCTTGTTACAAATCTTAGATGAAGGTCACGTAACCGACAGTTTAGGTAGAAAAATTGACTTTAGAAATACAATTATCATTCTTACTTCAAACATCGGAACAAGAGATATTAAAGACTTTGGTGATGGTGTAGGTTTTGGAACGAATGCGAAGAAAACATCTTCAGATTCTAGAACAAGAAGTACGATCGAAAATGCTCTTAAAAAGGCCTTTGCTCCGGAATTCTTAAACAGAATTGACGATATTGTTATCTTCAACTCTCTTGAAAGAAATGATATTTCTAAAATCATCGATATTGAATTGGCTAAACTGTATTCTAGACTTGAAAAATTAGGTTACAAAGTAGATTTAACTACCGAAGCCAAAGATTTCATCTCTGAAAAAGGTTGGGACAAAGATTTTGGTGCAAGACCATTGAAGAGAGCTATCCAGAAGTATATTGAAGATTTATTGGCAGAAATGCTGGTCAACAAACAATTAACTGAAGGTGAGACAGTAACTTTAGATGTAAATGAAGCTAAAGACGGATTAGAAGGAAAAACTCAGAAGACAAAAAAGTCTGCTGCAGAAAAATCTTAACAATCAATTTTAAAATAAATAATGAAAGCATCGGGAATTTTCTGGTGCTTTTTCTTTTTAAAGCAATCCATTAGGATAATTCACAATTGTTTGTATTTTTGTATAAATCATTTATAATCATAAAAATATTAAATTGAATATGAGGTCAAAAAATCTATTTTTTCTGTTATTTTCTTCAAGTCTGTTTGCTCAAGGTTTTAACTATGAAAGAGATTGGGCCACTTATTTCGGAGGAACAAATACTTATCTTACGGGGATTTATGAGGACAGCTCATCTAATATCTCGGTAGATGCTATCACTACTTATCTAAATCCTACGGGAGGAAGTACTCCTATTTCATATTATAATCAATTTATAACTCCTGGAAATCAAACATATGTAGGAAACAATGCTAATAATTTATATGGAAAATTTTCATCTTCAGGAAATCTCTTACAAGCAGAATATAAAACATATTATTTACCTACATCAAGGCAAGCCACTTATTTCAGAGATAACTTAGGAAACCGGTATGATATAGAGAATAATATTACAACTTATACGACACTAACTTCCGGAGTTTGGTTACCAAACAATAACGAGTCAACAGATGTAATTTTTGCTAAATATGATGTCAATAATAATCTCTTATGGAAAACCTACATTCCAAATACCGGAGAGTATCATAATTTTGAGGTAGATAATAATGGGAATATTTACATAACAGGTCATACTAAATGGCAGAATTTAGGAGATCCTGGTACTTTCCAACAGAATTTTGAGCATGTTTATGATGTCCTCGGATTACTTTTATCCAATACATATATCATAAAATTAAACCCACAAGGTCAAAAATTATGGGCAACATACACTCCCTCCAGCTCAATAAACGGAATCACAGTATATGAAAATAATCTTTACATTTTTGGAAATAATGATTTAAAAACAACACAATCGGCATTATCATCTTCCAATACTTTTCAGACTGCAAAAGGAGGACAGTTTATTTCGAAAATTGATGGAATGACAGGACAAAGAATATGGGGAACTTATTATGGTACCCCAGGAAATACGCTTGATGCAAGCATTTCTGATATAAAAGCAGACGAAACCGGAGTCTATGTAACAGGAATGACTTTTGGTATAATGGGTGGTATTTATTATGCCATGGAAGGTGCTTATAAACCCCAAACAGCCGATGGTTTTGATATGTTTATTACAAAATTCAATCTTTCGGGAAACAGGGTTTGGAGTACTTATATAGGAACTGATGGTTACGATTCTTATACGGGAGACAGAGGTCTTGATATAAAAAATGGAAAATTACTTTTCACAGGATTAAATCAGGGGAATTATAATATTTCAACTCCTGGAGCTTTTTTAAGCACAAAACCTAACCCAAATAATGAGGATTTATTTTTTGGTATATTGAATACTACTACCGGATCTCCGGATTTCATTTCATATTACGGTGGTATTTCTAATAGCCCTTTGGAAGGTGTTGATGGAAGGTGTAGTTTTTCAAAATCATCCGATGGATTTTATCTGTTTGGAGCAACATATCGAAACAATGGTTTTACATCAGCAAATGGTTATCAGCAGGCAATTATTTATCCACAGGGAGTTACAATGGGGCGTTCTGGATACATTTCCAAATTCAACCCTAAAAACCTATCTACCAATGAAACAAACTCTATTGAAGAGTTTGTTCTCTACAACAATCCCAATAATGGAAACTTTAGTTTAAAAGGATCTGCATTAAATAAAGAACCGCATATTATCAATATTAATGATATGTCCGGAAAGTTAATTTATTCAAGAAGCATTCAAAAAAGCAAAGAAGAACACTTTAATCTTGAAAATCAACTTTCAAAAGGAAATTATATTCTATCAATTAAAAAATCAGATAAAACCGTAGTAAAAAGTTTTAAATTAATTATTAAATAATAAAGTAAAAAGCATCAGAAAAATCTGATGCTTTTTTATATAAATCTTTTAAAGTCCCACCACAAAGCCAACACTAGGGATTAATCCGCCAGAAAAGACACTGCTGTTTTCTTTATACAAAACATTGTACATCAAACCGATTTGCATAAAAGAATTATTCCCAATCTGCTGCATATAACCACCACCTAAATACAATGCCGTTTCTTGCTGATTGTTTTCAAAATTGTAATACTTATCTTCATAATTAATAAAAAAATGCTGCAAATTACCACTCACAAAGAAAGATCGTGCAAAATAATAATTGACAAAAGGGCCAAAGCCAAACATCGTCGATTTATAAAAATCTGAAGTCTGCCAGGAAACGCTTCCGATTAAACCGGCTTCCAAATCATTTGTTAATCGGTAACCTACTCTCGGTGCAACTTGTAAATTAAAGTAAGAATTGCTTCCGAAGCCAACACCTAAACCGCCTCCGAAAGTCCATTTATTAGGTTCAGCGGTTGGTGTTCCTACCGCAACCTGAGAAAGTGATAATCCGGAAATAAGGATCACTGAAGAAATAAATAGTTTTTTCATATTAAATATTTTTTATTTTGTGAAATATATCAGATACCACCTGAGTGGTACTATCGTTTTTATCGATGTATAAAATTATCATTTTTTTTGTGAATAGGATTATTGTAATTTTGCGGCTCAACTAAGAACTCCCGTTAAGAGTTTCGTAAAATTGAATATATGAAAGTAGTAGTAGGTCTCTCCGGAGGCGTAGATTCGAGTGTTACGGCGTATTTGCTGCAGCAACAAGGGCACGAAGTAGTTGCTCTTTTTATGAGAAACTGGAATGATGCTTCGGTAACTTTGGAAGATGAATGTCCATGGATTGAGGACAGTAATGATGCTTTAATGGTTGCCCAGAAGTTGGGAATTCCGTTTCAGGTAATCGACATGAGCGAACTTTATAAAGAACGCATCGTTGATTATATGTTTGATGAATATCAGAAAGGACGAACTCCGAATCCTGATGTTTTGTGCAATAGAGAAGTGAAGTTTGATGTTTTTATGAAAACCGCAATGTCTTTAGGTGCTGATAAAGTGGCTACAGGACATTACGCAAGAGTAGATTCTACTTTTGATGAAAACGGAAAGGAAATCTTTCATTTGTTGGCAGGAAAAGACAACAACAAAGACCAATCTTATTTTCTTTGTCAGCTAAACCAAGATCAATTGTCTAAAGCATTGTTCCCGATTGGAGAACTGACGAAGCCTGAAGTAAGAGAAATTGCCAAAGAAATTGGTTTGGTAACTGCAGATAAAAAAGATTCTCAGGGACTTTGTTTTATCGGAAAAGTAAGTTTACCACAGTTTTTACAACAGCAATTGGTTCCTAAAGAAGGTGAAATTGTAGAGATTTTCAAAGATTCTCCCCTTTTCGCACAAGAAATGCCAATTTTTTCATCTAAAGAGGAAGAATTAGAATTTTTAAGCCAAAAAATTAATTATAAAAAAGCTGACGGAAAAGTGATCGGAAAGCATCAAGGTGCTCAATTTTTCACAATCGGACAGAGCAAAGGATTAGGAATCGGCGGACACAAAGAAAGCTGTTTTATCGTATCGAGAGACATGGAAAACAATATTATTTTCGTTGGCGAAGGTCACAGTTTTCCGGGATTGCATAAAAAAGCACTTAAAATTGATAATTCTGAGTTACATTGGGTTCGCGAAGATTTAAGATTGAAAAATGGAGAATCGATGGAAGTGATGGCGAGATTCCGTTACAGACAAGAGCTTCAGAAAGCTACGATTTATCAGTTTGAAAACAGTTTTTTTGTAGAATTTGGGAATCCTCAATCTGCGATTGCTGAAGGACAATTTGCTGCTTGGTACATTGATGATGAGTTGATTGGAAGTGGCGTGATTTCGTAATTTAACACTCAAATTGAAGAGATTATTTTTAACGCAAAGGTTTTAATTTTTAAGCTTATTATTTTAGGGAGCTAAGAATGGCGACAAATCGCTGATGAAGCTTGAATAAAACTTACGAAAATCAAGCTTTATGTTAAGAAATTTATTATTACTTAATTCAGGTTAATGTAAAAAGTTTTCTGTAACATATTTCAGATTGTGATACTTACTCAGTAAATAACAATTAAAAATATTTATCATGAAAACGACTTTAAAAAATCAGTACGCTTACGTAAACCAAATTTTAATTGCGGTAGTTTCTGCAACTTTAGGTTACAATCTTTATCAGGAGATCGTACATCCAGAAAATTCAAGATTAACGATAAGCATTATCTTGGTGGTTTTAACTTATATTATGGTTGAAAAATATGGTTATAAACCTGAAAAAGAAATTCAGAAATAATTTAAAATAGAGGTTTGAAGAAATTCAAGCCTTTTATTTTTAATCGGTTTTAGCAGCCGCTATCACAGCCAAAAATGAGACGAACATTACAGCGCATGCAGAAATTAGAAACAAAAGCATGTAAAGAAAATAATCTTTTTTAAGTTTTCGGGGAATCAATTTATGGATGATGTACAGCAAAATCGGAAATAATAAATTCGACCCCAAATTGGCCAGTCTGCCAGAAAAACTAATTATTCTTGTCTTATCATTAAAGGAATGTACCGCTGTAAACCAACATACAGCCAAAAGAATAACCATAAATATCGTTTGATAGGCAGTACGGTGATTTTCACGCTTTTCTGTATTAATTAAATAAAAAATACTCCCAATTACAAACAGTATAATAAAAAGGATTATAAATACTTCAAACATTCTGCAAAACTACTAATTAACCAACCAATCCTTAAAATCTTTTACCCTTTCTCGGCTTACTGTAATTTCTTCTTTGGGTTGAAAATTGAGTTCCACTTTATAATTGGGCGAAGTATGAATATTTTTGATGTAATCTGAATTGATAATAAACTGTCTGTTAACGCGGAAAAACTTCTTATCATCAAGCACATCCGTTAATTCATCTAAAGTAAATTCTGAAGGATAAACCCTGTCCTGAGTCTGCAGATAAACAATTTTATTTTCACTAAAAAAACAACTTATTTCCGGAGTCTGTACAATTTTCAGATTATAGCCGATCTTTACCAAAATCCTCGATAGTGTCGTTTTTTCCTTTTTAATTAATTGCTTAATTTCGTGTGAATTAACCGACTCACTTGAAGGAATAAATGATTTAAATTTTTCAATCGCACCCGAAAGATCTTCTTCCATAATAGGTTTCAAAAGATAATCGATGCTGTTGAGTTTAAAAGCCTTCAACGTATACTGATCAAAAGCCGTGGTATAAATAATGAAAGCTTTTGTAGAAATTTTTTCAAAAATATCAAACGAAAGACCGTCTCCCAAAACAATGTCTGAAAAAATAAGTTGTGGATGCTCATTCTCGGCAAACCAGTTTACCGCTTCTTCTACAGACCCTAAATTGGCAACCAACTGCAAATCAGGAAAAAGACTCAACATTCTTTCGAGTTTTCGTGCTGCAGGCTTTTCGTCTTCGATGATGACTGTTTTGATCATTACTTGGCTTTTAGTTTAATTTTTAATAAAAATAATTAAATCTTTTTAGTTTTAAAAATTAATTGACTTTTTAGATTTTTTAAGTTCTTCTTCCAGAATCTGATTTTCCCATTCAGAGGTAAAAATAAACAGGTTTACAGCCTTTACACCTAAAATTATTGCCCATACTGTCAGAATAAACCATCCGTGAAAATTGTGGTCTGTTCCGGAATACTTCATAAAATTTCTAATCAGAATAAATCCGGCGACGATAGAAAACCACATACAGTTTTTATAAAATGATTTCAGCTTTTTTACTCTTTGTTGCGCGCTATTATAGTCCATTGTATTCATTTTAAAAAAGGTTATTACAGTGATTTTGCATTTTTTCTCTCTTCATCCATCAATTCTCTAATTTTTCTTTCTTCCCAATCTCTTCCAATCCCAAAAGTTCCGATGGCATGCAATACAACACCAAAACCCCACCCCAACATTGGCCAGTAAAACCATAAATAATCAGGTGACGTTAATAAATTGATCACCAATAAAAAAGGAATAATTAAACAGTACGAAGTAAGATTTCCGTAAAATCCTTTTAAGTCTTTTACTCTCTTTGCTGCTTTTATGTATGCAAAATTGTCTTTGTTTAATGATAAATTTTCCATGATTTTTTATTTTTAAATAAGTATTTGTTTGTTTTTCTTGAGTCAAATTTAGGTTAAGAATAAGCCTCAAATCAACTTTATCTAACCGAATGGTAGAAAACAACGACTGAACAGCAAAAATCCCGACTTAATTGAAATCGGGAGTTTATTTTATCTGATAAAAAGATTTTTAACCGCAAAAGTGGCAGAAGGAATGATTGAAAAAAAAGCATTTCAAAAGTTCATAAAAGACAGAGCTTTCATTTCTCGTTTTACTAGTATTTGAATAGCTTTTAACTCGGTAAAATTTTTAACACGCAAAGATTTAAGTTTTAAGCTTATTATTTTAAGGAGCAAAGAATGGCGACAAAGTCGCTGGTGAAGCTTGAATAAGACGAAAGCTTCATAAAAATCAATTTATTGATTCATCTTTGCTTCTTAAAAATAAGGTTTATGAAAATCAAACTTTGCGTTAAAAATATAAAACACTTATAATAAATTACTTATACTTATTATTTAATCTACATTGAAGTTAGTAAATAAACGGAATCAGCTTTTTTGTTTTCCGTTTATATTCCACATATTCACATCCAAACTGCCCTGTTAATGCTTTTTCTTCAACTTTAATTCGGTATAAAAATGCTGAAAATACCGGTACAAAAGCTATAAACAGAGAAAACCAGTTATTTAGAAATAATCCTAAACCCAAGAAAGTAAGAAGCACAAAAGAATAAGAAGGATGCCTTACCAATCTATAAAAACCACTTTTTTTGATTTGATGATTTTCTCGAATTGAAACATCTACTGTAAAAAAATTCCCTAAAGATTTAATGATAATCCAACGGAAGACTATTCCGATGATAATTAAAAATTCTCCTAAATATAAAATCCAGTATTGGTTTCTGATAGGAAAAGAAGTCAGTTTAGAAACCGTCACCGCAATAAAAACAGATGGAATAATCACAACCCACAAAATGTTGAGTGTCGACTGATCTTTTTTTTGATCCTTTTCTTCTGACTTAAATTTTTGCTTATAATAAATTTCACTTAAAAACCATGCAGCCATAGAAACGTAAAAAAGTAGATACAAAGCATTCATTCCAGTTTATTTTTATCCATTAATTCTCTGATTTTCTTTTCTTCCCATCGTTTGGCAAAGTCGAATCTAGGCAGAAAAATAAATAAAGCATGAGCCAAAAGACCTATTCCCCAAAATATGGCTGTAAAGAAGTTTTTAACCTGAAAATAGCTTTCATTTGGTTTTAAATTGATATAGTTAAAATAAGCAAATAAAAGATTGACCGCAACATATGAAAAAAGATGCCCGTAGAAACCTCTCAATCGTTCTACCTGTCGTTTAGCCTGTTGATAATTGATATCATTTTCGTCAAATTTTTCCATGATTTCTATTTTTTCTGTTTATCCATAATTTCCTGAATCTTTTTTTCCTGCCAAGATGTCCCAATCCCAAATACCTGAAATGCATGAGAAGCGACCCCTACACCCCACCCTAAAAGTGGCCACCAAAACCAATGATAGCGGTTTTGCGTATAGAGATTAATGAAAATTAAAAATGGGATAATTATACAATAAGAAGTAAGGTTTCCATAAAATCCTTTGATTTCTTTTACACGCTTTTTAGCTCTTTGGTAAGCTTTATCATCATTTTTCTCACTTACTTTTTCGACAGTTGGCCTATCATTGAGCATAGGAAGTCTTACTTTAAAATAATCTTCTGATTTTTCTATAAAAACATTCTTTTTCGTCAATAAAGAATAGCGTTGTACAATATTTGCGAGGCCAATTCCGGCGCTTTCTTTGAGCTGCTCTCTCACCTGCAAATTATTTTCTATGCACAATGTATCGTTTTCAGAAAAAACTTTGATTAATAAAGGCTTTGAGGATGTGGCGAAGTTATGTTTGATACTATTTTCTAAAAGCAATTGAAGCGAAAGAGGAACGACAAATTTTCTCATATCTTCTTTTCTTACATTAAACTCAAAATCTACGCTATCTTCAAACCGTGTTTTCAATAAGTCACAATATATTTTTGCAAATTCGATTTCATCTTCTACGGTAACCATTTCTTTATCTTTTTGCTCCAAAACATATCGGTAAATCTTTGACATTGAAGCCGTAAACTTCTGAGCCTGACCTGGATTTTCATCTATTAAAGAGCTTAAAACATTCAGAGAATTAAACAAAAAATGTGGGTCGAGTTGGTTTTTAAGACTTTCAAACTGTGCATTGGCAGATTTTGCGATTAGTTTTTGCTCTACAACCTCTTTTTTGTTTGCTTTTTTGAGCTCTTCCATAAAGCTTTTAGCGTGCAGAAAAGCAGAAATCAGCAATGCCAAATTAATCATAAACCAATTGCTAAAATTGTATTTCCCAGCCAGAAATTCTTCTAAAGTTCCATCTTTCTGAATGACCACAAAATTGATATAATTGCACAAATAAACCAATACAAAATTAGCGATAAGAATAGCCACCACACTTGTTATAGCTCGTTTTCTTGTAACTTCTATCCATGGCATTTTTTTGTTGAGATAGTCGTTTATAAATCCGTTCCCTACTCCTATAAAAAACGTATAGAGAGAAGAAATAAGAATGCTTAAAACAAAAGTTTTAATTGTTTTATGCTCTATAAAAACCAAAAACTGGAAAATCCCAATTCCTAAAGACACCCAAAATAATATGATAAAATCTTTACGTTTCATTGTATCGTTTATACTTCAAAATTAGTTCTTATTATATTCTGTGAAAATTTTTTCTCGCTGAGTGGTTGCTTTTCTGTTCCGAACAGTAATAAAAAGTTCTGCAATCTTAAAAACCCTTTCAACATTTTAAATGCAGAAAGGGCTGATTTAATATCTCGCAGATTAGGCAAATTTTGCAGATTTTTTCTCTTTATTTATCTGCTTAATCTGTAAAATCTGCGAGAGAAATATAACATTTAATTGTAAGTTAAAAGATTCGCAATTACTTTGTCGGTTGATTGATAAAATATTCCGCTTCTCCTTTTCCCCAATTCGGACTCAAGCTTGTCTTTGGTTTAAACGAATTAAATTTTTCTAGAGCCGTTTTAAACATTTCCATTCCTTTTGTTTTGCTTCCGCCGTATTGTTCCGGTGTGAAATAGGTGTCTTCAGCCTTTATAAGTGTTACTCTTGGATTATTCGGGTCAAACTTTTCAGCTTTCGTAAGTTCTTCCTGAGCTTTCATTCCAAAAGTCATGTATCTTTCCTGAGGATTGACCATCATTTTTAAAGAATACACCATTTTTTGAAGCAAATGAATCTCTGAATTTTCTTTCTCTAAATTTTCTGCAGCATCAATATATTTTTGAGCCTGATCTGCAACAGCATCCATATCTTGCATCTTCCCCTCTCTCATCAATACCCTTCCTTTTTGGATGTAAGAAAAAGCAGCATAATAATTCGGTAGCCATTTTGTGGTTTCTTTATCTGCAATTCTCTGAAAATCGTTGGCTAAGATCTGAAAGTCTTCCGGTGTTTTGCAGGTTTCTATTGTAGCGATTTTATCAGCCATTATTTTTTCATAATTAGCCTGAGCAAAAGATAATAAGCTCATACAAGCTAAAGCAAAACTTAAAATGTATTTTTTCATAGTTTCTAAATTGTTTAATGTTATTTTTTTTATTTAAAGATATTTTTTCTAAATGATTATACGTGTTTTAAAAATGTTAAAATCATTAAATCCGGAATTACTTTTTAACGCAAAGATTTTAATTTCAAACGTATTATTTAAAGGAGCAAAGAATGACGACAATATCGCTGACAAAGCTTGAATAAAATCAATTTATTAATCCATCGTTGCTTCTTAAATATAAATTTTATGAAGGTTAAACTTTGTGTTAAATTAATTTTATTAAAGATTATTATTGATCGCATCCTGCGTTTTATCTACCCCAAAACTGATAAACATTCCTACAAAAACAAAAGTATTGACGGGTGGAACGACTGCTGAACTTCTGCTTCCGTTTTGTGAAAAATTGTATCCGTAAACATTTTTATTTCCTAAAACATTTGAAATACTTAAAACGAAAATAGTAAATGCTTTGGCATCTTTTTTACCAATATTCGGAAGATAATTAAAACTTAAATTCAGCGCATTGTAATCTTTCAGTCTTCCTTCATTTCTTATAATATTGATGTCATTTTGGGTAACGATGTCGTAATAAGGTCGTCCTTTTGCGTAAGTGTAAGAAAGATTGACTCCGGTCTTCCATTCCGGGATAAATCTTTTGGCGACCACAGAAAGCGTGTGTTCAGCAGCAAAATTGGGCTTTAAACTTACCGGATAATTCAGGAAATCTCTTTTAGAATCCAGGAACGAATAACTGATCCAGTAATCGATGTTTTCAAATGTTTTTTTGTCCCTCCAAAATACTTCAAGCCCTTTTGCAAAACCATTTCCGTTGTTATTAAAAGCGGTTTGCACTTGCTGATTCTGGCTAGAATTTGGAACAATATTCTGAGTTTTGATCAATTCATCATATTTCTTATAAAAAGCTTCAAACCTCAAACTTCTTCCATCTGTCGACCTTTGAACCTGAAAAATATAATGTTGTGACTTTTGAAAACCTAAATCTGCAGAAGAGTTAATATATTTACTTTCAGGATTTTGGAAGAACAATCCGTAAGCGAAAGAGGTTGTCCAGTCTTTTGCCAGACGATAAGCCAAAGCAAAACGCGGTGCCAAATTATTTTTATTCAGATAAGAAGAATTTTCAGCTCTTACTCCAATTTTCGCTGATAAATTGTTGCTGAAACCTAAATCTGTTTCCACAAAACCTGAAGAAACCAAATCACGATAGTTTTTATTGACCTCACCGAAATTTAGTTTTTCATTGGCATAATTCAATTCAAATCCGCCTCGTAAAGCGCTTATTTTATTGATCTTTCTGTCGATAACTGCTTTAAAATTGATATAATTTCCATCATTTAATAATTCTGTTTTCTCCGATTCAGTTTGATTGGTTTCCGTAGAAAAATTTAAATCCGACTGATTGTAAGAATACGAAGCACTTGTATTGAAAAGATACTTCCCGAATTTTTGCTTGAAAGACAAGTTATGGTAAGTATTTTCACCTTTTAATCTCACTAATGCAAAATTATATCCTGGCTCTAAACTTTCGGTTTTTACGCCCATTTTATTAGTGTCAAACATTCCGTAGTATTTTAAAAATCCTCCGGTTTTTGTTTTGATCCTAAAATTTGCATCGCCATTAAAACCTCTTGGAGCATCAATAAAATCAGTATTAAAATTAAAAACTTCCTGCATCAAACCTAAATTTGAATATCCTAAACTTGCTCCATAAGAATGATTTTTATTTTCACCTAATTTCTGGAAACTTCCACTTAAAAATATGGGAGAAACACCGAAATCATAAGAACTCTGGTCTGGAAGATCTACACTTTCGAGCATCAAAGCTCCGGAAAGAGCCTGTCCGTACAAAGCAGAATATCCACCGCTCGAAAAAATATTTCCTTTGAAAAGAGATGTGTTAAAACGGTCTCTTCCAGCAATTCCGGGAACCGAACTGGAAAAATAATTGTTGATCAAACTTCCGTCCATAAAAATTTTGGTTTCAGTTCCTGTTCCGCCACGAACGAATAAACCTTCGGTTTCCCCCACTTTCTGAACTCCGGGAAGATAAGTTAAAGCGGAAGAAATTTGTCCATCGGCTCCTGCTGTTGTGTAAATATCAATCGGCGTCAATAAAGCAGTTGCTCTTTTTCTGTCGCTCGCTTCGATAGAACCTGCAGAAATCACGACTGCATCGATCTCGTTGATCTGTTCTTTTAATTCGGCATTTACGGAAATATCTTTATCTTCAATTAAAATCGGTTTTTGAATTTCGTTGTATTTCGGATGAACAAAAGTCAGGATATGATTACCTTTTTCGGAAGTTTCGAAAGAGAAATTCCCGTCGGGATCTGTTGTTGCACCATCGTAAGTTTCTTTTAAAGTCACATTGATCTGGCCTATTCCTTTATTTTTAAAAGTCACCTTTCCTGTAATTTTTGTCTGAGAAAAACTCAGAGCAAAAGAGAAAAAAGAGATGAGAAATAATAGTTTTGTTTTCATAGCTGTTTTAATTCGAATCAAAAATAGGATGAATTTTAATGTCTTTAAACTTTTTGTTACTGAGCTGTAGAATTTGGAAACTGAATCGCTTTTTTGGGTTTAGAAATTTATTCTAAACTAATTTCGGTATCAAGATTGTTACTCTGTAATTATCATCACAACCTTTAAATATTAATTTATGAAACTACAAAAATTAACATTATTAGCCAGTTGCGCTTTATTTGCAGCATCATGCAGTTCTAGTAAAACTTACAACGTTTTAGCAAAAAGTGGAACAAAAACTGGCGGAACAGCAAAATTTACTCAAAATGGTAACGAAGTGGTTATGAATCTCGAAGTAACGAATCTTACGCCGGGAACTCATGCAGTACACATTCATGAAAAAGGTGACTGCTCTGCTCCGGATGCAACTTCTGCAGGCGGACATTGGAATCCCGGTAAAAATGACCACGGAAAATGGGGATCTGAACACTTCCACATGGGAGATATCGGAAATCTGGAAGCCGGAACAGATGGAAAAGCGAAACTGACCTTTAAAACTGATAAATGGTGTTTAGACTGTGTAGACGAGTCTAAAAACATTATCGGTAAAGGAATCATCATTCATGCTGATAAAGACGATTTTATGACGCAGCCAACAGGAAATGCAGGCGGAAGAGTGGGTTGTATAGAAATTAAATAACTTCTTCTATTCTTAACAAAAAAAGCGGCGTTAATCGAAGATTAGCGCCGCTTTTTTATAATATTATCTTAAACTTTAGCCTTCATGTCTGCAACGATATTCATTGCTTCCTGAAGGTAAGAATCTTTTCTAAGGTTCTTGATCCACATTTCAGATTTCTTCTTGAAAACCTCATCCTTCTTCTCTCTTTCGATCTCTGCAGGATACATTTCAAATTTTAATCCATTATCAAATTTCGTAAGCTTTTTAAACTTTTCAATTTGAGACTTTCTGTGTTTCATCAAGTCATTGAACTTATTAATATTTAAAGTAATGGTCTCTTCTTTGTCTAATTGCTCTCTCCATTGAGCAGACTCAAGCAACAATTGGTAGTTTGCATTTTTTGCCATTCTGTCGTTGCTCGCTTTTTCTAAAGCTTTCACATCAAAATAGCTCAGCTTTTGGAAAGTAGCACTCGGAATTTTGTCCCAAGCCAAAGCAAAATCATCATATCTTTCCCCAATTTCTGCATAAGTAAAGAAGTCTTTCATCTGAATGTCAGAAACAATCCCTTTTCTCTGATTAGATTCTCCGGTAATTCTGTAGAACTTCTGAATCGTCAGTTTTAAAGATCCGAAATCGTCTTCACTATTTAAAAATCTATTTAGATCTACGAAAGTTTGTACCGTTCCTTTACCATAAGATTGAGGTGAACCTACAATAATTGCTCTTCCGTAATCCTGCATTACACCAGCTAAAATCTCTGAAGCCGAAGCTGAAATTTCATTCTGCATAATTACTAAAGGACCTGTCCAGATCGGAGTTTCCTGCTTATTTTTTAGCGTTTGAATTTTTCCGTTTCCGTCTTTTACCTGAACGTAAGGACCTGCATTCATAAATAATCCCATGATGTCTCCAACTTCCGTTAATGAACCACCACCGTTATTCCTAAGGTCTAAAACAATTCCTTCAATATTTTGAGCTTTCAGCTTAATGATCTCGTTTTTGATGTCATCAGAAGCATTTCTTCCTTTTTCATCTTCGAAATCTGCATTAAAGCTAGGAAGATTGATAAATCCGTATTTTTTACCGTTTGGAGAATTTACAATAATACTTTTCGCAAAAGTGTCTTCAATAGCCACTTCTTCACGAATCATCGTTACTTCTACAATCGTTTTATCTTTTTTCTGAACCGTCAAAGTAACCGGAGTTCCTTTTTCACCTCTGATCAATCGTACCGCCTCATCAGAAAGCATTCCTACGACATTGACGTGGTCTTCTTTAGGATTAGATTTTACTTTTAAGATTTTATCGCCGTCAGACAATTTTTTAGATTTCCAAGCCGGCGCACCGATCGTTAAAGCACCCAAATAAAGATTTCCTTTTTTCTCCTGAATAATAGCACCGATTCCGATTACTTTACCTTTAAACTGGGTATCAAAATCTTCTTTATCTTTTGGAGAGTAATAATTGGTATGCGGATCAAAAACTTCTGTATAAGCGTTCATATACACCGAAAACCAATCCATTTTCTTTCTTTTTTTGAATCTGGTAAATGTTTCTTTTACCAAATCTTTCACCTCATCCGTTGCTTTTGTAAGCTTCTGTTGTGGAGAAAGAATTTCAAGTTTGATGGTATCTTTCAGCTTAAACTTCTGTACAGAATCTTTCTTTTCTTTTTGAGCTTCTTCTTTGCTGTTCATCGATTCAATTTCCTGAAGGATATTGTATTTGATGAATTTTTTCCACTCGTTATACTGCTCCTTTTGATCTACAGGAACTTTTTTCAATTTAGATTCCAAAGTAAGCGTTTCATCTTCTTCAAGATTAATTGGCTTGCTAAAAATTTCCTGAGTAATCTTATCAATTTCATCTACTCTTTGGTACAATCTGTCAATTGTAAGCTTATAAAACTGCAGATCTCCCTGATTGATATAATCGTCAAGCTTTGTTTCATGCTTGGCAAATTCGTTCATATCAGACTGAAGAAAGTATCTTTTCCCAGGATCAATCATTTCAAAATAATGTTTGTAAACATCTTTTGAATAGGCATCGTTAATCGGTTTTGGGCTGTAGTGTAAATAAGAAAGAGTATTTTTAACACTCACCATTATCGTCTGCATTTTCTCATCGTCATTTTTTGGCGAGTTGAAACAAAACATAAGACTTGTTAATGGAATAAAGAGTAGAAATTTATTTAGCTTAAAATTTTTCCACATAAATCTGTAATATATTTTTATTAAATTCTATTAAATCATCCAATAAGTAGCATTTATTAAATGACTGTTACAAACTATCAAATTTAATACCTTATTTACAATTATCAATTAGTTTTAAGTAATTTTGTTAAAATTAAATTTTTATGGAAAAACCACTTATTCTGGTAACAAATGACGACGGTATTACAGCTCCGGGTATCAGAAATCTTGTAGAATTTATGAATGAAATAGGAGACGTAATTGTGGTTGCTCCCAACTCGCCACAAAGCGGAAAAGGCCATGCAATCACGATAAACTCTACATTAAGCTATGAAGAAGTCCAGCTTGAAGGGCCACAAACCGATTATTCGTGCAGCGGAACTCCTGTTGACTGTGTGAAAATGGCTTTAGATAAAATACTTCCCAGAAGACCAGATCTTGTAGTATCGGGAATTAATCATGGTGCCAACTCTTCAATTAATGTAATTTATTCTGGTACCATGTCTGCAGCAGTAGAAGGCGGTGTAGAAGGTCTGCCTTCAATCGGATTTTCACTTTTAGACTTCAGTTGGGAAGCAGATTTTACACAGGCAAAAGAATACATTCAAAATATTGTCAGAAAAACTTTAGAAAACCCAATGCCTAAAGGTGTTGTTCTTAATGTAAATATTCCTAAGCTTTTAAAAGAAGAAATAAAAGGCGTGAAAATCTGCAAGCAGGCTCATGCAAAATGGGAAGAAAGTTTTGACGAAAGAATCAATCCACATGGTAAAAAATACTACTGGTTGACCGGATATTTCAACAATATGGATGAATCTGAAGATGCAGACGAAACAGCTTTGGCAAACGGATATATCTCAATTGTACCGGTAAAGTTTGATATGACCGCTTATGAATATATGAATACCCTTCGTGAAGTAATGGATTTTGAATAATGTACGAAAAATTAGATAACCCTGTCTATCATTCACTTAATGAATATCACAAAAAGTTTTGCTTAAACTTCGGTGATTCTAAATTTTACAATCCTGAAGTCGCCGCTTTTGGAGGTTCATTAAACGTTGCAAAAGGAAATGACATCACAGACTATGCAAAGATCTGTGATGATTTTCTCATTTTCGGATTTAAACCAGATTTAGGAGAACTTAAAACAGAAATATCTCAACTTGTTTGTGATCAATATATTTTAGAAAACAAAATTGAACTCGATTATACCGAAGAAATCATCGAGCTTCAGGATGAAAATCATGACGAGTTATTGGCTTTTGTTAGGAAGTTTTATCCTCATTATTTTAAAAACAGAACTCCGGAATTAGGAAAATATTTCGGTATTTTTAAAGATAACAAACTTGTTACTATAACTGGGCAGAGAATGCAGATGAATGATATGACGGAAGTAAGCGCCGTTATTACAGACACAGATTATCTGGGAAAAGGCTTTGCCAAACAGTTGGTCGCATTTGTTTCCAATACAATATTTGAAGATGGTAAAACACCCTTTCTTCATGTTGCTGAAAACAATCTCGGAGCAAAGAAACTCTATGAAAAATTAGGTTTTGATCTGAGAGGTAAAATAAATTTATGGGGTGTGAAAATTTAAAATTAATTGATCCCACAGATCTCACAAATCAGCACAGATTTTACAAACATTCATCCGAGTAATTTGTAGAATCTGTGTTTTTTTTATTTAAAATAAAACCTTATCCTCTTTTCTCAGTTCTTCCAGATATTTACTTTTATCATCTCTGTAGAAGAGATTCATCGTCTCAAAAGGGATCATTTTTAAATCTTTATTGACAATGTGAACACAAGATTTTTTTACGGCGCGAACATCAAAATCATGGGCATCCATAAAATTCATGATAATAATTCTGAACAGATTATCATAATCTAAATTTGGAGCCGAAACTTCTGGAAGACAGCAAAGTAATTGGTTTACTTTAGGCTGTACTTTATCAACAGAAATTCCTGTACTGAAAATATCTAAAAGCTGCATTTGCAAACCCTCATCCTGTTCGTAGACAATGGTATTTTTAGTTTCATTATTCAATAAATCGGCAGGATTGATGTATCGTGTTAAAGGAATCGTTTCGCCTTCCAGTTTTAAAATATAACCCATTGCCAATGCATCCGGATTACACGGAACAGGAATAATATCATCTCCATTTAAAAGTGGGAACTGGTTTAAAATTTCCTGTCGTACTTCCGTCAACGTAATTTTTTCGTGTGCAGAATCTTCTCTGTTTCTTCCGGCAACTTCTACAGGCTGAAAAGTGATTCCGCGAACGCATTTTTGTTTTAAAGCAAAGTCAATTAATTTTCCAATTTCATCAATATTTTTTCCTTTTTGTAAGACAATAACCAACGTTGTAGAAAGGTTTAAGACATTTAGTTTTTCCAAAGCTTTCATCCGAACATTTGTAAGATCTTTCCCTCGAAAATCTTTCAAAACTTCCGGTTTAAAAGAATCAAACTGAAGATAAATTTCAAATTCGGGAGCATAAGTTGCCAATTTTTCAGCAAAACCAGGATCATTCGCAATACGAATTCCGTTGGTATTAAGCATTAAATGTTTAATCGGTTTGGACTTCGCAATATCCATAATTTTAAAAAACTCAGGATGAATCGTCGGTTCTCCGCCACTGATTTGTACAACATCGGGTTGTCCCTCATTTTTGACAATGATATCAAACATTGCCTCAATTTCCTCTAAGCTTCTGTGACTTCCGTAATGTGGCGAAGACATCGCATAACAAGTCGGGCAAGTCAGATTACAGCGATCTGTAACTTCTACAATCGAAAGACAGCTATGCTGCTCATGATCAACACACAAACCACAATCGTAGGGACAACCATATTCAACATCAGTTCCGAAATGAACAGGCATTTCAGAAGCTTTATTATAATTTCTGATGTTTTTATAATATTGAACGTCAGAAGCAATCATTGTCTTAAAGAAACCATGATCGGGGCATCTTTTGGTCATAAAAACAGATTCATCTTCGATGATAATCTTAGCTCCTACCCTTTTCAGACATTCCGGGCAAAGACTGATCGTATAATCGTAATAAGTATAATTTCTTACCGGCATAATATTCAATGTATTACATTCCTCCACATACAAAACCACTGATCAAACCACAGATCAGCAATGAGATCAACATGGTCTGCCAAAAATGTTTCTGGGTAAATTTTTTATCATTATTCCATTCATAAATTACCTTTGCAATTCCCGAAATAATAAGTGAAACCACTAAAGAAACAACGATGATTATTCCTATAATCATGGCGACCAATCCGCCTAAACCGCCAACTTCCAGAAACGTGAGGATATTCATGTTTTAATATTTTGATGTTTTGATCTTATAAATGTAATAAATAATCACAGAAAGACATACCAATTGAATGGTTCCCAAATTTCCGATGATATCAATTTTAGGTTTGATAAAATCTAAAAAGAATCTGAAACTAAAGTAACTCAGCATAAACAGCTGAAAAACAAAACCTGAAGGATATTTATTTTTTTTCTGAATCATTGTTAAAACAATCCACAAAACAATAAGAAAAGCGATTTCATACAACGCAACAGGATGCCTTAAATATTCATCACCAAGATGCATTCCGAAAATAGAATCTGTCGGTAATCCGTAAGTTTCTTCATGAATTCCTGTGAGAAAACAGCCTATCCGCCCGATAATCATTGCTAAAATCAAAGGATAAACGATCAAATCTCCGGTGCTTTCTTTATGACCTACTATTTTTTTTGCCAGTTCTACTCCGATAAGCCCGAAAGCCAATCCGCCAACAATGGTATTATTTGTCCAGAATCGTTTTAAATTGAAATCATTAAAAAAAACATAGGGATTTTCTAGATTTCCAATGAGTTTTGAACCAATCAAAGCTCCTGCTGTAGCACCGATAAGAACTGCTGCAGAAGTATTGAAAGACAATTTTTCTTTTGATTTTCGTTTCAAATAAAAATAAAAACGCATGCCGAGAAATATTCCCAAAGTTTCAAACACAGGATGTGCAAGAATCGTTTTACCAAAAATCTGAAATGTAACAGGAAAATCCATTGACTCAAAAGTAAGATATTTCAAAATATGATGATGCAATTCTTTTTTTCAAAAATTTATTCTCTCACAGATTACGCTTATTTTAAAGGATGATTACATCAAAAATTTTGTACTACTCTGTGGAATCTGTGAAAAAATTAAAACTCTCATAAATAAACCATAAAATCATTTATTTTAAGCTTTTCTATCAATCTTTTCCCTAATTTTATTTAAAATAATTTCCAAATTATGCGAATAGAAAATGATATAAAGCTTGGTTTTAAAGATGTGATGTTCAGACCAAAACGTTCTACCTTAAAATCACGCTCAGAAGTAGATTTAAACAGAGAGTTTACCTTTCTTCACACCAAAAAAAAATGGAAAGGTACACCGATCATTGCAGCCAATATGGATACGGTGGGAACTTTTGAAATGGCTCTTGAACTTTCCAAAGAAAATATTATTACAGCCATTCATAAACATTACACCATTGAAGAATGGAGCCAATTTCTCAATAATCAACCCGAAAGTATTTATCAATATATCGCTTTAAGCACAGGAACCGGAAAAGCAGATGAAGAAAAGTTAAAAACGATTCTCGAAAACCACCCAAAAATTGAGTTTCTCTGTATTGATGTTGCCAATGGTTATTCTGAGCATTTTGTAGAATTTGTGAAGAGAGCAAGAGCTAATTTTCCCGATAAAATTATTATTGCGGGCAATGTGGTAACCGGAGAAATGGTAGAAGAGCTTCTTTTAGCAGGTGCAGACATTATCAAAGTGGGTATTGGCCCCGGTTCTGTGTGTACAACTAGGGTAAAAACGGGTGTTGGTTATCCGCAGTTATCTGCAATTATTGAAAGTTCTGATGCCGCTCATGGTTTGAAGGGTCACATTATTGCCGATGGAGGCTGCAAAGTTCCAGGCGATGTAGCCAAAGCTTTTGGCGGCGGAGCAGATTTTGTAATGCTCGGTGGAATGTTTGCAGGTCATGATGAAAGTGGTGGCGAAATGGTGGAAGAAAACGGTAAAAAATTCAAACTATTTTACGGAATGAGCTCAAAGACAGCAATGGATAAACATTCAGGCGGTGTTGCAGAATACAGAGCTTCGGAAGGCAAAACGGTGAAAGTTCCATACAAAGGCGCAGTCATAGAAACGGTGAAAGATATTTTGGGCGGAGTACGCTCTACCTGTACTTACGTGGGTGCTTCTACCCTGAAAGAACTTTCTAAAAGAACGACTTTTATAAGAGTACAGGAGCAGGAAAATCAAGTTTATAATGAATAATTATTATCTAAATTTTTGGAAAATAAAATAAAAATATCAATATAAAACTTATTCTAAAACCCTATAAATAAAAGATTTATTTAAATAGAGGGCAAATTGAGGGGTAGATATTTTGCTCTTTTTCCTAGTTTTTCTTCTATTTGTACCGTTCAAAAAAAACTAGAATCCGAATGATGGAGGAAAATTAATCTCCGGAGATTTTTAAACCTATTGAGTTTAAAATCTTCGGGGATTTTTTATTTATTAAACCTAATTTTATAATAAAATATGACTCCTTTCCTACTCCTCGTTTATCAAAAATTCAATAGTTTTTGAGATTACAATAAATAATTTATTATGCATCGGTTTTAATTTATAACAAATTTCAAAACCATATATCTTATGATGTATTTAATGCAAACAGCAAACTTCTCTTATTTTTAAGTAAAAAAGGAGAATTATATTTTATTAATTTATTGAAATTAAGCTGGCTGGCACCTTTTATTTTTCAATAAATCACTTTATAATGGCACAATAGTTGTGCAAAAAATATTTCGTCAAAAAAAGACAGAAACACCCATGGATAGGGCATTTTGTTCATTTTTAGATTTAATAAATTAATAATACCAAATTATTTAAATGGGTTACTTCCATTCTTTCAAATATCTATTTAGTTTTATTCTTTTGAGCAATTGTTTTTATGCTCAAAGCCAGCCTGATGTTGATTTTTTGGTGAAACAAATCAACACCATCCATTTGTCCGGACAATCTGACCAAGTTTTGGAAGCTACACAGAAACTTATTAAATTATCTCATATTTCAAAAAATGATAAGGGTTTATCGTATGGCAATTATTTTTTAGCATCCTATCATTACGATCATGCCAATTTCAAACAAAGTATTGATTATGCAAAGAAAGCACAACAATATTCTTCCTATTTAGAGCGTGATCAAACCCATGCAGCTAATATTTCGTCATTATTAGCCGGAAACTATCTACTTCTCGAGCTCTATACCCTATCTTTTAAGAATTACAGAAAATCGCTTGAAATCTTAAAAAACAAGGCAAACAAAACAACTTCAGATGCTCTTATAGAATGTAGTGTTTATTCTCATATGAGTTACATCTATGATAATATAAATAAGCCGGATTCTACTCTTTATTATTTGCAGAAAGAAGCTAAAATTCTTAAAAAAATCGACTTAAAATATGCTTATATTCAAAAAGGGTGTTCGTCTTTAGGATTTGGAAATTATTATTTGAATAAAAATAATACAGATTCTGCCCAATATTATTATAACAAATCATTAAATCATTTTAAAAATAAGATACATCCTTGCAAAATAGAATCTCTAATTGGCCTCGGAAATCTATATACTTTTCAAAAAAACTATCCCAAAGCTCAAGCTTTCTATGATTTGGCTTTAAAGAGTTTTAATCAGCATCATTTCCCTGATATTCTGAGCGAATTATACAAAAAAATTGCAGAGTTGAAAGTCTCCCAAGGAGCTATTACAGAAGCAAAATATTATCAAGATCTTTACCTTAACATTCAGAAGAAACTTGATGACAAAATGAAGAAGGAAAGAGATTTTGCACTAAATGAGGTAATGAAAGAAGAAAAAATAAAGAACAATCTTGAAGTAAAAAAAACTCAGAGAACGACTTTTATTATTATTTCTTTATTGGTTTTAATGACTGTATTTATTATTATTTATCTTCTTAAAAAAACGAAATCTAAGAATCTGGAATCTATTGAAATTACAAAAAAACTGATTAAAGAAAAAGAAATTACAGAACAGGAAACGCATAAACTGAAACTACAGGTAAATGAAGCCTTTGAAGAGATTATACAACTTGCAAAAGATAATAGCCCTTCATTTTACACAAGATTTCAGGAGGTTTATCCCAAATTTCAGTCTAAAATGCTTCTGCTTAATGAAAATCTGAAACCGAGTGAACTCACCTTTGCAGCCTATGTCTATCTTGGTTTTACAACAAAAGAAATTGCAGATTATACTTTTAAAGCAATAAAAACAATAGAAAATAATCGTTATAATTTTAGAAAAAAGATTAATCTTTCTCCGGAAAAAGACTTTCAGGTATGGCTTAGAAATTACATCGATACAGAATAACAAAAAAATCCCTTTCATAAAAATTATGAAAGGGATTATATATTTTAGAATAAAATTTTCTTACGTCAACATTCCGCCGTCAACGTTTAAAACCTGACCGGAAATATAAGAAGACATCTCGCTACCAAAGAAAACGCAAGCATTCGCTACATCTTCTGGTTGTCCTCCTCTTTTCAAAGGAATTCCTTCTCTCCATCCCTGAACTGTTTTTTCGTCTAAAGCAGCTGTCATTTCAGTTTCAATAAATCCTGGAGCGATTGCGTTGCAACGGATGTTTCTTGAACCTAACTCCAAAGCAATAGATTTTGTAAATCCGATAACTCCAGCTTTAGAAGCAGCATAATTTGCCTGTCCTGCATTTCCTTTTACACCCACAACAGAAGTCATATTGATGATAGAGCCCGATTTAGCCTTCATCATTGGCTTAATTACAGCCTTCGTAAGGTTGAATACAGAATCTAAATTTACTTTGATAATCGTATCCCAATCGTCTTTTGACATTCTCATCAAAAGATTGTCTTTGGTAATTCCTGCATTGTTTACCAAAATATCAATTTTACCAAACTCAGCCATTACATCATCTACCAATTTTTGTGCAGCATCGTAATCTGATGCATCAGACTGATAACCTTTAATCTGAGTAACAGAACTTAAAGCAGTTTCCAATTCTTTCGCTTTTTCTACAGAACCGGCATATGTAAATGCTACTTTTGCACCTTGTTGAGCAAAAATTTCAGCAATTCCTTTTCCGATTCCTCTTGTAGCTCCGGTAATTAGCGCTACTTTTCCTTCTAATAGTTTCATATAATGATTATTTATTTAAAAAATCTAAATAACTTGAGTGGTTTAAAATTATTCAGTTTGCAAATATATATATTTTGTTTTTGCGAGTTTTAAATCAAATTGATATTCTAAAACATCAATTTGTCTTCTGAAGAACTAAAATTAAGCACTTCTGATTCTTTATCTTTGGTAAGCGTAAGCTTTTTGTTGTCTGCAGAATATTTATCGTAAATTACCTCTTTAAGAGGTTCATTCTTAAGATTGGTGACCCCAAATTTATCTCCTTTCTGTACCACAACTTCATTTCCTGAAACAAAACTTATAATATCATCGTAGATAAAAGGAACAATCTCTTTTCCTTCTTCATCAAGCATTCCGTAAAGGTTTTCTTTATTTTTACAGATGATCGCAGGATAAAATTGAAACGGTTTTATAGAAACAATATCTTTAATGGGCGTATAAGATTTATCTTGTGGTGAAAACTTATAATAAACGTCGTCTTTTTTAACGATTACATTATTAAAGAAGATTTTTTCAATCTGAAATCCTTCATCCAAAACACTTTCAAAGTTTTTATCTAAAAGTCTTTCTTCGCCATCCGTGCTTACAAAAACATAATCTTCATTCTTTATTTTAAAACCTTCTACTACATCATATTCTTTAGGCAAAATAATTTCTCCACTAATTTTAACAACCGCAATTTTAGGATTTTTAGAGTCTTTGAGCGTTTTAAAAATACCATTAAACAAATGATTTACATAATGATATTCGGTAGGGAAAACCGTTCTTTCTGCTTTAGAAAAAACGCTTACTTTGTTGTCTTTAATAAGGTAAATATAATTCCTGCCTACAAAGGCCTGTTCGTAGATATTTTCTGCCAAAACCTTCTCATTTTCATCTACAATTCCATACTTATTTTTAGCAATGTTTTTCGTGATTAAAAATGGATAACCATTAATGTCTTCGATATAATGATTTGAAAATTGACTCACCGTTTTACCATCGATATCAATCACATCTCCTGTTTTTGTTCCGGTTTGTAAGTAAACTTTTCCCTTATAAAACTTCAAGTTTTCCTTAAATTCTCTATCAGAAACTTGTTGACCGTCAAAATTATAAATAAACCAAAGTTTATCTTTTTTAACAAAAAATCTGCTGTCGTTTGCGAATTCTATTTTATCCTGATCCTGAATAATTTGTTTTCCATTGTAATCATAAACACCATCTTTTCCATCTTTTGATATAATCAAACGGTCTTTATTTTCCCAGGTTTTATATTTAAACTTGTCTAATGGGATTAACTGATTTCCTTTTCCGTCAATTAAAGCCATTTTCCCGTTCGATTCTCCCTCTTTTACTTTCAAAATAAATCGATCTTTCGAAAGACGAAGAATTTCACTTTTATAAGGATATGTAAAAGAAATAGTTCCTAGAGAATCTATTATAGAGATACTTCCGGTATCAGAATCGTTAATGATTCCGTAACCGTTGGTATAAAAGCGTACTTCTTTCCCAACTTGTTTAGACAATAATATCTCTTTGTACTGATTGGTCTGTGCTGAAAAAATGCCTGAAAAAAGAATGAAAACTATTTTTTTCACTGAAATTACTTTAAAGAATTATTAACGATTAAAACAATTTCACCTTTTAAAGTTTTGCTTTTAGAAAATTCAATTAATTCATTGATTGTCCCTCTTTTAGTCTCTTCAAATTTTTTCGAGATTTCACGGCTTAAACTCGCTCTGGTCTCTTCACCAAAAAATTCTTTGATTTGTTCTAAAGTCGTATTTATTTTATGTGGACTTTCGTATAAAACGATTGTTCTTTTCTCTTCAGCAAGCTGTTTTAGCTTCGTTTGTCTTCCTTTTTTCGGTGGAAGAAATCCAGCAAAAAGAAATTCATTATTGGGCAAACCCGAGACCACCAAAGCCGGAATTAATGCCGTTGCACCAGGAAGGCAAATCATTTGAATATTATGATCCGTCCCTGCTTTCGCCAATAAATAACCGGGATCTGAAATTCCGGGGGTTCCTGCATCGGTAATAATGGCAATGTTTTGACCGTTTTTAAGGTCTGCAATTACTTTTTCAGTGGCTTGATGCTCATTATGAAGATGATAAGACCTTAAAGGTTTTGAAATCTCATAATGCTTCAATAAAACTCCCGAAGTTCGGGTATCTTCACACAAAATATAATCTACTTCTTTCAGCGTATTAATCGCTCTGAAAGTCATGTCTTCAAGATTTCCGACCGGTGTCGGAACAAAATATAAAATACCGCTCAAAATTTATAAAAATTTATTTTCTACCAATACCCAAAGTCTTTGGGCATATTCATCTACTTTATCCCATTTTCTGTCATAATACAGCTCGCTGAGAAACTCTTTTGCCTCTTCTAAGTCTTTACATTTGTTAAGCTCAGAAATCGACAAATTCAAATCTGTCTGGCTTCCGTTAAAAAGAACCTTTGTAAAAGCAATTCTGTCATTCAAATCAAGTTTGAACTCTGGTCTTTGCTTTTCTGCTTCCATAAATTGAGTCGGAATATTTGTTTTTATTAAACTTCCGGTATCTTCTTTTACAACAGGGATTTCAACTTTTTCATGTGGAGTTTCTCTTTCCAAAGGATCATCATCAAATAAGGTTTGAATTGATTTTAAGCCTCTTATACTAGCAAGCTTTATTTTCTGTTTCTGATGATAGTCATCCAGATCTTCAAAACTTTCGTCAGATCTCGGAACTTCGGTTACTTTATCAGATTGAGGTTTATCAATATCTACAATCTTTCTTCTGTCAGGATCTTCCGTTTTAAACTCAGTTTTTTCTTCATCAGAAATTTCAGAGTCTTTTTTAATTTCACTTAAAATAGATTCTACATTAGAGTTCTCAGTGATGATCTCATCATTTTCATGATCAAAGGTTGAAACATATTCTGTTTCTTCAATCAACATTTCACCTTCGTTGCTTTCTGTTTCAAAACCTTCGGTATTTATTTGATCTTCTAAAGATCCTTTCTCAGAATTAGCGTTTTCTTCTTCAATAATTTCATTGAGCTGATTGCTGAAAACAACTTCTTCCTCTGTAACCGAGTCATTAAAAATATCTTCATTAAAATCATCATCACTTTCTGGCTGAGAATCTTCCAGAATTCGGTCTTCATCTACAAAACTCAAAACATGGTCAGGATTTTCTGATTCTTCATCAATTTCATTTAATTGATTATTAAAAATCGCTTCCTCTTCTAATTCTAAATGATCCGAAATCTCATCTGAAACAAAATTTTCATTAGCTTCAGGATGATTTTCTTCGGCAAGGTTGACGATATTCTCGTAGAAATCATTTTCAATAATTTCATTGAGCTGATTATTAAAAATAGCTTCCTCTTCCTCCACTTGATACTTAGTTTCGGATTCAGAAAAAGAATCTTTTCCTATTTCGTTCAGTTCATTATTAAAAATTGCTTCTTCTTCGGTCACCAAATAACTTGAAACCGAAGAATCATCATTCCTATAATCCGAAAAATTCAAATTTTCACGTTGATAATCTCCCAGATTTTTATCCAACAACTTCAAAAAAGCAATTTTTTCCACAAGATCATTCAAGAGATCATGTTTAGAAATCAGTTCGTCAACATTGTTTATTCTGTCCAAAATATCAATGATATTCTTGGATTCAAAAAAAATCTTATCCTTTAAATCTTGAATGTTCTGCATTGTAGATTCTTATTAAAATTGCTTACTTTTGATGTTAAAATATTACGGCTAATTTAACAAATGTTTTTAGAAAATACAATTAATCATTCCAAACAAAGTGGTTGGATGGAAGTTATTTGTGGCTCAATGTTTTCCGGAAAAACCGAAGAGTTGATCCGAAGACTGAGGAGGGCAGAAATGGCGGGGCAAAATGTGGAGATTTTTAAACCTAAAACCGATACGAGATATTCTGATGAAGATGTCGTTTCGCACAACAAAAACAAGATCCGCAGTACTGCGGTAGAAAATCCTGATGAAATTATTTTATTGGGGTCAAATTGTGATGTCGTGGGAATTGATGAAGCACAGTTTTTTGACGAAAGTATCGTTGATGTAGCCAATCATTTGGCAAATAATGGAATTCGCGTGGTCATAGCTGGTTTGGATATGGATTTTCTGGGACGACCTTTCGGCCCTATGCCCTATTTGATGGCGACTGCAGAATATGTAACAAAAGTACACGCGATTTGCAGAAGAACAGGAAATCTGGCTAATTATTCTATGAGAACTTCTGAAGGAAAAGATTTGGTAGAACTTGGAGAAACAGAAGCTTATGATGCGGTAAGCCGAAGAGTTTTTGTAGATGAAGTTTTGAATAAAGAAAATAATTAAATTAGCATACAAGCCAAGGAAGGCAAAAAAATAAAGCAGAAAGGCACCAATGAATTACACAGTAAATCAAATTGCAAATATCACCAATGCAAATGTTATTGGAGACGGAAGTTTAATGATTAAAAACATTGCTTTTGATAGCCGAATTATTTATTCAACAAAAAATACGGCGTTTATTGCCATCAATACTTCAAAAAATTCTGGAGAAAAATTTATAGAATCAGCTATCGACAGAGGAATTACGATTGTTATTTCTGAACATCATTTTCAGCAGTTTGAAAATATCACGTGGATCATTATCGAAAATTCGGTAGAATTTCTTCAAAAATTATCCAAATATCATTTTGAAAATTCTCATTTAAGATCAATAGGAATTACAGGAAGCAACGGAAAAACTATTTTAAAAGAATGGTTATATCAATGTCTCTGGAACGAATTTCCAACGGTAAAAAGCCCCAAAAGTTTTAATTCTCAAATCGGTCTTCCTCTTTCTTTGCTACAGATAAATGAGGCTCACAAACTGGGAATTTTTGAAGTAGGAATTTCCAAACCCAATGAAATGGAAAAACTGGAAGGTATCTTCCAGCCACAAATTGGTTTATTAACGCATATCGGAACTGCACACCTGGCGAATTTTAGATCTGAGGAAGAGCTGGTTGATGAAAAAATAAAGCTTTTCAAAGATTCTGAAGTGATCATTTATAACGGAGATAATATATTGGTCCATAAAAAGATAAACGATCTATATTCAAGTAAAAAATTAATTTCTTACGGATTTAAAAATACGAATGAAGTTTACTTTAAAAATAATATTTCTAAAGACGAAATTGTCATTGTAAAATATTTTGACGAAGAAATATCCTTCCCCGTTCATCAAAAAGATGAAGCGACTTTAACGAATGCTTTGGCACTTGTAACGGTTTTAAAAGAATTGGATATTAAAAATGAAAAGATCATCGAAAAGATCAACGCTTTAAAGGCAGTTGAAATGAGATTGGAAGCCATTGAAGGACAAAAAAACAATATCGTCATCAATGATTCTTTTAATCTTGATCTGGACTCTCTTAAGACTGCTCTTCAGTTTTTAAACGAATATAAAAAGTCTAAAAGATCATTGGTCTTAACAGATATTGTCGGAGTTAATTCAAATTCGAAAGAGCTGTACGAAGAAGTTTCAGAGTTGGTAAACGAGCAGAACTTTGATTCTGTTTTCTTAATCGGTGACGAAATATCTAAATTCAATGCTTTATTTAAAGCTAAAACTCATACTTTCATTCATACTCAAGAATTAATTGACAGTAAATATCTTACAGAAATTGAAAATCAAATTATTTTGCTGAAAGGAGCAAGAAAGTTTGAAATTGAAAAACTAAAAGATTTGCTTGAACTAAGAAAGCATGATACGGTTTTAGAGATTAATCTTAATGCACTTCTTCATAATATTAACTATCATAAATCTTTGCTTAAACCCGCCACAAAGATGATGGCAATGGTAAAAGCAAATTCTTATGGATTAGGAAGCTATGAAATCTCAGAATTCCTTCAGCATCACCACATCGATTATTTAGGAGTTGCCTTCGTAGATGAAGGTGTCGAATTACGTAAAAAAGGAATTACTGTTCCTATTATTGTAATGAACCCTGAGCAACACAGCTACGAAACGGTAATTGAATATAATTTGGAGCCTGAAATATACAGTTTACGAGTTTTGGAATTATTTTATCAGGTAGTTCAGAAATCAGGATACGATAAAAAATATCCTATCCATATCAAATTAGAAACCGGAATGCATAGACTTGGTTTTAAAGATTTTGAATTGGATCAGTTAAGTGAAATTCTAAGTGATAAAAATTTAAAAGTTCAAAGTATTTTCAGTCATCTTTCGTCTGCAGATATACCAGCTGAGAAAGAATTTACTTTAAATCAGCTAAAAACATTTGAAAAGAATTCTTCTTATTTAATAGAAAAACTGGGCTACTCTCCTATCCGACATATTTTAAACTCCTCAGGAATTACAAGCTATACCGATTATCAATATGACATGGTAAGAATTGGGATCGGGATGCTCGGAGAATCACCAAATAAAGAAGTGCAAAAACAATTGCATTCTGTAGTAAGCTTTAAAACCGTGATCTCACAAATTTCTTTAGTCGAAGATGGAGAATCTGTAGGTTACAGCAGAAGATTTAAAGCAGATCATCCGACTAAAATTGCCACTATTCCTGTAGGCTATGCAGACGGAATACCAAGATCTATTGGAAACCAAATTGGAAATGTAGGTATCAATAAAACCTTTGCGCCTATTGTCGGAAGTATTTGCATGGATATGATGATGATTAATATCGACCATATTCCCAATGTAAAAGAAGGTGATACGGTAACTGTTTTTAATGCAAAACCTAGCCTTAAAGAATTTGCAGAATATTGCAAAACCATAACTTATGAAGTATTAACCTCCATTTCACCACGTGTAAAACGGATTTATGTAAAAGATTAACTATGAAAAAGCTCCTTACTTTTCTGTTCATATTTCAACTCCTTTTGATACAGTCTCAGGTAAAGAAAGATTTGGTAATTCCTAAAAATCCTAAAATAGGACTCTCACTTGCGGGAGGTGGAGCAAAAGGTTTTTCTCATGTAGGTGTTCTTAAAGTGTTAGATTCTTTAGGCGTAAAAGTAGATTATATTTCCGGCACAAGTATGGGAGCCATCGTGGGAGGTTTGTATGCTTCCGGATATTCTGGTAAAGAGATTGAAAAAATTGTGATGGATACCGATTTTTATTCCTTAATCAGAGATCCAAAATCGAGAAAAGAAAGTTCATTTTTCAATAAATCTGTCGATAAATATCTTTTTTCTATTCCATTAAAAAACGGAAAAATCACCCTTCCCTCTTCAATCAGCTCTGGACAAAAAAATGTCTATCTCCTGAAAGAATTATTCAAAAACGTTTCCAGCGTTAATGATTTCTCAAAACTTCCTATTCCTTTTATGTGTGTTGCCACCAATCTTGAAAGCGGAAATATGCAGATATTTGAAAGCGGCGACTTGGTACAGTCTATCATGGCAAGCTCGGCATTTCCTTCATTAATGGATCCCGTAAAGATTGGAGACAGCATTTATATTGACGGAGCAATGACAGTCAATTATCCTTCAAAACCTCTAAAAGATAAGGGCATTGATATTGTAATTGGTGTAGATCTAAATCAGGATTTATCTAAAAGAGAAGATTTGAATAATATTATTTCAATTCTAAACCAAGTCATAGATTTTGGCATTCAAAAAGACACCAGAAGACAGTATAAACATACCGATATCAATATTAAACCTAATCTTACCGGAATGACTGCTACAAGCTACGACGATAAGAAAAAAATTCTTGATAGCGGATACGTGGAAGGTTTAAAATACGCTGCAATATTAGACCAGTTACCAAAAAGAGAGTTCGGCCGTCTCAGACAGGCTGTAAATCCTATTTATTCTAATGTTTATAAGATTGACAGCATTTCTATAGATGGTGGTAAAATTTACGGGAAAAACTATGTTCTCGGAAAAATGGGACTTCGTCTCCCATCAATGCAGACGTATGGAAGCATCAATAAAGGTCTAGACAAATTGGTAGCGACCAATAATTACAGTTTTATTAATTACGATATCGTTACAGAAAACAACTTCAACTATCTGAAATTATATGTAACCGAAGATGAAGCAAGACACTTTCTGAAAGTAGGACTTCATTATGATGAAATTTTCAAAACCGGACTTTTATTAAATTATTCAGCTAAGAGGCTTTTATTTAAAAATTCGAATCTATCATTCGATGTGGTTGTGGGGGATAAACCTAGATATTATTTAAATTATTTTATAGACAACGGATATATTCCCGGTTTTGGTATCTATTCTTCAGGAATGAGTTTTGATATAAAAAATAACTTAAATATCAATACCGACAAATGGAACTGGCTTCGCAATGAAGCGTATATACAATCTGTTTGGAAAGATAAATTCGCAATAGGAACAGGAATGAGCCATGACTATTTTGAAGCCGAAATAAACGGTTTAAACAAGCGATACAACCGCTTTTTAAACCCTTACGTCTTTGTGAAAAGTGACACTCAAAATGACCGCGACTTCCCTACCAAAGGCTTTTACCTTTATGCTGAAGGAAAGGTTATAGACTTAATGAAATCTGAAGTTGAAAAAAGACTTATTCAAGTAAAAGCCGATGTAAAAATCAATCTTCCCATTACAAAACAACTAAGCTACCACCTTAATCTTTATGGAGGTATTACCATCGGAGACAATCTCCCAGAATATTATCAATACAGATTAGGAGGAATATTTGAACAAAATATTATGAATTTCAAAAACTTTTCAGGTTTTTATTTCGCACAGCTTAATACCAATAATGTAGTTTTTGTTTCAAATGATCTTCAGTTTAAATTTTATAAAAATCTATTTTTGAGCGGAAATTTTTCTTTCGCCAATCTCTCTGATGACATCAGTTTTGAAGACGCTGTAAAAGTAAATTACAGCTCCGTGGGAGCTACATTAGGTTACAAATCACCATTTGGACAAATAAAACTGAACTTCAGTCACTCACTAAAAAATAACCAAAAAGGCATATTCAGTGTTATATTAGGGCACTGGTTTTAAAAAAATGATACAATTCTTTTACGAAAATTTACCAGAATCGGTAAATACAGAATACACAAAATGGTTGAAAGACATCATTCTTTCAGAAGACAAAAAATTAGGAGAAATCAATTATATCTTCTGTAACGATGAGTATTTATTGAAAGTAAACCAAGATTATCTTCAGCACGATTACTACACAGACATCATCACTTTCGACTATGTGAAAGGCAAAACAATAAGCGGAGAGATTTTTGTATCTTTGCAGCGCATTTTAGACAACGCTTCTACCCTATCCAAAAATTATGAAGAAGAACTTAGAAGAGTCTTAGCTCACGGAATTCTTCATCTTTCAGGATACAAAGATAAAACCGAGGAAGAAGAACAGTTAATGCGAAGCAAAGAAGATTATTATTTAGCAAAATACAAATAAGCTTTTTTAGGAGCTTTTTCCCGCTCTCCGCACTCGCTATTTTCTTTAAAAAAAAGAAAATGAGCTCAAACAAATGCTACGATCGGGGCTAAATAAAACACTTTACAAGCAGTTTTCACTTGTAAATTCGAAAAATGTTTCACGTGAAACATTTTATAAAAAGATTAAAATTTAAGGCTTAAAACAAGCAATAAAAATGATTTCAGAAATATACGATGTAATTGTAGTAGGTGCAGGTCACGCAGGTTGCGAAGCTGCTGCTGCTGCTGCCAATTTAGGGTCAAAAACTTTATTGGTTACAATGAATATGCAAACCATTGGGCAAATGAGTTGCAACCCAGCCATGGGTGGAATTGCCAAAGGACAAATCGTAAGAGAAATCGATGCGATGGGAGGTTATTCAGGAATTATTGCAGACAAATCTGCAATCCAGTTTAAGATGCTCAACCTTTCAAAAGGTCCTGCAATGTGGTCTCCAAGAACACAAAATGACAGAATGCTTTTCGCAGAAGAATGGCGTTTTGCCTTAGAGAATACCCCGAATCTTGATTTCTTTCAAGACATGGTAAAAAGCTTAATTATAGAAAATAATAAAGCTGTAGGTGTTATAACTTCTTTAGGTATAAAAATAAGATCCAAATCAGTTGTATTAACAAACGGTACTTTCTTGAATGGCTTAATTCATGTTGGAGATAAACAATTAGGAGGCGGAAGAATGGGTGAGCCAAGAGCTTTTGGAATCACCGAACAATTGGTTTCTTTAGGTTTTGAAGCTGGAAGAATGAAGACCGGTACTCCACCCAGAGTAGATGGAAGAAGCCTCGATTATTCTAAAATGGAAGAACAAAGAGGTGATCAAAATCCTCAAAAGTTCAGTTACTTAGATAGTCCTAAATTAACCAAACAATTAAGTTGTCATATTGTTTATACCAATGAAGCAGTACATGATATTTTACGTGAAGGTTTTGATAGAAGTCCAATGTTTAATGGTACAATTCAAAGTTTAGGCCCAAGATATTGCCCAAGTATTGAAGATAAAATCAATCGTTTTGCAGAAAGAAACAGACATCAACTATTTGTAGAACCTGAAGGTTGGAAGACTGTAGAAATCTATGTTAATGGTTTTAGTTCTTCTCTTCCAGAAGATGTACAAATTAAAGCAATGAAGCACATCCCAGGATTTGAAAATGTAAAAGTATTCAGACCAGGCTATGCTATTGAGTATGATTACTTCCCCCCTACTCAGTTAAAGCATACTTTAGAAACAAAATTAGTAGATAATTTATATTTTGCTGGGCAAATCAACGGTACAACTGGTTATGAAGAAGCTGCCGGACAAGGATTAATGGCAGGTATTAATGCACATAATAAAGTTCATGAAAAAGATGAATTTATTCTAAACAGAGATGAAGCTTATATAGGTGTTCTTATTGATGATCTTATTACAAAAGGAACAGAGGAACCTTATAGAATGTTTACCTCAAGAGCTGAATACCGACTTCTTTTAAGACAAGATAATGCAGATATCCGACTTACTGAAAAAGCATATCATTTAGGTTTAGCAAAAGAAGAAAGGCTAAAAAGAGTTGAAGAGAAAATCGCTAAAAGTCAGGAACTTGAAACGTTTTTACGAGAAACTTCTTTAAAGCCAGGAATTATCAATCCTGTTCTTGAAAGCATGGAAAGTAATCCTGTAGATCAAGCCTACAGAGCTGCACAATTTCTTACAAGACCTAATATTACCCTTGAAAAACTGGAAGAAATTGATTTTATAAAAGAAGTTTCTTCAAAATACAATGATGAAGTAAGAGAACAAGCGGAAGTAAACATCAAGTATAAAGGTTATATCGAAAAGGAAAAAGAAAATGTTGCAAAGCTTAATCGTTTAGAAAATGTAAAAATTCCTGAAGATTTTGATTATTTAAAAATATCTAGTCTTTCTGCAGAAGCTAAACAAAAGATGAACAAAGTAAGACCTAAAACAGTAGCTCAAGCAGGTAGAATAAGCGGTGTTTCACCAGCCGATATAAACGTTTTACTAATCTATTTAGGGCGTTAAACATAAAATGTTTCACGTGAAACATTTGTAAAATAAAAACAAAAATTAAGGTGTTTATGAGCTTATTTTATTAACTCTGAATATCTTAATTTTTAATTTAAAAGAACATACTCAATGAAAATAAAAGATTATTTTCTTTCTCAGGAAATATTTGAAATAAAAGAAACAGAAACAAAAGGAGTTTTTAAGACCTCTCCTATTCCATCGAATATTTCTAAATACTATGAAAGTGAAGATTACATTTCTCATCATCAGGATTCTGGAAGTTTGAAAGAAAAACTTTATAAATTTTTACAGTCTTTTAATTTACAGTATAAAAAAACAATCCTTTTAGACCGAATTAAAAAAGGTTCAAGAGTATTAGATTATGGTTGTGGTGCAGGACAGTTTGTAAAATTCATAGAAAATGATTTTGAAACTTTTGGGTTTGAGCCCAATTCAGATGCTTTAAAAGCAGTTCATAATAAAATTACAAAAGCAACAATTTTAGATTCTATAAATTCCATTGAAGACCAAAGTTTAGATGCTATAACACTTTGGCATGTTTTCGAGCACGTGGAAAATCAAGATGAGATGCTAGAAATTTTTAATAAAAAATTAAAAGATAAAGGTTTACTCATTATTGCTGTTCCCAACCCAACTTCTTACGATGCAAAACATTATAAAGAATTTTGGGCAGCCTACGACGTACCGAGACATATTTATCATTTTTCTAAAAATGGAATGGAAAATTTAATTTCTAAAAAACCAAATTGGAAATTGAGAAAAATAAAACCTTTGGTATTAGATTCCTACTACATCTCAATGTTGAGCGAAAAATACAAAAAATCACCATTTTTTTGGCTAAAAGCAGTAATTCACGGAACTATTTCTAACATAAAGGCTCTTTTTTCAAACGAATTTTCAAGTTTGATATACATTATCGAAAAAAGATAGAAAATCGATTTTTAACCTATTTATAAAGGTTGATTTTTGATAATTTTCACTAAAAAAATAAAAACTCGAGATACAATCTCGAGTTTTTTATTTTTATTCAACCACTCCCCTACTCTATTTATTCATCATTGATTTTTCTAAAAATTAGAATTTTAAAAATTAAATATTCTATTTTTAAAAATATTAGCAATGCGTTAATAAATTAAATCATTAATCAAGATTAAAAATAAATTCCAGCTAGAACTAACTGGTTGAGAATCTCACAGAATTTTTTAATTTATGATAAGCACAGTACAGAAGAGTGAAAACAGCAGAGCATGAAAAAAAAATACTAAGAATTATATATTTTATTTTTTGGGATTAATTTTAGAAATAATTATAAAACTAAAGATTCAAACTAAGGCTCTGAGAATCTCATAAAATTTTTAAAATAAACACAAGTACAGTACAGGAGATTTAAAATAGGACTAAATGAAACCAAAAAAATCAAGAATTGTAAATTTTACTTTACTGAATCAAGTTTGATAATTTAGAAATAATTACAAACTCAAATTAAGCCGCTGAGAATCTCATATAATTTTTTAAGCCAACACAAGTACAGTACAGGAGATTCAAAATGGCATTAACTGAAAAAAGAAGATATCAAGAATTATATATTTTTCTTCTTGGGATTACAATAATGGAGATTTGAAAATATAGAAATAATTGCGAGTTCAAATAAAGCCCTTGAGAATCTCATAGAATTTTTTAAACTAAGATAAGTACAGTATAAGAGATTCAAAACAACACTAAATGAAAAAGAAAATACTAAGAATTAAATACATTATATTTTTTCTATTAGGTTATGAAGATTTGAAAATCTAGAAATACTTACGAGTTCAATTAAAGCCTCTGAGAATCTTATATAATTTATTTGATTGGTGCTAATACAGTATAGCAGCAGGAGAAAGCAGTAAAATTTTCTAAAATACAGTTTGTAACTTGGGCAGGAATGCAAATAATATTTATCCTCGTAAGAAATTATATTAAAATTGAAAGTCGGTTGTAATATATAGCCGACTTTCAATTATTTTTATAAATTTAGTTGTTTATCGCAGCAACACCTGGAAGTTCCAGACCTTCTAAACTTTCTAGCATAGCACCGCCTCCAGTAGAAACATAGCTCACCTTATCAGCGTAACCAAACTGCTTTACAAAAGCAACACTATCCCCTCCTCCTACAAGAGAAAAAGCGCCTAATTTAGTAGCTTCAGCTATACTTTCACCAAGAGCAACCGTTCCTGCAGCAAAGTTTGACATTTCAAAAACTCCGATAGGCCCGTTCCATAAAATAGTTCTAGAATTTAAAAGCACATCATTAAACTGATCTCTTGATTTTACACCTGCATCAAGTCCCATCCATCCTTCAGGAATTTCGTAGATATCAACTTCTCTCCTATCAGCATCATTACTAAAGCTTTCAGCAATAATTGTATCTGAAGGAAGATAAACTCTTACATTGTGTTCTTTAGCTTTTCCTAAAATTTCTAGAGCCAAAGGTAATTTATCTTCTTCAACTAGTGAATTCCCAATTTTACCTCCCAAAGCTTTAATAAATGTGAAAGCCATACCTCCACCAATGATTAAATTGTCAACTGCAGGCAGGATATTTTCAATAATTGTAATCTTAGTTGAAACTTTAGAGCCTCCAAGTATAGCAGTAATCGGTTTTTCACCACTTTTCAAAACTTTATCAATTGCTTTTAGTTCATTAGCCATCAATGAACCGAAGAATTTAGTTGAATTAAAGAACTTAGCAATCACAGCTGTAGATGCATGAGCCCTGTGTGCAGTACCAAAAGCATCGTTTACATAAGCATCTCCCAACTTAGAAAGTTGCTCGGCAAAGCCTTCGTCACCTTTTTCTTCCTCATTATGAAAACGTAAGTTCTCTAATAATAAAATTTCACCAGGTTGAAGTTCAGCAGCAGCTTTTTCAGCTTTCCCACCTATCGACTCTTCTACAAACTTTACTTCTTGCCCTAAAACAGCAGAAACCTCGTCTAAAATATTTTTAAGAGAAAATTCATTTTTTACTTCTCCTTTGGGTCTCCCAAGGTGCGTCATCAAAATTACAGAACCTCCATCTTTTAGAATTTTTTCAACAGTTGGTTTCACCGCAACAATTCTTGTATTGTCTGTAACTTTCAGTTGATCATCTTGTGGAACATTGAAATCAACTCTTACCAGAGCTTTCTTATCTTTAAAATTGAAATCGTTGATTGTTTTCATACTTAAAATTATATTTTTTGCCATGAGAAATTGTCTATCTGAGTAGAAATTTTAAATTTTCATTCGTCAGAACAATTTCACGAATTATTTTGAATTTTAGTTTTACAAATGTATGATTTTAAAGTCTCGCAAAAAATCGAATCTTTTAAAAGTTTTCAAAAATTTCCCCACAGAGCTTCATCCACCATTCACCACTATCATCTTTTTTTTTTAAAAGAAAGAATGAATACTGTTGTTGAGTATTGTGAGTTTCGGGGATAACTTTAATGATAAAACTTGATAACATCTAATTTAGAAGTAATTCAGAAGTAATTCACATTTTAAAATGCTGAAAATCTGATTTTTCACATACTTACTAACAATTATGGATAACTTTTCCACTATTCCGATCCTGAATAACTGAATTATGGAAAAGCTAAGGATTACCCTGAAAAAAGATTTTAAAAATTTTGAAAGAAATATTTGGAAGGAACTTTCATTAGTGATTTTCTGTTAAAAAAAAAAACTTATTTTTAACAAAGTTTTCAACAGTTATTAACAATCATATTAACAAATTGTTAGTTAGTTTCTAACAATTGTTGAAAATCAAAAAAAACTAAAAATAAAAAATTTAAAAATGCTGAAAATCAATTTATTGTCTTTTGTATTAATTGTTTTTAACTGTTTTGGACAGGAAAACTATACTACAACCTCCTCTAAAATTAAAGAAGTAAAAATCTACTCAAGTGGTGGAATCATTAAACATTCTTTCTCTGCAGATGTAGCTCAAGGAAAGAATTTCATCATCATCAAAGAATTCGGTAGAAACAATGGTATAGATATTTCGTCTTTTAGACCAGATAAAAAGATTAACCTTTTACGTTACGAAACATATAATAGCAACTACGCAGAAAAACTTGGTAAAAATAAAAACATTGTTGCTATAAATGACAGTATTGAGTTTTATAAAAATGCTAACAAAAAAATTGAACAAGAGCTGGCTCTGACTAAAAATTCTATAGGAATTGTTCAGAAAAACCAAACATTGGGAAGCCCTTCTTCTGGAGAAATTTTAAAAATGATTGATTTTAATCAAACCACTCTTAAAAATTTATACAAAGAGGAAACCGATTTTCAAGGGAAAATTGCAAAAAATCAATCAAGAATCTCAATTTTAGAGAATAAAAGATACGTATCGTCCAAAGATGACGAAATCTCAAATAATAATATTATTGTTCTTCAAATTACAAGTGATAAAAGACAAAAGGTTAATTTTGAAGTGAATCAGCAAATTCAAAATGCTAATTGGAGACCCTACTATGTGATAAAATCTAACGGAATAAAATCACCACTTAAGATTTCTTACAAAGCAAAAATTCAACAAAATACAGGTTTGGAATTTAAAAATGTTCCTATAAAACTAATCAACGGAAGTTTTAGTTTAGAAGATAAACCTTATGAACTAGATCGTTGGTTCCTGAGAACAGAGCGAGATTATTATATTTCCAATCAAGCATTTCAAAGACCGAAGAGTAATGAAAAAACTTCAAGCGTAGCTGAATACGCAGTACTGGGAGACTCTAAATCAAGAATTTCTCAAAGAACGATGAAAACAGAAATTTCTTTAGATAAAAATGTAATGCTTCCCTCAGATGTTGAAGTAACAGAAGATTTGAATGAGTTTGAGGTAACAACTAATTATAAATATTTTACAACACCTAAACTAGAAAACAAAACTTTCCTTCTGGCTTCTATAAAAGACTATTCACAATATAATTTTCTGCCTGGAAATGCAGATATTTTCATGGAAGATGTACAAATTGGTACGGTGAATATTGATACTAATCAATTGACGAGTGAAATGCTGATTAGTCTAGGAGAAGATTCTAATATTCTTACCAAAAGAGAATTGGTGAAAAAAGAAACTAAAAGTTTAGGTGAAAAAGAAAAACTTGAAAATTATCTCTACGAAATCACTATTAAAAATAATAAAGATACCTCTGTGAAACTTGAAATGAAAGATCAGATTCCACTTTCAATGGCTGAAAATATAAAAATTGAAGCTATTAATCCAGATAATGCAGACTATGATAAAAACTCAGGTTTCTTGATTTGGAATTTTGAGATAAAACCTAATGAAACTAAGAAGATTAAATTTGGATTTAACGTAACTTTGCCAAAAGATTTAATGACTGCAGATATAAAATAAAAGTAAAAATAAATTTAAAAGAAAAAAATGAAAAGAAAAATTGCTATTGCAGCGGATCATGCAGGTTTTGAGTATAAAGAATATTTGAAACAGCAGTTACAAGACGAATTTGAAATTCAGGATTTTGGAACTCATTCTCTAGAAAGTGTAGACTATCCTGATTTTGTACATCCTGCAGCTTCTTCTGTTGAAAATGGAGAAAATGAACTAGGAATTTTAGTTTGTGGAAGTGGACAAGGCGTACAGCTTTCTGCTAATAAACACCAAGGAATTCGTTGCGCACTTTCTTGGATGCCGGAAATTTCGGCTTTATCTAAGCAACACAATAATGCCAATATGGTTGCATTACCTGCAAGATTTGTAGCTAAAGAATATGCTTTGGAAATTGTTAAAACTTTTTTGAATACAGAATTTGAAGGAGGAAGACACCAAAATAGAGTAGACAAAATCGCATTCTGCTAAATTGATAAAGGCTTGTAAATCAAATTACAAGCCTTATTTATTTTTTATTTTATATATTTGTACTGTCCAACAAGATTTACCAAGCTGTTGATTCCTCCTAAATTTTAGATTCTTTTACAAAAGTTATCGGAAAATTTTTCTTCCTTCTTCTCCATTTTTGTTTTAAATTTAACTGAAACTTCCATTTTAGATTTTTCAAGTGGAAACTAATGTCTTTTTTGGATTAACGAATTTTAGATTTTTGATGAAATTTTTATTTTCATTTTTATTGTTGTTGAACTTTCTATGTTTTCAAGCACAGGAAAAAGATTCTGTAAACAATGAAGAAATTGAAGATGTTGTAATTTTAGGTCGTCCAAAAGTAGATTGTCAAAAAATCTATGATAATGAAAAAGTACTCTATGAAAAGCAGTCCGAGGAGCTTAAAAAACTTAATTTTGAAAGACTATTTGATGAGCTCTTAAAATTGAAAGAATTTCGGAAAATAAAGTCTGATGAAAGAAAAATAGTTATTCTTAATCCTGATTACATTACAATAATATCTTCTTGCGGAAATGATGATTTTTTTAAATGCAAACATTATGAAAAATATATTAAAAAAGATGTTTTCGAAAAGGTATGGAATAAAAATAGTTATTTAAAAATTGTAAATTTCTTTGATAATAAAATAATTATTCCTTTGATTGAGATACCATTTTGGTCTTTTGAACAAAATATGAAGGATGAAAATAATTATCTTAAAACACGAAATATTGAACCTTCTTACAAAGGGGTTTACAGAGATCTAAATAATAAAAACAAAGAATTTTATTATTCTTCCCATCAAAAATTGACCGAAAAATTAGAAATTCATCTCGAAAAAAATAAAATAATCGCTGAAAATTTTCTTCAATTGGATATGAAAATATTTCCGGTTGCGAATGAAAGCAGTAATGTTTACACGGTTATAGTTATTTTTAAAAATGAAGGACAAGAAATGAGTAGAACTGATAATCAATATCAATTTAAAGATGGAAAGTGGAAGCTTTTAAAGAATAAATAAAGCATAGTTATGAAATTATATTATACCTTCTTTTTTATTTTTGTTTTTCTGTGTTGTAGTTCGCAGGAAATCATCGACAAAGAATCTTTCAAGAAATGCAAAAAGGAGTTCAGTAAAAAAATATGCCTTTCTGATGAAGATGGAGATGGCGTTTTATTTTATTTAGACCATTGTCCGAAAGACGCTGGGGCTGCAGAAAATAATGGTTGTCCTTGGCCAGATATTGATGGCGATGGAGTAATCGATAAAGATGATATATGTCCTTCAGTTGCAGGACCTCAGGAAAATAGGGGTTGCCCGTGGTCGGATATAGATGGGGATGGCATTTTAGATAAAGATGATGCTTGCCCTACTGTTCCAGGAGTACCAGAAGAAGATGGCTGTCCCAAGAAAAATATTTATCAATCTCATAGGTATTCTCAAGAAGAATTAGACGAAGTAAAGAATAAATTTTTAGACAAAACAAAAAATATTAATTACGGAAAACTGGCAGATCTTATCTTTAGTAAAATTGATTTAAAAGGATATAAATCAAAAATGATAACCTTAGAAATTGCGAGTTTTTCACAAATGGGAGGTTGTGGACAAGATAGAACAGATTATTCACCAACAAATCTAAGAGTAAATTTGGCTTCAGAATTGTTTTGGAATGAAAATAACTTCAAAAAATTTGTAAATAAATTTCCATCAAAGATTGTTTTTCCATACAGTGAAAATGAAGATGTAAATAAAAAATTACAAGCTTTTAAAAAGATTTATTCTAAAAAAAGTAACGGAATGACCTTTTACAACGCAAAAAATAACTTTAAAGAATTAAATAGTAAAGAAAATAGTCCATACAGAAACTTTCATATTTACATTTTCTTTGAAGAAAATGATGAAATTTTCATCAAAATAAATGAATATTCACATTTAGAACGAAATTATTTCCGATTACAAGCTAAAGGAAATACCTTTATACAATTAAATTAAAAATGGCAAAAAAGAAAAAATATATAAGTCAGAAAAACGATCATAAATTAATGGAAATCGGAAGATTGATCATGAGATTTATGAATCAAAACCAAACCAAATTATACAATTACAAACAAATCTCAGACGGGATAGACCACAAAAACCCCAGACAAAGGGAAATGGTTATTCAGGCTTTGCACAAGCTTTTATCAAGCCAGAGAATCAAAGAAACCGAAAAAGGAAAATTCAGTATTAACTTAAAAATTGAAGGAACTTTAACGGGAACAATCGATTTTAACCAATCTGGAAATGCTTACGTTACCGTAGAAAATCTGAAAGAGGATATTTTCATCCACTCGAAAAACGTAAAAGATGCATTACAGGGCGACAAAGTTCTTATCGTTACCTATAATTTTAAAGGTAAAAAACTGGAAGGTTCTGTTTTGGAAGTTTTAGAAAGAAAAAGATCAGAATTTGTAGGAACTTTTCAATTGGTTGCCCATAAAGAATTTGGTTTTGTAGTTTGTGATAAAAAAACAATAAACACTGATATTTTTATTCCGAAAGGGAAAATAAATGGTGCTGAAGATGGCAATAAAGTCGTTGTAAAAATGACTGAATGGAAACCTGGCGACAAAAATCCTGAAGGAGAAATTTTACAGGTTTTAGGAAATCCGGGTGATCATGAAACGGAGATTCACTCTATTCTTGCAGAATACGGTTTACCTTACGAATTCCCTGAAGAAGTGGAAAGAGATGCCGATAAAATCGACCGTAGAATTACCGATGAAGAAGCTGCAAAGCGTTGGGATATGCGTGATGTTTTGACCTTTACGATTGACCCGAAAGATGCCAAGGATTTTGATGATGCTTTATCGATGCGCAAACTGGAAAACGGAAACTGGGAAGTTGGTGTTCACATTGCAGACGTTTCTCATTACGTGGTTCCCGGAACAATTCTGGATGATGAAGCCTATGAAAGAGCCACATCGGTTTATTTGGTAGACCGTGTGGTACCGATGCTTCCGGAAGTTTTGAGTAACGATGTTTGCTCGCTTCGTCCAAATGAAGATAAATATACTTTCTCAGCTGTTTTTGAATTGAATGATAAAGCAGAAATTCAGAAAGAATGGTTTGGAAGAACGGTTATTCATTCCGACAGAAGATTTTCTTATGAAGAAGCTCAGGAAAGAATTGAGACCAAAGAGGGCGATTTGCAGGAAGAGATTAATATTCTCGACGATTTAGCAAAAATTATGCGTGCAGCACGTATTAAAAACGGTGCAATCACCTTTGACAGAAGCGAGGTTCGATTTAATTTAGATGAAAACAATCAGCCGATTGGAGTTTACTTTAAAATCAGTAAAGATTCAAATCATTTGATCGAAGAATTTATGTTGCTTGCCAACAAGAAAGTTTCAGAATTTGTTTCGCTTAAAAAAGGAAGTCCAAATGGAAATACCTTTATTTACAGAATTCACGATGATCCGGATCCTGCGAAATTGGAAGCTTTAAGAGATTTTGTTTCTACTTTTGGATATAAAATAGACTTGGCAAATACCAAAAAAGTTGCTGAATCTTTAAACACTTTGTTGAAAGATGTAAAAGGAAAAGGCGAAGAAAATATGATTGAAACTTTGGCAATGCGAAGCATGAGCAAAGCAGTTTATTCTACCGAGCCAATTGGTCACTACGGTTTAGGATTTGATTATTACTCGCACTTCACCTCTCCTATTCGTCGTTATCCCGATTTGCTTGCCCACAGATTGTTGCAGCATTATTTGGATGGAGGAAAATCTCCAGACAGACATGAGCTGGAAGAAAAAGCAAAACATTGCAGTGCAATGGAACGTTTGGCAGCCGATGCAGAAAGAGATTCTATCAAATTTATGCAGGTAAAATTCATGGAGAAACATTTGGGAGAAACTTTTACGGGAGTTATTTCGGGGGTAGCAGAATTTGGTTTCTGGGTTCAAATTCCTGAAAATGGTGCAGAAGGTTTAATTAAATTACGAGATTTAATGGATGATTCTTACACTTACGACAAAGCAACTCATGCCGTTTATGGTTCCCGAACAGGAAACAGATACCAATTGGGAGATCAGCTTCAGATTAAGGTTGTAAAAGCCAACTTAATCCAGAAACAGCTCGATTTTAAGATTGTATAATATATTTTAAAGATAATTACAGAAGACTGTCCGAATGTGACAGTCTTTTTTGTCTTAAAAATTTTTTATGATACAATTCAGACTTAAAAAACTCATTTTTGCAGACAAATAGAAATATAATTTTTAAATTTGGGATAGAAACAATTTTAAATGTTTGAACTTATATTATCGGCCATTGGCCTGGGTTTTATGTTGAGCCTGGTTTTCATTGGTCCTATTTTTTTTCTTTTGATAGAAACCAGCTTCACAAGAGGTCCAAAACACGCCTTAGCGTTAGATTTTGGTGTTATTACAGCAGATCTATTGTGTATTATTGCAGCGTATTACGCCAGTGCAGATATTGTTGATCTTATCGATAAGCATCCAGGATTTTACAGAATTACATCGATACTCATCCTTGCCTACGGAATTATCATGATGGTAACCAAAACCAAAATGCATATGCCCGGAGAAGAAAAAATAATTAGTCAGAATTACTTTAGAACATTTATCAATGGTTTTTTATTAAACCTGCTTAATGTTGGAGTAATTCTTTTTTGGTTAGTAACGGTTATTGGGGTAAGAAATCAATATCCAGATACAGAAACGCTGATTCTTTACTTAGCAATTGTCATCGCAACCTATCTTTTAATAGATTTTGCTAAAATTTTTCTTTCGAAACAGTTTCACGACAGACTTACTCAAAAACTGGCAAATAATATCAGAAAAGGTGTTGGTGTTGTTTTAATTATTTTCAGTTTTTTCATATTTCTTCAGAGCTTTAAAATGTTTAATCAGTTTGATAAACAATTGGAAGAAGCTGAAAAAAAGGAATTAAAATATAAAAAATAATTAAAATCTTAATCATTTTTCAATTGAGTTATCTTGGGTTTCTTTGCTAAGTAGAACGCCTTTGCAAACAAAAAATATGCAGAATAATAATAAAGAAACCTTTGCGAACTTTGCGTTAAATTTAAGAATCACTAAAATAATCCTATTAAAAAAACAACAGCTGATTAATGAAAATATTTCCCAAATCACTTAAAAAAGGAGACAAAATAGGCATCATTTCTCCTGCAGGTTCTGTAGAACCTACTCAACTGAAAAAAGGAATTGAAATGATTAGATCTAAAGGTTTTGAACCTATTTTAGGAGAAAATCTTTATACCAAATTTTCTAATGGCTATAATTACGCAGGAACTGAGAAACAAAGACTGAAAGATATAAATTGGGCTTTAAATGACAGTGAAATTTCCGCAGTTTGGGCTTCGAGAGGAGGTTATGGTTGTCAACACTTAATTCATGGTTTAAACTTAAAAAAATTTACCAAAAACCCGAAATGGTATATCGGTTATTCTGATAACACGGTGATACAAAGTTATTTGTTTAAAAAAGGTTTTGCATCCATTCATGGGCAGACTATTAAGACTTCGAGTTTTGGGGTGACTGAGGAAAGCTATGATTTACTTTTTGATATTTTAAAAGGAAAAAATCCAACATACAGCTTAAAATCGAATCAATATAATAAACAAGGAAATACTGAAGGAGAGTTGGTTGGAGGGAATTTAGCGCTTATTTATGCGCTTCTCGGAACTAAATATTCTTTTGATTTTAAAGATAAAATATTATTTATCGAAGATATTGGCGAAAATTTTTACGCACTCGACAGAATGATGATGAGTCTTGAATTAGCCGGAGTTTTTACAAAAATAAAAGGTTTAATTGTTGGCGGAATGACAAACATGGGAGACGAAAAAGACAATAAACAATACGAAGAAAGCTTTGATGAATTTGCAAACCAACTTATTGCTGAAAGAATCTCAAAGTATAATTTCCCGGTTGTTTTTGATTTTCCAAATGGACACATTAAAGACAATCGACCTTTGATTATTGGTAGTCAGGTTAAAATAAAGGTTAATGATAAGGTGAAGGTTGAATTTTAAACAAACTCTAAAACTCTCCTACTCACAAACACTCCAACTCAAATGGCAGATCACAACGAATTAGGTAAAGAAGCAGAAGACCTTGCTGCAGAGTTTCTATTAAAAAACGGCTATAAAATTCTTGTGCGAAACTTTCGTTATCAAAAAGCCGAGATTGATATTATCGCTGAAAAGGATAACTTAATTATTGTAGCAGAAGTAAAAGCAAGATCGACTGATTTCTTTATTCTTCCACAGGAAGCTGTTACAAAAGGAAAAATAAAATTGATTGTTATGGCAGCCAATCACTTTATGGAAAAGTTTAATAAAGATCAGGAAGTAAGATTTGACATTATTTCAGTACTCCCCGATTCTACTGAAAAATTTAATATAGAACATATTGAAGATGCTTTTGAAGCATTTGATGCAAATTAATCAATGTAACAATGTACCAATCATTGGTAAACTGTTATATTGATACATTGCTAAATTTAAAAATTGAAAATTTTTATGAAAACAATACTCATCACCGGAGCAACTTCCGGAATAGGAAAATCTACCGCCGAGCTTTTAGCTAAACAAGGAAACAGAATAATTATCTGCGGAAGAAGACCGAAGGTTTTAGATCAAGTAAAAACAGAGTTGTCAATATTTACCGATGTTTTTAGTTTAGAATTTGATGTCCGAAATCTTAAGGAAGTTGAACAGGCAATTTCATCCTTACCAGAAGAATGGAAAAACATTGATGTGTTAATCAATAATGCAGGAAATGCTCATGGTTTAGAACCTCTTTCAGCAGGAAGTACTGACGATTGGGATTCTATGATCGATGGAAATGTAAAAGGACTTTTATATGTTTCTAAAACATTAATCCCGATGATGAAAGAAAGAAATTCCGGACAGATCATTAATATAAGTTCGGTTGCAGCAAGACAAACTTATGCAAATGGTGTGGTGTATTGCGCGACCAAAAAAGCTGTTGATGTGATCTCTGAAGGAATGAGAATAGAATTGACCGAATTTGGAATTCGTGTGACCAATATTCAGCCGGGAGCAGTGGAGACCGATTTTTCTCTGATCAGATTTAAAGGAGATCAGGAAAGAGCAGCGACCGTTTATGCGGGTTATGAAGCTCTAAAAGCTGAAGATATTGCCGATGCAATTGCATACTGTATCAATGCTCCACAACACGTCACAGTTTCTGATATGACGATTTATCCGAGTGCTCAAAGCGAACCAAGGACGATTTATAGAAAAGGATAATTCAAATTTGAAAATGAGATTCTACCCTATTCTATTCCTTTTTTGCTTTGCTTTTGGGTTTTCTCAGAATTATTCAAAAAAAGAAAAACAAGTGCTTTATCAAGCTTTTAAACTGGATTCATTGATGCAGAATAATGATTCTAAAATCTTGGATCTGTTTGAATCGAATGTTTCTTTCGGTCATTCTAACGGATGGATTCAGAATTTAGGAGATTTTAAGAAAGATTTTTCTTCTAAAAAAGTGGTTTATAAAGAGATCAAACAAACAGAAGTTTCAGAAATCAAGAAATTCAAAAATACATTCAGTATTAGAAGGAAAATAAAAGTTTCAGGTTTGTATAAAAATCAAGATTTTGAAATGAAACTGGCTTTACTTGAAATCTGGATAAAAAAGAAATCTAATTGGAAATTATGGAGCCGGCAAAGTGTAGAAATAAAGCCATAAATTTGCATAAATTTTTAGATTAAAATGAAAATATTATATCTCGAAACGTCCTCAAAAAACTGTTCAGTAGCTATTTCAGACGGTGAAAAGTTGCTTTGCTCTACAGAAGAAGTTTCAGAAAACTATAAACAGAGCGAATCGCTTCACACTTTTGTAGAATGGGCTTTGGAAGGCGCTAAATTATCAATCAAAGATATTGATGCGGTTTGTTTAGGAAAAGGTCCAGGTTCATATACTGGTTTAAGAATTGGTGCGGCTTCTGCGAAAGGTTTTTGCTACGGACTAAAAATTCCTTTGATTGCGGTTAATTCCATGGAAAGCATGATAGAGCCTTTTTTAGGGCAAAACTATGAATTAGTTATCCCTTTGGTAGACGCAAGAAGAATGGAGGTTTATACTGCTGTATATGACGGAATTTCGGGGGAAGAGCTCAGCGCAACCGAGGCTAAAGTTTTAGATGAAAATTCTTTTGAAGAATTAAAAGACAAGAAAGTCCTTTTTGTAGGGGACGGAGCTGTAAAAGCAAAAGAAATACTGCAACTTCCAAATGCAGAATTTAATGCAGAGATATATCCTTCTGCTCAGTATTTAATAAAGAAAACTTTAGAAAAAATAAAGAATGAAGATTTTGAAGATATTGCTTATTTCGAGCCTTTTTATCTGAAAGATTTTCATGGAGTAAAGAAAAAAACAAAAAGCGAAGAATAATCTTCGCTTTTTGTTTATTGTTTCATGGGCTTGGTTTCAACAGGAGCCTGGACTTGCTGAAGCTTCTGCATCGAGTTATTTCCTTGTTTTTTAGGAATATTATTATTATTATTATTATTCTGTGGAACATTGTTGTTCATCGGCGTACCTGAAGTATTAGCTGGAACAAAATTACTGGTTTGAGATTGCATACTATTAGACTGTCCCGGTCCGTTAAAAGGACTATTAGGCGTTTTATTTCCTTTATTATCCGTTGCCTGGAATGCAATATCACTTTTCAAATAATTAAGCATTTCTTTAGCCTTAATTCCTTCCGGAGTTTTGGCATAATTCAAAACGATTTGTTCAAGCTGTAGTATCATTACTTCTTTTCCGCCAGTTTTTCCGGCATTAAATGCATTTAAAAGATTCAGTTTAGGAATTAGTGCATCTTTAGGAAATTTGAGAACTACTTGCTCAATTTTTCCCTGACTTTCTGTGAATTTTTCAGATTCATACAGCGCAAATGCCATTTTATATTCGTTTTCAACTTCTTCAGAAGACTTTACAAAAGTACTGCTCTTGGGATTTCTTGCGAACTCTGCAAAAGAAGAATAAGGATAGTCGGTGAGTAAAATTTGCTTTGCTCTTGCCGAAGCTTGCGGATCTTTCTCATAATTCATGGCAAAAATTTCATATAGTGCCTGAAGCATTACTTTCTCTTCCGGTTTTACATCTACCAAATCATAAAGCGTTTTTGTTGCTAAAGGTGTATTGGTAAAATAATTCTGATACATTACGCCAAGACCTAATGAAGCGGTATCTCTATCCTTTTTTAGCTGAGATAATTTACCGGCATCTGCAGGAATTTGCTCAATATAAAACGAAGGTTCAAAACGTCTCGGATTGGGTGCTGCTGTCACTCCCAAAGCGTCATTTTTCATGTCTTGAAGGGATGCCATTTTTTTAGAAAAACGCCAGTTGTCAACCAAGGCACGGTCTCCCCAAACCTGTTTAAAGGTAGATGTACCTTTACTTACGGTCCCTGTATTTCCAAAATAAAAGCCTTTTGCTGAAATTCCAAAATCTTCGAAAGAGTTTGAACTGTTGGCGAAAAGAGAATTGGCATTGTAATCTCCGGTATCAAAACCTTTGCTTCTTTCAGCACGTCTTCTTTCGATTTCCTCTTTTTCTTCTTTGATTTTTAGTTTCTCAATATATTTCGCAAAATAATCAGTTTTCTGTACATCGGTCATTTTCGCCAAAGAAAGAATACTGTCATTTTTCTTAATTAAATAATAGTTTTTAGAAATCTTTTTAATGTAACTTGATTGGTCTTGTAGCAAGATTCTCGAAGGTTCGTATGTCATAGAAGCTAACGCTGAATCATAATAAGCTCCAGCACCTATATAATCATTTTTATCTAAATAATTTTTACCAATCTCGTAATAAGCCAAACCTCTCACCTGTCCGTCAGAAACTTTTTCAAGTAGTGATTTTTTGAAAAACTCCTGCGCCTCTTTTTTCTTACCTGCTTTGTTGGCCATTAAGCCTAAAGCATAGTAAAACTCATTCTTTCTGGATGCGTATGTTCCTTTTTTGCTTATTTTTTCGAGATAGTCTTTTGCGCCTTCATAATTGCCTTTTCCATTGAATGTTTTGGCAATCTCGATTTGAGATTTTACTTCAAATTCAAAATCATTGGCATATTTGTAAGCAGCTAAAAAGCTTTCTCTTGCCAAATCTTGTTTTCCTTGTTCTTGTAAAACCTGACCTCGTAAAAATGCAATTCTGCTTTTTAATTTTCTGTTGCTATTCAGTTCAAAAGCACGGTCTAGTTCTTTAATCGATTCTTCTTTTTTTCCCGCATCCAAAAGTGATTCAGCGTAATAAATACTCAATAATTTATCGTGATCCTTGCTTAATTTTTCACTTCTAAGTTTATTAAAGATTTCATCAGATTTATGGTAATTTTTAATCTGAGAATAAGCTAAAGCTTCATAGATATGAGCCAATGGAAGCCTTTTATCTTCTTTCATATGGGTGAAAACATAGTTTAAAGCATCTAAAGCTTTAATCGATTTTCCCTGATAAATTCTGGATTGAGCAAGAATAATATAAGCATCAAAAATAGTTTTGTTTTGCTCCTCTCCTTTTCTGATGACCGAATATTTATTAATGGCTTTTAAGGCTTTTGCTTCAGCAATTTCCAAAACACTGGCTCCTTTCTTCTCTTCCGGATTATTAGGGTCTTGAGGCTTATTTCCCTGCATTCCCAGTGCAGTTCTTCCGTTTTGTTGAGGGCGGTTTACTTCCGCCATTTTCATAGAATTTTCTGCAAACACTGAAGATTGTCCCAAATCACTTCCTAAAGGTTGTTCTTCGTAAGTTAATATAGGAATATAAGGCGCATAAAAATTGTCTTTATGAGCTTTGTCTCTTTCCGTAAATTCACTGTTTAAAGCATCTTTAGCGTTAAACAGAGTATTGTAATAGGTTGAAAATCCTTTTAAAAACTTTGATCTCGCTTCCGGTTTTTTCACTTTCGTGCCACAGGAAACGACGACAATCGCTACTAAAAGAAATACTATATTTTTTTTCATTATTTCAATATAACTCGCTAATTTACTTTTTATTATCAGCAGTTTGATGATTTTGTAAAAATAATAAAATTTTATTTTGAAAATCTTTATAATTCCTTCAAAATTTTATAAACTAAATGCGTAGGAAGTCCCATTATGGTATAAAAACTTCCGTTGATATTTTTAATCTTTGCCATTCCTAGCCACTCTTGGATCCCGTAACTTCCTGCTTTGTCGAATGGTTTGTAGTTTTTAATATAAAAATCGATTTCTTCTGAAGTGATTTCATCAAATTCTACATCGGCAACATCGGTTTCGGTGATGATCTTATCTAAAGTTTTGATTGTAATTCCCGTATAGACCTGATGTATTTTTCCTGATAATGACTGAAGCATTTCTCTTGCTTCCATTTCATCTTTTGGTTTTCCTAAAACCTGGTTTTCATGGGCAACGACCGTGTCTGCGGTCAATAAAACTTCATCTTTTTGAAGAATTCTGAATGCATTGGCTTTTAATTCAGATAAATAAGCTGCGGCCTCTCCTATTTTTATATGGTCAGGTAAAATCTCTTCACAGTCAATTTTTACGACTTCAAAATCAAAACCTAAACTTGATAGTAGCTCTTTCCTTCTCGGAGATTGTGATGCTAAAAGTATTTTCATTAGTATTTATAAATGATGATTGATAAACGATAATTGCTATCTGATAATTATACAGATTGCGTATTATCATCATGCCATTTTCCCTGAACCTTCATTACCTGCTCAATGACATCACGCACTGCTCCACTTCCACCTTTGGTTTGCGAAATATAATCTGCAATTCCTTTGATTTCAGGAACAGCATTTTCAGGACAGGTGGCAATTGCCGAATTCTGCATCATATGAAAATCCGGAACATCGTCTCCCATTGTTAAAATTTCTTCGTTTTTAAGATCATATTTAGCTTTAAAATCTTCATAATCCACCATTTTATCATGAGACTTTGCATAATAATCCTGTATTCCCAAGTAATTAATCCTGTGTCTCACCATTTCATCATTTCCTCCGGTAATAACACCTATCAGATAATCATTTTTTAAAGCTTTTACAACTGCATAACCATCCAAAACATTCATTACTCGGCTCATATTTCCACCTGGCATCAAATAAACACTTCCGTCTGTGAATACACCGTCTACATCAAATACAAATGCTTTTATGTCTTTTAGTTTCTCTTTATAACTCATTTTAATTAATGATTGATAAATGATGATTGATAAAAAATTAAATCAATCGCATTTATTAATCCTTTGTTTTTTATTAATAAATATTTTAGTCGAGATTGTAAGTAAGTCTTACTGTAATTCTCGCTGATTTTTCCTTGCTTGAGGTATCAAAATTTCCACCATAACTATCCTCATCAGTAGAACCTTTTGCTGTGATCTGAAAGACTCCCATGGAGGCGTCTTTCAATTTCCCAAGATCTCCGTCTGCACTTTTTACAATTTTTTCAGCTCTTTGTTTGGCATCTTTTGAACCCGCTTCTATTAAACTGTGTTTCAATGAAGCAAGGTCAGAATAAGTATATTGTGCTGAAGATGGCTCAAACTGTACTCCTCTATTGATAAGTTCGGCCGTTTTGTCGATCACACTTTCGATTTTTTTCATCAAGACCGGATTCTTTTTAGCTCTGAAAAATACACTTTGAGTCGCTTTATATCCATCAAAAATATCTTCAGACTTTTCTGTTCCGTCTGCTTCTTTTGTCGTCACTGTACGGTAAGATCTTGAAAAATTAACTCCACCAAAAGCAAACTCTCCTGCTTTGAAACCTTTGCTGTAGAAAAAAGCCTTTACTTTTTCTTTGTCTTGCGAGATCAAATTATAAGCTTCTTTTGCATCCATTGCACTGGCGTCGAAACTTCCACCCCAACTTATTTCGTCTGAAATAAAATCTTTAGAACCAAGGCCAGTAACGGAAATTGTATCTTGTTTTAAATTTCTGTTTTTAAAACTTGAGCCCAAGACAAAAGCTGTAATAACGATAGATGCTCCAATGATGAGGGAACGGATAATGTTTGTATTCATTTTTTTGGTTTTCCTCAAAGTTAAAAATTTATGGCAATTGATACATCGTTTTAATCGATTGATTCATTGTTTTATAAATCTCAAGACTTTCGTCTTTTAATAACTGTTCGTGTAATTCCAAAACTCTTTGGTCGTTTCTCACTGCGGGTCCGGTTTGCGCTGATTTTGGCTCTATTTCAGAGATTTTCTGAACGGTCTCATTAATCAATGGTAAAAAATAATCAAACGGAATTTCTTGAGCATCTGAAATTTCTTTAGCTCTTGCAAAAAGATGATTCACAAAATTGCAGGCAAAAACCGCCGTTAAATGAATGTATTTTCTCTTTTCATGAGTGCTTTCCATTACATTTTCTGAAATTTTGGAAGTTAGATCAGTTAAGATTTTCTGGTCTTTTTCATTTTCAGTTTCAATAAAAAAAGGAATTTTCGTGTAATCTAAATCTTTAGTTTTTGAAAAAGTCTGTAAAGGGTAAAAGCTTGATCTTCTGTACTCCCCTGTCAAAACTTCTTTAGGTAAAGAACCTGAAGTATGAGCAACTAAACAATCTTTTTTAGAGATAATTTTTGAAACATTTTCTATAGAATTATCACTTACACAAATAATATATAGATCTGCATCTTCCAGATTTTCTGTGGAATAGGAAATATTTAATTCAGAAGAAATTTTCTGAAGTTCTTTCTCATTTCTTCCAAAAATTTGGGTTATAGAAATACCATTTTGAACGAAAGCTTTTGCCAAATGATAGGCAACATTCCCGGAACCGATAATGACTGTTTGCATAAAACAAAGATAAGCGTTTTTAGTTTTGGAAGGAAAGTTGAATGATAACGGATGTTTTCAAATTAATATTATTGATATAAATCTTAAAAGTTAATATATTGGACTCAAAATTGAATAAGTAATTTAACTTTTAGATATTTTTGTAATCCAAAACAATGAAAGCATCTTATGAAGATTAAAGACGCAGAGATTATTGCGCTGATGCAAAACCCACGAACGCTTGAAAAAGGTATTCGGGTGTTGATGGATGCTTATCAGAGTAGATTATATTGGCACATCAGACGTATTATTGTAGATGGAGACCTTGCTCAGGATACTTTGCAGGAAACATTTATAAAAGCTTACCAAAATTTTCATCAGTTCAAGAATGACAGTCAGTTGTACACTTGGCTGTACAGAATTGCCACCAATGAAGCACTGCAACAAATCAATAAACTGAAAAAAATGCAGAAAACTGATGAAGATCCGGAATATTATATGCAAAATCTGGTTGCCGATAATACACACAGTGATGCTGAAGAAATACAAGTTTTTTTGCAAAAAGCTATACAGAGCCTGCCTGAAAAGCAGAAACTGGTATTTATGATGCGGTATTATGATGATTTACCTTACGAAGAGATATCTAAAATAGTTGATATGTCGGTAGGAACCTTAAAAACAAATTATCATTATGCCAAACAGAAAATAGAAGAATATATCAAAGAGAATTACGAGAGATAATTTTTGAGAACCAACCACATGAAAGATTTTGATCTAGATAATTTAGAACGCCAAAACATTTACGCAGTACCTGAAAATATGTTTAAAAATATTCAGGATAAGGTGTTGAGTGGAGTAAAAGATTTTGATCTGGAGAATTTAGAACGTAAAAATATTTACAAAGTTTCTGAGAATATATTTGAAGATATTCAGGAAAAGGTTCTAAGCAGAGTTCAAGGTTTTGATCTGGAAAAATTAGAGCGCCAAAACATTTACGCAGTACCTGAAAATATGTTTGAAAATATTCAGAACAGAGTGATGGGTGAAATAAAGACTGAGCGAAAAGCTCCAATTTTCAAAATGAATTGGGGATATGCAGCAGCAGCGTCTTTAGCTCTTATTTTTGGGTCGACTTTTGTTTATAATTTAAACTCAGATTCTTCAACCAATGGAGATTCAAACCTTAACTATACTGATAACAGAACTGCACCTAAGAAAGAAAGTCAACTTGCATATGAAACTTTGGAATCAGATTTAACTTCGATAGAAAATCCGAATCAAAGAACTGAAAAACAGATGAATATAAAGTCCATCGTTTCGAAAGTTGCTAATAATGATTCTGAAAAGAAGAATAAAAAAACGGTAAAAACGGTTAATGAAATCCATATGAACGAATATTTAGAATCGCTTAACAATTCGGAAATAGCAGAATTGGCAAACAATTCTAGCCAAGATGTTTATTTAGATTTATATAATTAAAAGAAAGATGAAAAAATTATTATTTACACTTTTTATTATCTCAGGTTTGGGGCTCAGCGCACAAATCAAGGATTATGATTGGAAAAAAATGAATCCCGATCAAAGAAAAGAGGTAATAAACAATCTTTCGCCAGATGAAAGAAAAGCACTTCTTACCCAATTTAGAAATAATATGGTTATTGATATGCTGGATGTTGCTCCACAGGATAAAGCTGAGTTTACTGCAATGTACAACGAATATTTAGATAATCAGAAACATATAAAAAATCAATTTGATTCTAATTTTGATCCTGAAAAACTTTCTGAGGATGAAGCAAAAGTAAAATTGCAGCAAAGTTTTGAAGTAGGTCAAAAACTATTTGATAACAGAAAAAAGTATGCTGAGAAGATGCAGACTGTGATTCCTTGTCAAAAGGTTTTGAAGCTTTTTCAATCTGAAGGAATGATGAGAGATAAAATGAATGAAAAACACCCTCATGGTGGTAAAAAAAATACTTCAGGAGCAAAGCAAACTCCATAATAGTTTATTTTTTTAATGTTGGACGACTCTTACAATTTATTGTAAGGGTCGTTTAGTTTTTAGGAAATATCTATTTTTGCAAAAAAAAATAATTATGATAAAAATATTTTTCTTTTTGATTATTTCAATAAGTATCTCTGCCCAAAAAACAGAATTCATTAAGCTTGATCAAAGTATTAAAGATAGAAAATCTCTTACCAGATCACTTACCTTAATAGATAACAGGACTGATAAAAATATCGGTAAAATAGATGATAAAGGAGAACTTGTAACTATAAGATTTGAAGATGAAGATTTGAAAAGTCACGTAGAAAGTTGGTTTTTAAAAGACAATAAAAAGACGGGTAATACAGACATTGTTGTAGTATTGGAAGAATTAAAAGTCTATAATGAGCAAGACTCAGATAAAGAATATCCTTATGCCAAAACCAAAATAAAAGTTTCAAGTTTTCTAAAAAGAAATAATAATTACTATTTTATTTATCGTTTTGATAATGTGATTGTTTGCAACCCTAAAAGAGTGGCTCACGCACCGAAATATTTGGCTGAGCAGATTTCAGAGATTATCACAGACTTTATCAAGGCTTCTTATACTAATACGGTTACTTCTTATTCAATTCCTGAAAATGAGATTCATAATTACAGTAAATATTTAAGTAAAAATTATAATGCTTTAAATAATTCTGAATTAAAAGAGGGAGTTTATACTGATTTTAAAAGCTTTTATAAACAAGAGCCTAATGCGAATTATTCTCTTAAAAAAAATAAAAATGGTAAAGTGGTAAAACTGATAGATAAAGACGTACAAACTTCTTTATCAGAAATGTATTGCTATGTGGAAGAAGGTAAGGGGTACAAACTTACACCAGTGGGTTTTGATGAAATGAAAAAAAATGAAAAAGGATTTTATATTTACTCTTCAAGAGCAAATCTTTTTGAAGAATCCAAAACGGGAGGTGTTCTTGTTGGCGCTGTTGCAGGAGGAGTTGTAGGCGCTGTTATTGGAGCAGCAATAGATTCTGGCTCGAATAGGAACAGTGGAGCAATAAACGGAATTGGTTTTAAATCTACTATAGAAGCAAATGTTTATATTGATTCTTTAACAGGAGCTTATGTTTTTGAAAAATAATTTCCTCTCCGTAAAATTAAGAATGATAAATTATCCTTCAAATTGTTATCTTTGCAAATTACATAGTTCTTAAATGAAAAACATACGAAATTTTTGCATAATCGCTCATATCGACCACGGTAAATCTACTTTGGCAGACCGTCTTTTGGAGTACACCAATACGGTGACCCAAAGAGAATTACAATCTCAGACGCTTGATGATATGGATTTGGAGAAAGAACGCGGGATTACGATTAAATCTCACGCCATCCAGATGGATTATGAGCTTAATGGCGAAAAATATATATTAAACCTTATTGATACACCGGGACACGTAGATTTTTCTTACGAAGTTTCTCGTTCGATTGCTGCCTGTGAAGGTGCTCTTTTGATTGTGGATGCTGCGCAAAGTATTCAGGCTCAGACGATTTCGAATTTGTATTTGGCTTTAGAAAATGATTTGGAAATTATTCCAATCCTTAATAAAATAGATCTTCCGTCTGCAAATCCTGAAGAAGTTACCGATGAAATTATGGGACTTCTAGGTTGTAAATACGAAGACGTTCTTCGAGTTTCTGGTAAAACAGGAGAAGGCGTTCATGAACTGCTTGAGCAGATTGTAAATAGGGTTCCACCACCAGTTGGAGATCCAAATGCGCCACTTCAGGCATTAATTTTTGACTCTGTTTACAATCCGTTCAGAGGTATTGAAGCGTATTTTAAAATTGTTAATGGAAGTATTTCTAAAAACGAAAAAATCAAATTTTTTGCAACAGGAAAAGAATATGGTGCAGACGAAGTTGGAACTTTAAAACTAAAGCAAGTACCCAAAAAAACGGTGGAGTGTGGTGACGTAGGTTATCTTATTTCCGGTATTAAAGATGCTCGTGAAGTAAAAGTAGGAGATACCATTACTTCTTTTGTAAATCCTGCTGATGGACCGATTGATGGTTTTGAAGAAGTAAAACCAATGGTTTTTGCCGGAATTTATCCTATCGAATCTGAAGATTTCGAAGAATTAAGATTTTCATTAGAAAAATTAAGATTAAATGATGCTTCTTTAGTTTTCGAACCTGAAAGCTCAGCAGCATTAGGTTTTGGTTTCCGTTGCGGATTCTTAGGAATGCTTCACATGGAAATTGTTCAGGAACGTTTGGAAAGAGAATTTAACATGAACGTGATTACTACGGTTCCCAACGTTTCGTATCACGGATATTCTAAAAAAGATCCTGATACAGCCATCTTGATTAACAACCCGTCTGAAATGATTGATCCCAATCTTTTAGATAGAGTGGAAGAACCATATATCAAAGCTTCTATCATTACAAAATCTGATTTCGTTGGAGCGGTAATGACATTGTGTATTGAGAAAAGAGGTGAAATTGTTAACCAAAGTTATTTGACAGCTGATAGAGTAGAACTAACCTTCAATATGCCTTTGGCGGAAGTTGTTTTCGATTTCTATGACAGATTAAAATCTATTTCTAAAGGATATGCTTCATTCGATTATTCACCAATCGGAATGCGTGCTTCTAAATTAGTGAAAATGGATATTCTTATTAATGGAGATATGGTGGATGCTTTATCTTCATTAATTCACGATTCTAATGCCTATTACATTGGTAAAAGAATGTGTGAGAAATTGCGTGAACTAATTCCTAGACAACAGTTTGATATTGCTGTTCAGGCTGCTTTAGGAGCGAAAGTTATTGCGAGAGAAACCATTAAAGCGTTAAGAAAAGACGTTACCGCAAAATGTTACGGTGGAGATATTTCAAGAAAGAGAAAGCTTCTTGAAAAGCAGAAAGAAGGTAAGAAAAAGATGAAGCAAATTGGTAGAGTAGAAGTTCCGCAATCAGCATTTATGGCTGTTTTGAAACTGAATGACTAGTATTATCGATGTATTTTAAAATATAAATCCGCAGAAATTTTCTGCGGATTTTTTTATTGTAGAAAATGAGTATTTCTTTGTTTTTTGATAATTTCTTCGTTGATTGAAGTTTCAAACTCTTTTGATGTAGCTTTAAAAAAAGAAATTTTTGCCTTTCTTTTTTTTCCTTTTTTCAGATGTGGAAATGAATAAATCAGAATTTCGTTTGGTTTTAATTCAAAATAAGGATTTTTAGGAGATCCCATTCCACATATTAAATAATCACTGTTTCTGATATATTGGAATTTCTTATCATTGAGAACATATAATCCAACAGCTTGTGCTTCGATGGGAATTCTCAAAGTTTTAGATGAAATATTTTTAATGAAAACAGGAAACGCTTTATATCTTTTTACTTCTTTTGTTTCGTAATTTCTTGCATAAAGCGGAATAGTGTCCTTTTCTTTGACGATAATTTGAGTTGTTTGATTATTTATAGTTTCATATAAATCTTCTTCAGTTTCTTTAATTTGAATAGCTTCAAGATTAAAGAATGGTCTGTATATAAAATTGATAGAATCTTCAAAGCGTTTTCTAACCTGTATATTTTCTTCCGTGTTTTCATTAATTTTCGGTGGTGCGGGTGGTGGTGGAAAAATGTATTTATAGTATTTTACATTAATTACGGAAGTGTCTTTACCAATATAAATTAAGGAAGTTCCCATTTCATTCATATCATCGTTAAAATTCTGAAAAGTCAATTTCTCATTTTTCGGAAAATTTAAAACAATATCATCTGCAAAAGATTTTTCTTCCTTGCAGCTCATCAGGAATACAATTAAAATCAAAAGTAACTTATTCATTCAAATCTTTTTCTAAGAATCTTGAATGTACAAAAAAACCGCTTCAAGAGAAACGGTCTAGATTTTATTTTTTCGTGTATTTTATTTCCATTGTTTTGTACTCTTTGCCTGTTTTAGAATCAGGGCCGTACATTTCTAATGTTTGATGAGTATCATCTACAAAAGTATAGACTTCTCTCATATTACAGTCTTTTCCAGGTCTTGTAGGATCTGTCATTTTTCCTTTAAATTCAATTGATCTTTTGGATGCATCCCAGTCGCCTTCCATGGTCATCAATCCAGTTCCCATATTGTCGATCCAGGTGCTTACAAATTTCTTTTTAGCATTGTCATAGCCAGTAATGCTCATTCCTTCAAAGGGCATTCCCATAAAATTTCCTTTGTGCTCGCTGGATTGATATCGTCCATCAAAGATCATTTTATTGGTTGTTGTCGATGTACTTGTCATAGGTTTTCCGCCATCTTCCATCCACATCGTATTTTCTCCTGACCAAACTCCATCAGATTTTGCCAGCATTTTCTGCATATCTCCTGGTGTAGCAAAATCCATCCATGCTTTATTTGCCGTTGCAGAATCTACCGGTTTCCATTCTTCGTTGGCGATAGGATCTGTTTCTGTTGAAGTTTTCACGTCGATTTTTGCTTTATCACAAGCGATAAATAGAAGAACAGCGCTGGCTGCAAAGAATAAATTTTTCATAATTGTTTAGTTTTAAGTTGTTTATAAATGTAGCAAAAAATAGAATTCGAAAAATTATTATTTTAATCTTGAAAATGAAATTTCTAATTGTTATTTTTGTGTAATCGTAACGCAAATTAAATTATGGATTCTCCTAAAAAATTACAGGATATAAAAGTTGCTGTAGACGCAGTTATTTTCGGATATTTTGATAAAAAAGACCTTCAGATTCTTTTAATTAAAAGAAATATTGAACCCTTCAAAGGCGGGTGGGCACTTCCCGGAGGCTTAGTTTTAGATGATGAAGATCTCGACGACGCCGTAAAAAGAGAACTTCACGAAGAAGCCGGAATAAAACCCGATTTTTTAGAACAACTCTACACTTTTGGTAAAGTAGGTCGAGATCCTAGAAATAGAGTGGTTTCAGTGGCTTATTTAGGCCTGGTTAATCCTTCTTATCATGAATTGTTTGCTGACTCTGATGCTGATGATGCACAATGGTTCAGCGTTAATAAACTTCCTAAGCTCGCTTTTGACCATGATAAAATTATTGATATTGCATTAAAAAGACTTCGTACAAAAATTCAATATCAGCCAATTGGATTTAATCTTTTGAATGATGAATTTGTATTTTCTGAGCTTGAAAATCTCTATAAAACCATTATTGGACAGGAAATTGACCGTCGAAATTTCAGAAAAAAAATCATGAGTTACGGGTTATTGAACGAAACGAATAATTTAAGAAAAGAAGGCAGTGGTAGACCAGGGAAACTATTTACTTTCAATCAGGAGAAATATAAAGAGCTTGAAGAGCAGGGATTTTATTTTGAGATCAAATGATGTTTTAAACGCGAATGACACAAATATTTTTCACAAATAAACGATTTTCGATACAATATTTTACATCAATAGGAACGGGCTTTAGTCCGTTTTTTTATGAATAAACAATCTATCGGCCTTAGCCAAAACTTAAGAGTAAAATAGTCAAGTGTGTCATTTGTGAAAAAAAATTGTGTAATTAGTATTTCAATAAATTGAAATTTTAACCTTGAAAATCAATTAATTAAAATATTTAGTGTAAAATTAACACAAATAAATTTGGATAATAAAACCATAATCTTTTACATTTGTGTAATAATAACACAATCATGAAATGCACATTAGAAAATATCATTGAAAAAATTCAGAGAAAAGAAAAATTAGATTTTCTATTCTTTTAGGGACATACTGTGAAAGAAGAAATTACAAAAGCATGTTTTAGTCAGTGGTTTCCTTATGAATTTGAAGAAAATGGAATGAGTTATAAAACTGCTGAACATTATATGATGGCTGGAAAAGCTAAATTATTTAATGATCTTGAAACTTTAGAGCAAATTTTAAAAGCAGAAACTCCAAATCAGGCAAAAAATTTAGGAAGAAAAGTCAAAAACTTTGATACTCAAATTTGGGATGAAAATAAATATAAGATTGTAAAACAGGCGAATCTGTTGAAATTTTCACAAAACGAAAAACTTAAAGAATTCTTGCTTTCAACGAACGATAAAATTTTAGTAGAAGCAAGTCCTTACGATACAATTTGGGGAATTGGGATGCTGGAAACCGACTCAAAAGCGAAAAATCCACAACAATGGAATGGTGAAAATTTATTAGGATTTGCTTTAATGGAAGTAAGAGACGAATTAAGAGGATAAAAACACAAAACCAAACACAAAATATTGATCATGAAAAAGACAGAATTACACCCGCAAATTTTCATAATTGAGAATTTCCTGACTGATGAAGAATGTGATCATTATATTGAATTGACCAAAGATAAAGTCTTTGAAGAGGCCAAAATCAATATGGGAGGTCGACAAATGATGAGTAAAGGCGTTCGAAATAACGACCGACTGATGATTTTTGATAATGATTTGGCTGAAAACCTCTTTCAAAAAGCAGTTGAATTTCTTCCTCAGACTCATGAAGATTATAGTGTTTTGGACTTTAATGAAATGTTCAGAATTTATAAATATTCTTCAGGACAGATATTCAAAATGCATAGAGACGGAAGCTACATCAGAAATGAAAATGAGAAAAGTTTTTACACTTTTTTGATTTATCTGAATGACGATTTTGATGGTGGAGAAACAGAATTCGAAAATTTATTCACTGTTGCTCCGAAGAAAGGTTCTGCATTGGTTTTTTACCATCCTTTAAGACATGAAGGAAAAACTTTAATCAGTGGTTTAAAATACGTTTTGAGAACAGATGTAATGTACTCTAAAAAATAATTCGAAAAGAATTAAAGTAAAACCATGCAGCTTTTAATTAGCGTAAAAACAACACAAAAAAATGAATTATGGAAGAAGACTTAAAACCCAGATTTATCGAGTCATTACAAAGAAATAATGACCAGATAAGAGAAGACCGAGCCAGAACTATTGGAGAAGATTCGGAGTTGATATACAGGCGAAGAGTAGAAGATATCGAACTGAAAATAAAAAGACTTGAAAGAGAGCAGGAAGGCTTGATCGACATTAGTCCTTTAGACAAAAACAGCTTAACATTTGTTGATTTTCAGCCGGAAGCATTTGTTCAAAAAGACATAGAATTATCATTAACAATCAGAAATTTAAATATTCAACTAGAAGTTTCGGTAAAGAGATTTGAGTATTTATTTGGCAAAAAATTTTAAGTTATGGGAAGTACAAGATACGACATGGACGCTCGTTTTGACCGAGCAAGAAAAGAAGGATATGCATCAAAATCTGCAAGTGAAATTTTCACGCAGAATGCAAAAAGAAAAGCACATGAATCTATGAATCCACATGGGATTTCTTTCAGAGAATCGAGAGATTCGGCGGTTCATCCAAACTCAGTTCCTATTATTTTAGGGTTGGACGTTACGGGAAGTATGGGACATATTCCTTTTGATTTGATTAAAGAAGGGCTGCCAAAATTGATGGGCGGAATTATCCAAGGCGGCGTTCCAGATCCTGCACTTTTATTCTTAGGAATCGGAGATCATGAATGTGACGGTTATCCTTTGCAAGTTGGCCAGTTTGAATCGGGAGATGAAGAGCTTGATATGTGGTTAACAAGAACTTATATTGAATCCGGAGGTGGAGGAAATGCAGGTGAAAGTTATTTATTGGCTTGGTATTTTGCCGCTTTTCACACAAGAACAGATGCCTTTGAAAAGAGAAATCAAAAAGGATTATTGTTCACTGTTGGTGACGAACCTTGTTTGAAAGCACTTCCTGCTTCTGCAATCAGAGAATTGATGGGAACGGGGCAACAAACTTTCAGACACACAGAGTTATTGGCTGAAGCTCAGAAGAAATATGAAGTTTTTCACATCAGCGTTTTGCATTCCGGACAGGCGGTAAATGCAGATAAAGGATGGAAAGATCTGTTAGGACAAAACTGTTTGTCTATCGAAGATTACAGAGATGTTCCAAAGGTGATTAAAGATGTAGTTTGCAGTAAATTTAAAGATAGTTTTACGAAAACCACAGAGAATTTAGGACTAGATAATATTCAAATGTATTAAAAATGAAAACAGCACAAATAATTATAGGCTTAGGATTTGGGGACGAAGGTAAAGGCATTACCACCGATTTTCTGGCTCAGCAACATCCTGAGTCTGTAGTTATTCGGTTTTCAGGAGGTCAACAGGCGGCGCATACGGTGATGATTGAAGATAAAAAACACATTCATTCCAGCTTTGCGAGTGGTGCGCTGCGTGGTTTGCCTTCGTATTTTACAGAACATTGCACGATTCACCCGACGTTTTTATTCAATGAAAGAGAAGAGTTAAAACAAAAAAATGGAAATGTTGAATTGACTATCCATCCTTTAGCAAAAGTAACGACCCCTTTTGATGTTTTATACAACAGAAAAAATATCAAGAATTTAGAACACGGAACCTGTGGAAAAGGAGTTGGAGCAACAATGAAAAGAAATGAAAGTCCGTTTAAATTATTTGCCGTTGATTTGATTGCTCCAAGAACAATGTTGATTGAAAAATTAAAAGGAATTGCCAATTATTACGGTTTTGAAGAAGATGAAGAAATTATAAATGTATTACAGGATTTTTTGGATGCTATCGATAAAATTGATTGGAAAATAGAAGGTTATGAATATTTAAAATCATTTGAACATCTTATTTTTGAAGGAAGCCAGGGAATTTTACTGGATATGGAACACGGTGTTTTTCCGAATGTGACTTTTGCAAATACGACTTCTAAAAATGCATATGAAATCTGTCGATTATTAAAAATTGAGAATATCGAAATGTTTTATGTGACAAGAAGCTACTCAACACGACACGGAAGCGGATGGATGAGCAATGAAAAATCGCTAAACCTTAAAAATAATGAAGAAGAAACCTGTACTTTTAATGAATTTCAAAAGGACTTGCGTTTCGGTGATTTAGATTATAATTTGCTAAATTATGCTTTAAAATTAGATGAAGCTTACGTTGTTGCGCAAAAGAAAAATCTAGTGGTAACTTGTCTTGATCAGTTGGATGAAACATTTAAAATAGAAAATATTAAGTTAAAATTTAATCAGGTTTTTGCATCTTATTCATCTTATTCAAAAGATTTTAAAAGAATTGATTAAACATTGTGAACTTAGCTAAGTGAAACGCCTTTGCGCACTTAAAAGCAGATAGTAATAAATAAAGCTTTGTGAACTTTGCGTTAAAAATAAATTTAAGAATATAAAAAAATACAATGATGAAAAAAATATACGTATCTGGAAATGGGAATGTGTCGTGGGAAAATTTTCATCAGTTTTATCTTGAACCCTTAAAAAAAATAACTCTTTCTGAATGTGAATTTATTATCGGCGATTTTTCAGGAACAGATACTTTGATGATGGAATTTTTAAAGGATAGATCTGAAAACGTAACGATCCTTCATGTAGGAAAAAAGCCAAGATATTTTGCCAACTCATTTAAAACAAAGGTAGGGAAATGGAAAATAATAGGAGGTTTTACTTCTGATTATGAAAGAGATCAATTTGGAATTGAACATTGTACACATTTTTTAGCCGCTGATTTTAATACTGATGAAAAAAGAAAAAGCGGGACATTAAAAAACATTGAAAAGTGCCGAAGTTTAAATAAAATTGAAATTTAATCAACATGAAAACAATAACATATTTGAAAGGAGACGCAACAAATCCGCAGACTGAAGGAAATAAAATCATTACCCATATCTGTAACGATATCGGTGGTTGGGGAAAAGGTTTTGTTTTAGCAATTTCAAATCGATGGAAGAACCCTGAAAATGAATACAGAAAATGGTTTCAAAACGAAGAAAATTTTATACTTGGAGAAATTCAAATCGTTCAGGTTGAAGAAGATGTTTTTGTTTGTAATATGATTGGTCAGCATAAAACAATCACCAATTCTAAAGGAATTCCGCCAATTCGTTATGAAGCGGTTGAAAAGTGTCTGGAAAAATTAGCAAACGAAGCATTAAAATTAAAAGCAAGTATTCACATGCCAAGAATTGGTTGTGGTTTGGCAGGTGGAAAATGGGAGGAAATTGAAATAATTATTGAAAGAACTTTGATGAAAAATAATGTAGAAGTATATGTTTATGATTTTGAATAAAATAATTCTTTGAAATCTTAGCTAAGTGAAACGCCTTTGCGAACTTAAAAAATATACATCAAGTTTTAAAAAGAAAATCTTTGCGGCCTTTGCGTTAAAAAAACAAATTGAAAATATAAAAAAAGCACAACCATGAAAACAAAAACACTATACAGACCTGTCGGAGAAAAAGAAATGATTTTAATTATTGAGAGCAATTACAAAAAATTTCCTCCAAGATTAGATTGGCAGCCGATTTTCTATCCCGTTTTAAATGAGGATTACGCTTCCGAGATTGCAGAAAAATGGAATACCAGAGATGAAGCAGGAAATTATCTCGGTTTTGTTACCCAATTTGAAGTGTTGGAAGAAGAGATCAATAAATATCCTGCTCAAAATGTTGGAGCAAGAGATCACAATGAACTGTGGGTTCCTTCAGAAGAAATGGATACTTTTAATCAGGCAATTGTAGGAAATATTAAAGTGACAAAAGTATTTATGGGGGAAAATTTTAAAGAACCTGCGAATGCTGATGTAGAAAATTTATTATTAAACATAAAAAAAACTAACGATGACCAATAAAGGAATGGCAAAAGATACATTGGAAATCCTTGCCAAGAAATATTATATAAACGAACACAACGAAAAAATAAATATAGAAAATGAATTGGAAACTTCTACGAAGGGAACCACTTTGTTTTCACCGGAAGAACTTTCAGAACTTGTGAACAACGAACTTCCTGAAACTGATTTTGAAACTCAGTTTGAAGTCTGGAGATGTAGTTCTTTAAAAGCAATTTTACAATTAGCAGAAGAAGAAAATCAGGAAAAACTCATGTGCCTGAATTTCGCATCAGCAAAAAATCCGGGAGGTGGTTTCATCAATGGTGCCGAAGCTCAGGAAGAAAGTCTCGCAAGAACTTCTGGATTGCATGAAAGCTTGCTTCAAGGCTGGGATTATTATAAAATTCATCGCGAAATGGAATCTTGTTTCTACACCGATACGATGATTTATAGCCCGAAAGTTCCGGTTTTCAGAAAAGATAAAGGCGAATTGTTATCGAAGCCAGTTTTGTGTAATTTCATTACCTCTCCGGCGGTGAATGCAGGAGTTGTAAAACGTCAGGAACCGGAAAGAGCTCACGAGATTTTCGGCGCAATGGATGTAAGAACAGATAAAATGCTGGCTTTGGCTTTAAGTCAGGGAAATGAAACCCTGATTTTAGGAGCTTGGGGATGCGGTGTTTTTAAAAATGATCAAAACGAAATTGCAGAATTATTTAAAAAGCATCTTCACGGAAAGTATAAAAATAAATTTAAAAGAGTGGTTTTTGCAATTCTTTCTAAGAAAGAAGAAATGATAAAGCCGTTTGAAGAAATTATTTTATAAACTTTAATTATTTACCATGAAAGTTTACAAATACAGAAGCATTGACGAAAAAGCATTTGAAAGAGATTTTAAAACGTTAAGAGAAAATTGTTTTTTCGCTCCTAATTATGCCCATTTAAATGATCCATTCGATATTTATTTTAAAGAACAAATTACTCCACTAATAAAAATTCTAAGAGCAATATTTCCAAATAATAACATATCAAATTTTGAAAATGAGCTTAAGAAAACCCTAGATTTTAAAGAAAGAGTGGGTATTTATTGTTTAAGCAAAGATTTTTTAAATGAGCAACTTTGGGCATACTATGCAAGTTCTTATTTGGGTTATTGTATAGAGTATGATTTAGATAAATTAATTGATAAAAGCCAAAATCCAGATTTTGAATGCCAATTAGATATTCATTATGAAGACAATATTCCTACCATAGGTATTGATGACATTAAAAATACAGAGAGCTTTATTAAGAAAATATACGCGATTAAAAAATCAACATGGGAACATGAAGATGAAATTAGATTGATTTTTAATAATGATGGACTAAAAAAAAATCATCCTTCTGCAATTACAGGTATTTATTTTGGATTTAGAACAGAGAAAGTTATAAAAGAATCTTTTTATGATCTTTTTAAGAATAATGATGTAAAGTTTTACGAAGTTTTTCCTTCAAATTTTAGATTAGAAAGAAAATTAATTTACGAGACAAAAAGAAGTTTAAAATATGAAATCAATAAGTTCAACTTTGAATTCCTTAGAGAACCCAGAGAAAATAGATGGGAGCAAATTTTTGAAGTTCATTATAAAGGAAATAGCAATGATTCAAATGAAATGAAAGAATTTATTCAAGCTTTTAAAGAAATGTATTGTTTTAAAAAGAGCACTTTATACATTTTTAATAACAAAGAGGTTGTGTCTTTATTGGATACCTATCCAATGAATGAGAATCAACATATTGAATATAATAAATCAACTATTCAAATAGTTTATGAATTATAAAAATAAGAACAAATGAAAAAACTAACCATATTAACCGGCGCAGGAATCAGTGCTGAAAGTGGAATAAAAACGTTCAGAGATGGAGATGGTCTTTGGGAAAATCATAGTATAACCGACGTGGCAAGTCCGGAAGGATGGAGAAAAGACAGAGCTTTGGTTTTGGAATTTTATAACCAGAGACGTCGCCAACTTCATGAAGTGGAACCGAATGATGCCCACAAATTAATTGCTGATTTAGAAAAACATTTCGATGTTCAGATTATCACGCAAAATATTGATGATTTGCACGAAAGAGCAGGTTCTAAAAATATCATTCATCTTCATGGGGAATTGTTCAAATCATGTTCTTGCAACAATAAAAATCTTATTTACGAACAAAAAACAAACATCAATATCGGCGATAAAGCGGAAGATGGAGCTCAAATGAGACCTTTTATTGTTTGGTTCGGAGAAGATGTTCCATTGATGAATGAAGCAACAAAAAAAGCAAAGGAAGCAGATATTTTCTTAGTAATCGGAACGTCTTTGCAGGTTTATCCGGCTGCAGGATTGCTACATGATATCAAAGATGATTGTCTTTTAATTGTCATCAACCCCAACGAAACTGGCTTCGGATACGGACAAAGAGCAGTCGTAATGAAGGAAACCGCAACGAAAGGAATGAAATTATTGTACGATAAATTGTTAAGCCTTGCCTAATGGAAAACATTGTGAAAGCAGGAATTTTTGGAGTTTGTATCGGCGATGCTTTGGGTGTTCCGGTAGAATTTAAAAGCAGAGAAACATTGAAAAGATTTCCTGTTGAAAATATGCGCGAGTTTGGTTCTTGGAATCAGCCGAAAGGAACCTGGAGCGACGATAGCTCTTTAACGCTTTGTATCGCAGAAGAATTGACAAAAGGTTATGATCTCGAGAAAATTGGACAAAGCTTTGTAAAATGGAATAAATTCGGACATTGGACGGCCCATGGAAGACTGTTCGATATTGGCGGAACAACACGACATTCCATTGCAAGATTAATTAAAGGAGAAAGTGCAAGATTTTCAGGAAATATCTTTGAAGAAGATAATGGAAATGGTTCTTTAATGAGAATGCTTCCCTTGGCTTTTTATCTTAAAGATGAAGAAAATATTGAGAAATTATATCAGGTTGTAAAAGAAGTTTCTACAATTACTCACGGACATTTTCGTTCTGTCTTTGCATGTTTTATCTATGTAATTTTTGCGATTGAATTAATAAAAGAGAAAGACAAAAAAGATGCTTATCATCATACGCAAAATGTAGCGTTGAAATTTGCAGAAAATCAAATGTTTAACCCAAAAGAGATTCAGCTTTTTGATAGAGTTTTAAAGAATGATATTTCAGAATATGATGAAGATACAATTAGTTCAGGAGGCTACGTTCTTCACAGTTTAGAAGCATCATTATGGTGTTTTCTAAATTCGGAAAGTTATTCTGAAGCTGTTTTAAAAGCAGTCAATTTAGGAGAAGATACCGACACAACAGGAGCTATTACAGGCGGAATTGCAGGGATTTATTATGGTTTTAAAAATATTCCTGAAGAATGGATTGCGGAGCTGGTGAGGAAAGAGGATATTGAAAAGCTTTGTAATAAATTAAATGAGAAATTAAAATGAAGAAAATAATCACATTCTACGTATTGCTTACATTGAAAGATATGGAGTTTCTTGTTAAAAATAGCTTTACAAAACTTCCGTTCAATGAAATTCCTTTTACATTTAATAAGGAAAGTATTGAAATATTTGCGGAGACTTCAATAGATTATACCGAAAATATTTTAGTTACAGCAAGGGTAGATTGTGATTGGATTCGCTTTTCAGAGTATAAATATTCTAATCCAGATGAAGATCTGACTGAGTTTGGTAGACTTTCAGAATTGAAAACAAATACTTTTAATCATTCTTTAATTGATAAAATTAAAATTCAAAATGTTTTCGGAATAAATCTTCAGAATGCAGATTGTGCAAAAATAAAAATGATTGTAGAGGAAGAATTATATTTTTTCAAACACAGAATAGAGATGTTTCTCGAAACTAATTCAAGAGAAATAATCTTACCTGATCTTTTTAATACAGTAATTTTAGAAGAGCAAGAACCTCAAAAATTTACAGACGAAGAGATAAGAAAACAAATAGAAGATATGGGTAAGGAAGATGAGGTTATTTCAATAGAGATGAAAGAAAAACGGATGAATCTGAATTCTGTAGAAGAGGCTGTTGATTTTTTAATAAATGAAGATTTAAGCGAAGAAAGTACAAAATCTTTAAAGAATATATCTCTTGCGTCAAGGCTTGGATATTTTGGTGGTGATTCTGCTTTGCACTTCGGATATGGAATGTACCTTAGGAATCTTTTCTTGCATGGAAACAAGAATGAATTATTTTTAAATAATCTTGAAGAATTTATTCGCAATAGTTTTTCAGATAGTGGGGAGTTAGGTGAAGGAATTATTTATGATTTATTATGGAGGAAATTAAATAATTGGGAAACTTCGGGAGAAAATAAGATAAAAATAGAAAAGATTCAGAGAGAAGTGAAAGAAGATGGTGAATACGATTCTAATTGGTATAATAAAGTGAAGCTACTTTCATATAATTGTACAGAAGATGAAATTAAAAAATATTTGGAATTAGAAAGAAAAATGGAAAATGAGAATGATAACTTTGAGGAATATTATTACCAACAGAAAGCTCTTTTAGCAAGATTAGATAAAGAAGAAAGAGCGATTTTCGAAAATTTAAAACAAGATTATTTTAACGTTCAAAACATTCTTAATATTTTAGAACACAAACATGAATGAACAACATAAGAAAAAAACAAGCAAATTTCTGAGCTACGTTCTCAGACATTATCCTGAACTCATCAATTTGAATTTAGATGAAAATGGGTGGGCAAATGTTGATGAATTAATCACAAAATCAAAGAGAGATTCTTATCAGGGACTTACCTTTGAAGAATTAGATGAAATTGTCGAAACCAACGATAAAAAACGTTTTATTTTTAATGAAGATAAAACCAGAATCAGAGCAAATCAAGGGCATTCTATTGATATTAATCTGGCTTTAATTCCACAAAAACCGCCTGAATTTTTATATAACGGAACAGCTCAAAGTAATATCGATTCTATTTTTGAAAAAGGAATTGAAAAAAGAAACCGACAACACGTTCATTTGAGTGAAGACAAAGAAACGGCAACTAAAGTCGGAATGCGTCATGGAAAACCGGTTATTCTAACCATCAATACCGAAAAAATGTTTGATGATGGGTTAGAATTTTATCTTTCTGAAAATAATGTTTGGCTGACAGATTTTGTAGATATTCAATACATTTCGCAATAATAAAGACGAATAGTAAAATTAAAATTATCTATAAATTTTTTTTGGATTTTGTTATAATATATTTCATATATTAGTGTATTAATATCGTGGTATCCGAAAAACGTATAGAGTAGAAAAATCAAACAAAATCATTATGAAAAAATTAAACAAAATCTCAAGAGAAAATTTAAAATCCATTAAAGGAGGTATTACTCCGGAATGTGCGTCTTGGTGGGGATCAGGTAGACCATATTACACTACCGAGGCAGCCTGCATTCAAGCTTCTACCACAGATCCTGACCTTGAACCATTTTGCGTTAATAAATGCGGCCGTTGGTATGGTTTTTAATTAAGATATAAAGAAAAAAATACCCCTATAAAGTATCAAACTTTTAGGGGGTTTTTTATGGAAATTCGAATTTTAGAAAAACCAAAAAATTGATTTGACGTTTGAGAATGAAAAGTTCTTTTATTTTCTAGGCAAACCTCTTTTCAAAGCGTAATTGGCTCTTTCGACAGCCTTTTTCTCTTTCCAATCCATGTATTTCTTTTTGAATTGGCCCTTCATAATATTGTCAAAATTTCTTTGAACAGTAAGATTCCACAAAGAATTGGCTTTTACAGCCCAGGATTTATCCCATGCACGAAGCGAAAGTGAGAAACTTCCGTCCAGATATTTCATCCAGTGCCACCATCCGGTTGGCATAAATAAAGTATCACCATGTTCCAGAAAACATTCAATTCCTTCCACACCATTTAATGCCGGGAATTTTTCAAAATCCGGATTAGAAATATCAAAATCTTCCAAGGCATAGGTCGCGTAAGGCAATTTATAAAGCCTTTCCTTCCATTTATATTCAAAAAGCAATACATGTTTTCTCCCGTTAAAATGGGTATGGAAAATATGTGCTAAATCGATATCGAAGTGTAAAAAAGTCACCGAACCTTTTCCTCCAAAAAACATAGAAGGATATTTATCTAAAAATCCGCCCATCAATTCTTTTGGTGGAATATATTCATCAAGCAATTTCGAGGCATGTTTGATAGGATCAAAAAAGAAAATTCGTAGATCGGTAGGCTCTCTTTGGATGAGGTCTATATAATCTGCAAATTTCATCTCGGTAGTGGGCGTGTTGATGGGAGCGGCCGGATCAGCTTTTTTGCTGTCGTACAAAGGAACTGTAATATCCCCTACCACTTCTTTCACATAGTCCATCGTCCATTTTTGATAGGCTGGCCATTTTCTAGCCATATTTTTTATCACAACCGGTTTTCTTGGTATCAGATATTTCTCACGAAACTCTTCTTGAGTAATATCGTCAACAATATCAATAGGCTTTAGAATAACCCCCATTTTTGTAAATTTTATATTACAAAATTATTAAATATTTACTTACGGAAAATGATTTAAGATGTTTTTAATCTATGACCTTAATCACATTTTTATTAAGTCGAAATAAAGATGATATGAATTTAAATTGTTTGAACGATATTTTAGTAGACTAAATCTTTATTTTTATTCATGGATTTGTGAATTTACAGTTATTTTTTTGAGGTTAATGGCATAAAAATATGTTAAAATTTAAAAGAATATAAAATGAATACAATTTATCACTATGTTTGTAGTTATAAAA
>NZ_LELA01000080.1 GCF_001677955.1 Chryseobacterium sp. BGARF1
TCTGCTCATCTTTATGTTTTTTATAAAGATAAAACTTTTGAGAGAGAGTTTGTAAAATAAAAAGCCACACGATACAATCGTGCGGCAGTGGGAATCTATTCTTATGGTCTTATATACCGAGTCGTATACTTAGGGTTAATTATATAATTCTTTTCTACAAAATGGTAAATTTCTTGAATATCTTTTTTATCTAGAGAAGAGTTAAATTTTATATGCTTATCTTCAAATACGAAAATTTTCTTTAACTCAGGTAAATATTTAAATACCAATAAATATTCTCCTGTTATTTCTTCTATAGTTTGTTGATCCATGAAATCCTCATAAATAACATATTTTTCTAAGTTAGTAATTGAAAAATGATGTTTTGGGTCTATCCAAAGCAATAATTCTCCCAATCTACTTAATAGAACTTTTTTATTAACTTTTTCATAAGCTTTTTTTAAATAAATATCACCTTCCTTAATTTCTTTTGTGTTTAAAAAAGCTATTATTTCTAATAATATTTTTTTTGTAATTGTATTCATGGTACTTTATTTATATTTTTTTAAAATAAAACTAATCATTTCCGAAACTGAAGAAAAATCTAACTTTTGTTTGGCTGCTTGTTGAAATTCTCGCTCTACAATCCTTGCTCTTAATTCTATCGCTTGAATATCTATCATTTTATTCACGATACAATCTTGCGGCAGCTGGGTTTCAACTTATTTATAATAACAATCGTAAGTTCAGCACTTAAATATAAAATTAAGAAACCACCCGAAGGTGGTTGAGATTTATCAATAATAAGCAATCCATTTCTGGGGATTTGTTGTTAATTTAAATTTCAAAGGAGTTATCTCTATTTCGGAAATTGCAGAATCTTTCACTTTATAAACAGTAGAATTGGAGGTATGTGAAATACTAAAATCTTTGCCTTGCAATGTGTTTTTTACAACTGTATTAAATGTTTGTGGCTCAAAAAATTCCAACTCCAATTCTTTCATATATCTTGCATTTCCTATACCTTTTATCCCTTTATCAATATGCATAATTAAGTATTTAATATCTTTACGAGCCATTTTTTTTGATGGTTGATAATAGTCATATTGGCCTAGATGATCTGGATATTTTCCATTTCCTATCCCTGTTTTAGTGTCATAAAAACATGTTTTAAAAAATTTCTGCTGTGGATATTTTTCTTTATATCCTTCTATAATTAATTTTATAACATCTTTAAGAGCTGTAGTTTTCATTTTTCTATCAAACTCCCATTCTTGTTCGTCATATACTTCCATATTGGGGTCTGTCCAGTCTAATCCCTGTGTTTCCTGATAATATAAAAATTCTAAATTTATTTTTGGTTCCATTTTACTATTTTTTTAATGTACATAATGTGTGTAAGTTATTTTATCTTTTATTAAATCAAAAATTTCATTAAACATTCTTGCATCTATCTTTTCGGTATTTCCCACAGAAAATTTATACATCATAGTATAATCTTTTTCTATTCTTTTGATATTTTTAAGGATAAGATCTAGATCATCTTCATAGTTAATGAATTTTGCATTTTCACCGTTTAAAATTTTACCATTTTTTAAACTAAATACACTTCCATCTGGTTTCACAGCCCTTATCTCAGTCAGTTTATTACTTAGAAAAAACTTTAAATCAGCAATACTCAATCCTGAACCATTTGGATGATTGTGTGTGACTATACAATTTTCTAGTTTTTCTATAATTCTGTTTGGCCAAATAATCTGATCAGGAAGATTAGAAGTATGGTAGTCTTTATATTTTGTTCTTTTGCTATAGACTCCTCCCCACTCATGCTCTTTATTTTTGAATAAATCTTCATAATTTTTAATGTCTTCTGGTGCTTTGTCCAGAGCTTTACTTACTCTTTTTGCTAATTTTGAGCTGTAATCACCTCCTTCTTTAACTAATCTACTTATTTCTTTTTTTATTGCATTTTTCTCTGCTTCATTCAACTTTCTTCTCTTCCCATTTTCTTCAACAACAGCTTCATCAAGTTGCTTTTCAAGCCTAGCGATATCATCTTCCTTTCCTACAAGCTTAGTAGCGGAACGTTTAAGACCATTTCTAATTGCAAGGGTAAGTTCTCCACTCAAAGATAACATTTCTATCCAAAATAAATACTCTATAAACGATCTTCCAAGAGCTGATTCTTCTGCATTTGCCAATTTTAGTATAATATTGGCAACAGAACTTGTGATTGCTGCTGTAGCACCTATTCCACGAGCAATAGCTAAAGCACTGATAACTTCGGCTGCTGCTAATCCGGATAGAGTTCCAGAACTTAAAGCAATTACTCCGATGTCAAGTGCGTATTCTCCAGATTTTATTACGTTACTCCAAAACTGTTTATTAGAATTCGCAAATAGCATAAATGCGGGAACAATGATATCCAATTTTATAGCCGTCTCCTGATTTTGATTATCTGTATCTGTATTTTTAATTTCTACGGGATAGAAGGGATGATAATAATAATACGCAATAATTTCTTCATCATCCTTATAAACTCCAGCTTTTGGATGTACTTTAGTGACTTTTTTAGTTTTTCCCGTATCAAATTTAAAACGTAAGAATCTCTCGTCTTTGTTGTCTGGATTTTCTTCAAAACTTGCCGAAAGATTGCTGAAAAAGAATCCCGCTAATTTTTCGGAATGATAAGGCAAATGCTTAGGCCCGTTAGTAGAAGCAAATTTGGAGTTGGTTTTTGAGCTAGAATCTACAAAACTTGTTTTCCTCCATGCTTTATTTACTATGTCAGCAAACTCTATAAAATTATCCCCATGTATTCTTTTATAAAAGAACTCTAAAAGCATCTGTGAATTATTATCCTCACTTATATTCTTACTCAGTTTTTCTATAAGCAAAACAGCATTCTTTTCTGTTGATGCTAATACTTTCAATATTTTAAGGAAGATGTCTTCTTCTTTAGAATAAGGCTTATTTGTAAAACTATCATTAGCAATTGCTTTCTCAAAAAATGTCCATAAGAATCCTTCAGGAAGCATATAGAATAGACTTTCTGGTAAATAGTATAAAGCCTGCAATGCATCATAATACGAAAATGTCGATTTACTTTCTAAATTTCTTATCAAAGGAAGAACGACAATTTCATAGTACTGATTAAGAAAAGTTTTTCTTTTACCAATAGTAAAATTTTCTGTCTGACTAAAAATAGTATCATTAAAATAAGACATAAAAGCTTCCAAGCTGTTGAACATTAACGTAACTACGGGAATGTTTTCGTCAGAAAAATGATTTCTATTCTGATAAAAAGGAACAATTTTTCTGTCATCTTTCTTATATAGATTATAATAAGCAAAATATTTTCCCATTGATTCTTTTATAACAGGAATTATATCAATGACTTGTGTTATTCTTATTTGTGTGACAGATACATCACTATCAGAAATTTGCTTTGTAAAAGGATCTCCTTCCGGATCATTATTTGGAATAAGAAGACTGACAAAATCATATACCCAAGTTTTGTGAGTCTTATAACTGTAGCTCAAAGTTTCTTGATGACTGAAATCTTCAAAAAAATCAGAATGTGGATCATATCGTATACTTTCCGGAAAAATCTGTACATTTTTTATCAAAAACATATCAAAAACAACACAATTTTTTACTGTATCATAGAAGTAAATCTCGGCAGGGAAATCTTCTAAAGAAACTGCATACAGATCTAGCGGTGTAATATTTGTATTGATTTGTTCAGTAGCTAAATTAAAATATGTCCCTGCATTTGTTTTTACATAAAATTCTTTGCCTGAAGAATTATTTAATATAAAAACCTCGGTTGCTGCAAAATTTTGGAAAATATCTCGTAAAAGCTTCAGACCATTGTAATCCTGAGTATTTATTTCATAATCTTCTTTTGTTTCCAGTATGGTTAATGTTCTTCTATTGTTTTCTGAATTTATTTTATTTGCTTCTTCTGATCTTCTATTAAGTTTAAAAAATTCAACAATATTTTTAAAATCACTCATTTTCTGTGTTTTTATCCATTAAATATTCCAATTCATTTATAGGGAAAATTTCTTTGGTGACTTTGTTTTGGCAAAACTTTTTTACCTGTTCTTCATCCAAGACTAATAAATCTAAATGATAGTTTTCACTAACTAGAACTCCAGCATTTTTTACCTTACATCTTGCCTGTATCAGAATATCCCAATCTTTTCCTTCCAATTCGTTCCAGCGTTCCACAGAAAGCCTTCCTCTGCTGCCGAAAATGATAATTTTTTCAACCTCAGTAATGTCATTGATCTTGTCCTTTAAAGATGTGAGAATATAAGGCAGCACTTTGTCGTGCTGCCAAATAGACTCAGGTTTTACCTGGCTCATTGTTACTTAATTAAAAATTAATAGTTAATAATTAAGAATTACAGTAAGAATTTGCTTAAGGGAACTTTGTCTAAATATTCTGCTTGTGGAATAACCTGACCGTCTTTGTCTAGAATTCTTTCGCTACCGTATCTGCCATATTCTGGAGATGCAATTTTCAGACTGGAATTGTCTAAATCAACTGAGAATTTCAGCATATCATGACTGTCATCTCCACCAGGTTTTGTGAAAGAGAAATTTTTAATTTTACTTACATTGATTTTAAATGTAATTCCTCTTTCCATCGGGTAGCTTTCTAATCCTTCGATTTGGGAAAGTTCATTGGATAATGCTTTATATACAACAGCAAAAGAATCTGTTTGTTGCCATGTTGCGTCTCGGTCTATCGTAATGCTGTTTCCTAAACACAGATATTGTCTTGGAAAATAACCTTCTTTATCAGCTTCTCCAATATTTTGAACCGTGGTATCCATATTCTTAAAACTGATTTCCATCCATTTATCACCAGACTGGCCAATTTGATTGTTGTTCAGTGCAAAATTACTTCCGCACATTTCACCTAGCTGATCATCAAATTTTACTCCTGGTTCGCAGTTGCAAGGCAAAGCTTTTTCTACTCTCAAACCGATAGAATCTGCCTGAAGAATAGTCAATGAAGTCGGGATTTTCTCTCTCCACGGTTCACCTTGTTTTTTACCTAATGCAGAGCGCATTTCGTCTACAATTGATAAGAATAATGGGTCGTCGATTACAGGAACTTCGCCACCGTTCCAGATTTGTCCGGTTGCAAGGAAATGTCTTACGGCTTCTTCAAAGCCTGGTCTTACCGTAACAATTACTCTCGCCATACCCGATTGCATAAATGCTCTGAATGTAGGGTCATTATCATCAAATTGGTACATTGCTGCCCATTTTTCTCTGTTACCCCAATAGTAAGGATAGAAATAGTAGCTCATGATATCCCATTCGAATGCCTGTTCCATAAACTTCACAAAAGCGGCATATTGGTCTAATTTTGCATCTACTTTAATGTCTGTATTTAAGAAAGTTTCTTCACCTAAAGAATATCCGTTGTTGTGATATTTACCTTTACCAAATGTTAATTCTAGATTTGTATTCTGAGTAATCATATAAGAGATACAGTTTCTTCTTAAAATTGTATTCTCAATTTTTCTGTAGAAACCTGGATTTGAGCCTTTGATTTGTACACCTAAAGCTTTTGCTTCTGCTAAAGCTTGGTTGTATTTATCCATTTCTACTTGGTAAGCTTCGATAATTTTGTTGAAGGTGGATTGTAGCCAAGCATTTTTTGCTTCTGGAGTTAACTGGCATTTTACAGTAGTATTCACATCAACAGCATGTGATGCTATGGTAGAGAATGATACTGGAATTGAAGGGTAGAAGTTTTTAACGCTAACTTCTGTACCATCCATAAATTCTCCACCTATTCTTAAATAATGTCCTAAAGTATTTTCTCCACCTGATTGAATAAATCCTCTTGCCGCAATTGAAACATAGCCTTCTGGAACCTGAATTTCTGCGCTTCCTGCAATTGCTTCATCCCATTCTGAATCTCTTACAGAATCTCCCACTGTATTAGAAAACGCTTTACCAATATATAAAATATCTTCAGGCATTTTGTCTATTGCAACATTATATTTACCTGACCAAAACTTTAAAATTGTTTCACCAGTAAGACCATTTAACGACGTGAAATTTTCCATTTTATTAGTTAGAGATTCTCTTGGGTCAATGGGTTTTACTAATTTTTCAGCTTCATCAATCATTTTTATTCCTAAAGTATGAAGCTTGGCTGGTTCAGGAATCATAAACTCAAACATCATACGTTTACCGTAATTATAGATTTGGTTTTTTACGACTTTATCAACCCATCTATAAACTCCTACAACGTGGCTGCTTCCTTTGGTGTTATCGAAACCGTGTTTATTATTTTCTTCGTATTCTTCTAAAACTTTATCAATACGCTCTTCTTTTACTTTGGTTACAATTCTGTCTAAAGCTCTTGCTGTGATATCTTTAGCTTCGGTAACTGCTTGTCGGTTACTTTCTTCTTTAGAGTTGTGAGTAGCATAACTTGCATTTGCACTTGCCCCAAAAGATACTTTTCCTATTCCCCAACTTGCAGTAACTCCTGCTTGTGCTGCAAAATCTTTAGATTCCTGCAAGATTTTAGATATCTCACTCTGCATTTCATACCTTTCGGTAGAAGTAGTGTCTGTCAATTTTTCTTTTTCAGATTCTGAAGACTTTGTGGTTTGAGATTCACTTCGTTTTAATCTTCTGGTAGAACGCTCCTTATATTCACGAGCCATAATGTTTTCGATGTGAGCAACATCTCCTTCTACATAACAATACGTACTTTGTTCTACTTTTAAATAATCTGCGACACCAATATTTTTCATTCCAAATCCTGAAGGGATAAAAGAAGATGTTTCAGAAGGATTATACGGCGGGTTCTCTGGATTTTCCGGTGTTTCCGGTTTTGGCGGATCGACAGGCATACATCCATCGGCTCCTCTGAAGGTATATTGCTTAGTTATTCTGTCTAAATTATCCGGATCAATAACTAATTTAACATTGAAACGATAAGTGATCCCATCTTTTGATGTAAATTCTCCTTCTACAACAAACTGTTCAACTCCAGAGGTTTTAGAAACTGGAATTCTAGGTACATCAAACAATAAGTAAGATCCTCCACCTAAAGAAGATAAACTCGTAGAGGAAAGTTCCGTATCTTTTACAAGTACCTTATATTTCGCTGAAGCGATTTCAATATTGCTACTTAAAGCTAAAAGTAAGCTCCATTCGGATGAATTCTGAGCATAAGTTTTTATGCTGAAAGGAATATATCCTGCTGTATATGAATTATTATTTACGGGTATTACAACACCTCCCACTGTAGCAGAAACCTGTTGATCAAGAACGGTATTATTCAATACTGTTTGCTGTAAAACCTGATTATTTTGAGTAATATAGTGGTTCAATTCTTCAAATGAAGTAATTTCAGCTAAAGAATCTATAATGGTAGTTGTTCCAAATAATCTATTTAAAGTGTTTTGGTCTTGTGACTTTAAGATTCTGCTTAATTGTGCTGCATCAATCTCAGGAATTTCAAATTGGAAATCAAATTCCGGTATTTCTACATCAGGAATTGTGATTTTCATGATCTCATCTTTGATGCGATGGAGCTCCGTATTTAGTTCACTGTTTGCATAGAATTTTTCTGGATCAGCGATGCTGAGTTGAGTCAGATAATTAATTCTGTTCTCTAGAATTAACTTTTTTCTATCCGCTTCAGCTGACTCTTTTCTAGCTGATTGAATAATAGGTTTTACTTCTTTTTCATAGCTTGTATAAGCATTTTTGTATGCTTCATCATATTTTTTTTTGTATGTTTTTTCTAATTTTGACAAAGCATTTGTAAGATTTTCGTTTTCTTTAAGACTTACAGAGGCTTCGGCCAATTTCATTGCTTTATTATCGAACATCACCCTCTGAGTAGATGAAGATGTTCCACTAGAACCTGTAGAAGATACTTTAAATAGTTCTTTTGGTAAAACTACTTTTGCTTTTTTCATCTCTTCAAAAGACTCTTCAGACAGATTATAATTTTCAAGAATATGTGCCAAATGGAGAAGCTGCATAATAAGTTCTTTCGCATAGAAATCTTTTTGGGTTACCACCTGATAAACGAGATTATCCCAAAGAACATGATCAACGGTTAAAGCTCCGAATGTTTTACAAAGTGCAATCTGCTTGTCAAATTCTTGTTTGGTAGCAGTGGATTTATTTCTTGCAACCCAAACCGCAAAATCGTAAAATTTAAGATAAAGAGTTTTTAGAGAGTCTTCAGAATGCACCGTGAGATTGATTGCCGAAGGTTTTCTTAAAATTAAGTTTAGGTTATTTGAAGAGTTTAGGTTAGAATCAATTTTACTATCATCTTTAGCTTTTTTCCCTCTGAAAATAAATCTTTTTTCTTTATTTTTTGGATCAGATAATTCAGGGTTTCTCATTGCTGCAAATCTGAATAGCGTTTGCGAAGAGTTATTTGTGTTTAAATTTGTTGACATTTTAAAATTGTTTTTTGTTTTTAAGATTAAATTTTTGAAGTCTCTTTTTATTAGATAACCTTCAGGTTTTTAGCCTTATTTTTTAAGGTGGTTTTCGGCAACGGATTTTCCACCTTTATTTTTAATAGGAAGATTCATTTTGTGTTTTTAATTGTTGATTTTTAGACATATTTCGGGCTGTTCAACATTTTGAGGATGTTAAATTCTAAGACTTTTTCGTGAAAATTGATAGGGAAAATTGTGTCTAGTTAGTACATTAAATTTAAGATGTTACAACGACAGAACTTGACGTATTTGAAAATTAAATTTCATCTTTTTTGGTTTCAAATTCCTCCTCGAGAATATCATTTTCAAAATCTTCTCTGAAGAAATTTTCAATATCATCGAGATAATTTTCGAAATCTATTTCTGCGTTTTCGATGTCGCTCCATTCAATAGTAAAGAGGTTTTTGTTGGAGATTATATCAGAATTGTGATTTGATGTTTCCATGTTTTGTGTTTTTAATTGTTGGGTTAATTTTGAACATATTTTAGGCTGTTCAGCATTAGGTAGTGTTGAATTCAAATGGATATTAAAAGTTGTTTAGATTTGTTTTTTGTGTCTTTGTTTATATTACAAAAGTAAGGGCGAAGAGCGTCAAAACCTGACGTGTTTCAGAGACTTTAAATTTTATTTTTCCCTATTTTTAATTATAATTAAATAAGCTTATAGTAGTCAATTATAATCTTAAAAGCTTATATTTTGTTTCTAATTAATTTTTGCACAATTTGGTTTAAAGTTTCTCGATTATCATCAATGTAGCTTAAGCCTGCCTGAATTAAATTCTCAATATTAGACCTTCTTACATTGTCCATCGCTGGAGAAGCGTTTTTCAAAGAAGGATTGATTCTGTAATAATTCTTTTGATTTCTCTGCCCCAATGTCTGAAACATTTGGCAGAGTTGATAATCTACCGTTTCTGCGTTGGCAGACATCAGAATATCAATAATGGGTGTTACCCAACCGAGTTTTCCTGCTTTTTCCATTTTTTTGAAAGAATAACTTTTAGATTCAATTCCGGTTCCAATAGAAATAATAATCATGTCATTGACAGTAGGGTAGTTGGCTTTCTGGTGGTTCTTTAATACTTCTGCAAAAGGAACTTTTCTTGCTTCTGCATAGGCACAAAGTGCCGGGTTATTGGCAAACATTCCGCCGTCAATCAAGCTGAAGATTTGTCCGTACATCGATTTGATCTGAACCGGTGTAAAATAAGTTGGAGCTGCTGAAGTGGCTCTGCAAACATCTTTTACATAAAAATTATCTGTGCTTAAATTGGCTTTCCAGGAATTGAATAATTTTGCTCTTCGGTTTTCTATGTCATAACTTGTTATTAAACATGGTTTTATCAGTTCTTTTAATTCTAAATTTCCAAAAAACTCGTTGAGGTTTTTTTCTAAAGCTTCCTGAGAAATTTTTTCATTCATCAACCCAAACGGATTAACCAGTTTCTCCCAAAAAGAAACCTGAAAGATATCGCCGCCTTTTTCAGAATACAATTCTAAACCTTTCTGAATAGAATATTTTGCTTTTCTGTGCTCATTAGGACACAAAATGATCGCTGCGATCAATGCTCCCGTGCTGCTTCCTGCAACCAGATCAAAATAATCTCCAAGCTTTGCGCTTGGTTTGTCATGAATCTGTAGCTGCTCTTCGATGTAGCGTAAAATAATGCAGGTGATGATGCCTCTTATTCCGCCTCCATCTAAAGAAAGTAGGGTTGTCTTTTTCATTTTTCTACTGTTATTTTGGTAGTATAAAGATAGGAGCGGAAGGCGACAGAACTTGACGTGTTATAATTATTTTCAAGAAGAAATTTTAAAAAATCACATAATTTTCTTCATCCCTTTTAAGTTTTGCAAGCGCTCTCCAACTCGTCTTTTTTAAACCTTTTTCACTCGGAAAATTCTTCTTTTCAAAGTGGGGTAGGTCTTTAAACGTTTTCCAGTTTCCGCCCCAATCCCAACCGTGTTTTGCGAAAATTTTTACACATTCGTACCAGTCGGCAACTTTGTCATTGTCCCAGTCTTTTACAGTATCCCAACTCGCTATTTTTTTATTAATAATTAAACAGATATCAACGGCTAATCCGTAATTGTGGATGCTTTGTCCGGCTTTGGCGTTCGTTACTTTTTTTCCGTTTGTAATTCTTCCGATAGCATAGAGTTTTTCCTGCTCCTCAAAACTTCGAAGTCCCTGAGTAATTCTGATTTTGGCTTTTCCGGTTAATGCTTCATCACATTCTTTGATGATTTGTTTTACTTCCTCCTTCACAAAAGGGTGTAGTTTTTCAATTCTCTGTAAGCTTACTTTATCCATATTTTTAATTTCTTTAGAAAACAAATATAGAGGTGCGATACGCCAAAACTTGACGTGTTGAGAATAAAAAGGGAGCCATTTTAATTAAAAAAAATAAACTTTCTGGAATCACTGATTAATACATTAGTGCGACAAAACCTGACGTGTTTTAACGTATTTAACTATTTGTATTTCATGTAATTAAATTGAGTGTTAAAGTCGGTTTTAAACTTAAAATTATGTTTTAAAAGTCATAGATTTGTACTTTCAAATCGTTTTTTTTACATCATGTACGCTCTAGTCGATTGCAATAATTTCTTTGTTTCCTGTGAAAGAACTTTAGATCCTTCGCTTGAAAACAAGCCAGTTGTGGTGCTTTCCAACAACGACGGATGTGTGGTGTCTCGAAGTAGGGAAGCGAAAAAGTTGGGGATCCCGATGGCAGCTCCTGCATTTAAGTATAAAGAATTTTTTAAGCAGCATGATGTAAAAGTTTTTTCTGCAAAATTTGAACTGTACAACTTTAAAAGTCAGAGAGTTATTGAAATCTCAACTTCTTACGTTGATAAAGCTGATTATGAAGTATATTCTATCGATGAATTGTTTTTAGACCTTACAAGTTTTAAATATATTGACACTCATGATTATTGTGTTAAAATTAAAAATGAAATTCAGGATAAGGAAAATATTCCTGTAAGTATTGGCGTTGCACCTACAAAAACCTTGTGTAAGGTCGCCAACAGAATAGTAAAAGACTTTCCCGAAAAATTTAATGAAGGAGTTTATATTTTAGATAGTCCGGAAAAAATTGAGAAAGCTTTAAAGTGGCTTAATATCGGCGATGTTTGGGGAATTGGAAGACGATTGAGCGCAAAAATGAATGACAGCGGAGTGTATAAAGCATGGGATTTACTTCAAAAACCTGAAATGTGGGTTCGCCAGATAATGGGAATTCATGGAGTACGAATGATCAATGAATTGAAAGGAATTCGTCAACTGGAATTAGATGCTCCGTCTCCTAAAAAATCGATTGCAGTGACCAGAAGTTTTATGCAGATGCTCACCAAAAAAGAGGATGTACGCGAACGTGTAGAAACATTCGGAATTTATTGTTCAGAAAGATTAAGAAAGCAAAATACCTGCTGTAAAATGGTGACCGTTTTTGTGCAGACCAATCGTTTCAGAAAAGATCTACCAGAGTACAGGAATGCAAAAACTCAAATCCTTTCCAATCCTACCAATTCATCAATCCTTATTGGCAGGGTGGTGAATGATTTGTTTGAATCTATTTTTGAAGAAGGTTTTCATTATAAAAAAGCAGGCGTTATTGTCAATGATTTTGTTCCAGAAGATCAACGATTGATCAGTTTATTTGAAGAAGATACACAAAATCAACATTTGCCTGTGATGAAAGCAATGGATGCGATGAATAAAAAATATGGGAAAGATAAAGTACGTCTCGGAAGTATGAGCGGACAGAATACTTTTGGTCGCGCTCAAATGTCACCTGAATACGAAGCTTTTCTAAAAAACAATACACTTCCCGAAGCAAATTTCAGATTCCACTAAAAGTTTAGTTAAGATTAGGAAAAATATTTTCAAACTTGTAAACCTCCAGCTTCTATCACCCAACTTCCATCTAATTATTTCTTCTTCTCGTATTTCCAGTTTCTGCCTTTTCCTTCAGAGATCCATTCTATGGCTTGTTTTATTCTTTTATTTCTAGTGGTTTCTGTTTTGGCTTCCATGATCCAGTTGATGTATTCTTTTCTGAAAGAAGGTGATGCTTTTTGAAAAAATTCCAAAGCTTTTTTGTTTTGATCTAAAACATTTTGAAACTCACCAGGAACTGCAGTTTCCGTTTTTGTGGGTGCTGCTTTTTTTAACGTTACTCCCATATCGCTAAGCTCCATTGCTTCCAGAATAATTTTTTTAAGCTGAGGTTTTGAAGGTAGGTCTTCTAACTGAGTAATCTTTCCTAAACTGAACATGTTGGTTTTCTCCACGTCGGTTTCAAGATTTTTGATTGTCTGCATTTCACCATGTAACCAAAATCCCATGCTGCAATATGCTTTGAATGAAACCATCGAGCAAAGAATTTTTCCTTTATACATAAAAGTGGGGAATTTCCACTTGATTGCTTCTTCTGCATCCGTACAAAATTCATGAACGATTTCTCGGATATAATTTAAAATAGGTTTTGAAAAGTCTGGAGACTTCTCAATATATTCATCAACTAAAGGATTGTATTTTTCCATAGATTTTTATTTTTAAAGTGAGTGTTTTTTTGTTATTTAACCACAAGAAACACGAAGTTTTTTACAAAGATCACAAGCTTTAAAATATTTTACGCTAAACCTAAACCTTCGCCTCAAACTCAATTTAAGCAAATAATTTTACCGTTTCATTGACCAAAAATTTCACTTGATCTGGTCTTCCTCTGTCGGTTTTGGGGAGATTATTGTAGCTTCCGGTTCTTACAATCACCATTTTATATTCAGGAATGATAATAATATATTGACCTTGAAGCCCTAAGAAATAATAATGCTTTATAGGATTGTCATTGTTGATCCAAAGTCCCATTCCGTAGATCTCGTCAGATTTTTTTGTCGGAGTTCTCATCTGTTCGATAAAATCTAAATTCAAAATTTGTTGATCACCTACTTTTCCATCATCTAAAAATAACTGTCCAAGTTTTGCAAAATCCCTGGAATTGGAGTGGATACAGCAGTAGGTTTTTTCCATTCCGCTTTCATCAACACTCCAGGTTGCATTTTGTTCCATTCCCAAAGGGATCCAGAATTTTTCAGATAAATAGCTTGATAAAGATTGATTGACTGCTTTTTTTACTGCAAATCCTAAAAGCTGGGTAGAACCACTTTGATATTCAAATCTTTCGCCTGGTTTTTCTTTAAAAGTTCTCGAAAATGTAGCTTTCATCAAGCTTGTTCCATAATACGCCCGAGCATTTGGGAGAAAAGGGTTTTTGTAATTTTCATCCCAGTTTAATCCAGATTCCATTTGGGCAAGATGCTTTAAACTTACTTCTTTACCTAAAGGTTTATTTTTAAATTCATCATAGAATTCAGAAAAAGAAGCATCAATATTTTTAATTTTTCCTTCTTCCAGAGCTTTTCCAAAAAGCATAACGGTAACCGCTTTTGCCATAGAAAAAGAATTGGTTTTTGAAAGCTCATTATAGCCGTTCCAATATTGCTCATGAAGTAATTTTCCATCCTTTATAACCAAAAATGACGCCGTATTGGAGTGGGTGAGGTCATCAACGATAATCTTAGGCAGGTCTTTTTTGTTGTAATCAGAATGTTCATCCCAAAGAACCGGTTTTGTTGTATGAATAATGTTGCTTGTGAAAAGTTTTCCATCATCAATATTAGCGCTTGTTTTCCCTCGAAGATAGGTTTTAGAAATACCATTAAAAATATAAGTATACCCAAATAGGTAGAAAAGAACAGCGACAGCGGCTAAAAAAGCCATTAGATAAATAATAACTATCATAAGAATTGGTCTTAAACAAATTTAAAATAAATTTGAAAAGAAACTCACAAATGTATTTTTAAATGAATTATTTTTGTGATTATTGATGAAAAATATGATGAAAAACTACATTACCTTTTTATTGATTTTTATTGGGGCTGTTTTTTTTGCACAGACTTATAAGACAATCGATACTGCAGACTATAAGCAGAGAAAAGATTTTATTAAAAACTATTCTTTAAATAATGAATTTTTGGTAAAAAGTCTCAAAGCAAAATACTCTGGGAAAACGGGAGGTGAGCTGACAAAAATTTACAATGAGCTTGGGAAAGATTTTGAAAAGCAGGTGAAAAATAAAGACTTTATTTTCAATTCGGTATTTGATGCGAAGGTTAAAGATATTATTGGTCGCTTAAGAAAAAATAATCCTCAAATCCCTGAAAATCTTAAAATCCTTATAGCCAAAGATAATACACCTAATGCTTATTGTTTTGCAGACGGTACTTTTGTCATCAATATGGGTCTATTTAATTGGCTAAATAACGACAGTCAATTAGCTGCAGTGATTTCTCACGAATTAGGTCATAAAATGACAGAGCATACTTTGAAAACTTTTCTTGGTCTCATTAATCAAAATCAGCTTGATAAGATGGTGGTTCAGGATATAAAAGCGACCAAAGAATATCGTAATGAGAGAGCGTTCAGTGTATTGAAGAATAGAGTCTACAAGAAAGGGTCTGAAAACCGAAAACAAGAAATGCAGGCAGATTCTTTAGGATATACCGTTTTTAAAAATAGTGATTTTACAAGAACAGAATTTATCAATACTTTGAAAAGACTTGAAGATTTTGATACAATCTCTCCAAAAGAATTGAAGGTAGAAACGTACAAGAAGTTTTTCAATCTTCCAAAACAGGAGTTTAATGACAAATGGCTGAAAAAAGAAGACTTTTCGTTGTATAATTACAATCATTTTAAGAGTAAGCTCAACAAAGATTCGTTGAAATCACATCCTGAAATTATATTGAGAATCAATCATCTGAAGAAGCTTTTTCCCGAACTGAAAACAGAAGTTACCGATGAAAAAGCTTCGGAATCTTACGCCGTTCTTGAGAAAACGGCAAGAATGGAAACATTACCCAATTTTTATCATGCTGAAGATTATGGAATAGGAATTTATGCAAGTCTGCAGTTTTTGCAAGACGGTGAAGAGGAAAAATATTACAAAACCTGGCTTGGAAAATGTTTTTCTAAAATTTATGAAGCCCGTAAAAATTATAATCTAAACAGATATTTAGATAGGGTAGACCCGAAAAATCAAAGCGAAAGCTATCAGCAATTCTTAAATTTTATGTGGAATCTAAGTTTGGATGAGATAAAGAATATTGCAGATTTTTATCAGAAAGAATCGTAGAATTTTTCCATTTTCCTATTGGCTAAAAAATAAAACCTAACAAATAATTAAAATCTGTTAGGTTTTTTATGCTTTAATTTTTTAAATTAATAATTCAATCTTTCCAGACGAATCTTATTAAACTTTTCTTTTTCGTTGTACTCGCGTAGTAAAATGTATCCTTCTTTTGCCACATAAGGTGTCACATTGTAATTGTCTTTTTCTGAAATGGGAACAATTTCTTGTTTAAATTTACCGTCGATAATGGTATTAATAAAAAGATTCCATTTTTTTTCTTTCGTTACCTGATCTTTCTGATAATCACGGTAAAAGAAAACAACATCTTTTCCGTCATTCAGATATTGAGAAAAAAGATAATCGCTGTTGAACCATTTTGTTTTTTCCTTTTCAAATACCTTTACATCTTTAACTTTGAAATCTTTATCAGTATAAATATAAACCAGATCTGTAGTTTTTGGAGCATTATATTCAGACATTGGTTTGTATTTTTCCGTTAAAATTCCCACACTTCCGTCACTCATAAAATACATATCTCTGGAGTGAAGCATATAGCCGTTTTCTACATATCCGTTAGCATTTATTTTTGGAAGATAAGTGGTAAGATCCTGTTTGAAGTGAATAGATTTTGCACTTGTACTGAAGTCGGATTTATTCACAATCAACCTTGAAAATCCTAATTGATCAAAAGACGGCGAAAAAGTTTTGCCTACAATAACCATTTTGTCATCAAAAGTTTTGTCATTGTCAAGTTTTCTGTATCCTGTGTAGAAAGTATCTATATTGTCGATGGTTTCATCCGAAAATCCGGTTATGGGTTTGTTTGATATTTCTTTCCCTGTCTGCATATCGATTACGATAAGGTTAAAAGTCTTTTTATCATCACTTACCTTTTTCATGATGCAGTACATATATTTTTCATCTTTTTCCAGCACGGTAAGAGCAGAAAAGTTTTTTTTGTCTCCGTTGGTATTGTAGCTGTATTTCCAGACTTCTTTTTTCTCCGGAGTAAATTTCATCAGGCTGTTATTGCTGATGTATTTTCCAAAATCTTTATATTCTATAGCAAAATATCCACCTTGTTTAAGTTCGCCGACCGCCGAGATATAGTTGTAGCCTTTTTCTTTTTTCTCTTCACGGTTTTCTTTGCGTTGTTCCTTCCAGTTTTTAGGTTCGTTAAGTTCTTTGAAAGTTCCGTTTTCCTGATAATCGTAATATATTTTTCGGGTAATGGTATTTGCTTTTGGATCTATTACCATTGAAACGGGAGTGAACAAATCTTTGTTTTTCACCAACGTATAATCTATTCCGGAGGGCTTTAAAATAATCTGCCCTTTAGAATCTACATATCCAACATAAGATGCAGCCGTAATATCTCCTTCAAATTCTTTATTGGCAACAGGGTTTAGGTTTTTATCTAAAATAACGTATTCGAATTTCTTCGTTTTTTCTCCGGATTTTCCATAAGAATAAATTGATACATAGCCGTAGAGATTATCTTTATCATCAAATAAAGCGTTCATACCGGTGTGTTCTCCCGAAGCTAATGCCGTTAAATCCTGAGTTTGAGAATAGGCGAATGTCTGAACCAGACCAAACATCAACAGTGTTATTTTTTTCATGGTTAAAAATTGATTTCAAAAATAATGATTTCGGGGATAAGTTGAATAAAAAATAAAGCCTTGATGTCTCAAGGCCTTACATTTATATTTTAGAAAGTAAATTTCTGAAGTTTGTTTTTTCATCGATAATTCTTCTCAACTCAGAAACCGGAACTCTTTCCTGTTGCATCGTGTCTCTGTCTCTTATCGTGACCGTGTGATCTGTTAGAGAATCGTGATCAATGGTAATACAGTAAGGGGTACCAATTGCATCCTGTCTTCTGTAACGTTTTCCGATGGCATCTTTTTCTTCGTAGAATAAGTTGAAATCGTATTTCAAGTCATTAAAGATATTCTCCGCATATTCCGCTAAACCATCTTTTTTCATTAATGGTAAAATCGCTGCTTTAATTGGTGCTAAAGCCGGAGGTAAAGATAAAACTGTTCTTTCTGAACCGTCTTCCAAAACTTCATCTTTCAAACAGTTTGAGAAAATAGAAAGGAATAATCTATCCAATCCAACAGAAGTTTCTACCACATAAGGAACGTAGTTTTCATTTCTTTCAGGATCGAAGAACTGTAATTTTCTACCTGAATGCTTTTCATGTGCTTTCAAATCGAAATCTGTTCTTGAGTGAATTCCTTCTAGTTCTTTAAATCCAAATGGAAAATTAAATTCAATATCTGCCGCAGCATTAGCATAATGTGCCAATTTCTCATGATCATGGAATCTGTAGTTGTCATCTCCTAAACCAAGAGCCAAATGCCAGTTTAGACGTTTTGTTTTCCACTGTTCGTAGAATTCAAGTTCTGTTCCCGGAGCAACAAAAAACTGCATTTCCATTTGTTCAAATTCGCGCATTCTGAAAATAAACTGTCTTGCAACAATCTCATTTCTAAACGCCTTTCCAATCTGAGCAATACCAAAAGGAAGTCTGTGACGAGAAGTTTTCTGTACGTTTAAAAAGTTAACAAAAATTCCCTGAGCAGTTTCCGGTCTCAAATAAAGATCCATTGCAGAATCTGCAGAAGCCCCTAATTTAGTTCCAAACATCAAGTTGAATTGTCTTACTTCCGTCCAGTTTTTAGAGCCAGTATCAGGATCAGCAATTTCCAACTCTTCAATCAAAGCTTTTACATCAGCCAAATCTTCGTTTTCTAATGATTTTGCCAACCTTGAAAGAATAGCTTCTCTTTTGGCTCTGTATTCTAAAATTTTAGGATTCGTTGCTTCAAACTGTGCTTTATCGAAAGACTCACCAAATCTTTTAGCCGCTTTTTCGATTTCTTTTTTCTCTTTCTCTTCAATTTTCAAACAATAATCTTCCACCAAAACATCTGCTCTGAAACGTTTTTTAGAATCTTTATTGTCAATCAAAGGATCGTTGAATGCGTCAACGTGGCCCGAAGCTTTCCAAGTAGTTGGGTGCATCAGAATCGCTGAATCAATACCCACAATATTTTCGTTAAGCTGTACCATCGCTTTCCACCAGTATTGTTTGATATTGTTTTTCAGTTCTGCACCGTTTTGTCCGTAGTCATAAACTGCAGATAAACCGTCATAAATCTCACTCGAAGGGAAAATAAACCCATATTCTTTAGCGTGAGAGATCACTTTCTTGAAAACATCTTCTTGCTTTGCCATAAATTTTTCGTCTTGAGTGCAAAAATACAGATTTTGCAACAAATTTTTGGTATTCATTTGCTTAATCCATTGCGAGAATTACTCTTCAAAGCTTTTTTCCAGTTTTTCTAAAGAGCTAATAACCGTTGATATTTTTTCTTTCTGTTTTTTAATCTGTTTTGGTCTGATGAAAAACCAACTGACTGCACCCCACAAAAAAGTTAATCCATAAGTTAATAGAACTCCCAGCCACGACATTTTTAAAGCAAATTCATAAAAATAAAATGCAAATCCGAAAGAAAGTAAAAGATAATAAATGCTAAGACCTTTTGTCTGCATATAAATTTGTTGTTGCTCTACTTTTCTAATAGTGGCAAGATATTCATGATTCGTTGTTGAGGTATTGATCTTCTTCAAAATATTGATATTTTGATACACCAGAAAAGAATACATTGTAATGCCGATAAGAACCAACATAATTCCGAATTGGGTTGAGAAAAAAGATATTTTAATAAATACCCAAATGGATATTATCATTGCTACGGTTAACAATAATAGAGCAATAAGGCCAATATCTTTTAAAATTTGTTTTTTTCTGTATTTTTCTGCCTTTGTTTTGATTTCTTTTATGTTGGGAATGTCTGAGTTTTTATTGTTCCAGATTTCCTGAAAATTATAATTCGGTGCCATAATGTGCAAATTTTTCGGTTAACTTTTCTTTAATTCTGTGTATTTTAACTCTCACATTAGCAGGAGAGATCCCCACCACTTCAGCAATGTCTTTTTGTTTCATTTCTTCGAGTTCTAAAGAAATAATGATTCTTTCAAGTTCGGGTAATTCAGAAATGCATTGATAAAGAAAATTTGTCATTTTTTCCTGTTCCAGTTTGTTATCTTTTTCTGATAGATCTTTAATCTGGGATGGAAGTTCGTTTTTGGGCATCCTTTTTTCAAGATTAACCTGTCTAAGACAAATATTCGTTGCAATTCTGTATATCCAGGTTCCGATATTGGCTTCCATGCGAAACTTTGGTAATTGCTGAAACACAGCTACAAATGTTTCTTGACACAGGTCTTTTGCCATGTCGTCATCATTTACATAACCCATGCAAAGCCGAAAAATTTTCTTCCAATATGTATGATAAATTTCTTCGAAGTTTAAGTTGTGCATTTATCTTTTTTAGAATTTAGAGAGCATCAAGCCGAAAATGTTACACTAATTTTTTGTGAAGGTAGATAATCTTTTATTTCTATTATAGAATCATTGTGTATAGAAAATCTATACTTTTGCCCTATGTTAGAAATTCTTTATCGCGACGAACATCTTATTGCCATTAATAAACCCAGTGGGTTACTGGTTCACAAATCTTATTATGCAGGGCAGGCGGATACTTATGCTATTCAGGAGTTGAGGGATCAAATCGGGCAATACGTTTACCCAGTGCATCGTTTAGACAGAAAAACATCGGGCGTTTTGCTGTTTACTTTAGATAAAGAGACGTTGAGAATAATGAGTGACCAATTTGCAGCGCGCGAAGTTGAAAAAAAATATTTGGCAATTCTTAGAGGATGGGCTCCGGAAGAAGAAACCATCGATTATGATCTAGTCAATGAAGACGAAATTCAACAAAATGCGATTACTTATTATCACCGTTTACAGACCTCAGAGATAGATCTGGTATTTGGTAAACATCAGACTTCGCGTTATTGTTTAGTTGAAGCAATCCCCGAAACAGGAAGGTTTCATCAATTGAGAAAACATTTTAAGCATATTTTACATCCTATTTTGGGATGCAGACCTCATGGTTGCAATAAGCAGAATAAATTGTGGCTGGAAACCTTTAATATGAATAAACTGATGCTTCATGCGCACCAATTGGTTTTCAATCATCCTATTACGAATGAGAAAATTACATTAAATGCAAAGGTAAACGAAGAGTTTACAAGAGTAGGGAACATTTTAAATTTTGATTTGAGTTCTTATAGTTGAGTGTTTAGTGAATTTATTTAAACGCAAAGATTTCTTTTATATACTACAAAACTTTAAGGAGCAAAGAGGAATCAACAAGTTGATTGCTGAAGCTAAAGTTTAAGCTTTGCGTAGCAAATTTATTTGCCTTTGCCTCTAAAAATAAGAAGTTTGCAATAAATATTTGCGTTAAAAAAGCTCTCGCAGATTTTAAAGATTATGTACATTAATGTTTTATAGATCATATTCATAATAGATTTTTCATAAAAATATCACACATCAAGAATTCATTCAATTTAAAATGAGTATTTTTGTAAAACTTTTTTTCAATGTACAAATCGCTCATTCGTCCGATTCTTTTCAAGTTTGATCCTGAAGAAGTGCATCACTTTACTTTTTCAATGCTCAAAAACTTTGGATTTCTAACCAAATTATTCCTTCCAAAACCAATTGTAGATAAACGTCTTGAAAGAGAAGTTTTCGGTTTGAAATTTAAAAATCCTGTTGGTTTAGCTGCTGGTTTTGATAAAAATGCGGTTTTATTTAATGAATTGGGAGATTTAGGTTTCGGATTTGTAGAAATCGGAACGGTAACGCCAAAAGCTCAAGCCGGAAATCCTAAGAAAAGATTGTTCCGTTTGATTGAAGATGGCGGAATTATCAACAGAATGGGTTTCAATAATGACGGTCTGGAAGCAGCCATTCAAAAACTGAAAGGCAACAAAGGAAAAATCATCATTGGCGGGAACATCGGAAAAAACACCAACACAGCACCTGAAAATTATACTCAGGATTACTTAGACTGTTTTGAAGGTCTTCATCCTTATGTAGACTATTTTGTACTGAATGTAAGTTGCCCGAACGTTGGAAGTCACGCAAAACTGGAAGATGTAGAATATCTGAGAGAATTGATCACTGCGGTAAAAGGAATTAATCAGACTAAAGTAAATCCTAAACCAATTCTTCTAAAAATTGCTCCAGATTTAAATAATCAGCAGCTCGATGAGATTATCGAATTGATTGCACAGACAAAAATCGACGGAATTGTAGTTTCAAATACATCAGTGAACAGAGAAGGTTTGAAAACTTCGCCTGAAGTTTTAGCAGAAATAGGAAACGGTGGTTTAAGTGGAAAACCGATTCGTGAGAGAAGTACAAAAATGATAAAATATCTTTCAGATAAAAGCAACCGAGCATTCCCAATTATTGGAGTTGGAGGAATTCATTCTGCAAAAGATGCCATGGAGAAACTGGATGCGGGAGCGACTTTGGTTCAACTCTATACAGGATTTATCTATGAAGGTCCACAATTAATCAACGATATTAATCAGGAGCTTTTGACGAGAGCAAGTAGAATTGCGAGATAAATTTTACTTTAAAAATATTGAAAAGCAAAATCGATGAGGTTTTGCTTTTTTGTTTAAATCTCTCGCAGATTTAACAGATAACGCAGATTTTAGTAAACGTTTTATCTTCAAAATTTGCTGAATTTGCGAAAGGAAATTTAGGTTTTAGAGAAAAAAATGTGAGATTGTATAAATAATCAATCCTACCAACCCGCCAACTAAAGTTCCGTTCACACGGATAAATTGCAGGTCTTTTCCAACTTCCAGTTCCAGTTTTTCGCTTAATTCTTTTCCTTGCCAGTTTCCGACGGTTGAGCTGATGAGGTTTCCGGCTTGATGGGTGTTCTTCAGAATATATTTATAAGCAGTTACTCTTACCCAATGGTCAATCTTATTCTGAAGATTTTCATCGGTTTTTAAATTTTGAGAAAACTCATTCAGGTTTTTTGTGATGTATTTTTTTAATGAAGATTCTTCTTCCTGCAATTCATTATTCAATGTTTTTTTGATGGAAAGCCAAATGTCATTAGAATATTCTTCTAGTTTATCATTTTTAAGAAAATCATTTTTGATGGTTTTAAATTCATCATTCCACTTAGGGCTTTCTTTTAAATCGTGAGAAAATTCATAAATTTTTCGGGTAATTAAATCTCGAATTTCATGTGCTGGATTTTCTTCCACTTCTCTGAAGAAATCTGAAAGCCCGCTTGCTATTTTCTCGGAAATTTTATTATCAACAAACGAAGGAATGAAAGAATAGCTTCCTTTTTTTACCCGTTCCTGAATAACATCTTCATTTAAAATAATATAATCTTTTATCTGAGCAGAAAGATTAGTAATGATTTTTTGATGGTCGTTTTTGTCTAAAAGATAAATAATTCCGTTTCCGAGAATGGTGTTTAGTTTTATATTATCGGTCATTTCGCTCACTTTTTTGCTGATGAAATGGCTTACTTCAGAATCATCCAGTTTGTTGAGAATATCCAAAACGATGTCTGAGAGATTTTTAATTAAAGCTTCCTGATTTCTTTCTTTTGTGAGCCATTCGCCGACAAAATTTGAAATTTTAATTTTCTGAATATAGGGACGAATTGTTTTGGACGAAAGAAAATTAGAAACCACAAAGCTTCCCAGGTTATCACCCAGTTTTTCCTTGCTGTTTTCAATCAGATTGGTATGCGGAATTGGAAGTCCTAATGGATGACGGAAAAGAGCAGTCACCGCAAACCAGTCTGCTAAAGCACCAACCATTGCGGCTTCAGAAAATGCACGAACATAGCCAATCCAATGAGAATCAAGTGTTTTTTGCAAAATTGTAGTAATTATAAAGATAATCGCCATCAAAACAAATAGTCCTGTAGCAAAAGCTTTATATTTTCTAAGCTGTTTTCGTTTGGCTTCGTCATTCATATTCTCAAATTTACTAAATTTGGTTGTAATTCTTTTACCACAAAAGTCGCAAAAGAATTTAAGCTTAATAATATCTTAGAAAAGTACACATCAGTTTTTACAGTTTGTGAGCTTGTCATTTTCAGCAGTCAAAACTTTAATAAGAGGAAAGCTTTTGCGACTTTTGTGGTTAGATTTTACATTAATTTCTAATATTTAAATAAATTCTATGCATAACGAAGCAAAAAACAATCCATATTATTCAAAAACAGATACTGCAAAACTGAACGTGTCAAATGATGAATGGTTTAAAATTCTTTCTCCAGATTTGTACGCAATTGCAAGGGAAGCAGCAACAGAAAGACCATTTACCGGAACATATAATGAGTTTGATGAATTGGGAGAATATTATTGTGCGGTTTGTGGAAATCACCTTTTCCGTTCTAACCAAAAATTTATGAGCAGTTGCGGTTGGCCAAGTTTTTTTGAAGCTGATAAAAATGGAGTAGGCTATAACCGCGATTCAACTCATGGAATGGAAAGAATTGAGGTAGTTTGTAAACGTTGTGATTCTCACTTGGGTCATGTTTTTAACGACGGACCGCCTCCAACAGGAACAAGATACTGTATGAATTCTATTAGTTTAGAGTTTGTTCCGGATTCAGAGAAATAATCTCTGACAGTTAAAGTTTCTTAAATTGAGTTAAACTTTTTTCATTTTAACTCATTGATAATTATGATTTTATAAATTTGTACCCGGAATTTTAATTTAACATAATATTAATGAAAGGATTTTATAGCGTATTAGGCATTGTGTACATGGTAACGACTTCTTTTTATGTTTCTCCAAAAAACGAGAATGTAAAGAATGAAAATACCAACACAAAAAAAATAGAAACTGCAGTTGAAACTAAATCTAAAAAAAGCACAAATGAAATGAGTTCTTCTGAAGAACTTTATAATTCTATCTTATTCGAATCTGATCATAAACTGAATTTTGATGTTTTTTCTAAAGCTATTTTAGGGTTTTCTAATCTGAAAAAAGCTGGGAAATTAGATGAAAATGCACATTTGCTAACGATTTGTGATTTTTCAATATCATCAAATACCAAAAGACTTTGGGTGATTGATATGAATGAGAAAAAAGTTCTTTTTAACTCTTTGGTTGCTCACGGAAAAAATACAGGGGAAGAATTTGCAACAAATTTTTCTAATACCGAAAGCTCACTTCAAAGCAGTATGGGTTTCTATATAACAGAATCAACCTACAATGGTGACAACGGATATTCTTTAAAACTTTTAGGAATGGATAAAGGTTTTAATGATGCGGCTTACAAAAGAGCTGTCGTAATGCATGGAGCAGATTATGTAAGTGAAGAGTTTGCTGCAGCACACAAAAGAATCGGAAGAAGCTGGGGTTGCCCTGCAATTCCGAGAGCATTAACGGAGCCGATTATCAATACAATAAAAGGAAAAAATGTTCTTTTTATTTATTACCCCGATCAGAATTATCTTTCTTCATCGGAATGGTTGAAAGAAGCATAAAGAAAAAGCAGTCTATATTTAGACTGCTTTTTCTTTTAAAGTTATTCTATCTTTCTTTGTCATTTTGATGAAGAAAGAATTTCTTAATAATCTTAATTACTTAACTAAATCTTAATGGTTTAAATTAAGTCTATGAAAATTTCTTAAACACCAAAGTAGCATTATGTCCTCCAAAGCCGAAGGCGTTACTTAATGCAAATTGAATATTCTTTTCTTTTGCTTCACCAAAAATAATATTTACATCTTTTGGAATGTTTTCATCAATCTTATGAAGATTGATAGTTGGCGGAATAATTCCTTTTTCAATCGCTTTAATCGAAAGAATAGCTTCTGCTGCTCCTGCTGCTCCCAATAAGTGACCCGTCATTGATTTTGTTGCACTTAGATCAAGGTTTTTACTTCCTTTAAATAATTTGCTGATTCCTTTTAGCTCGACCAAATCTCCAAGTGGAGTAGAGGTTGCGTGAGGATTGAGGTAATCAATATCTTCAACGTTTGCTCCGGCTTCATGTAATGCCAATTGCATTGCTTTTATTGCCCCAACTCCGTCAGGATGAGGTGCTGTCATATGATACGCATCGGCAGTCATTGCTGCTCCTACCAATTCTGCATATATTTTTGCACCTCTTGCTTTTGCGTGCTCATATTCTTCTAAAACCAAAGCTCCGGCTCCTTCTCCCATTACAAAACCGTCTCGGTTTTCATCGTAAGGTCGGCTTGCTGTAGCAAAATCATCATTTCTTGTAGACATTGCTTTCATTACAGAAAACCCACCAACTGAAGCGGGCGTAATTGCTGCTTCCGAGCCACCGCTGATAATTACTTTAGCTTTTCCTAAACGGATATAATTAAACGCATCCATCAAAGCGGTATTTCCTGTTGCGCAAGCAGAAATTGTTGTGTAATTAATTCCCTGAAGGCCAAACTTCATAGAAATCATTCCCGAAGCCATATTGGCGATAAATTTTGGAACGAAGAAAGGGTTGAATCTCGGATTCTGATCATTAGCTGCAAAATTCATGACCTCACTTTCGAAAGTCCACATTCCGCCTTGTCCGGTTCCCCAGATTACGCCTGTGTCAAAAGGATCCATTTTTTCAAATTCCAATCCTGAATCGTTTATTGCTTCTGCAGATGAATACATTGCGTACTGAGAAAACAGGTCGCTTCTTTTTATTTCGTTGTGATTTAAATATACCTTTGGGTCAAAGTTTTTTACTTCACATGCAAAGTGTACTTTAAATTTTTCGGTATCGAAGTGAGTGATTTTATTTGCTCCGCTTACTCCGTTGATGCTGTTTTGCCAGAATTCTTCAACATTATTTCCTAAAGGCGTTACTGCGCCCAATCCTGTAATGACAACTCTTTTCATAGATGGCTGTATATATTTTTTAAGTCATTTAAAATCACAATTTTTACTGTTTCACTTATAAAGATATTCAGTATTGGCGATTTTATATTTAGTTATTAATTTTAAATAGATTTGAGGTTCCTCTTGCGATAAGTCTTGTTTTATCTGCGTTCCAAATTTCACATTGTGCGTTCACAAACTGCTTTCCTCTTTTAATGATTTTCGTTTCGGCTACAATAATATCGTTTTCTTTTGCTGTTGAAAAATAATCGATGCTGTTGTTGACAGTTACAATAAAATTTTTTTCATTTAAAGAAAACATGGTTGCTCCAATAATATCATCCATAATTGCTGCCGCTACGCCACCGTGCATATTTCCCATCGGGTTTAGCCATTCTTCTCTTACGGTGTACTGAAATTCAATTTGACCTTCTTCTGCCGAAATCACAACCGGATTCAGCCATCTCATAAAAGGAGAAGGGGATTCCGTAAACTCTTTTCCGATAAATGATTGTAATGCCTTTAACTTATCCATAACATTTATTTATAAAGGATTTTTTTTAATTTCTTCGTTGATGAGTACTAAAATTCGGTCTAAAGCAAGGTTTAAATGCTTCTCGTCGCCTGTTGTTTTTGAAAGCAAAATTCCACCTTCAATAAGAATAATGAAAAGCGAAGCGTATTGCTCTGGATCTATTTCCTGTGTGAATTCATTATTGGTCTGTCCGGTTTTGATAATTTTAGAAATAGTTTCTGTCCAATCTTGAAAAGATAATTTCACCTGATTATTCAATGCGGGGAAAGTGTCGTCAGATTCTGTAGCAGCATTCATTAACGGACAACCACCGTGTAGAAAAACCAACTGCCAGTTTTTTCTGTAAAATGTTACAAAAGCGTATAGTTTATCAGACATCGTTGGAAATTCTTCACTGAATGATCTCATTAAACTTTTTTTGAGAATTCCCGAATTGTATTTGTAAACTTCGAGTGATACTTCGTCTTTGTTTTCAAAATTTCCGTAGATGCTGCCTTTGGTGAGCCCTGTTGCTTCCGTAATATCCGATAAAGAAGTAGCGGTATAACCTTTGGTATTAAACAAAGTTGCCGTTTTCTCGATAATGAATTGTTTAGTCTTTTCTGCTTTTGACATCTTCAAAAATCAACAGACAAATATACAAAAATATACCAATCGGTATATTTTATTTTTTCATTTAAATTAAATTGTGAGATTTGTTTAATTTGAAGGACTGAAACCTGAGGTTTTGGCTAAAGCCAAATAGAGTTTGATTAAATTAAAAAACGGGCTTTAGCCCGTTTTTATTGATGATATAAGATTCCTGTGGAATGAAAAAGTATGTTTTAGCTCAGTTAATCAAACTAGCATTCAAACTAATTTCAAAGCTGAACGCCTGGCTTACAGGGCAGCCTTCTTCTGCTATTTTAGCATATTTTTGAAAATCTTCTTCAGAAATTCCCGGAATTTTTGCCGTTAAAGTCAATTCAGATTTAGTGATTTTTCCCACACTTGGATCTAGTGTAATTACTGATTTTGTGGTTAATTCTTCAGGATTGAAACCTGCCTGAGTTAATTCTGCACTCAGTTTCATGGTGAAACATCCTGCATGAGCTGCTGCTAATAATTCTTCGGGGTTTGTTCCTACTCCTTCTTCGAAACGGCTTCCGAAAGAATATTGAGTTTGGTTTAAAGTGGTGCTTTGAGTTGTGATATGGCCTTTTCCTTCTTTTACGGTACCGTTCCAAACGGCTGTTGCATTTCGTTTCATGTTAAAATTTTGATATTTAAGTTGAATTTAAAGATACAAAAAAGCATGATTTCATAATCATTAAATTATTGAAACCATGCTTTTTTTAATTTGAGAGTTTTAAAATGAGCTCATTTGAAAATTATACAAATTTCTCAATTTCAACTTTAGCCTCAACCTTAAAATGTTACATCAAACCCAACATAAAAGTTAGCTTTCATAATTGGAGCATACACCATTCCACCATCAAAATAATTTCCAAAAGGATTTTTAAAATCCATGATTGCTTTTTCCTGATGATAAGAAGTTAGGTTTTCACCTCCTAAATAAGCTCTTAATTTTTTATTGAAATTTCTAGAAATCTGTGCATTCAAAACCGCATAAGATTCAGAATACATCGGCAATTGAAATTCTGTAGGGTTAGTTGATGTATTGGGAAGTCTTTGTTTTCCTACCCAATTCAATGTAGTATCAAAACTCCAGAATCCTTCGTTTTTATTTTTGTTGGTGGCATACGCCAAGTTTACGAAACCTCTGTGTTTTGCCATGAAAGGAACTTCACGTCTTCCATCCAAATAATCAGCCTGTACGTCATAGTATTTATAAGCCAATCTTACATCAAAATTCTTGAAAGGGGTGAAATCCCACTGCGTCTGAAATGAGTTGGCAAAAGATTTCCCATCAAGATTATAAAACGTTAATTGCTGAGGTGAACGATCAAGATCTACCAAAACCTGATCTTGGAAATCTGTTCTGAAAAAATCAGCAACAATAGTAGATTTTTTCCCGAAAATTTTAAATTCCTGCTGTAAGCTCACTCCGTAATTCCAAGCAATTTCTGGTCTTAAACCATAAATGTCTCCACCGTTTTGTAAAATCTGAATGTTTCTGTTGGATGCAAAATATTGCTGACTTTCTGCAAAAACATTCGCTGTTCTGAAACCTCTTCCCGCAGAAATTCTAAAAATAGTTTGCGGAGTAAAGTCATATTTAAAATTCAATCTCGGTGTGAACTGTGTTCCTGCCAAGTTGTGAAAATCGGCTCTTGCTCCTGCAACCAAAGTATATTTTAAGCCTGTCAAAGTATATTCAGCAAAAATTCCAGGAACAATTTCGTTTCTTTTAAAGTTATCAACTAAATAATTTTCTTCATAACCATCGTATAAGAAACTCGCTCCAGCTTTATATTTATGATTGGTATTTCCTAAAATACTTTCAAAGATCAAATTAGAATAATAAGTGTGTTGCTGTCCGGAATAATTTCTCAAACCGAAAAAGCTGTCTTGTTGATGATACACATATTGATTCATCCAGCCTAAGCTTTGATAAGGTTTTCCTTTAAAAACATAACCCGTTTTGTTCCAAACCTGAAATCTTGAAATGTCAATTCCAACACCGTAAAGTGACTGCTCCTTTTGAGAAAGCTTTTTATCAAATCCTATTTGTCCTGCAGTTCGTTCATCTTTAATGAAATTAATTCCGAAATGCGATCCAAAACCAGAACGCTCCAAATCGTTATAATTCAATAAATAAGCTGCATTGATTTGAGTTCCTTTCGGACGATCAAGAAAATTGTCATCATTCATGTCGGTATCTCCGAAGGTTCCGTTTCCGTGAAGGAGAAAAGTTTGAGACCATTTATCATTGATTGCTGCTACGTGCGTAACGTTTGCTTCAGCTCTTCCGTTGAAATCGGCAAAAAGGTTTAATGACGTTTCAGGTGTTTTAGCATTCTTAATAAGTTCTGTATTGATTTGACCGGTAATACTCTCATAACCGTTTGTTACCGTGCTTCCTCCTTTTGTCAGCTGAATGCTTTCGATCCATCTTCCTGGAATAAAATTCAATCCGTAAGCGGAAGCCAAGCCTCTGATCTCTGGTAGTAATTCTTTCGTTAAACTCGTGTATTTTTGGTCTAAACCTAACATTTTAAGCTGTTTCGTTCCCGTTACAGCATTGCTGAAAGAAACATCAACAGTTGCATTAGTTTCAAAACTTTCAGACAAATTACAACAAGCAGCTTTTAAAAGTTCTTTAGAATCGATATTAAATACCAATCCAGCTTCTTTTTTACTGATAGAAGTTGCTGCTTTTGATGCAGTGATCGTTACTCCTTCTATGTTTTTCTCACCAGTTGCATGAGAACTGTGGCTGGAAGCTTCAATGTTAGCTTGTTTTTCTGCAAACTCCTTTTCTGTTTCGTTAGAATGGACTTTTTCGTTTTTTTCTCCAAACTCAATATCACGGTCGTAAAGACAACATCCCGGAAGCTGCTTGTAAACATCATCCGTTGTTTTATACTTTTCATTATCATGACCTACTTCTGCGATTTTTTTAAGAATTTGATCGGCAGATGTTTTAGATGAGTCAAAGTTTAAAGTTACTGTTTGCTTTTCAGCGCTCCATTCCGCAGAGTTTGCTCCTGCAGATTTTGCTGCTTTTTCTATTCTTGCTTTACAAGATTCGCAATTACCTTTCACAAAAAATTCATTTTCACCTTTAGCGTGATTGTGATTTTCTACCTTTGAATTTTCTGTTTTTAAGTCTCTGTCGTAATGACAACATCCCGGAAGTTTCTCATATGTTTCATTAGGAGCTTTGAACTTTTCGTTATCATGACCAGCTTCTGCAACTTTTTTTAAAACTTCTTCGGGTGAAACTTTTTCTGAGGTTTCTATGGTAAGAGTCTGCGAATCTATGGAATACTGTGCTGATCTTGCACCAGCTTTTTTAGCCGTTGTTTCTATTCTCTCTTTACACATCTCGCAGTTTCCTTTTACCTGAAACTGGTTTTTAGAAAGATTTTGAGCTGATACAAATGTTGCGAATAGTAAGAATGCGCCAAGGATTACCTTGGTAAAATATAATTTCATTTTGTTTAAAATTTAGATTAATTGAATTAATGTGACATTCTAACAATGCAATCGTGTAACAATCATTGGAAGATTGATAAATTGATACATCGTTAAATTAATTTTTTAATTAACCTAGTTTAGGCGGTTGCCAGATTTCTTTTAAACCGTTTGAAATATAAGGATCAGCGTACTGAACCTGAATTTTTGAGATTGTTTTGAATGAAGAGATTTCTGAAATACTATTTTTCGTAAGATTATTTTCTACGAAAGTATTACAGGTCATACAAAACGAACAGCAATCGTCGTTGCATGATTTGTGGTCGCTGTTGCTATTTTTAGAATCATGATTGTCATGACTCTTTTCACAACATGATTTTTTAGATTCAGCCTTACAGCAGGTTTCCTGTGACGCCTGAGCATAGAAATTATCTTTAGGAATCAGAAAAATTCCCAAGCAAAAGATAATTAATAATAGCTGAATCGGTTTCACAGTGCAAATTTACAAAAAATAATTAAAGTGCAGCGCCTACTTGTTTTGCACAGTCATGCCAAGGTTGGCCATGCGCAGGATTATTCTTTGGTTTTGGTCCTGTATTGGCAACTACCGGTTGCGGAGTTGGAGCTGGTTGTGGAGCTTGTACTTGTGCTGGAGTGTTATTCTGAGCAGTAGGCTTGCTGTTTAAAGGCTGTCCAACAGCAATATCACATCTATGGCCAGGTTCTCCGTGTGGAGGGTTCATTCCTGGAGCAGTTTTCACAGGTTGACCATTTTGAGTAGGCGTTACTTTCGTTGGCTTTACAGAGTTTGGGTCAATCTGAATGGGGCTATTGCCATTCACCTGAATGGCTTGAGGTGCAGAGTTTTGAGCTGAAGGTGCACCATTTAAAGGCTGCCCCACAGGAATTTCACATTTGTGACCTGGTTGCCCATGTGGAGGATTCATTCCTGGTGCAGTAACCATCGTTGAACCATTAGAGGTTTTTATTCCTGCCTGATCGATTAATGAGGGTTTTGCATTGGTATTCATCGCAACATTTGGTTGCTGAGTTCCGTTCTCTTCTTTTAAATATGTTGGTTTTTCGTCTTTTTTACATGAAACTGCAACTAAAGAAGTTGCTAAAAGGGCAAAAAGTAAATTTTTCATAAGTATATTTCTATTTTTTAGGCCAATGATTGATGTTTGTATTTACTTTAGTTTAAGCTTACAATTTTACATTAAAAAATGCCCTGAAAAACAAAATTAGCAAAACATTTTGAATTGTTTTGCTAATTTTTGATTTTATATCGTTAATTTAACGTTCGTTTAGTTCTTAACCAAAAGTCTGAAACCTTCACCGTGTACATTGATAATTTCTAAACCTTCATCGTCTTTCAGAAGTTTTCTAAGTTTAGCAATATAAACGTCCATACTTCTTGCGGTAAAATAGTTTTCTTTTTTCCAGATTTTTCTTAATGCTAAATCTCTAGGCATAAAGTCGTTTCTGTGAAGACAAAGCAATTTTAAAAGTTCATTTTCTTTAGGAGAAAGTTTGTATTCGTTATCACCAACTCTCAATTGTCTCAGCATAGAATCAAAGAAAATATTGCTGATTTTAAATTGTTCTTGTTCTTCGTTTTCTAAAGTAGAGCTTCTCTGAAGAATTGCTTTTATTTTATATAAAAGTAATTCAGTATCAAATGGTTTTGTGATGTAGTCATCTGCCCCCAATTGATAACCTTTCAGAATGTCTTCTCTCATATTTCTTGCGGTCAAGAAGATGATTGGTGTATTTTTATCGATTTTTTTTACATCTTCTGCTAATGAGAAACCGTCTTTTTTAGGCATCATTACGTCAAAAATGCAAATGTCAAATTCACTTTCTGTAAATTCTTTTAATCCTTGCTCGCCATCTATGGCAAGGGTCACTTCAAAATTGTTTATCGTAAGATAATCTTTCAGTACGGCACCGAAACTCTGATCGTCTTCTACTAATAATATTCTGTTGCTCATATGTTTTTATATTTTATTATTCGTTTAAAATTATTTTTATGCCATTGGAAGTTTGATGATAAACTTACTTCCTCTATCTTTTTCAGAATCTACAATGATCTGTCCTTTGTGTAGTTCTACAATTTTCTTTACATAGGAAAGTCCGAGGCCTTGTCCTTTTACATTATGAATATTTCCGGTTTCTTCTCTGAAGAATTTTTCGAAAATTTTGGTTTTGTTATGGGTTTCCATTCCCATTCCCTTATCTGAAATCTCTAACACGTACCAATTTCCTTCATTCTTAGTTTTAATACTTATCTCTGGCGCTTCCGGAGAGTATTTGTTTGCATTGTCCAAAAGATTCACCAACATATTCGAAATATGAAATTCATCAATCTTAAAAGTAAAATGAGTGGCATTAAATTCCTGAATAAGCTTTCCGTTTCTCTGCTGAATAATCAGATTAAATGACTCTGTCGTCTTTTTTATCAATTCTCTTACGTTCGTCTCTTTTAAGAACAATTCTACTTCATTTCGTTCCAATTTAGACATATTCAGGATGTTTTCTACCTGCTTTTTCATCCTCAGATTCTCCTGTTTGATGAGCTGCGAATAATATTTTACCTTATCTGGATTGGTTGCAATTTTGTCATTTGCCAAAGAGTCTGTGGCTACTGAAATTGTTGCCAATGGAGTCTTGAATTCATGAGACATATTGTTGATGAAATCAGTTTTTACTTCTGCCAGTTTTTTCTGTCTCATCATATAATTAATGGAAATGATATAAATTCCTAAAATCGTCAAAAGTGAAAGAAAAGTTCCCAAAAGCATTGGCCAGTTATTCATCGCCAAAGAATATTCTTTTTTAGGAAAAACTAAGGCCAAAGTGTATAATGTTCTATCTTTTGTATCTGTAAATAAAGGATAAGTATAAGAATTGGTATCTTTTTTCTCTTTAAAAACTTTATTGAAAATCGGAGTAAGTTTATTATTTTTATCTGAAACTCCGTATCCAAAATCAGCGGTAATTCCTTTCATTCTAAGTTCTTTGGTAATGACAGAATCTAGAATTTTGGGGTCAACTCTTTTGCTGAGCGGTAAATTGTTTCCATTTACCTTTAAAAATTCTTTAAAATTATAATCACCGCTTTCAATATCTCGATTGATTTCCGAAGTCAGTAATTCGCGTCGTGAAGTATCTCTTTTTATGGTATATGCATCGTCGTCAGTATACATTTTTGTCAAGAGAAGAGAATCGCCTCTTTTTGAAATGGGTAGCTGTTGAGTCTCAATAATATTTCTGTAGTAAACGATTGATTTTTGAGTTCCAGAATCCTGCGTTTGCTGAATTGTGGTAAGCGATGGCTTTTTGCTGTTTGCCTTTACATTATCTCTTAAATTTGCGTAATTCTCATTAAAAAGCTTATCTACTTCAATTTCTGCAATGTTTTTGGAAGTATTTTCCAAAGCGGAATAAACTTTGTTAGAAAACTCTTGTTCCAAAGCAACATAATAATTTTTAAGCCAATAAAACTGCAGCGTGACAAAAACAATAAGGGAGATTGTCATAAAAACCGAGATTATCGGGATGAATTTGTTATTCATTGCATTGGAAAATTAAAGTTATGAATGTTAAAATTACTCATTTTAAGATTTGATAAACAAAAAATGCGCCAAAATATTGTTTAATTTTTCTTAAAAGTAAAGGTTTTAACATTTTATTATAAATTTATACTCAATTCCTTAAAGGAACTTATGATAATTATTAACCAAACCAAAATAACTATGAGCTCAAAAATTGTTTTTAATCATGATTTTCATACAAAAAGTATTTATGTAATGAAGGTCTATTCTGCCGAAATTTCGGAAGTATGGGAGTATTTTACAAAACCCGAACTTCTCGATTTGTGGTGGGCGCCAAAACCCTGGAAATGTGAAACCGATAAATTAAATTTTGAAGAAGGCGGAGTCTGGTTATATTCTATGAATGGACCAGAAGGAGAGAAAATATTTTCACTGGTTAAATATGGTAAAATAGATGAGCATAGAAGTGTCGACGGTATTGATGCTTTTTGTGATGCTAATGGGAATGTAGACGAGAGATTTCCGCAAACGCAATGGCTGATTGGTTTTACAGGAATTGAACAGGGAACAAAAGTTTCTCTCAACATTCATTTTAATTCTGAAGATGATATGAAAAAACAATTGGAAATGGGATTTGAAGAAGGTTTTAAAATGGGTTTAAACCAACTGGAAGAAATCTTTAATAATCTGAAAAAGCGTGATAATGTATTGATTTGAAAATTATTTTTTTAATTTGAATAAAAAACTTCTCGATACAATCTTTCAAAATTTACTTGAAGTAATGATGCGTAAAAAAAATGGAAAGTAAAACTTACTTTCCATTTTTATATAATTAATCAATTTTCAAATTATCTCATTTTCAAATTAATTCTTCATCCTGAAAATACTGAATAATAGCCTTTTTCATCAGGATTTGTTGTTCGTTCGGTTTCAGTTCCGGAAGTTTTTCCGTTTCCTCAAAGTGAGGGTAACCGTCGTCGTCGTAATGTGAAAATTTAAAATATCCGAAAGGCTCCAGCAAACGACAAACGGCAATGTGAAGGATGTTTAGTTTATCGTCTTTGGTATATTTTTGTTGTCCGCTTCCCAGTTCCTGTATGCCGATTAAGAATAGGTAAGTCTCAATCGGGGCATTTTTTTCGGTATCAAAATTTTCAATAAAAAATTGTTCTATTTTTTGCCAAATTTCACTTTCTGTCATAATTTATAAATGATAAATAATAGTTGATCAATGATAAAGATTAATCCTTTAGCATTTTACGATACGAAGAAGTCGTTTTCAGAACTTCCTCTGTTTTGATTTTTAAATCTAATAAGATGTCGTTTTGAACATAGTTTAATTTTTCAAGCATTTCAAGCCAAAATAAAGTTTCGTCGGTTTCTTCAATAACGATGGATAGTTTTGAAAAGCGTTCAGCTTTTGATCTTGCTCTACATCTTGCTCTGTAATTTGCAGCCATTGATGTAGATGATCGATATACTTGCTTTCTTATTACAGAAAAGGCTTCATTATAAGGAAGTTTTGAAAATTCCTTAATAATGCTGATCGCAATTTGTTTTGTTTTTATTGCGAAAACCTTATTGTAATCTAAATTATCCATCATTTATAAATTATCGCTTATCATTTATCATTAGTAGAAATGCATATTCCAATGCGTCTTCTTTTAATGATTCAAATCTTCCGCTTGCGCCACCGTGTCCTGAGCTCATGTCGGTTTTAAAAATTAAAAGATTGTTGTCCGTTTTTAATTCTCTCAGTTTTGCGGTCCATTTTGCAGGTTCCCAATATTGTACCTGAGAATCGTGAAAACCAGTTGTAATCAATGTGTGCGGATAATCTTTTGCTTCAACATTATCATACGGCGAATACTCTTTCATGTAATGATAATATTCTTCATCATTCGGATTTCCCCATTCGTCGTATTCTCCGGTTGTTAAAGGGATTGTCTCGTCCAACATCGTAGAAACTACATCTACAAAAGGAACCTGCGCTACAATTCCGTTGAATAGAGTAGGTTCGTAATTCATCACAGCTCCTACTAATAATCCTCCTGCGCTTCCGCCCATTGCATACAAATGCTTTGAAGAAGTGTAATTTTCTTTAATTAAATGTTTCCCAGCATCAATAAAATCGAAGAATGTATTTTTCTTAAACAGCATTTTTCCGTCTTCATACCATTCTCTTCCAAGATACTCACCACCACGAATATGAGCAATTGCATAAATAAATCCTCTGTCTAGAATTGATAATCTCACATTTGAAAAGCTTGCGTCAACTGTATGACCATAACTTCCATAACCGTACAAAAGAACCGGAGTTTCTGCAGATTTTTTAGTGTCTCTATGATAAACTAAAGAAATAGGGATTTGTTCTTCGCCATCTCTTGAGTCTGCCCAGATTCTTTCAGAAATATAATTTTCAGGGAAAAATTTTCCACCCAAAACTTCTTGCTGTTTCAGGAGTTTGGAGGTCTTATCTTTTAAATTATATTCGTAAGTCGAATTTGGCTGTGTTAAAGAAGTGTAGCCATAACGCAAAACTTCGGTATCAAATTCTAAATTAGTTCCAATATAAGCGGTATATGTTGGGTCTGAAAAAGGTAAATAATAAGATTCCTGATTTTTTTCGTCGATGATTTTTATTTGCAATAAACCTTCTTCTCTTTCTTCAAGAATTAAATAATTTTTAAAAATTTCAAAACCTTCCAGTAAAACTTCTTCACGGTGAGGAATTACATCTACCCAATTTTCCATTCCGCAGTTGTCTATTTTTGCTTTTACAATTTTAAAATTGGTAGCATCGTCTGCATTGGTAATGATGTAAAATTCGTCTTCATAGTGTTCTACAGCGTATTCCAAATCATCTATTCTTGGTTGAATAACTTTCCATTCTGCAAAAACATTATTGGCGGGAATAAAATGATGCTCATCTGAAATGGTGCTTGAACTTGCCATGAAAATATATTCCATAGACTTTGTCTTGAAAACATTCACATCAAAGGTCTCGTCTTCTTCGTGGAAGATTAAAATATCTTCCGAAGTATCAGTTCCTAATTTATGTCTATAAACTTGATAAGCTCTTAAACTTTCATCTTTTCTGATGTAGAAAACGTGCTCGTTATCATTTGCCCAAACCGCTTTTCCGGTAGTGTTTTCAATTTTATCAGAAAGAATTTTATTGGTTTTTAAATCTTTAAAATTTAAAGTATAAATTCTTCTCCCGACATTATCTGACGAAAATGACGCTAATTTATTATTAGGACTTACCGCAACATTGGCAACTTCAAAAAAATCTTCTCCTTCTGCAAGAATGTTGACATCAAGAACGATTTCTTCTTCGTTTTCTAACGTTTTATATTTCCTGCAAAAAATCGGGTATTCTTTTCCTTCTTCATAACGCACGATATACCAATATTCATTAAAGAAATAAGGCAAAGATTCGTCATCTTTTTTATAACGAGCTTTCATTTCCTGAAAAAGCTCTTCCTGAAATTCTTCAGAATCTTTCATGACAAAATCTGCGTAGGCATTTTCTTCTTCAAGATATTTTATGACTTCCGGATTTTCTTTTTCATTCATCCAGAAATAGTTGTCAATTCTTCTGTCGCCGTGTATTTCGAGTGTTTTTTCTATTTTTTTTGCCTTTGGAGCTTCCATCTAATGTTAATTCTTGTTCAAATTTAATTAAAAAAAAGCCATCTTTCCTTTTTCTCGGAAAGACGGCTGATTTTATTGGTGTAATTAAAGTCTATTTGTGAAGAGCTTTAATAAATTTTTCCAATGCCATTGTCATTGAAGGTGTTTCTTTTGTTGGAGCCATTAAGTTTATTGTTAATCCTGCTTCTTCTGCCGCAGCTGAAGTTGTGGGTCCGAAAACTCCTATTTTAGTATCTTCCTGTTTAAACTCAGGAAAGTTTTGCTGTAGAGATTTTATTCCTTGTGGACTGAAGAAAATCAACATGTCATAATCTGCAATGTTAATGTCTGTCAAATCACTGCAAACCGTTCTGTACATAATTGCTCTTGTCCAGTCTACATTAGAAGCTTCCATTGTTTTTACAATATCAGGACTTAAAACGTCTGATGAAGGCAATAAGTATTTTTCAGAAGGAAATTTTTTGAAAAGAGGTAAAAGGTCAGCAAAGTTTTTTTCACCAAAGCTGATTTTTCTCTTCCTATATACAATGTGCTTCTGAAGATAGTTGGCAATTGCTTCAGACTGACAAATATATCTCATTGTGTCTGGTACGGCAAATCTTAAATCTTCAGCAAGTCTGAAATAGTGATCTATTGCATTTTTGCTGGTGAAAATAATACCTGTATATTGTGTAAGGTCTATTTTCTGTGTTCTAAGTTCTTTGTTATCTACTCCTTCGACGTGGATAAAAGGGCGGAAGTCAATTTTTATTTTTTCCTTCTTCGCTATTTCCAGATATGGAGAAGACTCACTAGGCGCTGGTTGAGAAACCAATATTGACTTTATTCTCATCATGTACTTTTATTAAATAAATAATAACTTCCAAAGCATCAACAGAGGTGCAATTTGGAGGGTGCAAATATACAAAAATTTATAATACCATTTTTCGGGTAAGATGTTGTTTCTGTGAAACAAATAGAAAAACACCTTGAAAATGAATACAAAAGAAAAAAAATAAATATAATAAATAAATGCGCTATTTCTGTCAATTGGGAAGTAATAGTGGGTTATACATAAAATAATCAGTAAAACTGAAAGGATAAAATGGAATTTTGTGGAGGTAAAATAAAAAATACTCCATTTTTTGCCGTCGCCTATCGCTTGATAAAATAAAAAGCCTAATGCAGTTCTTATTAAATAAAAAAGTGAAATGATAATTGCGGTATAACCTATTTTATTGAGCTGATATCCAAAAGGTTGAAAATCGGCAACGTATTTCGGGATAATCGGGACGTATTGAGAAATAAGAACGCTTAAACTTAAAGCGGTAACAAGCGAAGTAATGATCCAGCTTGGAAGATTATTGCTGGAATCGTAATATTTCTGCAGAAGAAAATCTTTAAGATTGGCTTCTCGCTCTATCACATTCATCATAAAAATGTATAAAAAAAGACACCCGATAAGGATAAAAACTACCCAATCGTTATTTTCGGGTATTCTTACTTCGTTTTGAAAAGTTTGTAATAATGGCAAAGGAAATTTTTTGCAAAATTATCGATTATTTTGTATAAAATAAAAAACTTAAATAAACTATCTTTGCAAATTGATAATGAAAAAACTCGTCATAATTCCGACCTATAACGAAAAGGAGAATATAGAAAATATAATTTCCGCTGTTTTTGCATTGGAAGAAGAGTTTCACGTCTTGGTAGTAGACGATTCTTCACCAGATAAAACGGCAGACATCGTAAAAGAACTTCAAAAAAAGTTTCCCCACACACTTCACCTTTCGATAAGACATATTAAAGATGGCTTAGGAAAGGCATATATTCATGGCTTTAAATGGGCACTTCAAAACAATTATGATTACATTTTTGAGATGGATGCAGATTTTTCTCATGACCCGAAAGACTTACCAAAACTTTTCGAAGCCTGCAAAAATGCAGACATGGCTGTTGGTTCGCGCTATTCTAAAGGAGTGAATGTTGTCAACTGGCCTATGGGAAGGGTTCTGCTTTCTTATTTTGCTTCTAAATATGTGAGATTTATTTTAGGTCTTCCTATTCATGATACTACTGCCGGTTTTGTATGTTTCTCAAGAAAAACTTTAGAAGAAATAGGCTTGGATAATGTACGATTGAAAGGATATGGTTTCCAGATTGAAATGAAATTCAGGGCTTTCAAAAAAGGATACAAAATTGTAGAGGTTCCAATTATTTTTACCAACAGAATTTTAGGTGAAAGTAAAATGAATGGTGGAATCATTCATGAAGCCGTGTTTGGTGTTTTAAATTTAAAATGGAAATCAATAATCAATAGATTATGAAAAAACTGTTCTTCATTTTTATTTTAACAGCTCTGTTTTCGTGCAACGAGTACATCGATAAACCAAAAAATCTTATCGGAAAAACTGAGATGGCGGAAATTATCGCTGATTTGGCGATTAATGACCAGGTTATTTTTTTGTATCCTAAAACCAATCTAGAAAGTGGTACACGATTTATTCTGAAAAATCATCAGGTGAAGAACGAAGACTTTCTTGCAAGCTATCGATATTATATCATTAAACAGAAAATGAAGGGGATTGTAGAAGATGCACAGAAAATTATTATAGAAAAAGATCCGAAGTCTGAAAAAAAAATAAAAGGTGATATTAAGCCAGGTAATTTAGAATTACCAAAACCAGAAAGACAATAATGAAGTAATGCTTTCTTGTAAAGCAGTTAAAATGTATAAGAATGAATTTTTTTAATATAGAAAAAACCTCAGAAAGCAAAGCAAGAGCAGGAGTTTTAACGACCGATCACGGAACTGTTCAAACACCAATTTTCATGCCTGTAGGAACTGTAGCAAGTGTAAAAACAGTTCACCAAAGAGAAATAAAAGATGATATTAAAGCTCAGATTATTTTGGGAAATACGTATCACCTTTATCTTCGTCCGGGAATGGAGGTGATGGAAGCTGCAGGAGGTTTGCATAAATTTATGAATTGGGATCTTCCAATTCTTACCGATTCTGGAGGTTTTCAGGTGTTCTCTCTTTCAGGAAGCAGAAAAATGTCTGAAGAAGGGGTGAAATTCAAATCTCATATCGACGGAAGTTATCATTTGTTTACTCCTGAAAAATCAATGGAAATTCAAAGACAGATTGGAGCAGATATTTTCATGGCATTTGATGAATGTGTTGCATATCCAGCGCACTATAATCAAGTGAAAAAATCGATGGAAATGACGCATCGTTGGCTAAAAAGATGTATCGACTGGAATGAGCAAAATCCTGAATTATACGGTTATAAGCAAAGATTTTTTCCGATAGTTCAAGGGTCTACGTATTCAGATTTAAGGAAAATTTCAGCAGAAGTTATTTCAGAAGCAGGAGCAGAAGGAAATGCCATTGGCGGACTTTCTGTAGGTGAACCCGAAGAAGAATTGTATAGAATTACCGATGAGGTAACCGATATTTTACCGAAAGACAAGCCAAGATATTTGATGGGAGTAGGAACTCCTTGGAATATTTTGGAATCAATCGGTTTGGGGATCGATATGATGGATTGTGTGATGCCGACTAGAAACGCAAGAAATGGAATGCTTTTCACTTGGCAAGGCGTAATCAATATGAAAAACGAAAAATGGAAGAAAGATTTTTCTCCGTTAGACGAGTTTGGGACAAGTTTTGTAGATCAGGAATACTCCAAGGCTTATGTGCGTCATTTATTTGTGTCTAAAGAATATTTGGCTAAACAAATTGCGTCGATACACAATCTTGCATTTTACTTAGATTTAGTAAAAGTAGCAAGAGAGCATATCTTGGCGGGAGATTTTTACCAATGGAAAGATTCTGTGATCCCTGTATTGAGACAAAGACTTTAGAAATAAAAAATAGAAGTCATAAAAGTTGATTTTAAAGTAGAAAGGAGCTATTTCAAAAAAAATAAATAAAAATGCTTAAAATAGTAGACGGATATATCGTAAAAAAATACCTTGGAACTTTTAGTTTCATGTTGATATTGTTGTCTATTGTGGTTTTGGTAATCGATGTTCAGCAGAAAATTCCCAGAATAGAAAAAGCAACTGAGATTGATCCCAAACTAGATTTAACCTATTTTCTTATTCACTTTTATCCTTACTGGATCATTAATCTGGTGATCACCTTCTTGGCGATTCTTGTTTTTATATCGGTAATTTACTTTACTTCAAGAATGGCCAATAATACCGAAATTGTCGCCATTATAAGCAGTGGCGCCAGTTTTCACAGATTTGCAAGGCCATATTTGTTAACTTCTCTGCTTATTGCTACAATTTCTTTAACGGTGAATCATTTCGTTTTGCCTTGGGCGAATGTTAAGAAAAATCAGCTAGAAGCTTATACTTATAATGCCGCTGCTAAAGAGAAAATTCTTGGAACGGCTCCTGTTTCGGCTCAGCTCAGCAAAACGGAATATATTTTTATTAACTCCTGGAATAAAAGAGAAAAAAGAGGCTACGGATTTCTGTACCAGAAGTTTGATAAAGACCGAAAACTTATTTATGAACTTAAAGCAACTGATGTCATTTGGCAACAAGATAAAAAAAGTTTTTTGCTGAATAGCTATTTAGAAAAAACAATCAATAAAGATGATTCAGAGAAACTTGGACAAGGTTTTGAGTTGAAAAAAAATTATGGACAAGATCCGGAAGAGCTGTTCCCAAACGAGCTTTTAGGTCAAAATAAAGTAACTCCGGAGCTTATAAAATTCATTGAGCGTGAAAAGGATAAAGGAAACAGTAACCTAAATTCTCACCTGAACGAATTGCATCAGCGTACTTCAATGCCTGTTTCTATTATTATTTTGACATTTTTGGCGCTTTCTCTTTCATCACAAAAGAAAAGAGGAGGTTTAGGAATTAATCTAGCGATTGGTATTTCTTTGGCATTCGTATTTGTATTCTCTTTTGAGGCTTTAAAAGTGGTCTCGGAGAACAAAAGTATGTCACCTGCATTAGCGATGTGGTTTCCAAATATTATATTCTTCCCGATTACTTTGTTTTTATATCTAAAAAGAGCCAATCAATAAAGCAGTTTGATCTCTTTATGGTAAAAAGATCTTAATCCAGATCCCTCCAAATCAATCCAGATTTCACCATTTTCATCTGCATTTCTAATGATGCCATTTTGTCGTGTTTTATCTAATTCGAAAACTGAAATCTCATCTTTTTTGAATAGGTTAGAATTAAATTGATCCAAAATTTCATCATCGCCAGGAATATGAGTGAGTTTTTCAATTAAGAATGAATGTAGATCTTCTGTAAATTGATTTAAATTAAATCTTTCTCCGGTTTGCGTAAAAAGGGAGCCTGCATTAGAAATTTCATCAAATTTTTCCTGTAAAATGTTGATTCCGATTCCGATAATGAAATAATTTTCCTGATTAATCTTTTTCTTTTCAATCAATATCCCAACTACTTTTTTGTTTTTAATGATAATATCGTTTGGCCATTTTATTTTTACTATCTTTTCAGTCAGATTGGCAAGATAATCTTGTACAGCGATTGCGGTATAATAATTGAACATAAAATGGGAGTGATTAATGCAAGAGGTTTTTATAGCCAATGTATAAGCAAGATTCTGTTCTGCTGCTGATGCCCAGGAGTTTCCGTACTGTCCCCTCCCTTTTATTTGATTAAATGTATAAAGACCAACAAAATTTGATTGTGGATAAAGTAAAACTTCAGTTATTTCGTCATTAGTAGAAGAACACGCATTGCGGTAAAATAGCTCACTCATTTAAGAAAACTTTAAGACATTAAAAGGCTAAAAGTAAGGCTAAAGTAAAAGAAAAACAATAAATTTGCAGATTATAGTATATTTTAATGAATAAAACAGCAGAAAAGCAGGCGCTAATAGATAAAATTGTAGAGGCAATTCAAGACGTAAAAGGTGAAGATATTATGATCTTTGATCTTACTTCAATAGAAAACTCAGTTGCAGAAACGTTTATAATTTGTAGCGGAAACTCAAATACACAAGTTTCGGCATTAGCAGGAAGTGTAGAAAAAAAAGTAAGAAACGATCTCCAAGACAGACCTTGGCATGTGGAGGGTACCGAAAACTCAATGTGGGTATTGGTAGATTACGTTTCTGTGGTAGTGCATATTTTCCAAAAAGAAACTCGTGAATATTACGATATCGAAGAGCTTTGGGGAGATGCCAAAATCACAAGGATAGAAAGTGAAGTATAAATTTTAAAAGTAATAAATGAATAATAAAGGATTTAACTGGTTTTTCCCTGTCATAATTATAGCACTTTTGCTATTTTTTGTTGCAAGTTCTATGGGTGACAACAGTGCAAAATCTATTGATGAAGATTCGTTCTTCAACGAGATGCAGGCTGGGAAAATTCAGAAAGTGTTGATAGACAAGCAGAAACAAAACGCTGAAGTTTATTTAACAAAAGCTGCTAAAACAGAAACGGTAAAAACTCAAGAAAAAAGTTCTAATCCGTTCTCGTCATTGGCAATGGCGCCAAAAGCAGATTACACTCTTAAATACGGTGATTTACAGTTGTTTTTGTCGAAATTTGAAACTTTAAAAGCTCAAAATCCTGCATTAAAAACAACTAAAGATTATGCAGAAGGAGAGAGCCCTTTAATGAGCATTCTTATTCAGGCATTAATTTGGATCACAATCTTAGGTCTTTTCTATTTTATTCTTTTCAGAAAAATGGGCGGCGGTGGCGGTCCTGGCGGACAAATTTTCTCTATCGGAAAATCTAAAGCAAAACTTTTTGACGAAAAAGAAAAAATTCAGGTAACATTTAAAGATGTTGCAGGTTTAGAAGGTGCAAAAGAAGAAGTACAGGAAGTAGTAGATTTCTTGAAAAATTCTGAAAAATATACCAAACTGGGAGGTAAAATTCCTAAAGGAGTTCTTTTGGTAGGTCCTCCGGGAACAGGTAAGACCTTGTTGGCGAAAGCTGTTGCAGGGGAAGCTAAAGTTCCTTTCTTCTCATTGTCTGGTTCAGATTTTGTTGAAATGTTTGTAGGGGTAGGTGCTTCAAGAGTAAGAGATTTGTTTGCACAAGCAAGAGCAAAATCTCCGGCAATTATCTTTATTGACGAGATTGATGCTATTGGTAGAGCAAGAGGTAAAAATAATTTCTCTGGTGGAAACGACGAAAGAGAAAATACCCTAAACCAGCTTCTGACAGAAATGGATGGCTTTGGGACTGATGTTAACGTTATCGTAATGGCAGCAACCAACAGAGCAGATATTCTAGATAAAGCATTAATGAGAGCAGGTCGTTTTGACCGTTCGGTTTATGTTGACCTTCCGGAATTACACGAAAGAAGAGAGATTTTTGATGTTCATTTAAAGAAAATCAAATTAGACGATAATATAGACAGAGAGTTTTTATCTAAGCAAACTCCAGGTTTCAGTGGAGCAGATATTGCTAATGTTTGTAACGAAGCAGCACTTATTGCAGCGAGAAACGGCCACGAATCGGTTACTAAACAAGATTTCCTTGATGCAGTAGACAGAATTATCGGTGGTCTTGAAAAGAAAAATATGGCAATCAAGCCTTCTGAGAAAAGAAGAGTGGCCTTCCACGAAGCAGGTCATGCGACAATTTCTTGGTTGGTAGAGCACGCTTCTCCACTTCTTAAAGTAACGATTGTTCCGAGAGGAAGATCTTTAGGAGCAGCTTGGTATCTTCCGGAAGAAAGACAACTGACTACTACAGAGCAGATGCTGGACGAAATGTGTGCTACTTTAGGAGGTAGAGCTGCAGAGCAGGTAATCTTTGATAATATTTCTACAGGTGCACTTTCTGACCTTGAAACGGTGACGAAGAGAGCGCAGGCGATGGTTACCATCTACGGTTTAAGCCCCAATATTGGAAATATTTCTTATTATGACAGTTCAGGTCAGTCTGAGTATAGTTTTGGTAAGCCATATTCTGAAGCTACAGCTTCTAAGATTGATGCTGAAATTAAAGGTATTATCGAAAATCAATACGAAAGAGCAGTAAGAATTCTTACTGAGAATAAAGATAAACTGAATGCTTTAGCAAATAAACTGTTAGAGAAAGAAGTTATCTTCCGTGAAGATCTTGAGGATATTTTCGGCAAAAGAGCTTGGGACCCAGAATTGACAGAAAAACCGGTGACCAATACAATTCCTATTGTTGAAAAAGAAGAAGAGCAACCAAATGAAGAAGTGAAGGATAATGAAATTCAGGCTCCTGAAAGTTCTACTCAAATCTAAAATATCCTAATAGGATTTAACATAACTCCCGGCGAATAATCTATTTGTCGGGTTTTTTGTTATTTAAACTATATTCTTAGATGAATTATAATTATATTTTCTATTTTTGTATATAAGTTGACTAAAAATATACTAAGTTGAGTTTATTTAAAAGAATTGTAAGCAAACTAACCAACCAGCCCGAAGAGGATACGAAGCAGAGCCTGGAAAAGCTTGGAGATTCGCTGAAAAATGCAGATCTCGACTACAAGTTTGCGCAATTATTTACGCACTCTGGTGGTTTTTTCAACTATTGCGCCGATGAAGCTGAAGCATTGCAGACCTTGAACCAGATTTTAAAAATCGAGGGGATTACTTCTGTTTTTTGCTGTGATAAAGATCTTCAGGGTTTTTTGAATGTTATAAAAACAAATAACACTCCCGAGTTGGAATCGAGTAACGATGCCGCTTTTATTTCATGTGAATACCTTATTGCGTACGATGGCAGAATTATGCTTTCGCACAATAATATTCTGCACTATCATTCTTCAAGATTGCCTGGTAAAATTATTATTATGGCAAACGTTTCTCAGATCGTTAATAACCTTAATGACGCAATGGGAAAGATAAAACGTACCGGAAATATCAAAAACCTTACTTCAATCAGCGGAAACCACTCTAAGCTGGATGCTGCTGCAAACAATAACACGAAGCTGTTTTTACTCTTAATTGAGGACTAGCATCGTTTTCTAAATTTTAAATTTTGGACAAAAACCTTATTCAGAGAACGCTTTCAGGGCTGGTGTATGTAGCCGTCATATTCCTTTGTGCAACACCTTTTGGGGCACAGCTTTTAGACTCGGTTTCTCCGGGGCTCGTTCAGCAGCAATATTTGTACTATGGCTTAATAAGCTTTCTTTTGCTGGTTGGAACATGGGAATGCATAAAAATTATGAAATTCGGGAACGGCTACGAAAAGTGGGTTGTTTTTCCATTGGTGATTTTTATTTTCTATGTTTTCTCTAAACGATATTTTCAGCATGGGTTTTATTTTGACTTCAGACTGTCTGAAATCTTAGCGATTTCATTAACTCTTATTGCGGTAATTACTTTATTTAAATTCTCAAACGAACTGTACATCGACAGCGGAAAGCTTATTTTTACTGTTATCTATGTTGCTTTGCCGTTTTCTTTTGCTTTAGGTTTGCCTAAATATTCTTCAATTGAAAATACGTTTTCACTGGAAGTTATTTTCTTGTTTATTTTGATTTGGAGCAGCGATACCTTTGCCTATCTTGTCGGGAAGTTCTTTGGAAAACACAAAATGGCTCCGAAAATTTCGCCTAAAAAAACCTGGGAAGGTTATATCGGTGGCGTTGTTTTAACTTTAGTGCTTTCTTATTTTGTAGAGCAATATCAACCGCAGCTTCGTGGAAACTGGATGGTTGTAGGTTTTCTGATCGCAGCATTTGCGCCTTTAGGAGATTTGGTAGAAAGCCAACTGAAAAGAAATTTTGGAGTAAAAGACAGCGGAAACATCATTCCTGGGCACGGTGGCGTATTAGATAGACTTGATAGTTTTTTAATTTGCGTTCCTGTCGTATATTTGTACTTTATTTTAGAAAAATTTATTTAAACTTATATTATTGTTATACTTCACAATGTGTGTTGACCATAACAAACAACAACTAGTATCATTATGAAATTACATAAAGAGTCGAAAGGAACCATTACGGTAGCATCTATACTTTTTGCAATTATTGCTGCGGCATCTATTTATTTTCTAGAAATGTGGGCGCTTTTAATCATTGTACCATTACTGGTTATTTACAGTTTGGTATTTTGGTTCTTTAGAGTTCCAAACCGTGATATTTTAGATCATGTGGAAAATGTAATTGCTCCGGTTGATGGAAAAGTAGTAATGATCAAAGAGGTAGAAGAAGATGAGTTTATCAAAGGAAAAGCAATTCAGGTTTCTATCTTTATGTCTCCGTTGAATGTTCATATTTGTAGATATCCAGTTTCGGGAGATGTAATTTATAAAAAATACCATCCAGGAAAATATCTAGTTGCATGGCACGAAAAATCGTCTACAGAAAATGAAAGAACGACTGTTGCAGTACAAAGTTTAACCAACCATAAAGTGGTATTCAGACAGATTGCAGGATATGTGGCGAGAAGAATTGTTTTCTATTGTAATCCTGGAGACAACGCAAAAGCCGGCCATGAATTCGGATTCATTAAATTCGGTTCAAGAATGGATGTTTTCTTGCCGCTTGATACCGAGATCATCTGTAAAATAGGGGACATTACCAAAGGTGGAATCGATGTAATCGCTAAAATGAGAGATTAATATTTTAATGAAAATATATAAAGACTGTTTCGAAAGAGACAGTCTTTTTTGTTGTAAGAAAATGTTTAAAAATTAAGTTTATTTTTAACAGTAAGGAATTAAGACCTTTTAGCTTAAAGGGCTTAATAAAAATCAATTCATTGATTTCTTATTTAAATTTAGCTTAATAGACTGAAATTCTTAATGTTCAAAAAAAGAATAAACAAAGTTTATTTTAATTTAGAAATCGAAGATTCGACGTAGTCAAAATTAAGAAAAAGGTTATAAAAAAATTATTGAATAAATTTTAAACACCCTAATTAAATCATAATGCTTTTATTGAATCGAAATCAAAAATTTAAATACATTGTTATTGTGATACTCATTTAATACTTTACTGTTTGTGAGTGATATTTTAGGTTGTAGTTTTGATGCGAAATCAAAAATCTAATTTTTTAAATGAAAAAAATTCTACTTTCTCTATTTGCCTTTACAGGTGTTTTAAAAACAGAGGCTCAGACAAACATCAATGTATTTTCGCAAATCGTTTTTTATGATGGTTATGCTGCAAACGTTTCAAATCCGGTTCCGGCAAATACGATTCGACTTGCTAATTACAGATATGCAAGAAAGCTTACCGATGCAGAGCTGAATTCTTTTCAGAATAAAATTACCATGAATGTTACCATCGGAGCTTTATGTGATAATTATGACAGAATTGGAGGAGTACATTTGGCTTTAGTTCCAAAAAATCAAACGACATATGCTTTAAGTGATACGAATGTGAAAAGAATTGAAATCGGAAGATACATCACACCGTTCATGAATAAAAATATTTCTCCAACGTCTGTTCCTTATACGTATAATGTTGATAATCTTTATTCGGTTTTTAGCAATACTGATTTAAGAAATACCTACGATATGTATGTAGAGCTTGATGTTTTTGGAGTGCCTTATGCTGCAAATACCCAGGTTGCTGGTTGTTCAGGAAGAAATGATGTCTTTGCTGGAACGCTTGATTTTGTTACGTCAAATGATCCCACAATCACGACTTCTTACAATAATTTACTTCCGTTATTAGATTCAAATGAATTAAATAATTATAACAATACAGATCAACCGGGTCAAACGGTAAGATTGGTGAATTTTTCGCTTAACCAAAGTACAGATAATGCCAAATTCTTTATTGTTACTACACCGCACGGAGCAGGTTCTGGAGGAGAGGAATACGTAAGAAGACAAAACTTTGTTTCTTTAGATAATACTCAGGTTTTAACTTTTACTCCGGGTGGGAAATCTTGTGAGCCTTACCGAGTATACAACACGCAAGGAAACGGAATATATAATTCATCGGCACAAACTACAGCTTGGTGGTCATCTTGGAACAATTGGTGCCCCGGAGATTCTGTACCTATCAGAAGTTTTACTGCAGCATCGCTTTCTGCAGGAAGTCATACGATAAAATATGAAGTTCCGGCAGCGGTTTTTAATGGACAAGACGGAAGGATTGTACTTTCTATGTATATGCAAAGTTCTAATCAGTTTTTGTCTGTGAAAGATGTATCAACGGTTGATGTTTCTGTTTTTCCAAATCCAACTGCAGATTTTGTGAATATCAGATCCGATAAGAAAGTAAAAAATGTAATTATTTACTCATTAGACGGAAGAAGATTAAATGAAGTGAAAGATTCTAAAATTGACTTATCGGCTTATCCATCCGGAAATTATTTGTTAGATATTACGATGGAAGGTGGAACTCAGTTTAAGCATAAAGTTATTAAAAAGTAGTTTAAACATTCATATCAACAGAAAAGAGAAACCAATTGGTTTCTCTTTTATTTATTGTTAAATTATTTGCTTTGAGATTTTAGGTTTTTATTTTCTTTTTTTAGATGTTCAACTTCTTTTTTTAGTAAAGAAATATAATCCTGAAGGTTTTCTACAATAGAATTTGGAATATTAAAGTATTGACTGTAATAATTTCCAGAATTATCATTGTCAACACTACCAGATAATTTCTCCTCCTTAATTTCCTCAAGTGGAACATTCAAAGCATCTGCTAGCTTTTGCCACTCTTCTTCATGAATTCCTATTTCACCACGTTCCTTTCTAGAGTAATTAGATGGATCTGTAGATAGTATTTTTGACATTTTTTCCTGTGAGAGACCTCTTTGTTTTCTAAGAGTTTTTAATTTTTCCTGTACCATTTTGTGATTTTGGTGTTTGCAAATATGCAAAACATTTACATATTTTGCAATTAAATTACAATAAAATGACATGATTTTTTAATTATTACGAATGAATTATTTTTTAGTTTTGATAATGCCAATAGTGGTACATAATTTTTAAAAACTATTTATGAAAAATTTAGAAAAACTTGAAAATCTCAAGCTAGAAAACAAAAAACTTTCTGAAATTTTTGGAGGGAAGCTTCCTGGTGGGGGAGATGTTACAGCAACTGCAGGAGGGCAAACAACAATACAAGACTGGCCGACTACAGGTTGGTGCACAACTACAGAGTATACTAGTGATACTAGAGTAAGTAATGGTGAATATATATATCATGGAGAGAAAGTAATATCTCAAGCACCAAATTAAAAAGGGAAAGTTTAACAAAGTAAGAGAAGTATTATCATCAATACTTCTCTTTATTAATTGATAATTAAATGAAAATATTCTTCAGATTTTTATTTTTATTCAGTTGCATTTCAGTAAGTTCCCAAACGTTTGGGCTTACAAATAAAAAGATTATTGCTTATTATGAGACCATTAATATGGCTGAAAATAAAATTATAAATAATGAGCTTGATAGTGCAAGTATTCTTTATAAGAAAGCATTTTTAAATAATGAACAACCTCTGGGAAAAGATCTTTATAATAGTATGATTGTCTCTTTAAAGATTAAAGATAAAAATCATGCTTTTTCTCAATATCGATCTTTAAAGTGCCTTGAATATCCTTTTGACGAAAATTTTGAAGCTCATAATTTTCCGGATTTGAAAAAAACTAAGGAAATTAAATGCAAGACATCTTTTGATATTGCATACAGAAAAACACTCGATTCTCTATTTATTATTGACCAGCACTACAGAAAAATTTCCGGTGGAGATTATGCAAAATATCAAAAAGAAATAAATAAAAATGACAGTATTGTGAGTACTCAGCTTTTAAAGCTTATACAAACAAAAGGATTTCCAAATGAATATAATCTAGGTTTAAAATCGGCTGATAAAAATTTTTTTCAGAACTTTTATCTTATTGTTTGGCATCAAGCAGCTAATAATATAAAAAAACCACAAGTTGTAAATTTTTCTGAGGATATTGTAAAAGCGCTTAATCTTGGGAAAATAACACCTGATAATGCTGGTTTTTTGCTCGATTTAAATAATAATACGAATAATTATTCTAGTAAACATTTTGATATAATGGCTTTTGTGAACAATCCTGGAGATCCTAAGAGGCCGCATGATAATATAGAAAAATCTTTAGAAAATGAAGACTGCTGCTATGTACATGTATGGTTTCTCCCAGAAAAGAGAGAAGAAAAGGGTGGAAAGTTAGTGATGGAGATTGATAAAAGAAGAAAAAATCTTGGTATGTGTAGCTTAGATGACAATCTTAAAAAAAAAATTTTTAATCTAAATAATAAAGATTACCAGTTTCCACAAGCACAGATTGTAGGAATGAATTTTACAAAAGATACAGATAAAGAAAATTTAAAAAAACATTTTATTAAAATTAAATGATTCTTATTATAAGCGCAGATGATGATACAATGACCGATGCTATCTGTGCATGGTTATCTTTTTTAAATAAAAAATTTGTAAGACTAAGCGAAAACCAACTTATTACTGCTGTTGTATTTGATTTTAAAGCAGACCTTTTTAAAATAGATATCAATGGACTGAGATATGATTTAAAAGGTTTTCAATCTGTTTTTTACAGAAATGGATCTTTGATGTATAATGGTTTTAAAGCAGAAATTGATTCTCATTTAAAAGAATTTTTTAATTCAGAACTTAAATCATTAACGCATTTTATTTATTATTATTTAGAAAAATCTGGAGCAAAAATATATGGAAACATTATTAATAAAGAAGTAAATAAACTCGAAGTATTACACGTAGCCCAAACGTTAGGTTTCAAAATTCCAGATACTTATGTTATTTCTCAATTAATGGATGTGTCAATTCTTAATGCATCTGAAAACTACATTACAAAATCTATTTCTGAAGTAAACCCTATTTTCTATGAAAATGAATTATACTTGAATTATACTAAGGAAATTAATCTAAAATATTTAAATACTAAGAATGAAAATATTATTCCCTCATTAATTCAAAATAAGATAAATAAGATCTATGAGGTGCGAGCATTCTTTTTTGAAAAAACAATTTGGGCAATTGCTACATTTGAATTTTCAGATAATATAGATGGAAGAAGTACAAGAGAGGGAGACAAAAAATATCTTCCCTTAAAATTACCTAAAGATATTAATATGAAGATTAGAAAGTTAGCTAAAATTTTAAGATTAAAATGCGGGACAATAGATATGCTGAAAAATGATAAAAATTTCTATTTTTTAGAAATAAATCCATTAGGACAGTTTCATCCAGTAAGCCATTACGGAAATTATCAAATAGAAAAATACATTGCAGACCTATTATGAAAGAAAAATTACAATTAATCGGTAGTGTTTTTACTCTACAAGAATGGAGCAAATGTGGAAGTGGAAGTGTGGTAAAATATTCTGCAAATAAAAATCTAAAAACTCAAAATACTAGAATTTTTCGTTCAACAAAACATTATTCACTATTATATTAATGATATTTATTAAATTATTTAGTTCCGTGAAAATCACTGAAGGAGTAAAAAATGCAATTATTTTTGATACTAATTCAGGATTTTTAAGTTTTATACCAAAGGGTCTGTTTAGTTTGCTTCATAATGAAAAACAAAATTATTCGTTTTTAAAAAAACAATTGGATGGTGACGATGTATCAACTTTAGATGAATATATTGATTTTATCATATCCAATAAACTTGGATTCAAAATCAATACTAAGAAAGAATTATTAAGTTTTCAAAACGAACCAGATCTTAAGAGTAATCCTACTAATATTGAATATTTAATTTTAGATTTACAAAGTAAAAAAGATTTGGATGATAATATTATTGAACAGATACAATATTTAAGAATAAAATATCTTCAAATAAGGATTCTTGATCAAGTAAAAACTAGTGATGTATTAGGTATATTATCTAAAATTAACCTTTTAAATGATTCTGAATTACATGAAATATCATTCATTATAAAGTTTGATGAAAATGTTATTGATTTTATAAAATATACAGCTAATTTATCCAACAAATTTCTCAATATAATACTGCACTCAGCAGATAATCTTTCTTCATCATGTTTTGGTTCCATTCAACTAGATATTATTAGAAACAAAATTATAATACCCTCTAGTTGCGGATGCATTTCAATGAAAAATTTCATTTTAAATAATAATTTTCATATCGAATCCCAGTATCATAATTCCTGTCTTTACAAAAAAATAGGAATTGATGTAAATGGCAATATTAAAAACTGCCCTTCAATGCCTCAAAGTTTTGGTAATATAAAAGATAAAACATTAGAAAAAGCATTAAATCATAAAGACTTTAAAAAATACTGGAATCTTACTAAAGATAAAGTAGAGGTTTGTAAAGATTGCGAGTTTAGATATATATGTACCGATTGCAGGGCTTATACAGAAAAGAATCATGAGAATAAAGAGGGTTTAGATATATCCAAACCTCTAAAATGTGGTTATGATCCGTACACCGGAGAATGGGAAGAATGGAGTACGAACCCTTTGAAACAAAAAGCAATTAATTACTATGGATTGTTAGATTTAAAGAATTAAAACTTAATATGTTTTTTTACTTCCATAATTAAGCTTAAAATCAATTCCACAGGCAAATCCTCATTTTCATCAATTAAAAGGATTTTAAACTTCTTTCTGCCTTCACTAATGAGTAATGGATGGTCTAATCGGTCACCATGATAAAAGCTGATGTAATGTTTTTTATGCTTTTTGCTGTAATAAAGGTAGCAGAGCATTTTCTTTTTAAACTTAAAAAAAGGCAGTCCGAAACTCAGAGTTTCTGTAATGTTTTCGGGGTCAGATTCTAAGATTTTTTTCCGTAAAAACAAAAGAGTACTTCTTGCAGGCTCGTCGATTCTGTAGAAGTACTCTTGTATAGGATTCATTTTAAATTAGATTTAAAATAGTTTAGTCAAAATTCTGAAGTTCTACCAATTTGTGGTAGGTGCCTCTTTTTGCCATTAATTCTTGGTGGCTTCCTTGCTCCATAATTTCACCTTTTTCCATCACCACAATCCAGTCGGCTTTTTGGATGGTAGAAAGTCGGTGAGCGATAACGAGTGAAGTTCTGTTTTCCATCATTTTTTCAAGGGCATCTTGTACAAATTTTTCAGATTCTGTATCTAAAGCAGAAGTTGCTTCATCCAAAATCATAATCGGTGGGTTTTTCAGAACAGCTCTTGCGATAGAAACTCTTTGCTTCTGTCCACCCGAAAGTTTTCCTCCGTCGTCACCGATATTGGTGTCATAACCATTCGGAAGCTGAGAAATAAATGAATCTGCGTTGGCGATTTTTGCAGCAGCAATTACTTCATCTCTTGTAGCTTCAGGTTTACCCATCAAAATATTGTTGTAAACGGTGTCGTTAAACAATACAGATTCTTGAGTAACCATTCCTAAAAGTTTTCTGTATTCACTGATTTTTAAATGCTTGATATCGGTATCGTCAATTAAGATTTGTCCTTCAGAAACATCATAAAAACGTGCTAAAAGATTGGCAATTGTAGTTTTACCGCTTCCACTTTGACCAACCAAGGCAACAGTTTTTCCTTTAGGAATTGTAAGGTTGAAATTTTTTAGAATTAAATTAGATTTATCGTAGTAAAAACCAATATTTTTAAACTCGATGTGTTTATCTAAAGTAGAAATAGAAACAGGTTCTGCAATTTCCTCTATTTTTATATCGGCTTCCAAAATTTCCAACACTCTGTGCAAAGAAGCTTCTCCTTTCTGAACATTAGAAATAGAAGCTGATAAACTTTTTACAGGAGGTAAAATCTGAAAGAACATTCCTAAAAATACCAAAAAGTCTTCGGGAGCAATACTTTGGTCTACAATAATTTGTTTACCACCATACCAAGCAATGATTAAGAAAGTAACAGAACCTAAAAATTCGCTTATCGGAGAAGCTAATTCTTTTTTTCTACCCAATCTGATTGAGCTGTTGATCCATTTCTGCATGGAGCCCATAAAACGGTTGTCCATAATTTTCTCAGCGCTGAAAATCTTAATCACTTTTGATGATTTTAATGTTTCATCAACGATAGAGAAAATAGTTCCCATTTCGTTTTGCGCTTCATGAGAATCTTTTTTAAGACTTTTTCCGATGAGTGCAATCATAGTTCCCATTACCGGTAAAACCAAAAGCGAGAAAAGTGTAAGTTCCGAGCTTAACCAAAAAAGACTGATTAAGGTACTGATTAACATAAACGGAGCATTGATTAATTCAACCAAACTTCCTAAAATGTTTCCTTCTACTTCACCAACGTCATTTGACATACGAGACATCATATCTCCTTTTCTGCTTTCTGTAAAGAATGAAACAGGTAAGGATAAAACCTTACGGTACATCTCACCTCGAAGGTCTTTGGTAACACCAACACGATAGTTAATTAAAAGGAAGGATCCCAAGTATCTGAAAATATTTCTCAGTAAAAACATGAATGCCGTGATGATGCAAAGCCAGGCCAAAACATTCAGTGTACCATAATCATTAACTAAAGTCTGTATATAATAATTAGAATAGGTCTTTAAGTAAGAAAATAAATCTACAAGCTCTCCGGAATATACAGGAGCAGATTTGAAGTTTTCACGTTTGATGGTACCAAAAAGCATTCCCAGAACGGGCAATATGGTTCCTAAAGAAGCAATCTGAAATAAAGAATAGAGAAGGTTGAAGAATAAACTCCCGTAAATGTATTTCTGATGCGGACGTGCAAATTTGAGTATTTTTTTATATTCGTTCATTCAATAAAATTGGAAAGCAAAATTAATTAAAATATAATGATAAGACGTTTTTAATTGAAATTTACTTTATCATTATACTTCGGGTTGAAATTTTTAGGGCTTAATTTCTCCAAAGTTTTTGCAAAGTTATTGATAATCTGCGTCATGTTTTCAGAATTTACAATGCTCATATCGTCATTTGCCTGATGATAATGGGTGATTTTACTCATGTCTGCAGTAGAAATAGAATGGGCAATAATTTTCTTTTTTACAAAACTTACATTGTCTGATCTGTAAAACAATTGTTGCTTCGCATAAGGATCGGGATGAATTTTCAAACCATTCACGGCGTTTTTATTAAACAATTCATCCAAATCAGAAAACTCGTCACCGGTAATGAATACTGTATTTTTACCAAATTCAGCTTCTGTTGCCACCATTTCAAAATTAAATAATGCTGAAAGATTATTGTAAATAGGGTCTAAATTTTTATCCTCAGAAATAGCAATTGAACCCAGCATTCCTTTTTCTTCCCCATTAAAAGCCATGAAAACCATTGAGAAGTCAGGTTTTTTATTTTTAAAATAATCAGCAATGCCTACCAAAGTTGTAATTCCGCTTGCGTCGTCATCTGCACCATTGTAAATATTGTCTCCGGATTTATTGCTTACTCCGATATGATCAAAATGTCCAGAGAATCCTAAAAACTTTTCAGATTTTCCTTTTTTAATTCCACATACATTGTAAGCTGTTTTTCCTTTATAGTCAAAAGGAACGAGATAAGATTTTCCGGTACAATATTCCAAATTGTTTTCTTTAAAAAGCTGAGCGATATATTCTGCTGCTTTATCGTTTTCAGGTGTTCCGATTTCACGGCCTTTCATTTCGTCTGAAGCAAGTGTTGAAATGACGGTTTTTACTCTCTCTTCAGAAACATCCTGTGCAAAAGCCGAAACAGAAAAAAGTGAAAGAAAAAGATAGGTTAGTTTTTTCATAGGTAGATTGATTAGTTTAATTATAATCGAATCTGTCGTAATTTTATATGAAATGTTGCAAGTCTTCTTAATTTATTTACTCTCCACAGGTTTTATGATGATTAAATTAATAATTTACTACCTAAACCTTATTGGTTTTTAAAACCTACAAGGTTTGAAGAATGATTATCCAAATATAAAATCTTGATGTTTTTAAAAAAACTGAATGGTTGTGTAAATCTGTGGGAAAATAAAAAAAACAGCTCCCAAAAGGAAGCTGTTCTCACTCAAAAAATCGTTGTAAGGTTATCGCAGTCTGTCTACAGATTTTACGAGCCTCTCATCTTTTTTGATAAATAGGTTTGCCAAAAACAAACAAATTATCGCAATCGATGGAAAAACCGGCTCAATACCCTTCTCAGGAAAATCTATTCCTCCGGATAAGTTTTGCATCCAGTACACCAATACACCAATCAACAAAGCGTTTATTATAATACTGATGTTATTCAGCAAGATTTGTCTTTTTCTGTTTTTAAAACTGAACAAACTCAATGCTCCTAGCAAAACTAAAACAACTGATGCAATGCTTATAATCGGAGTTTTTCCGAAAACATCTACATCCTGTCCTGTAATATATAGGAAAGCGGCGGCTAAAACCGAGAGCAAAATCCAAATAGTCTGTATCCTCTGTAACATAGAATTTTAAATTCAGAAGCAAAAATAACATAAATTTTGCACAATTCAAAAATAAGTGTAGATTTGCAACATACAATGTACTTGAAAACAAAAGTCACCCGACTTACTTTTCTTACTCACAACTAATTACATTTTTACATAAATATGTTTAACATAGAAACGTTAAGGTCAAAATCTGTAACGGAATTGACTAAAATCTTAAAAGATTTGGGCGTTAAGGTTGCAAGAACCAGCAATGAAAATGATAAAATTTTTGCTATTCTAGATTTTCAGGCTTCCAACCCTAAAGTTACAAAAGATTACTTCAATACCACAGAAACACCAACTGCTGTTACAGAGGAACAGCCAGTGGAAAAGGTGGTAAAACCAGCTCCTAAAAAAGCTGCTCCCAAAAAAGCTGTAAAACCCAAAGTAGAAACAGCAACGGAGCCAAAAGAAACTCCACCTGCAAAAGCACCGGAAGTTATCAAAGAACCAGAGGCAATCAAAGTAGAAGAAGCTCCTGCTGAAGAAGTGAAAGCAGAAGTTACAGAAAGTGCTCCAGAAGAAAAACCAGCTTCTCCTAACAACAGACAAAAAAGAAAAAGAGTTTTACCTCCTGCAGGAAATAGTGAAATTGAAGCGCAGGGAACGATAGAACTTCCTTTAAATATAGATTCTCAGCCAAGTGCACCTGCACAGGCAAAAGAGGAGAGACCTAAAAGACCACAACAAGGTCAGTCACAACAAAATCAAAAAGGTCAAAACCATCCACAGCAAAACAGTGGAAATTCTCATAATAGAAATCAGAACAATAACCAAAATCAGAATTCTAATCAAAACAACCCTAATCAAAACCAAAATCCTAATCAGAACAGACAGCAACATGCCGAAAGACCTGAGAGACACGAGGAGCAGCACGAACAGAAAAAAGAGTTCAGCTTCGACGGAATGGTTAGCATTGAAGGGGTTTTAGAAATTTTACCAGATAACTACGGATTTTTACGTTCATCAGATTTTTCTTATATTTCTTCACCGGATGACGTGTATGTTTCGACTGCACAGATTAGAAATTTTGGTTTAAAAACCGGAGATACCGTAAGAGGAATTGTAAGACTTCCGAAAGAAGGCGAAAAATATTTCTCATTACTAAAGCCAACTGAGGTAAACGGTCGCGATTTAGCATATATTAAAGACCGTGTTGCTTTTGAATATCTTACACCGTTATTCCCTGAAGAGAAATTTAATCTTTCAGGAGATAATTCTACGATGTCAACAAGAATTGTAGATTTATTTGCACCAATCGGAAAAGGGCAGAGAGCAATGATTGTTGCTCAGCCGAAAACCGGTAAAACAATGTTGCTGAAAGATATTGCTAATTCTATCGCAGCCAATCACCCAGAAGTTTATATGATGGTACTTTTAATAGACGAACGTCCTGAAGAAGTTACCGATATGGAAAGAAGTGTGAATGCAGAAGTAATTGCTTCTACATTTGATGAAGCTGCAGATAAACACGTAAAAGTAGCTAACTTAGTTTTAGCGAAAGCTCAGAGAATGGTAGAGTGCGGTCATGATGTGGTGATTCTTTTAGATTCAATTACAAGGTTGGCAAGAGCTTATAATACTGTAACTCCTGCTTCTGGAAAAGTACTTTCTGGTGGTGTAGATGCAAATGCACTTCATAAGCCAAAAAGATTCTTCGGAGCTGCAAGAAAAATTGAAAACGGAGGGTCGCTAACCATAGTTGCAACCGCTTTAATTGATACAGGTTCTAAAATGGATGAAGTTATTTTTGAAGAATTCAAAGGTACCGGAAACATGGAGCTTCAATTAGACAGAAAAATTGCCAACAGAAGAATTTATCCGGCCATCGATTTGATCTCTTCAAGTACAAGAAGAGATGATTTGTTGCTTGACGAGGTAACTTCACAAAGAATGTGGATTTTCAGAAAGTATCTTTCAGAAATGAATCCTATCGAAGCAATGGAATTTGTCAGCAAAAACATCAGAGGAACTTTAAATAATGAAGAGTTCTTGATGTCGATGAACAGATAATAAAGTATTTACTTTAAAAATATAAAAGCAGTCAAATTTTTGACTGCTTTTTTTATTAACTTCTTTTAACCCATTCGTTATGAATTTTTCGAAAGCGGATAAATCTTGGTATACAATCGTTACCTGTAATGTTCTTACATTTCTGATAATAGATAATTGCCTTCTCACCCGATTTATCGATGATGGGTCGGCTTAAAGTAATTTTGCCAAGAAATTCACCATTTTCGCTTGGCTTTTCTACCTTTTCGTAATTTTCAGGGAATTTTATTTTAGTTAAATCTAAACTTGTTGCCTTTAAATTTTCTTTTGCCGGAACAATACTGTCTAATTCTAAAAGAGAATGATACACATTGCTGCTCGTAGAAGAACTTTCGATACTGTCGGAAATTGCAAATTCAAATTTTCTTCTCATTGCAATGGCATCTTCAATTATTTTTGCATCTTTCTCACTCATTGTTCGATTTAAATCAATTCCGTTATTAGCGGCAATTTCGTTCATTTCATCTTGTGAAAGATGAGTCATTCCGTATGGTTTTAGAATTTCATTGACAGATTCATTAAGTAGAGCATATTCATCTTTAGAAATACCGTCATTGTTACAGCTTATCAATAATAAAAATAATGTGGAGATTGTATAAATTTTCTTCATAACGACAAATTTAAAAAAATAATGGTTTTATAAACATTTAGCTATCTTTTTGTTATTATCAATGTTAAAGATTTATTAAAATAATATACAATCTTTGATATTGGCTTGAATATTGGCTAACTTTGAATCATAACATTAAAAATAAACTTATGTCATTTGAATTACCAAAATTAGGATATGCTTACGAAGCTTTAGAGCCAACAATTGATGCAAAAACAATGGAAATCCACCATTCAAAACATCACCAAGCGTATGTTGATAACTTAAATAAAGCAATCGAAGGAACTGATCTTGACGGATTAACTATCGAAGAAATTTGCAGAACAGGTGTTGAAAAACCAGCTGTAAGAAATAACGGTGGTGGTCACTTCAATCACTCTCTTTTCTGGGAAATCTTAACTCCAGGAGGAAGTAAAGAGCCTGTAGGAAGCGTAAAAGCTGCTATCGAAAATTATGGTGGTCTTGAAAAATTCAAAAATGATTTTTCTGAAGCTGCTAAAACAAGATTTGGTTCAGGATGGGCTTGGTTAGTAAAAAATGAAGACGGATCTGTTTCTGTAACTTCTACTCCAAACCAAGATAATCCATTAATGCCGGTTGCTGATGCAAAAGGAACTCCAGTTTTAGGATTGGATGTTTGGGAACACGCTTATTACTTAAACTACCAAAACAGAAGACCTGATTATGTATCTGCGTTCTTCGATGTTGTAAACTGGGATAAAGTAGAAGAATTATTCAACAAATAATCTTTAGTTACTTTAAAAATAAAAAAGGTTCAGAATTTTCTGAACCTTTTTTTGTTATCTGAATGTGTCGCTTGCGCTCAACCCATTCATTCTCAGTTTGTATTTCCAATTAACATAAGCGAAAACCTGATATAGTTTATACTCAAATTTAATTCCGTATTGTTCTCTTGGGTCGTAGTCGATGGAAGATTCAATGATATTACGATATCTTCCTGACATAAAATAGGAATTCCACTCGTTGACCAAAATGGTATTTCTGCTTTTCAAATTAGCTTCAGTGTACTGATTCATTGGTTTTGCAATAGCATTCATAAAATAATCAAACTGAGTGTCGATTACAATCAAATCCCATTCTCCATCATCATTTTTTGATGGTTTCATTGCAGAATCTTCCTTTTCGTTTTTAGGATTACTCTGTGCAAATGAATGTAATGGAATAAGAACTGTAAATAATATGATGATTAAATTTTTCATAATGAGTAATTTACACAAAAAAAAGCACTCCAAATAGAGTGCCTTTGTTTTATTTTTTGATGTATTCTTTCTGAAGAACTGATACAGCTGGGAAGTGGTCGCTGTAACCACCGGTGAATCGGTCACCATCCCAAGAACGAAGCGGATAGCCTTTCCATTGCCCTTCTTTATTCACTAAATAAGACGGAGCATAGATTTCTGCTTTAAAAACACTGTAACCAGGAGTCAATTTTTCTTTTGAATATAAATTCTGAGAAATAATAATTTGATCGAATAAGTTCGGAGCGTCTCTGTAGGCCAAAGAAGCAACTCCAGCTTTATATAATTTGTACATTAAATTATAATAAGGAGTTTTGTCAGATAAGTCTTCTGGCTTTTCTACTGCGCCAAGATGTTTTTTCAAACTCGGACTTACCGGGTCATCATTATAATCTCCCATTGAAATTAACTTGATTCCAGGGTATTCTGCAGATAATTTATCCATTTCACCTTTCAAAACGGCAGCAGCTGCGTTCCTTCTAGGTTGTGAAGCTGCTTCACCACCGCTTCTTGAAGGCCAGTGATTCATGAAAACCGCAATTTTTTCACCATCCAAAAGTCCTACTGCTACAAGAACATCTCTTGTGTATTGTCTTCTTCCGTCTTCGTTGTAGACTTTTATTTCTTTAGTGTAAGAATTTTGAACTATAAATCTGCTTTTCTGATAAATAATAGCGATGTCAATACCTCTTGCATCATACGAGTTGTAGTGTACAATTCCATAATTACTTTTAGCTAAAACGGGTTGCTTAATAAGGTCTTCAATTACCTGTCTGTTTTCTACTTCAATTAAACCACAAATTGCCGGGTTATCGTTGGTGTACTGTCTTCCAAGTTCAGAAATTACTTTTGCTTCGTTGGCTAATTTTTGGTTATAGTATTTCGTTCCCCATCTTTTTGGGCTGTTTGCCGTGAAGTCAGTCGCTAAGATTTGATGACGAATTACTTTTTTTCCTACTAAAAGTTCATTGCTCCATTCTCCTTTGTAGTCTTCAGTAGTTTCCAAAAACTTTAGAGAATCGATTGGTACACTTCTGTGAAATTTAGGATTAGAAAAAGGAAGAGTTCCATCAATATAATCTGCGGATGCAATGGTGTCCCAAAGATTTTCTACATTCAGGAAAGCTACGGTTGCTCTTTTAACTTGTTTTTGCTGAGAAAAACCAAAATTAAAACACAATACCGCAAAAAGGATAAGATATTTTTTCATGTTTTTAAAAAATTCAAAAAATTGAGGGGCTAAAATTACAACTTTTAAAATCATTTAGATATTAAATTAATCTTAAGAAGTATTTTTGAATTAAATCATAATAAGGGCTTTTTATTGAGAGTATTATTGAGTGTTAAGAATAATTAATAGAATGAAGTAGTAAAAATGTTTTTGTTTATGAAAATAATCCTAAATTTGTTGCCCCTTAAATAAAGAAGGTGAAAAAAATAAGTTTATTATGATTAAAAAACTATCCCTAATCTCTTTGTTTACACTATTACCTGCATCTTATTACTATGCTCAAACTACTGTTTATGCGTATGTTAAAGGTCAGGATGGTAAGCCGGTAGAGAGAGCAGAGGTTGATCTTGAACAATCTGTTGATGACGTAACTGCAGACAAAATCGGTTACTTCCAGTTTGTAGATTTAAAGCCGGGACATTATCTTATTACCGTTACGAAGCCAAATTTTGAATCTAAAATTTTAGAGTTTGATGTAACTGCTGATGAGAAAAGAAAAGACTTAGGTGTCATTGTACTAAACAACAGTTTGGGAACAGATGCTGGGGTTGTTGTGATTGATGATTCTGCAACTGATACTGAAGATGGAGGTTCTTCAATGCAACCAACAGTAGGTCTTTTGAGTTCAGGTAGAGATGCTTTTCAAAATGTTTCTGCTTTTGAGCTAGGTGCTTATTGGTTCAGACCAAGAGGGGTAGATAACCGTTTTGAAGATGTGATGTTCAATGGAGTTTCGATGTCTAAAAACGATGACGGAAGAATCGACTTCAACAACTGGGGTGGTTTGAATGATGTTACAAGATATCCTTATGAAAATGTAGATAATATTACGCCGTCAGAATATGCTTTTGGTAACTTGGGTGGTGTTGCATATTATAATACTAGAGCTTCTTCTTACAGAAAACAAACATCTTTAGCTTATTCATTCACAAACAGAAGTTATTTGCACAGAGCAATGGCAACTTATTCTTCAGGAATGAGCAAAAGTGGATGGGCATTTACATTCTCTGGAAGTAGAAGATGGGGTGATAATGCAATCATCGATGGAGTTTACCAGGATGCTTATGCTTATTTCGCATCAGTTGAGAAAAAATTCAGTGAAAGACACTCTATTAACTTCACCGGTTTTGGATCTCCTACTTACAGAGCTTCAAACTCACCAAACACTCAGGAGGTTTATGACATCATGGGTAAAGATTACAACTCATACTGGGGATGGCAAGATGGTGAAAAGAGAAACTCAAGAATCAGAAAAGTGTTCGAACCGATGTTCATGCTTACTGATTATTTGAAAATAGGTAAAAATTCAAACTGGATCAATACAGTTTCTTACCAGATCGGAAGCGATGCTAGAAGCAGACTAGACTGGTTCCACGCAGCAGATCCAAACCCTACTTATTACAGAAAATTACCAAGTTACGGTCTTTTAACAGCTGACGAATTTAGAGCGCAGTCGCAAATCGATTGGAATTATTTATATAATACTAATCGTTTGAACCTTACCAATATGGATGGTTCAGTAAAAGGAGCTTCATATAGTTTAGTTGAAGATGTAAATAAAGATAAAACGTTCAACTGGGCGTCTCACTTTGATACAAGATTAAAGGAAAACTGGAAGTTGAATATCAATTTTAATTTTCAAAATTTAAATTCGGATAATTTTAGAAGAGTTAAGGATCTATTAGGTGCTAATTATGCTAATAATCTTAATCCTTTTAATAATGATGCACGTTATAATATTGATGATGAAAACTATAAAGTAAAAGAAGGAGACAGAACGCAGTATTCTTATCAACTTCATAAAAATCATTATACTTTAAACGTTTCTACAGAGATTGATTTCAACAAATTTAATATTGTAGCATCTATTTTCTCTTCATACTCTGAAGCTTACAGAAATGGTGATTACAGAAGTGGAATTGCTGAATTTGCAAATAATTCTAAAGGTAAAAGTGCTATTTATGATGCTTTAGATGCCGGAATCAAAGGTAAAATCACTTACAAAATCAATGGTAAAAACTTTATCGTTTACAACGGGGCTTTCTTTAGTTTAGCACCAACGTTTAACGAGATTTATATTAACCCAAGAGTTGTCGATTTTGTAACTCCAGGTGTAAAAAATCAAATAGTTAATTCAAACGATTTGAGCTACATCATGAGAGGACAAGTTTTAAAATTAAGGTTATCAGGTTATTATACAACAATTAGTAATTCAACAGAAATTTCAAGGTATTATGCGGCATCATCATCATCTACAAATTCAGGAGCGTATAATACGTTGATCAACGAAGCGATGAGTGGTGCTGATAAGAGATATATGGGTGCTGAATTAGGATTTGATGTTAAAATTACACCTACATTAAACGCAACCGGTGTTGCAAGTGTAGGTGAATATAAATTTACAAACACTCCTCAGGTATATTCATTTGATGACCAAATCGGATTCAGAAGCTATGGAAAAGCAAATATCAAAGATTATAAAGTTGCCGGAACTCCTCAAAAAGCATTCTCTTTTGGATTAAAGTATAATTCACCGAAATATTGGTGGGTGGGTGCTTCCGCTAATTATTTAATGGATCAGTATTTAGATTTCTCTGCGCTTAATAAGACAGCAACTCTTTATACTATTCCTGGAACATCTGATGTATTGTATGATGGTGTTACTCCTGAGCTTATCCAGCAACTTACTGCACAGAAGAAATTCGATGACCAGTTTATGTTGAATGCTAATGCGGGTAAATCTTTCCAATTCGGAAAATACAGAATGGGGATCAGTGTTTCGGTAAATAATATTTTAAATAATAGAGATTACGTTACCGGAGGTTTTGAGCAAGGAAGGCTTGCAAACTTCCCTCAAGCTCTGGAAGAAAACAACAGAGGGACACCTTATTTCGGTCCAAAACTTTGGTACGACAGAGGAAGAACATTCTTTACTAATGTTTATTTAAGATTCTAAACTATTGACTATTATGAAAAAATTTAATTTAATTTTCTCCTATATTTTTGCTCTCATTACAGTCCTAATTATTACAGGCTGTGTGCATGACGACAAATATGATGAACCCAATCTTGAGAATTACCAGTGTAGAACTGCTGATTATTATACAAAGGCTGAAAACAAATATGTAAAATGGACTTTGCATGATTTGAAGTTGAAGACTTTAAATGAAGTAATTACAGAGAATGCTTATGTTGAAGGATATGTGTCTTCTACAGACGAATCTGGGAATATCTATAAAACGATATATATTCAGGATGATCCGGAAAACCCTACAGAAGGTTTAACGATAAGCGTGGATATGGTAAGCACATATACGAGATTTCCACAAGGATATAAAGTATATATTGATCTGAAAGGTCTTGCTGTTACAGCGTATGGTAGTGTAAAACAATTAGGCCAAATCACTCCTGCCGGAACGAGAATATTGGAAAAAGAAGTTCCAAACCACATTTTCAGAGATTGTAATATTAGAGCGAATATTAAACCTAAAGTTTTAACAATGGCTCAGTTCGCTGCAAATGACGCTCTTGTAGGATGTTTGGTACAACTTGATAATGTAGAATTTGACGAAAGAGCTTTATGTACCAACTTTGCTCCGAACGGAGAAACTGTTGATAGAACGATTGGTCAGGGTTGGATTAGTGCAACTCAAAAGTATGCATCAACGGCAATTGTAAGAAACAGTGGTTATGCATCCTTTGCAAACCAAATTGTTCCTGCGGGACAAGGTAAGTTTGTCGGAATTTTGAGTAGATTTAATTCTATTTATCAATTGTATATCAATAAGCTTACAGATCTTGATATGAAAGGTGTAGGTGCGGATGGTGTTGATCATCACTTCCCACGTGTTGATGGTAAAACTGCAAATCCATGTAACTTCAGTGCAGATGGATTAACAGCTAAAACAGTTGCTGATGTTAAACAATTAGCAGGGAATTTGGCGCCAAACGGGCTTGTTCAAATTACCGGTGATTTCTATCTTAAAGCGCAAATTATTGCGGATGACGCTACTGGAAACTTGTTCAAGTACCTTTACTTAGAAGATGCTACTGGAGGTATTAAAATCAATATCAACAGAGCAAATCTATATTTTGAAAAAAGATTTAAACTAGGAAAAGATCTAAATGTTAAACTGAAAGGTTTATACATTAGAAATGTAAACGGAGAACTTCAGTTAGGGTCTAATGATTCTTCTTCTGCTGTTGCTTACAGAATTAAAGACGAAGAGATTTATAAATATCTATTTGATAGCAATGCTTTAGCAAGAGCGGTTGTTCCTACGGAAAGAACAATTACTCAACTTACAAAAGCAGACGTAGGAAGATGGATTAAAATTAAAGATCTTCAGTTTATAAATAGTGATCTAGGAAGAACATATGCTGATGGAACAGCGGCATCTAACAGAACGTTAGAAGATTGTTCAGGGAATAAAGTAACCTTGAGAACGAGTGGACGTGCTATTTTTGGAATAAAAGCGGCCAGTGCTATTGATGTAGCCGGAGGTAAAGGTGATATTTATGCAGTTGTAAGCATTTTTAATGATAGTTACCAGCTTTGGATTCCTCAGCTTACAGATATTAAATTTATTAATCCAAGATGTGATGGCTCAGTTTATGTTCCGCTTCCAGTATTATATAAAGATGATTTTGCAGCAGGAGGTTTCAGTACAGATTGGACTGCAGTAAATGTGACAGGACCTAACCAGTTTTGGAAAACTTCAAACCAAGGTAACGGAACCAATTATTATGCGATAATGAATGGTTTTGCTTCTGGAAATAATGTTAACGAAGACTGGCTGATTTCTAAAGCAGTAAGTTTAGTAGGAAAAACCAAAGCAGCAGTAAGTTTTACATCTGATGTAAATTTTCCTGGACCTGCTCTTCGGGTTTACGCTACAGAAAACTATACAGGAGATCCTACAACAACTACTTGGGTAGCTTTACCAGCATTATTAGATACAAATAATAGTGGATTTGGTGACTGGGTAAGTTCAGGAAATGTAGATTTATCAGCATTCTTAGGCAAAAATGTAAGAATTGCATTTAAATATACGTCAACATCTTCCGAAGCGGCAACGTGGGAAATTGATGATTTCAAAATTAAAGGTCAGTAATTCGCTGATTTATTTAGATTTATAAAGAACCTGTCTCTTCATTGAGGCAGGTTTTTTTATTTAGAAAATTTACAAATAGATATTTTATTTAAAACAGGCTTTATTCGGCATCAATTCTTAAATTTGTTGTTATGAATTATTTGGAAGCTTTAAGCAGAAGATATTCTGTGAAAAAATTCAACCCCGAAATGATTATTCCGCAAGAAACCCTTCTCAGTATCCTTGAGTCTGGAAAACTTGCGGCAAGTTCGCTGGGACTTCAGCCTTATAAAATATTCGTAGTAGAGAGTCAGGAAATGAAGGAAAAGTTGATACCAGCTTTTTACAACCCTTCACAAATTTCTACATGTTCGCATCTCATTATTTTAGTTTCTAAAAAAAATATTGAAGAAACTTATCTCGATGGATATTTCAGACACATCTCTGAAGTGCGTGATCAACCTGTGGAAAGTTTAGACTTATTCAGAAACAGCATTACAGGCCATTTTGGAAGACAGGAGCATGATGATATTTTAATTTGGGCAGAAAAACAGTCTTATATCGTTTTAGCCAATTTAATGTATGCTGCAGCGATTGAAAATATAGACACTTGCCCTATGGAAGGTTTCAGACAAGATATCATTGAAGAAGTTTTGAATATAGATTCTGAAAAAGAAAAAGTGACAGTTACTTTAGCTTTGGGGTACAGATCAGGAGAAGATCAGTTTCAGCATATGAAAAAAGTGAGAAAGCCAAGCGAAAAATTGTTTAAATTTATTTAATTATTTAGATAGACGGTCGTCTTAAAGCAAGAATATGATAAAAGCGGATGTATTAGTGATTGGTTCCGGAATTTCCGGATTATCTTATGCCATAAAAGTTTCAGAACAGTTTCCCGATGCCAAAATAATCATTGTAACAAAATCAGATGAAGATGAGAGCAATACCAAATATGCTCAGGGTGGTTTGGCGGTGGTTACTGATTCTAAAAATGATAATTTCGAAAAGCACATCGAAGACACCATGAGAGCCGGCGATGGCGAAAACAAACGTGATGTTGTAGAAATGGTCGTAAGAGAAGCTCCCGCAAGATTTAATGAAATTGTAGAATGGGGCGCCAATTTTGATAAGAAAAATGGCGAATTTGCTTTAGGAAGAGAAGGCGGTCATACCGAAAATAGAATTGTACATCACAAAGATATTACCGGTTTTGAAATTGAAAGAGCTTTGCTTCAAACGGTTAAAAACAGCCCAAATATAGAAATACTCGATCATCATTACGTAATCGATATCATTACGCAGCATCATGTTCCGGGAAAAGAATTAAATGAAGGCGAGATCAATTGCTACGGAGCCTATATTTTAGACGAAAAATCAAGATCAATAAAAAAGATCACTTCGAAGATCACATTAGTTGCAACAGGCGGAGCTGGTCATGTTTATAAAAACACTACAAATCCTACCATTGCAACAGGAGACGGGATTGCTTTCGTTGCCCGTGCAAAAGGAAAAGTAAGCAATATGCAATATTATCAGTTCCATCCGACCGCTTTGTACAGCAAACTTGATGGGATGTTATTTCTAATTTCTGAAGCTGTTCGTGGTGATGGTGCAAAACTGAGAACCAAAAAAGGGGAAAAGTTTATGCATAAATATGATGAAAGGGAAGAATTGGCTTCTAGGGACATCGTTGCAAGAGCAATTGACGCCGAAATGAAAATCACAGGTGACGAATATGTTGGCCTTGATTGTCGTGAAATGAATCAGGAAAGGTTTTTAGAACATTTTCCTAATATTTATAAAAAATGTAAAAGCGAAGGGGTAGACCCTTTCGTGCAGCTTATTCCGGTAGTTCCGGCCTGTCATTATCTGATGGGTGGAATTGATGTTGATAAAGACGGACAATCTTCATTAAATAATTTATTCGCTGTTGGAGAATGTACCAACTCCGGACTTCACGGAGCTAACAGATTAGCTTCAAACTCTTTATTGGAAGGTTTGGTTTTTGGTCATAATGCAGCGATGAAAACCGTAGAATTGTTAAAAGAGAATAATTTTAATTTTGATGATTTAAAAGCAGTTCCAGAATGGAATGAAGAAGGAATGAAAATTATTGACGAAATGGTCATTGTTTCTTATCTCCGAAAGCAGCTGCAAGAAATGATGAGCAACCTGGTTGGGATTGTGAGAAGCAATAGCAGACTAAAAATGGCATTGCAGAAACATGCCGAAATTGCTGCTGCAGTTGACGAAATTTATCATTATTCTATTCTCTCGCCTCAACTTTCAGAACTGAGAAATCTTACTACGGTTGCGCATCTCATCATCATCCAATCAATGGAAATGACGCAAAATAAAGGTGCATTTTACAATAAAGATTTAATTCAAGCATAAAAATCAAGCAATAATGCTGGAAAAAAGCAATGAACAATACATTAGTTGGATTTTAGATTTAAAACAAAAAATTCAGCAAAGCCAAATCAAAGCGGCAATTCAGGTGAATTCTGCTCTGATAGAAATGTATTGGGATTTGGGAAAAGAGATTTCTGAAAGAAATTTTGAAAATAGCTATGGCTCAGGTTTCTTTTCGCAATTAAGCAAAGATTTGCGCTCAGAATTCCCCGAAATAAAAGGGTTTTCTGAGAGCAATTTAAAATACTGTAAAAGATTCTACTTGTTTTATAATCAGAAAGATGAAAATCGTCAACAACTTGTTGACGAATTGAGTGGTCAGATCTTTCTTATTCCGTGGGGGCATCACGTCACATTAATAACAAAATGCAAAGACCCGAAAGAAGCTCATTTTTATATTGAAAAAACTATAGAAAATGGTTGGAGTAGAGCTATTTTGCTCAATATGATTTCAGGAAAACTTATAGATACGCAAGGAAAGGCAATCACCAATTTTTCCAAAACGCTCCCTGATTATGAAAGTGATTTAATTCGTGAAACTCTCAAAGATCCCTATATTTTTGATTTCATTAATGTCACAGAGAGCTATAAAGAAAGAGAGCTAGAAAATGCTTTAACTGAAAATATTTCTAAATTTTTAATTGAGCTTGGAAGTGGATTTGCTTTTGTAGGTAAGCAAGTTGAAATATCAGTAGGCAATCAGTCATTTTTTATAGATTTGCTTTTTTATCACATCAAACTGAAAAGATATGTTGTAATAGAATTGAAAACCGGACATTTCGAATCTGAATTTGTAGGAAAACTCAACTTCTACGTCACAGCGGTCGACAAGCAGATGCGGGACGAAAATGACAATGCTACCGTTGGGATGATTATCTGTAAAGATAAAAATGAAATTATTGCAGAATATTCGCTTACCGACCTACATAAGCCTTTAGGGATTTCTTCTTATGAGCTTAAAAAAATATTACCCGAAAATTTAAGATCACATCTTCCATCAATAGAAGATGTTGAAAAAGAATTAAAAAAAATAGAATAATGAATAGACCAAGCTACGCTACAGATAAAGTTTTAAAACAATTCATAAAAAATGCTTTAGAAGAAGACATTCAGGATGGGGATCACTCTACATTGTCTACAATTCCTAAAGACCTTCAGCAGAGTGCAAAACTTTTGGTGAAAGAAAACTGCATTTTGGCTGGCGTTGAGCTGGCTGAAATTATTTTTAAAACTTTCGATAAAAACTTGATTGTTGAAAATTATATTAAAGATGGAGAGGTTGCAAAATCTGGAGATATCGCCTTCATTGTGACTGGTAGCGCAAGATCAATTCTCTCAACGGAAAGATTAGTTCTCAATTGTATGCAGAGAATGAGCGGAATTGCAACATTAACTCACGATTGGGATTCTAGACTGATTGGTACGAAAACAAAACTTTTAGACACCCGAAAAACGACTCCTAACTTCAGAGTTTGCGAGAAATGGGCAGTTGCCATCGGTGGCGGAACCAATCATAGATACGGTTTGTATGATATGATTATGTTGAAAGACAATCATATTGATTATAACGGAAGTATTACCAATGCCGTAAAAATGGCAAAAGACTATGTAAAAAAGTCAAAGAAAAAATTGAAGATCGAAGTAGAAACCAGAAACCTTGAAGAAGTACAGGAGGCAATCAATGCTAAGGTTGATAGAATTATGCTCGATAATATGGATGTTGCTACAATGAAAAAAGCAGTTAAGCTTATTAATGGCTCTTGTGAAAGCGAAGCTTCCGGCGGAATTACAAGAGATCAGTTAAAAGATATTGCTACCACAGGAGTTACTTTTATCTCTGTAGGGGCGCTTACTCATTCTGCTAATAATATCGATTTAAGTTTAAAAGCTGTTATGTAAAACATTATATTTTTAATAAAAACAAAGGTATTTTGTTAAAAATTAAATAATATGATTTTTTTCACCTCATAATTCGATTTTTGTATTTTGCTTTGAAAATCAGTGAATTAACCTTTGTTAAGAATCGTTAAAAATTAACATTAAGTTAATAATAGTTAATTTTTATTTGTCGAATTTTGCATAAAATTTAATTCTAACTATTACTTACGATTATGAAATTAATCAACAAATCGATGCTAACTGTGTTAATCACGCTTTCTACGGCAAGTGTTTATTACGCACAAGAAACTCAAGACTCGGTAAAAACCAAGTCTAAAGACATTGAGGAAGTTATTTTACAAGGTGTAACCGATATCGCAAAAGATAGAAAAACACCAGTTGCTGCATCTACTATAAAAGCAGCGCAAATTGTCGAAAGATTAGGAAATCAGGAGCTTACTGAGATTTTAAACACAACGCCATCTGTATACGCTACAAAATCAGGAGGTGGTTTTGGAGACGGAGGTATTACCATGAGAGGTTTCGAATCAAGAAACATTGCTGTAATGGTAAACGGTATGCCGGTAAATGACATGGAAGGTGGATCTGTTTATTTCTCAAACTGGACTGGTCTTGCTGACGTAACAAGCTTTATGCAAGTTCAGAGAGGTTTAGGTTCTTCTAAACTAGGAATTGCTTCTGTAGGAGGTACCATGAACTTTATTACTCGTACAGCAGACATGAAGAAGGGAGGTGTAGTACGTTTAGGAGTAGGTAATGATGATTATTTAAAAACATCATTTGCATATAATACAGGGAAAAGTGAGAACGGATGGTCTACATCATTCTTAACAAGTAGAACGAGCGGAGGAACTTATATTGACAATACTGACTTTGAATCTTATGCTTATTATTTTGCATTAGGATGGGAGCCAAACAAAAAACATAACTTCCAGTTTACTTTAACGTCTTCTCCACAATGGCACGATCAGAGAACGTTCGCTCCAACTATTGCTAATTATATTAGATTTAATCCTGATAACGACAATACACCATACAGACAGTATAATTCTGATTTTGGATATAAAACTGGAGCTAATGGCGACAGATATGCTATTGCAAACAGATCAAACTATTATGCAAAACCAGTTATGATGGTAAACTGGGACTGGACGATGAATGAAAAGTCTAAACTAAGTACCGTTTTATATATGTCTAACGGTAGAGGTGGTGGAACTGGAGATTTAGGAAGTTATTGGACAGGAAAGTTTAATAGTAGCGGAAACCCTACAACATCAAATATTAATTCATACAGAGGAACTGATGGGACTTTTAATTATGATCAAATTTTTGCTTTAAATAATGGTTTAAACGCTGGAGCTCCTTACCAAGTTACGGATCCTGTAACAGGAAAAGTTTCAACAGTTAGAGATGGTATTGTAAGGAGAGCAAGTGTAAACTCTCATAACTGGTACGGAATTTTAGCAAATTTTCAACACAAAGTTAATGATAATTTAAGCTTTTCAGTTGGGACTGATAACAGATACTATTATGGCTATCATTATCAAGTAGTTTCAGATTTATATAACGCTAATTCTTATAAAGAAACTCTTAATGCAAATGTAGCTCCATATAATGTTACAAATGCATATGATTACAAAAAGCTTTCTTGGAATCCTTTCGGGGGAAAAACGGCTCCTATATCTGATCAGGTAGGCTATAGTAATGATGGAGAAGTTCTTTGGTACAGTGGTTTTGCTCAGGTAGAATATACTAAAGATAAATTATCTGCATTCTTACAAGGATCAGTTTCAAACCAATCTTATCAAAGGATTGATAACTTTGTGAAAGATGGTGTTACTATTCAACAAGGTCAAGCAGTTAATACTAAAACAGGATTTAAAGATTTATTGGGATATAATGTAAAAGGTGGTGCTAATTACAATATTAACGATTACCATAATGTATTCGCAAATATTGGTTATTACAGCAAACAGCCTTTTATGAACTCTGTTTATCCAAGTAATTTACAGGTCTTAAACCCAAGTTTAACGAATGAGAAAATTTTCTCTGCAGAAATTGGGTACGGTTTCAGATCTCCTAAATTAACAGCTAATGTTAACTTATACAGAACTGAATGGAAAGACAGATGGTTAAGAAGATCAGGACAAGTATTTGACGTTGCAGATTCTACAACTCCAACAGGAGTTAGTACAGTTAATGGATATTCTGAAATCAGTGGAATTACTCAACTTCACATGGGTGTAGAAGTAGATGCGGTTTATAAGCCATTCCATTTCTTAGAATTCCAAGGGATGTTATCTTATGGAGACTACCAATACAAAGGAAATGCTACAGGAACAAATTTTGATGATAACAACAATCCAGTTGCAGTAGTAGGTACAAAAACTACTAATACACTTTATTTAGATGGTGTAAAAGTAGGAGGAAGCAGCAGCAACAGTATTCCACAAGTTACCGCATCTTTAGGTGCTACAGTAAGACCGGTAAGAGACCTTAATATTTATGGTACTTGGAGGTATGTTGGAGAGTTATATTCTTCTATCGATGCAGCAACATTCACTACGGTAGCTAATCAAGAGAGAGGTTCTCTTCAGTTGCCAGATTTCAACTTGTTTGATATTGGTGCATCATATAAAATTAGAATGAAAAACACCGCTCAATACTTTACAGTAGGAGTAAACGTGTATAACTTGTTTGATACTACTTATATCGCTGATGGAGCAACAAATAATTTTGTTAAAAATGTTGGAGACTTCAAAACTCAAACAAATACAGATGCGCAAGCACAGGCATTGTATAATACTTACATCAACAATCCAGCGAATTTCTATAAAGGAATTGATACTTCAAACAGAGTATTCTTCGGATTCGGAAGAACTTGGGCTGCCAATTTATCTTTCAACTTCTAATAAATTCAGTTTTATTACATATCAAATCCCAGCTTTATCGCTGGGATTTTTTTATATTTGTATACTTTAAAAATAGAAAAAATAGAAGTATGGATTTTTACAAAATTTTACTGAGTGCTCATAAAGGATTTGCCTATTTGGAACTTGGATTAACAGCACTATTCATCGTCGCTTTATTAACCGTAATGTTCGGATATAGCGGGAAAGTAAACAAGTTACTGAAGAAAGTTACTTTATTTACTATGATCTTCTTCCACGTTCAGTTTACAATCGGGATCGTTATGCTGATTATGAACTTTACTAAAGGATTGGATATGGGAGCTGTAATGAAAAACGCTGACTTAAGATTTCAGTATGTAGAACATCCATTTTCAATGCTTATTGCTGCCGTTTTGATGACCATCATCAATAGAAAAGTAAAATCTAATGACACCATTTCTTTAGGAATCGTGATCATGGGGTTGATCGCAGTAGGTTTATTTGCATTCGCATTTCCATGGACAAGGGTCTTTGGAGCTTAATTATATATTAACTTAATAATTTTATTTATTCAATGAAAGTAGCTGTAGTAGGTTCAACAGGAATGGTTGGACAAGTGATGCTTAAGGTTCTCGAAGAGAGAAATTTCCCTGTAACAGAATTAATTCCGGTAGCTTCGGAAAGATCTATTGGTAAACAGGTGAAGTATAAACAGGTAGATTATACTATCGTAAGCATCGACGACGCTATAGCTGCCAAACCGGATATCGCAATTTTCTCTGCAGGAGGTGATACTTCTTTAGAATATGCTCCCAAATTTGCTGAAGCAGGAATTACCGTAATCGATAATTCTTCAGCCTGGAGAATGGATCCAACTAAAAAATTAGTAGTTCCGGAGATTAATGCTGATGTTTTAACAAAAGAAGACAAGATTATTGCAAATCCAAACTGTTCTACCATTCAGTTGGTCATGGTTTTAGGTCCTTTGAATAAAAAATATGATTTAAAAAGAGTAGTTGTTTCTACCTATCAGTCTGTAACAGGTACAGGAAAAGCTGCTGTAGATCAGCTAAACGGAGAAATCAGCGGAGATGACTCTGTTGCTAAAGTTTACCCTTATCAGATCTTCAAAAATGCATTGCCACATTGTGATGTGTTTTCGGATGATGATTATACCAAAGAAGAAATTAAATTAATGAAAGAGCCTAAGAAAATTTTAGGTGACGATACATTCAATTTAACTGCAACTGCAGTGAGAGTTCCTGTACAAGGAGGTCATTCTGAAAGTGTAAATATCGAATTTGAAAACGAATTTGATTTGGATGAATTAAGAAAAATCTTGTCAGAAACTCCAGGAGTTGTCGTAATGGATAACGTAAAAAACAACGAATATCCAATGCCGCTTTACTCAGAAGGAAAAGATGAGGTTTTCGTCGGAAGGATTAGAAGAGATCTCTCGCAGCCGAAAACACTTAACCTCTGGATTGTAGCAGACAATCTGCGAAAAGGCGCTGCTACCAACGCAGTACAGATTGCAGAATACTTAATAGCAAACAACTTAGTATAACCTAACAAAAAAGAAAAGAGTCTCCAAAAGAGATTCTTTTTTTTATCAAATAATTTTTGGTTGATAGTGATTGGTTGTTAGTTAATAGCTAAACAGGTCCTGAAAGGACGATTTAATGAAGAATAGGATAAAATCCTATTAAAAAAACACAAAAGTTTATCATAATTAATTGTTCGAATAAGTCCTGAAAGGACGACCTAACAAAGGATAGGATAAAATCCTATCAAAAAAAATAAAATTTTTGATATTTATTTAAATTTCAAACGATTAAAGAAAAATGGCAACAAAAGATATAAGTAAAGACAAAATAGGCTTCCAGAAAATCATTGCCGTTTTCGGGATTATTTTATTCGTTGGGAAAATTATCGCTTGGAAACTTACAGATTCCGATGCTGTGTTTTCTGATGCTATGGAAAGTATCGTTAATGTCATCAGCGCATTCATGGGGTTGTATTCATTGCATTTGGCTTCAAAACCTAAAGACGAAGATCACCCATACGGTCACGGAAAAGTAGAATTTGTAACCTCCGGAATTGAAGGTGCATTGATTGCTATTGCAGGGGTAATGATTATCTACGAAGGGATAAACAGTTTAATAACAGGTAAAGTTTTAGGACAGCTAGATTGGGGAATCGCCATTATTGCAGTGACAGCGATTATTAACTATATTTTGGGCTATATTTCTATTAAAAAAGGAGAAAAAGAGAATTCTTTGGTCTTAATTTCCTCCGGAAAGCATTTGCAGTCAGATACGATTACTACTTTAGGAGTGGTGATCAGTTTAATCATCGTGTACTTTACCAAGATCTATTGGATTGACTCTATGGTTGCCTTAATATTCGGTTTCTACATTATTTTTGTGGGCTATAAAATTGTTAGAAAATCCCTTCGCGGAATTATGGACGAACAAGATCCCGAACTTCTAAACAACATTATTGATCTTCTCGAAAAAAACAGAAAAATAGAATGGATTGACATTCACAACATGAAGATCCAGCAGTTTGGTTCGTCGCTGCACATCGATGCGCACATTACTTTGCCGTATTATTACAGCCTTCGTGAAGCGCATAAGGAAATGGAAAATGTAATTCTTTTGTTAGCTAAAAACACTAAGCGTACCGTTGAATTCAATTTCCACATGGATGATTGCAAGACCATTTCTTGCCCACTTTGCCAGATTATGGATTGCCCAGTACGAAAACAACCATTTGTAAAAAGGGTAGAATGGACGGCAGAAAATGTAACAAGAGTAGAAAAACATACCGTTGATTAATTTTTTAGAAGCTATTTCCCGCTCTCCGCTCATACTCCTCACACGGTCGCTTTTCCATCCTCTAAATCCCTCCAACTTTCCAACGCAAGTTGCGGGGTAACCGCTGCAATCGGGGCTATTAATAAACAAACCTCACAGGTTTTCAAAACCTGTGAGGTTTAAACACATTGCTCCAAAGTATAAAAAACTTTGTTTATGATAATTAATTTGCTCTAGGATAGGTGCTGTTTTTTATGAGAATAATTCATTGAATCAATGTAACCCCATTTTTATAATTTTTACAAAAATACTCCGTAGGAGTGATATCTGTGTAGCCAAAAATTAAAACGAGCACAACGAAGCGCTCCTTTAGGAGCGCTATCTTAATATTTGAGATTCTTACAGATCAATAATTTGAATCCCTCAATATCATCTGCTTTCTATAATAAAACAAAGGAACAATCAAAAGCAGGATCAAAGGTTGTATCACAAACCTTCTCATATAGAAAGAGAAAAGATAGCCAATATCAAATCTGTCGTAGATACAGTAAAGATAGATTGGGAATGTAATTGCAAAAATAATAGAAATTAAAACCGCTCCTTGAACTGTCCATTCTTTATTTTTAAATAAAAAATGAATGATAATACATGAGAAAAATAGGTTTAAAACAAATCTAAAAATGTGACTGATTATCAGTTTTCCCCATTCAAATTCCGGGAAAGGAATGTTTTTATTGCCTTCGTGAAAATAATTCAAAAAAGGGTCGTAAAAAATCTGCTCTTCCAGTATTCTCACACCCATGAGTCCGCAAACTCCTAAGAGGACTAAAAACCAACTAAGAATTCTCATTTTTTAAAGCAAAAAATTTAATCCAAACCAACCAAAGTATAACCACACTTCCGTAAATCACAGCCGGAAAAACATAATCATGTACCATTCTGTTGTATTCTGGGTGGTCTCTGGTTACAATATTAAGTCCTATAATCCGTAAAATATTCATTACGTATAGCAATAAGAGGCTTACTGCAATAAAAACGAAAGTTTTAGGCCCTTTATAAAAGGCAAAAATAAAAGCTGTAAAAAGAATGATTACCGAAATCGCATTACAGCCTTCTACCATTCGGCTAACATACTTTTCATTAACATAAAACCAAACCTGCTCTTTAGAAACATCATTATATAATGATGTGGTGTAGCCTATTTTATTTTGTATGGTAGCTACTTGCTCTGCAATACTACGTGAATAAGGGTCGAGACCAGATTCTTTAAAACTATTAAGATAAAACTGATACGCAAAAAGCAACACCAAATAAATGATGATAAAGCGCAACAGGATGCTCAAAACAGGCTTAAAGTCTTTTAACATGCTGCAAAGATAGCAATTAGCCTGTAAATTAGTATATTTGTTACCATATATGACTTCTGAAAACGCGAAAAGATTTTTTGAAAACCATTTTGGTGAAAAATCAACCGAATTTATTACTTTAGCTCAAAGCGGTTCTGCAAGAGTCAATTTTTTGGCTCAAAATCAAATAGGAAAATACATTCTTACCTACAATGAGAACATTGCCGAAAACGAATGTTTTCTGTATTTCTCGGGCGTGTTTTCTGAATTGAATCTCAATACTCCTAAAATATTTTCTGTTTCAGAAGATCGGAAATTATATATTCAGGAGTTTTTAGGCGAAAAAACTTTTTCAGAAATCATTGCTGAAGAAGGTTTGTCAGAAAATGTGCAAGATTTGGTAAAGCAAACTCTTAAAGAGCTTTTTGATCTTCAGGAAAAGACCAAAGATAAAATAGACTTTCAAAAAACATTTGAATATGAAAGTTATGATGAGCTTCCAATAATGCATGATCTGTATTATTTCAAAAATTTCGTCGCAGATGTTTTAGAACTAGAATATCACAAATCTTCTTTGCTGAAAGAGTTCAAAAAAATCATCAATCTCATAGGAAATTTTAAGCCGAAAGGCATCATGATTCGAGATTTTCAGGCAAGAAATATCTTGGTAAAAGATGAGAATAAAGTTTCTTTTATCGATTACCAGTCGGCTATGAAAGGTCCTTTAATGTATGATGTAATTTCTTTTTTATTCCAAGCTAAAGCCAATTTTCCTGAAGATTTTAAAAATGAAATGCTGGAGTTTTATATTCAACAGTTTGATAATAAGGAAACTCAGGCTCAACTAAGAAATTCGGTAAAGCCAATTCAGATGATGAGGTTTTTACAGGTTTTGGGAGCATATGGCTTCCGAGGGCTTATTCAAAGAAAGCAACATTTCATCGCAAGTATCGATAAAGGCATTCAAAATATTACAGAGTTTTCAGAAATTTGGGATGAGATGAAAAATTATCCCGAGCTGAAAAAAGTAATTGGACAGCTGAGTTCTGAAAAAGTCAAATTTAAAATATTAGAAATATTAAAGGTAAATTAAACTATTAAGTTTGATTAAACATAAGATTTGTCATTCTGGAGGAATCTCAATTATTGAATAGAATTAATAGTGCTTAGATTCCTACGAAATGACAAAAATGTCCTGAAAAAATAGTTATCAATCAATCATCATTTATCAACAATCAATTATAAATAATAAAATATGCTACACATAGACATCCACAGTTTTTCATACAAAAAAGGAGGGATCCCTAAAGATGACTCAGGTAACGGAGGTGGTTTTACATTCGATTGCCGAGGAATTTTAAACCCAGGAAGAGTAGAAGAGTATAAAATACAAACCGGTAATGATATTGGTGTTCAGGAATATTTAGAAACAAAAACAGAGATGCCTCAGTTTTTAGAATTAATTAAAAACTTAGTTTCAATTAACATCGATAATTATTTGGGAAGAGGTTTTGAAAACCTGCAAATCAATTTCGGGTGTACAGGAGGCCAACACAGGTCAGTTTATTCGGCTATAAAGATCGCTCAATTTATTGAAGAAAAATACGGTGATAAAGTACAAATAAGCCTTCACCACGACGAGCAACACCAACTTAACCATTAGTAATGGGTGATGTGCAATAATTAATATTTAGCTTCGCTAATATTATTTGTGTTTTAAAATTACTCATTACCAATTACTCATTACCCATAATTTATGAAGGCATTAATTTTTGCAGCAGGAAAAGGTACCCGTTTAAAACCTTTTACAGACCATCATCCTAAAGCTTTGGCTAAAGTGAATGGCGTTCCTCTTTTAGAAAGAAATATACAATATCTCAAAGGATTTGGAATTACTGATTTTGTAATCAATATTCATCACTTTGGTGATCAGATTGTTGCGTTTTTAAAAGAAAATGATAATTTTGGCTGTAAGATTGAGGTTTCTGATGAATCGAATGAACTGTTGGAAACTGGAGGTGGTTTGATTTTTGCTAAAGAATTCCTCAATCACGGTGAAGATTTCCTGATTATGAATGCTGATATTTTAACCCAAATCAATATTGATGATTTTGTAAGCTATCACAAAGAAATCAAAGATTTTGTTACCTTAGCGGTTTCAGATAGAGAAAGTTCGAGAAAACTGCTGTTCAATGATGACTTGGTTTTAAGAGGTTGGCTTAATGTACAGACAGGAGAGCAGCGCCTTGCAGAATTCAACAAGGGATTTAGACCTTTAGCTTTTAGCGGGGTGCATTGCATTAATCCGGTGATTTTTGATAAAATAAAAAGAAAAGGGAAGTTTTCTGTAATGGAAGAATATCTGGATCTGATGCATACCGAAAAAATACACGGTTTTGTACACGACAGTATTTTGATTGATGTAGGAAGACCGGAATCTGTGATTGAAGCAGAAAAATATTTTAAATAATTTGAATGAGAACTGAAGGAACGAGAGACGAAAGTTTAGAAAATACAGAATTAGATATCAACGAATCTAAATTACATAATAGTTTACGCGAAAAAACCTGGGACGAGACCATTACCAAAGACAGCTGGATGGTTTTCAAAGTGATGGCAGAGTTTGTAGATGGCTACGAAAAAATGGCCAGAATAGGCCCTTGTGTTTCTATTTTTGGATCTGCAAGATTAAAGCCTGAAAGTAAATACTACAATATGGCGGTAGAAATCGCTGAAAAAATAACCAAAATAGGTTTCGGAGTCATTACAGGAGGTGGTCCAGGAATTATGGAAGCGGGTAATAAAGGAGCTTTCAATGCAGAAGGAAAATCGATTGGTTTAAATATTGACCTACCTTTTGAGCAACATTTTAATCCTTATATCAACAAATTATATTCACTGAATTTTGATTATTTCTTTGTAAGAAAAGTAATGTTTGTAAAATATTCTCAGGGGTTTATTGTAATGCCGGGAGGTTTTGGCACATTAGATGAACTTACAGAAGCGATGACGTTAATTCAGACCAATAAAATAGGGCGTTTCCCAATTGTTTTGGTAGGAACTGAATTTTGGGGTGGTTTGCTAGGATGGTTTAAGGAAACGCTACTAAAAGAAGGGATGATCTCTGAAGGCGATCTTGATCTTTACCGTGTGGTAGATACTGCTGATGAAGCTGTAGCTCACATCAAAGCTTTCTATGATAAGTACTCTGTGAATGTTAACTTTTAATTGGCATCAAATTTGACCAAACCTATTTAGCAATATGCTGTAAATCTATAAATTGAGATGAAAAAATTTTTATATATATCGGGTATTTTTACATTGATTATACTGATGAGTTTTTCTGTAGCAGACTTTTTCTCTTCGATGACAAAAGTAGACTATATCGACGGAAGCAAAACGCTGAAGTTTACTGCTAAAATGAATACAAGCCATATTTCTGATGCGATAAAAATCAACAGAAATACTGCAGGATTTGAAGCTGAAGTAAAAAAATATGTAAATAATAATTTTGATGTATTTGTAAATGGTTCTCCTAAAACTTTAACTTTCACCGGAAGTCAGGTAAGTGGAGAAACGGTTTGGGTGTATTTTGAAACCGGTGGTGTTTCTGACATCAACAGTTTAAAAATAAAAAATACGATACTTTTAAGCGCATTTCCTAAGCAAATAAACCTAGTCAATATTGCCTATAAAGGAAATCAGAAAACGATGAATTTTCAGCGCGGAAAAGAGGTAAATGAAGTTTCTTTTTAAAAGACACTTTTACTTGAAATACTAAACCATTGCTTTTGCAGTGGTTTTTTTGTTGCACATCATATTGCTTTTCTGATGTTGAAAAAGTCTTTTATGAAAAAGTAAATTTTTAGGATAAGATATTTTTAGAACATGTAAAGAATAAATAAGATGTTGTCTAAAGCGAATAAAGAAATAATAAAGTAATATTCTACATGTTGTAAACTTTTGAATTTCTCTATTTTTAATCATTTCTTTTGATGCTTTTGCGGTAAATATTTTTCTGATTTAAGCTTCTAAAGTTTTAAATATTGATCTCTCGCCTTGTAAGATTATTGTATAAAAGAATTCAAATTTTAATATTCCATTTAAATAAAAAAAGAATCCATCTCACGAATGAGACAGATTCTTTAAAATTAAGTATAGTTGAAAAAAATTATTCTCTGTTTTTTACCATAATCCAACCAGATAATTTTACTGGTGTTTTGGCTTTGTTATTTTCATTCCATGTTACAGAATACCAATAGCTTCCTGTAGGAACTTTTCTTCCGTTTGAGGTTCCGTCCCATGTGTAATTATTGGTTTTGTCACCTTGGTGAAGTTTAGCTCCGTATCGGTTATAAATAGTAAATGTTAAGTCTGTTTTACTTCCCAATGCCGAGTAATCTATTACGTCATTGCGGCCATCTCCGTTTGGTGTAATGACATTAATAATATTAGGAACAGTAATTTCTACTTCCATAGGTTCGCAATCATAAGAATCTTTCACAAAAATCTTATGAATTCCTCTTACCAAACCTTTGAAAATATTAGAGTCCTGCCAATTTGTATTATCTAAAGAATATTGATAAGCAGGAGTTCCTCCATTAACATAAACGGTAACTGTTGTAGCAGATACGTCAATTGATGTGATGACAGGTTGTTCTGATGCAAATACCTTTACATTTTGAGTAATGGTACAATCTCCAGTTTTAAGTTTTACCCAATAAGTTCCTACTCCCACATTTGAAATTGTTTGTGTAGTCGCTCCTGTACTCCAAAGGTAAGAAGTGAAACCAGCTCCTGCATCTAATGTTGTTTTGTCTTCTACGCAGATGATTTTATCTTTTAAGATTTCCGAATACACAGGTGGAATGACAATTAAAGTCACCTTTGCAATTGCATAACATCCGTTGGCATTTGTTACTTTGATGTAAACGACTCCATTTGGAGCAATGTAAGGATTTGTAGTGATGATCAGGTTGCTACCGTTAATCGCATCCTGTAATGATGGGTAATATGTTTTTGTTATTCCGGTTTGTGTGGTTACTGTAGCGTTGGTAAGATTAAACGATCCCATTGAAATATTGTCTTCTAATGAACATGACCGTAATGTTGCATCATTTACCACCACCACTGGGAAATGATTAAGGGTAATTATAGCATTGTCAACACAACCTTGTGGGGTTGTAACTTTTACATGCACCGTAGTTCCGTTTGCTGCAGGGTAGTTTGACCAGTTTAAAATTTCACTAGTACCTGCATTAAGATCGGCCAATGTAGGATAATATTTTTTCGTAGCACCCGGTACACCGGTAACTGCAGCAGTGCTCAAATCAAAATAAGCTACTCCTGCATTATTATTGTTGCAGGCAGTTATAGTAACGTCATCTGCGGCAAATGGACTCGGATTTAAAATAATTCTTGCGTCACCATTATCACATAAGGTAGATGATGGGTCTTTTATAACCACCGAAATCGTAGTGTTACCAGAATATTGGAAGTTTGTAGGTACGGCAATTGGTGTAGAGCTTCCTAAAACATAATAAGTGATGATATAGTTCCCTGGGTTGTTGACAAACTGACTTGCATAAGAAGTTAAATCTACAAAGCCATTTCCTGTTGCAGGGTTGGTACATACAAATGGAGTAACAGTGTTTTGGAGGATTGGAACTTTATCAATGTATATTTTAGCGTTTTTGATAGAGTGTCTTGCGCTTGCAGCTCCTGTTCCTGCAGAAAACCCGAAAAATCCTGCACCCATACCGACTGCGCCACCACTTGCTGTGAAAGGTTGATTGGCAATAAGAACTCCATCAATTCTGATTTGAATTAACCAGATATTAGGATTAAAAGGGTCTATTTCCCCATTTACTTCAACATGTTTGTAGGTAGCTCCTACAAAAGGTTGAGTGGGGTTAAGGTCTGGGGAGTGAAAAGTACTGTTTGCTGTCGTATTGTACTCAATATTTGGATTTCCTGCAGGCATATTATTGGTTCCATACAGTACGTGCACTTTACTCATTTGCCCCTCTGTCGAATTGTTGAATATATCAAATGCTACCATTAGTCCATTTGCATTTGCCGGAATTCCTAGTCCGCCTCCGGTTGTGAATGTCGTTGGAGGATTAGAAAGGTACCAAAATGTAAGCCCGTCACCTCTTCCATAGGCGGTGGTTCCGTTTCCGTCGATTCTGAAATCAAACTCAACTTTCCATTTATCACAATATTTTAGATTGATGGGGTCAGAGAGTTTTATGGCTCCAAACTTACTGGTTTGATCTGGGGTAAGTTGCACAAAGTCTCCGGTAGCAGTAGCAGAAGGAACGAGGTCCCAGCCTGCAGTGTTAATGACAGGAGCTCCGGTGAGTTGATAAGTTTGAGCTGATAAGCCTGAACTTATGATTGATAAAAAGAACAAAAAACTGAGGAGTAGAAATTTTTTCATTTTTATATTTAAAAGATTATTATTTGGTAAAATTATTAGTTTTTTTATTCAGAATGAATGTTTTTTGAGCTAGTAAGTAGCTATAGAGTATGAGGAAGTGTTTGGTTCTGTATGGTGTTTAATTGCGTTTGGATGTTGAATTTTGAGATTTAAAAAAGCGCCACGTTTGTTTGGGTGGCGCTTTTTTGTATTATTCTCTATTTTTCACCAATACCCATCCGTTATAGTTTGTCGGTGTATTGTTTTTGTCATTTTCTATCCAAGTGATAGTGTACCAATAAGTGCCTGTTGATAATTTTTTACCTCCGGAAGTTCCATCCCAGGTGTAGTTTCTTAGTTTATCTGCCTGATACTTCATATTTCCATATCTATCATAGACTGTAAAGACAAGATTTTTCTTATAAGCAAGTGCTGAGTAATCGATAAAGTCATTCACATTGTCACCATTAGGAGTAATAGCATTGATGAGGTTTGGAACCGTTACCTGAATGTGTGTTGGCTCACAATTATAAAAGTCTTTTACAAAAATTTTATGTTCACCTCTTGGAAGCCCAGTAAATACATTAGAGTCTTGCCAGTTGATTCCGTCTAAAGAAAACTTGTAAGGAGCAAGCCCTCCAGTAGCATTTACAGTAATCGTATTGTTGGTAATGTCTATGCTTGAAATAACAGGGTTTGTTGCTAATTTTACAGTTACTGGTTGTAATGTGTAGCAATTTCCTGTTTTCAATCTTACCCAATAGCTTCCTACAGGTACATTTATGATAGATGAAGTGGTGGCTCCTGTGCTCCATTCGTACCCATCAAATCCCGGACCCGCATCTAGCGTTGTTCTATCATTGATACAGATTATTTTGTCTTTTAAAATTGAAGATTTTACGGAAGGAATTACTTTAAGAGTTATTTTTTTAATAATATAACAACTATTGGTACCCGTTATTCTTACATACACATCTGTAGATGGAGAGATATGGGTAATAGGAACTACAATTTCGTTGGTTCCGCTTAATGCATTGGATAAAGAAGTGTAAAACTTTTTAGTAATACCTGCTTCTGACGAAACATTAGCTGTTGTAAGATTAAACAATGCTGTATTTGGAGCCGTTGCAATAAAACAAGACTCTAAGATAGCATCAGTAGATACAGGCAATGGATAGAAAACAAGCGTGATTTCAGCATTTCCGGTACAACCTTGCGGAGTAGTTACTTTTACATAAACCTTCCCGGGGGCTGAAACATAATCTGTAGGATTTAAGATTTCGTTTATTCCTGCATTTAAATCAGCTAAAGTGCGATAATATTTTTTTGTAACACCAGAGACAGTTGTCACATCAGCCGTAGAAAGGTTAAATGTTGCGGTAGACGCACCATTATTATTACATGCAGAAAGAGTTCTATTGGTTGCTGTGAAAGGTGAAAGGGTAAGAATTATTTTTCCATCCGGGTTATCACAAAGAACAGACGAATTATCTCTAATAATAACGTTTACAGTAGTATTCGCATTAAATTGATAATTGGTAGGGGAGGTAATAGGTGTACCAGCAACAGTATAAGTGAAAGTATAGTTAGCAGGGTTTGCTACAAACTGAGAATTAAATGATGTTAAATTCACCGTTCCAAAACCTGTAGAAGGGTTTGGACAAAAAGTTTGTGTTGCAGTAGGCTGCAGTAAACTTACTTTATCGGTATATATTTTTACATTTTTAATAGAATGTCTCGATCTGTTTCCTCCTGTAGAAGCTGAGAATCCGAAATATCCCTGAGTCATTGTAGCGGCTGCTCCAGATGCCGTAAATGGTTGATTGCAGATTTGAGTTCCGTCAATCATTATTTTTATGTTCCAAGTATTAGGAATAGATGTATTTACTTCAGCAGTAACCTCTACGTGTTTATATGTAGTTCCCTGAAAAGGAAGGGTGGTATTCATGTCTGGAGAGTGAAAAGAACTCCCTACAGTATTGAAAAATTCTACATTGTTGTTATCTGTTGTGTTGGCAACCTGCCCGTAGGCAACGTGTACTTTGCTCATTACAGCAGTTGTGGTATTGTTGTAAGTATCAAATCCTACAATAAGGCCTACAGCATTTTGTGAAACTCCAAGACCTGAGCCTAAAACACTCGCTACGGGTGGATTTGCAAGATACCAGAATGCGAGACCGTCACCATTGGCGGTTTGGTTAGAATCCATCCTGAAATCGAATTCTACTTTCCATTTATCGCAATATTTTAGGTTAATAGGGTCGTTTAATCTGATGGATCCAGATTGATTGTTTGTATCCGGAGTTAATTGGATGAAATCATTTCCGGCTCCTACTACAGTGGGGGAGACCATTGTCCATCCTGTTGTAGTAATAGGAACTCCTGTGAGCTGATAAGTTTGAGCGGAAAAGTTTCCAGAGATACAAAGTACAAAAAGGGTAAAATAAAACAGTAATTTTTTATTCATTTATTAGGATACTTTTATTAGACGTGTAAAGATATTAAATCTTCACTAATAAATGAATATAAATAGTTAATTTTACGTAAAAAGTATCTTTTACGCAACGAAAAATAACAATGATAACGAAAAGTTGAATATGATAAGCTTTGTCTTAGTTTTATTCAAAATAGTGAATTGTTTTCTAAGCTTTCAAAATAAGAATCTATTTCAAGGTTTTGTGAATTTGCTGCAGCAACTGCCAGTTTATCGCAAAGCTCATTTTCAAAATGTCCTGCATGGCCCTTTACCCAATGCATTTTTGGAGTATGCTGATTATAAAGTACAACAAACCTTTTCCAAAGATCTGGGTTTTTTACATTCTTCCAACCTCGTTTGATCCATCCTGCGATCCAATTTTGATTAACGGCGTCAGAAACATATTTGCTATCTGTAAAAACGTGAATATCATTTTCTGTTGATTTCAATTTTTCTAATGCAGTAATTACCGCCAAAAGTTCCATTCGGTTATTGGTCGTTTTCCTGAAACCTTTAGAAAATGTTTTTTGATAATTTTTTTCGGGAACACGCATTAAAATGCCGTAACCTCCTTTTCCCGGGTTTCCGCTACATGCTCCGTCAGTATATATTTCAATTCTCATTTAAGATAAATTGCCACGAATGCACGAATTTCTTTTTTAAAACATTCGTGTATTCGTGGCATTAATAGGTTTTATAATTAATTTTTAAAACGGAAAGTCTTCTTCATCATCAAGGTCATTCATAGAAGACCCCGAAAGTTTTGAGCTGTCTGGTAAGTCGAAAGCTGCGCCCGGCTGAATAGTAGTTTTTATTTTTTCAAAGCCACTCGGTTCACCAAAAGGAGTTGATAGACCCATTCCGTTGGTTGCTTCTTCAATATTCCCAAATTTTGCAAAATGTTTTAGGAAAGACAATCTTACATCTGCAGTAGCACCGTTTCTGTGTTTGGCAATAATTAATTCTGCTTGGTTTTCGGTAGAAGTTTCGGCTCCGTCTTCATCATTATCCCAAACAGTAATTTTATAATATTCAGGTCTGAAAATAAAGGATACAATATCGGCATCCTGCTCAATTGCTCCAGATTCTCTTAGGTCGGAAAGCTGAGGTCGTTTTCCAGGTCGGGTTTCAACACTTCTTGAAAGCTGAGAAAGGGCAATTACTGGTACATTTAATTCTTTGGCAATCGCTTTTAATGAACGGGAAATCATTGAAATTTCTTGTTCACGGTTTCCACCTCCTTTTCCACCACTTCCTGCAGTCATCAGCTGAAGGTAGTCAACCATGATAAGTCTTACTCCGTGCTGCATGACCAGTCTTCGGCATTTTGCTCTAAAGTCGAATATAGATAGGGAAGGAGTTTCGTCAATATATAAAGGGGCATTTTCTAATTCGGATACATTAGAAAATAGTCTTTGCCACTCTTCGTCGTCTAGTGTTCCTTTTCTTAATTTTTCTGATGAAATTTTGGTCTCCGAAGCAATCATTCTGGTGATTAGCTGTACCGATGCCATCTCGAGTGAAAACAGAGCCATTGGGATTTTATACTCCACTGCAATATTTCTCGCCATTGAAAGGATAAAGGCTGTTTTTCCCATCGCAGGACGTGCTGCAACAATAATAAGGTCAGAATTTTGCCAACCTCCAGTTTCTTTATCTACATCTCTGAATCCGGAAGGCACCCCCGAAATTCCTTCTTTATCTTTTAAAGCTTTAATGATATCAATAGCTTCTTTTACTAAAGTATTGGCGGTATCAAACCCTTTTTTGATGGTTCCGTTGGTGATTTCAAAAAAAGATTGTTCTGCTTTGTCTAAGAGTTCAAAAACGTCAGTAGATTCTTTATAGGAAGTATCTATAACATTAGCCGACACATTAATTAAGCTTCTTAAAATATATTTTTCAAGAATAACACGTACGTGATATTCGATGTGGGCAGATGAGCTTACTCCCATTGTAAGTTCGATAATGTAGTGGTCACCACCTGCGGAGCTTAGCTTGTCTGTTTTTTTCATCTCCTGAATAACAGTCATAATATCTACCGGATGGTTTGCTTCGTACAATTTTAGAATTGTAGCAAATATAACCTGATGTCTCGGGTCGTAGAATACTTCCGGAGTAAGAAGGTCGATAGAATGATCGAGTCCTTTTTTATCAATTAAAAAAGTACCGATTACCAATCTTTCAAAATCTATTGCATTAGGAGGCATTTTTCCATCTGCAATTGATAGTTCTCTCGCAAAGTTCCCTTGTGTAAGAGAAGAGAGTGTTTCTTTCTGCGCCATGATGCAAAGATAGTTTATTTAAAAAATATTTTTAAAATAGTAACTAACAATTCTATGGAAAACATAACTCAAGTATGATAAATAGATTAGATATCGTGTTAATAAAAAAATCACCCCATTGCTGAGGTGATTTTTTATGATTGAGGAAAATTATTATTCTCTGTTTTTTACCAATACCCATCCGTCATATTTGGTTTGTGTATTGTTTTTGTCATTTTCATTCCAAGTAATGGTGTACCAGTAGGTTCCTGTAGGGATTTTTTTACCTCCTGAAGTACCGTTCCATTTGAAGTTTCTTATTTTATCAGCCTCATAGATTTTATTACCGTATCTGTTATAAACAACGAATAATAAATTCTTTTTGTAGGCTAATGCAGAGTAGTCTATTTCGTCGTTAACATTATCTCCATTTGGAGTAATGGCATTTACAAGATTAGGGACAGTAACTTGTATTTGGACAGGGTTACAATCAAATGAATCTTTAACGAAAATTTTATTTTCACCTCTTGGTAATCCTGAGAATACATTAGAGTCTTGCCAGTCTGTTCCATTCAATGAATATTGGTATGGTGCAGAACCTCCCGATGCATTTACCGTAATTGTATTATTGGTAATGTCGATGCTTGCAATTACTGGTTGTTGTGTAGCATAAACATGTACTTGCTGAAGTGTAAAACATTTACCAGTTTTTAATTTTACCCAATAAGCACCTACACCAACATTTGAAATAACTTGTGTTGTAGCACCTGTACTCCATTCGTATTCACTGAATCCAGGTCCTGCATCTAGTGTAGTTTTATCTTCAACACAAATTGTTTTGTCTTTAAGAACCGTTGATTTTACTGGTGGTAAAACTTTTAATGTAATTTTTGTAATCGCATAACAGGCATCATTATTAGTTACTCTTACATATACGTCTGTGCTTGTTGTAATGTAATTGTTGGCAGGGATAATTTCGTTAGTACCAGCTAAAGCATTTGCCATCGTTGTGAAAAACCTTTTTGTAGTTCCTGATTGAGAGGTTACATTAGCTAGTCTAAGATCAAAAGAAGCAGTTGTAATAGCTCCTTCAATAAAGCAAGACTCTAAATATGCCGGTGTAACCACCACTACAGGGAAGAACTCTAAAGTAATTGTAGAGTATGCTGTACAGCCTTCAAGTGATGACACTTTAACATAAATTATTTTAGGTGCAGATACATAAGCTGTAGGATTTGGTATTTCATTAATTCCTGCATTCAAATCTGCTAATGTAAGGTAGTATTTTTTTATAGCAGTCGCATCATCAAAAACATCTGCGGTATTAAGATTGTAGGTTCCAGTTCCTGCGCCGTTGTTGTTACATGCTTGGAGTGTTGCATTTTTAGGTACAATATTTCCTTGTCTGAATTTGAATTTTCCTAATTGGAAGCATCCATTAATAGGATTGGTCGGATTGGTCGGGTCTGTGTATTTAATTCGATAATAATAAATGGTCGTTCCATCTACCATTGCTGTTGTCAAAGGACTGGTTCCTACAATTGCTTGGTTGTTATCATTATGATAAGTAACTGTAAAATTAGTATTTCCATTGATAATTCCTGCCGATAATGTAGTGAAGTCAAACATCGTAGGTAGATTACACTTTAAAATTTCGTTAGGTAGAGTTGGATCTGTAGCATTAGGTACTCCAGGAGTAATAAATGGGTTTGGAGTTAAGGCAGGATTTGTAAAAGCTGAAGTCAATGTTGCTGTACCTCCCCAATTTAAAGAAAAACCAGTTGTTGATTGAGAGTAGTTATCAATTACCAAATAATAAGTTTCACCGGCAACGACGTCCATAAAACTACTCCATTGTGCAGGTTGTGCAGGTGTTCCTCCACCTCCATTGGGATTAGTTGCTAATAATGAAAGCCCTGTTGGTCCATCGGCTCCTGAATAATTACATCTGATAGGGTTTCCTAAAGCTGCACATGTTACATTGGGTCCGTATACACCAAAGTCATAGTCATCTGCAAATACAGCAGGATCGATAGTAAAAGTTAATGTTCCAGAAGTCGCAATAGTAAATGTATACCAAACCGTATATCTTTCATCGGTTGCTAAACATCCTCCAAGTTCTTCAGGAATGTTACCATGGCCTTGTGAATTGTAGGAAAAGCCAGAATTACCACAAACAGGTATTGCAGATATGCAATCTGATTGTGAATAATATAGTTGGGAAGTGATTAAAATAAAAAAAAGTAGTAGTTTTCTCATTTCTAAATGATTTTAATTACAAATTTAACAAAAATTTAATTAATTAAGCGATATATCATTTAAAATATAAAAGAGCCGCTTAATAGGCGACTCTTTTATAATTTGTATTGATTATTATTCTCTATTTTTCAATAATACCCATCCAGAGAATTTAACTTGAGTACTTTGTTTGTTGTTTTCATTCCACGTTACCGAATACCAGTAGTTACCCGTTGAAGCTTTCTTGCCTCCATTAGAGGTTCCATCCCACTTGTAACCATTCGTTTTATCAGCTTGGTAGATTTTTGCTCCATATCTGTCAAAAATACTCAGAACTAAATTTTGTTTTCCTGATAATGCAGAGTAGTCAATTACATCATTCATACCATCCCCGTTTGGAGTAATTACATTCGTAATATTTGGTACGACTACATTTACTTGAACAGGTATACACTTGTAGTTGTCTCTAACGAAAACAGTGTGATCTCCTCTTGAAATATTGGTGAAAACGTTAACGTCTTGCCAGTTTATGTTATCAAGTGAGTATTGGTAAGAAGGCATACCGCCAATAACATGCGCAGTAATTGTACTATTTGAAATTTCAATGCTTGAAATAACCGGTATTTCAGACGCATAAACCTTTACATTTTGTTTTGCGGTACAGTCGCCAGTTTTTAATTTTACCCAGTATGTTCCTACTCCTACATTGCTTATCGTTTGAGTAGTAGCACCTGTGCTCCATAGATAACTACTAAATCCTGGGCCTGCGTCTAAAGTTGTTTTGTCTTCTGCACAGATAATTTTATCTACCAAAACGGTTGAGTATACAGGTAAAATAACAATTAAATTTACTTTTGCAATTTTATAGCATCCATTACCGTTAGAAACTCTTACATATGCATATCCGGTAGGGGCGATATGAGTTGCTGGAAGTAGTATTTCGTTGGTCTGGTTTATGGCATCGGCCTCTGAAGGATAATACTTCTTCGCAAAGCCTTGCATATTAACAGTTGCTACTGTAAGATCAAATTGTGCTGTTGATGGATTAATTTCAAGAAAGCAAGATCTCAATGTAGCTTCAGTTACAATTATCTCAGGATAAAAAGTTAATTTGATTTCGGCAATATCAGTACATCCAAATTGTGAAGTAACCAAAACAAAAACAGAACCTACTGCAGATACATATTGATAAGGATTGGTGATTTCATTGGTTCCATTATTCAAATCTGCAAGGGTAGGATAGTATTTCTTGATAACTGTAGGGTCGTTTATTACGTTTGCAGTTGTTAAATCATACATTGCAGTTCCCGCATTATTGTTGTTACAACTAGTTAGAGTAGCATCCACTACATTAATTGCACGTTGCACAAATTTAAAGGTTCCAGGGAGTCTACATTTACTGATGGCTCCACCGGGTGCACTTGGATCTACATAAGTAATTACATAGTAATAAGTGTCAGTTGTATTCACAGGAATTGGTCCTAATATAGGATTGTTCCCACTAATTGCATCATTTGAAATCTTATAATACGAAACAACAAAATTAGGATTACCGTTGATAATTCCGCTAGATAGTGTACTGAAATCAAATACAGGAGGTTCAGTACAAACAATAACTTCATTCGGTGCTGTTGGGTTTGCTGCCGGGCTTCCTGGAGCAATGAATGGATTTGGCTGAAATGCAGCCGTAAATGGTGATACCAATGTCGCTGTTCCACCCCAGTTTAATACAAACCCGTTGGCAGATTGCGAGAAGTTATCAACAACGATGTAATAGGTTTGTCCCGCCACAACATTCATAAATGAACAGAATGGAGATCCTGTAGCATCAGATGTAGTATTTGTGTTGGTGAAATTTAATCCGGTAAGACCAGAAGTTCCCGAATAGTTACATCTAATAGGTGCCCCTAAACTACTACACGCTACATCTGGGCCATACAATGCCCAGTCATAATCATTTGCCATCGCATTGGGAACGATGGTGAATGTTAAAGTTCCTGATGTAGCTACGGTAAAAGTATACCAGATAGAAAAGTGCTCATCAGATGTCATACATCCTCCTAAATCTTCTTTAATATCACCCGGTCCGGTGGGTGTAAAAGAGATAGGTGTATTACCGCAAACTTGCACAGTTCCACCACAGTCTGAGCTGGATTGTGCAAAAATCATCTGCGTTATAATCATTAAAAAAAAGAGTAGAGTTTTTTTCATTTTCGAAAAATTTGTTAATACAAATATAAAGAATTTATTAATTTTACATTAAAGTTTTTATTATATATCATAGTATAACGGTAAAATGCTTTTAATATTGCATTTTTCTTAATTTTGAGTTGGTGCTTCCTACAATTAAAGCAATTAAGACCGTCATACTCCCACCAAAAACGACTGACCTTACTACGCCTAAGACCTTGGCCATGAGACCACTCTCAAACTGTCCCATTTCATTGCTCGACATAATGAAAATTGAGTTTACGCTTAAAACTCTTCCGCGAATATGATCTGGAGTTTTCAATTGTACAATAGTTCCGCGGATGACAACCGAAATCCCGTCGAGAATTCCGCTTAATACCAAAAACATGAAAGATAACCAGTAATAATTCGATAATCCGAAACCGATGATGCACAATCCAAAACCTGCTACAACAGCCAATAAAATTTTACCCTGATTTTTTCTTAACGGAACTAAAGATAGGGTCGTGATAATAATCATTGAGCCAATATCTGAGGCTGCATTCAATAGTCCAAAACCTTCAGCTCCTGATTTTAAAATATCCGTGGCAAAAACAGGGATCATGGCAACGGCACCTCCAAAAAGTACGGCAAACATATCCAGACAAAGCGCTCCCAAAATTTCTTTAGTTTTAAAAATATAAGAAATTCCCTCACGCATACTTTCCAAGACTTTCACCTCATCTTTTTTATGTTCAGAAAACTGTTGTTTTAATTGCCAGAAAAAAAGAGAAGCAAACAATAATAGAGAGACGATAATTAATAAGGTCCATTTCACTCCAAAAAATCCGATAAAAAGCCCTCCTGCAGCGTGGCCGCAAACTGAAGAAATTAAGAATGTCGCCTGATTTAAAGTAATTGCACTCGGAAGATTTACTTTCTTTACAATTTTAGGAATCATCGACGGAACAATGGGGCCGATAAAAGCTCTTGCAATTCCGGTAAAGAAAATAACCCCATAAATAAAGTAGGTGATTTCGTGACCTGTAAAATGTAGTTCCACATCGAAAAATGCAGGAATCAACAACAAGCTAATCAGGAAAACATATACATAATTACAAATCAGGAGAAGTCTTTTCTTTTCATTCATATCGATAACGTGACCTGCGTATAATGCACAACTTACCGCAGGAATTACTTCCGATAATCCGATAAGTCCGATAGAAAAAGGATCTTTAGTTAGTTTGTAAACCCACCATCCAAGTAATGTGGCGAGCATTCTGAAAGCTAAAACAATGAAAAATCTTCCGGTAAGAAGATTTCTGAATTCTACATTTTGTAATGTTTTGAGCGGTAGTAAAGAAATCATTCCACAAAAATAGCCCTAAATATTCATTTAAGGCTACCTGTATTTTCTATTTTCAAATGATAAATAAAATACCTTTTGAAAGATTATGTCTATTTTAGTCAGCTCTTAAAGAACCTACTACAATGGCAGCGGCGGCGGCAGCTCCGATTACAACAGCACCTCCTGCAACTCTTGCTTTTGATCTGTCTTTTACGGCAGCAATGTTTGATTTAGGGATGATTACCTCTGTACTGTCTTTTTTTCCTGCTGTACCGATGATATTATCTCCATCGATATTACGGAATAAGAATTTCTGTTTTTTAGTACCGTCTTTGTGAGTAACGATGTATATTTTACCCGCTTCAAGGTTAGAATAGTTGTTCTGTGCGATATCTTCACTGTACTTTGTTGTTGCACAAGATGAGATGACAAATAAAGATGTTAATAATGATGATTTTAAAAGTACAGATGCTTTCATTATAATTTTTTAGTTTTCCAAATTTATAATTTTTTTTGAATATACGTTTTCATTAAAAGGGAAAATCTTATATTTTTTGTAATATTAAAGTAGAAAATGAAGAAATTTTATATTTGAAAGATTATTTTACTAATTAATTTAAACCAGTCCCAAACGCCGCACCAACATCCTGTATATCGTCAGTAGCATTTTTTATACCGATAACAATGACAGTAGCGGCAGCGATTCCTCCGGCTGTAGCAACAACAGCAATGGCTGTTTTATCTTTTCTTATCTCTGTAATATTGTTTTTTGCAATCGAAATTCTCTCCTTTCTTTTGGTCCCGATAATACTGTCTTTAGAGATCGAGCTTATTGTCATAGGTGTTTTACTTCCGTCTGATTGATGAAAAGTGTATTTATTCCCGGCTTTTATATTTTTATAATTGTCAGGATTTTTTGTAACGCTATATTTTAGAGAGCTACAAGATGTAAATGAAATGATAACTAAAACAAACAATGATCTTTTCATGCAATGTGATTTTTATGGTGTTTTTATTTCTTATAAATTTTCAATAGATCTGCTATTTTTCTGTCATTTGCCAGTCTTGGAATTTTATTTTGTCCACCCAATTTGCCCTGAGATTTTGCATATTCCTGAAAGGCATTTTTCTGAAGTTTTGAAATATGAAGTTTTTGCAGAATGTTTCCTGCAATTAAATCATCATAATAGGTGTTTCGTTTTCTCAACTGATCATCCAGTTCATTTTTAAATGTATCTAAATTTTCAGGTTCTTTTTCAAACTCGATAAACCATTCGTGATAAGGCAAACCTTCTTCCGGATTTACTTCCGGAGCTAAATGGAATTCTGTAATCTGTGCCGGAAATTTCTCAACGGTAGCTTTCATCGCTTCTTCCACTTCAAAAGCAATAACGTGCTCGCCAAAAGCAGAGGTGAAATGTTTGGTTCTTCCGCTTACCAAAATTCTGTGCGGATCTTTATCAATAAACCTAACAACATCGCCAATGGAATACGCCCACAAACCGGAGTTGGTTGTTAAAATTAAAGCATAATCTTTATTAAGCTCAATGTCTTTCAAGGTTAATCTTTGAGCATTGGGTTTTCCGTATTGTTCTAAAGGAATAAACTCATAAAAAATTCCGTGATTGGTTAAAAGTAATAAACCTTCTTTGGTGTAGTCGTCCTGAAATGCAAAAAAACCTTCAGAAGCCGGAAACGTTTGTACAATATCTACTTTTCCACCCAAAAGTTCTTCCATTTTCTCACGGTAAGGTTCGTAATTTACGCCGCCTGTAACGATGAGTTGAAGATTAGGGAAAATCTGTTTGATTTTTTTACCGTTTTTCTCAATCAATTTTTCAAAATACATAATCAGCCAAGGCGGAATTCCCGAGATCAAGGTCATGTTTTCTTTTTCCGTTTCTTCAACGATCTTATCCACTTTGGCTTCCCAGTCTTCCATCATGTTGGTTTCCCAGCTAGGCAAACGGTTTTTTTGAAGATAATTGGGGATGTGATGCGCTACAATTCCTGAAAGTCTGCCGGTTTTTACGCCAAAAACTTCTTCCAATTCCGGGCTTCCTTGTAAGAAAATCATTTTTCCGCCTACGAAATCAGCATTGTTTTTCTTAGCAATATAATGGAAAAGTGCACTCTGAGCTCCTTTCACCTGAAAAGGCATCCCTTCTTTAGAAATCGGAATGTATTTAGACCCGGAAGTTGTGCCTGAAGTTTTGGCAAAATATTCGGGAGTTTCTGTCCACAAAATATCACGTTGCCCTCGTTTTACTTTTTCAATGTAAGGTTTCAAATCTTCATAATCTGCAACAGGAACTTTCTCCTGAAAATCTTTTACAGACTTGATATTTTCAAAATCATATGTTCTTCCAAAAAGAGTCTTTTTAGCAGTGTCAACAAGAGATAACAGCAGTTTCTCCTGATTATTTTCCGCATTTTTTTTGAATTCTTCAGCTTTTTGAACATGCTTTTTTGCCCAAATCAACGCTGCATTTTTCTTTAGAAAGTTTAACATGGTTCAAATTTATAAATAAGTAGAGAATTCAAACAATATTTTAAAATTTAAAAATAAAAAAACCGATGGTCTAGGCATCGGCTTATTGAAAATTTGATTATGAATAGCAGTTATCTGCCTTTTTTATTTGTTAACTTTATATCTCTTATCCGGAGTTCCGTCTTTTTTCAGTTTCTGATTTTCTTTATATCGTTTATCCGGAGTTCCGTCCTTTTTCATTTTTTGTGCAGGCTTTGCCATTTTGGCTTCAGTGGCTTTTACAGGTTGTGCTGCTTTTGTAGTTGTTGTTTTTACAGCTGTTTTAGTTGCAGGAGCAACTTGTTGTGCGGTTGCAAATCCTAATCCTAAAATAATGGACATTGCAGTAAGAAATTTTTTCATTTGATTGATTGTTTTTTGTTTAAGTAAAGTTATATAAAATCTCAAAATGAAAATCAAATTTGACAGATTTAATTAAATTTTAATTTTTCACAATCATTTTAATATTGGCGAGATTGTTATTCTTGCTATCATTCACTTGTACCATATAAGTGCCTCTTAGAAGTTTTTCTTTTAAATAGATGTTTTGGGACTTGTTTTTTTCTAAAGTCTGAGAGTGTATAAATTTTCCGGTCATGTCATAGAGTTTAATAGTGCAGGTTTCTTTTTCCAATATATTGCCTTTTAATGAAAAATTACCATTATTGGGATTGTTGTAAAGTTTCAGTTTCTCAGGTTTATTATTCTCAGATGTAGAAAGATTCTTAAGGTCAAATTTTGCAACAAAAGCAACATTCTTTTTTTGACTGTTTGGGTCTATAATTTGTGGTTGCCAACTGTTTGGAGTTGAATAACCCGTGGTAGCAAGTGTTTCTCCGTATAAATATAAAGATGAATTATTAACAGCAATATTGATAGGAAGATTATAGCCAAGACTTGAATCTCCATAATAAGAGGCCCAGATTCTTTGCCCGTTACTATTGAATTTTACAAAAAATTGATTGGTAGCCAAATTTGTATTTAATGTTGGTGATGATTTGTAGGTTTCTGGTGTTGCCAGATTATTTCCAAGTCCGTATGTCCAGCCCGTAATATAAATGTCATTTCCGTTTAAAGCGAGCGGTTGCATACATGAGTAAGCCTGGTCTAAACCGGTACCCCCAAAATAAGTACTCCAGATGCGTTCTCCGGAATAATTAAATTTACTCAGAAATAGATCATAGCTTCCAGCATTCGTTGTTTGGTGTGTTCCCTGAGTTCCAAAGTAGCCTTGTGTAGCGGTATTCGATTGTGCATCTCCCATTACAAAAACTCCGGTTTCGTTAACGTCTATGCTGCTAATTCTGCTGGATCCGTCAGAGTGCCCATAATAAGTGCCCCATAGTCTTGTGCCATTTTCTGCATTGAATTTTTGAAGGTTAAAATTGGCAGGAAGCGATTGGAATGTATTTGCAGATGCAATGTTGTATTGATTACCTGTTGGTTCTTGTCCTCCTACAATATATAGTGAATTGTTATAATATTTTAAGTTATAAATTTGGCTAGGGAAATAAGTACCCCAGATTTTTTCACCATTAGAGTTTAGTTTTACAATGTATCCGTTAAGAATTTCAGTTGTTTGATTGTATAAGAGTTGATAAGTGTCTTGAAATGTACCCGGAGTTGTAATGTTTTGTTTAATATCACTGGAGCCTGCAAGATAAATGTTTCCCGATTCGTCTTCAGCAATACTTATGTTTGCAAGAAGACCATAAATATAAGTTTGATTACCCACAGGTAGATAAGTTGCCCAAAGCAAAGTGCCATTTGGGGAATGTTTGGCTAAAACTGTACCTAATTGTGGATGATTGGAATTTTGCAGCCAGGCATTTTGTGTCGGCGCAATGGGTAAATTATTTATAGATGCAGCATATTCATAATAGTAATTATTGTTGTGGTCAATATATTTTAGTTTTTTCTTATAGCCGTCATTGTCTAATAAATAATTGTAATATTCATAAGCTTGTACATTACCAGACGGATTTATTTTTGCTGCAACAGTATTGGTTGTACTCATTATTGATGGGTTTATCTTAAAACCCTGACCACCATTTCCAACTCTGAACTGGTCATAATAAGAAGAAGGGTAGTTGTTAGGATATCCCATTGCTGTACCGGTAAGATGGATGTTATTCTGGCTGTCAAATAGCATTGTTTTCGTTGCGCTTTCTGTCCAGGATGTAGCTCCTACAGGGCCTATATATGTTCCCCAGGTTCTTGAGTATTCAAAACTTTGAGCATTAAGTGGGATAAATGCAATGAGATTGAGAAAAAAGAGTAAAATTTTTGACATATTTGATATTATTTTAAGTGTTTGATTGTAAAAATAAGAAAAATATTGTGTATTTCCCAATTTGTTGATGTTTTTTAGATTACAATTGTCCTTTTAAAATAATTTCAAATTATATTTTAAAGCTTTTATTTTTAGAAAGTTAGATTAAAAACAAAGCCCGCCTCCAAATTTGGAAACGGGCAACATATGAATGAATAGTTATTGTATTATCGTGTACAGTTGGCTCTCCATGTTTTGCCATCTGCGGTGTAAAGCATCTTAAGTTCGTTATTGTCAATTCTTACATACACTAAAGCGTTAGAATTTACCATTACTAAAGTATGATCACCTTGTTTTTGAAATTCTAATCCGTTAAGATCAGGAATTCCATTAGAAAATCTAAAGTTGTATTTGGTTCCGCTTGCAATTTTTGTTACGAAAACTTCACCATTGTCTGTTGCGATATCATTGTTGTTATCTTTGTAGGAAATACTTCCTTTATAAGTTCCTGCGAAAAAATCATTGTCTGCCGGATCGTCATCGTTACTGCACGAGGAAATCGACATGAAGGTAAAAAGAAGCATTAAGGCCCCCAGAATTTTGAATGCATTTTTCATAATATTTTATTTTTTGGTTTATGTAGTTTATATTTCCAAAGATTATGCCCTAAAGCGAATGCCTATTTTTTTTAACTTATTTTAAAACATTTTGTATTGATATTAAGAAATAACCTCTTTTATGTTAAAATTTGATTGAGCTTGGATGATTTTAAAAATAAAAAAATAACGTATCTTTGATAAAATCAAACGGTTTCGGAGCTCTCTGAAATCGATTTTGTCGTTTTATACCTACATTATTTATGCAGTTAAAAAATATCAACGAAAAGTTCCTCCCCGATTTGCTTAAAAATGAATTTGGAAAAGAAATTTTCACGCAAATTGATGCCCAATCACATCTTTCTGTAAGAGGAAGTGCCGGTTCTTCGGCTTCGGTTTTTGCAGCCGAGCTTTTTCTTACTCACAAAAAAACTTTACTTTTTCTTGTTGATGACAAAGAAGAAGCGTTATATGTAAACAGCGAAATGGAAGATTTGCTGGGAAAAGAAAATATACTTTATTTTCCGGCAACTCACATGGAGCCTTATCAGGTAGAGAAAACTCAGAATGCCAATTTGGTATTGCGTACTGAGGTTTTAAACAAAATAAATTCAGAAAAATCTCCAAAAGTTATTGTAGCTTATATTGGTGCTTTGTCTGAAAAAGTTTTGAAGAAAGAAGATTTTAAAGCGATTTCTCACCAAATAAAAACTGGAGACCAGCTCGATTTTGATTTTGTGGATGAATTATTGAATCATTATCAGTTTCAACAAACCGATTTTGTTTCCGAACCGGGAGAATTTTCTGTACGTGGCGGAATTGTAGATGTATTTTCTTATTCCAACGAACGACCTTATCGTCTTACTTTCTTCGGAAATGAAGTAGAAAATATTAAAACATTCGATATCGAAACCCAGCTTTCTGTAGATAAAGTAGAAGGTTTTCAATTGGTTTCAAATATGAATTTTTCGGTTTCAGGAACAAGGGTTTCTTTTCTTGAAATTTTACCGAAAGAAAGTTTTATTATTTCTAAAAACGGTATTGTAGGTCTTCAGAAGCTGAGAACTTTTTATGAAAAATCTTTGACTAAATATGAGGATTTAAGTAAAGATATTGCGCACCGTACTCCACAGGAACTTTTTATTTCTGATGAAGAATTTCTTTTTGACTATAAAAAATTTAAAACGGTTGATTTCAGTAGCGTAGGAATTGAAAGAGTAAATTCTCAAGAAGTAAAACTTAATCAAACAGCCCAACCTTCGTTTCACAAAAATTTTCAGTTATTGATTGATGATCTGCAGGAGAAAAAAGAGGAAGGTTTTGATATCTGGATCTCTTTTTCTACCGAAAAACAAAAAGAAAGATTGGTGTCTATTTTTGATGAACTGGGACATCAGCTGGCTTTTAAAAGCTTTAAATCTGAACTTCATGAAGGTTTTGTAGATCCCGATCACAAAATTTTGGTCTACACCGATCATCAAATTTTTGACCGTTACCAAAGATATAAAGCTAAAAATACATTTGCCAAATCTGAACAGTTAACGCTGAAAGATCTAATGTCGCTGAAAGTTGGAGATTTTATCGCCCATATCGATCACGGGATTGGGAAGTTTATGGGACTGGTAAAAGTCAATAACGATGGTAAAATTCAGGAGTGTTTTAAACTTACATATAAAAATGGAGATTTATTATATGTAAGTATTCATTCACTTCACAAAATTTCGAAATACAACGGTCCGGATGGAAAAGAGATTGTTCTAAGCAAGCTTGGTTCTCCTGCCTGGAAATCATTAAAACAAAAAACAAAAGCGAGAGTAAAACAGATCGCTTTCGATTTGATCAAATTATATGCGGAAAGAAAAACCGCAAAAGGATTCCAGTATTCGCCAGATTCTTATCTTCAAAATGAGTTGGAGGCAAGTTTTGCTTATGAAGATACTCCAGATCAGGAAAAAGCAACTTTTGATGTGAAAAAAGACATGGAAGATGAAGGGGTGATGGATCGTTTGATCTGTGGAGATGTAGGTTTCGGAAAAACGGAAGTTGCTATTCGTGCTGCTTTTAAAGCTGCTACAGATGGTAAGCAAGTTGCTATTTTGGTTCCTACTACCATTCTGGCTTTTCAACATTACAGAAGTTTCAAGGAAAGATTAAAAGATTTTCCGGTGAATATTTCTTATCTCAATAGATTCCGAACAGCGAAACAAAAATCTGAAACTTTACATGGGCTGGAAGACGGTAAAATGGATATCGTTATTGGTACTCATCAATTGGCTTCAGATAAAGTGAAATTTAAAGATTTAGGTTTATTGATTATTGATGAAGAACATAAGTTTGGAGTTTCTGTAAAAGATAAGCTCAAAACAATGAAAACCAATGTTGATACTTTGACATTGACTGCAACACCAATCCCGAGAACTTTACAATTTTCTTTGATGGCTGCACGAGATCTTTCGGTGATCAAAACGCCACCACCAAACAGACAACCGGTAGATACCAATATTATTGGTTTTAGCGAAGAAATTATTCGTGATGCAGTTTCTTATGAATTGCAACGTGACGGACAGGTTTATTTCATCAATAACAGAATTGAAAACCTGAAAGATATTGCAGGTTTAATTCAAAGATTGGTTCCCGATGCAAGAGTGATTACGGCACACGGACAAATGGAAGGGAAGCAAATGGAACAGAATGTCCTGGATTTTATGGATGGAAAATATGATGTTTTGGTCGCAACCACGATTATTGAAAGTGGAGTAGACGTTCCGAATGCGAATACAATTTTCATTAATGATGCGCAACGTTTTGGAATGGCAGATCTTCACCAGATGAGAGGAAGAGTAGGACGAAGCAATAGAAAAGCATTTTGTTACCTGATTACACCGCCTTTTGATATGATGACTTCTGATGCAAGAAAAAGACTGGAAGCGATTGAACAATTTTCAGATTTGGGAAGCGGTTTCCAGATTGCGATGAAAGATTTGGAAATTCGTGGAGCAGGAGATCTGTTGGGTGGTGAACAAAGCGGATTTATCAATGAAATGGGATTCGAAACCTATCAGAAAATGATGCAGGAAGCGCTTGAAGAATTAAAAGATGATGAAAATTTTGAAAATCTTTTTGAAAATGAAGAAGACAGGAATAAACTTTTCAAATCGGTAAAAGAAGTAAATATAGACACTGATTTGGAATTGATGCTTCCGGATTCTTATGTTTCGAGCACCGAAGAAAGGCTATCGCTTTACCAGAAATTAGCAGAAATAGATAACGAAAACGATCTGCAGAAATTTGAATTGGAGCTGAAAGACCGTTTCGGAAACTTACCAAGTGAAGCTGTTAACTTACTGAAAAGTGTTGCTCTAAAATGGTTGGCTGCAGAGATTGGTTTCGAAAAAATTGTGATGAAAAACGGAATTTTCCTAGGCTATTTTCCAAGTAATCCGCAAGATAAGTTTTATCAGACCGATAAATTCAGACAAATTATTTCTTATTTAACCCAAAACCCTGCACAAGCTCAGTTGAAAGAGAAAGCTGGCAAAGAAGGAAATAATCTGATGATGCGAAAAGATAAGGTGAAGAATGTAGATGAGGTGAATATTTTGCTGAAATCAATTTTAGGAATTTAATTAGCTATTTCCTTAATTTATAAAAGATCTAAAAGTTGTTTTAGGTCTTTTTTTATTAATTTTTTTTATGTATATCCGTTTTTCATCATACCGCTGTAATGTTAGCAATAATGAGCCTATCGAATAGTTTATCTGCAAAATATCTTCGAT
>NZ_LELA01000081.1 GCF_001677955.1 Chryseobacterium sp. BGARF1
TTGCTTGTTGCTTGTTGCTTGTTGCTTGTTGCTTGTTGCTTGTTGCTTGTTGCTTGTTGCTTGTTGCTTGTTGCTTGTTGCTTGTTGCAAAATTATAAATACTTGACGACATTTAATTATTTTATCAAAACCTTTTCATTTTTTATTAAAATCTGATAATCACAATTCTTTTGTCTTTCCCAATTATGAATTATAATATTTTTAGGATCAATCCCATTTTTAAAAGCAAGTTCTTTACTTTCCCAATGATTAAAAAAAAGAGGCTCTCGTAATATAAAATTGGTATTATTTTCAACTTCTTTATATACATCAAAATCTACACAAACACTCCCCTTTTCTATATTATTTTCATCAAGTTTAATTTTAATTTTTCTGAAAATATTATTATTAAAATCATTTGCGTAAATCCAAGAATTTTTCACCCCTAGATTGCCTATAATTAAAACTAAACTAAATATAGAGAACACAAGAGCAATTCCATTTTTTTTGAATTTGGTTTGCCCTATAAAATACAGAAGAAAGCATAGGAGCGATATCGTAAAAAACAATCGTACAGAGCCTAAATTGCGATTCTCAAATCCGAATAAAGTGGGCATGTATGTTGAAAAAATAAAAATTCCAAAGCTAAAAATGAAGCCACAAAACGCGAGTATTGCAACCTTTTTTATTTTTTTTGAATTGAGATGAAAATCAAAGTTTTTTAATACATTAAAAACACCATATGAGAGGAATATTGCAATAGCCCACTCAAAAATGCTTATTTTCCCGATATTGATAAAACTTCTATAAATTGCAACAAAATAATCTCTAAAAATCATTTTTCCTGACCACACTATGATTTTGAAATTCCTTTGCATATCAAAAATATTGGAGACCGAATCTCTTTGATATGAGTTTGTAAAAAAGTACACCTGTGCAAATTTCCGATAAATTAATAGCAACCCTAAAGTCAATAGAGCATATATAATTTTCTTTTTATTCTCTTTAATCAATAAAATATTGATCAAAATTCCCATAAAAAATATCTCATACGATAATATGGAAAGGATAAATAACAGAGAACTTAGAATTAGATTTTTCTTAACTACGATAAAATAAATACTTAATACATAAAAAATTGTAGCCACATTAGAATTCAACATGATTGGCGAAAACTGTATCGACGTTCCAATCATTGAAACAGCATAAAACAAAATAGCCAAACAAGCGATCTCTTTGGCTAAGATTTTATTTAATACAAAATAAATAGTTAGTATAGATAAAGGAAAAAAAAGAAGTCCTGAGAAATATATTTGGGCATTGTTTTGTGAAAGAAAAATAATTGTACCTGTAATAAAACCAGATACAGGCCTTGCCGACATGGTAGAAGAATTTACAAAAGAAGCGATATAATCAAAATAATTTTGATTTATATCTTTTGCCAAATAAATCATTGCTAGATCATCTGCCAATACAACATTTGAGCTATAGATCGCGTACAGCGTGTAAAATACATAAAAAAAGACCAAAAAAAATAAGAGAATAAAACTCTTTTCATAATTACTTTTACTCATTCTTCAATTTTGTGTTTAATCGGTATTAGCTACAAGATCCCTCTTGCTTTTATCTCAAGATATTTGTTGATCACATCCACATTCAGATTCTCAGGAAGTGTGTAGACTGAGTAAATACCATATTTTCTTAATTCCTGAATGATGAGTTTTTTCTCAAATTCAAATTTCTCGGCAATGATTTCGTCATAAATTCCCTGCATACTTTCGGGATCGGTATGTATCAGTTTCTGAATTTCAGTATTTTTAAAGAAAACGACCACCAACAAATGGTTCTTGGCAATTCCTCTCAAATATTTCATTTGTCTGTTTAGGCCGTCCAAAGTTTCAAAATTGGTAAAAAGCAAAACCAAGCTTCTCTGATTAATAGAGTATTTTACATCCTGATACAATCTGTTGAAATCACTTTCAAAAAAATCGGTTTTAATGTTATATAAAGCTTCAGAAATTTTTCTTAATTGTCCCGATTTATTTTCGGCGGCTACTTTATTTTCAGCTTTTTTAGAAAATGTCATCATTCCGGCACGGTCACCTTTTTTCAAAATAATATGAGACAATGCCATGGTTGCATTGATCGAATAATCGAGAAGACTTAAGCCATTAAAAGGCATTTTCATTGTTCTTCCTTTATCTATCAGCATAAAAATACGTTGCGATTTTTCGTCCTGAAACTGATTCACCATCAAACGATTGGTTTTCGAGGTCGCTTTCCAGTTAATCGTTCTCACATCATCTCCAGGAACATATTCTTTGATTTGCTCAAACTCCATCGTGTGTCCCAGTTTTCTGATCTTTTTAATCCCGCCTAATAGAAATTCGTTCTGAAGCGCCATCAATTCATATTTTCTTAAATGAACGAACGACGGATAAGAAGCCAAGGAAGTATCTCTCTGGAATATAAATCTTTTTGAAATGAAACCAATTGGCGAGGAAGCATAAATATTTAAAGCTCCAAAATTATACTCTCCACGTTCTTTTGGTTCTAAAAAATATTGAAATAATGTGTTTTTCCCAGACTGAATTTCCTTCTTAATCAAAAAATCTCTCTTCTGAAACTGAAAAGGGATTTCATCAATCACCTTTACATTGATTTTAAAACTATAATTATTTTTAATATCAACTTTTACTGCATTTTCATCGCCATTTGATAATTTTTCGGGTAAAATTCTTTGTGCTAAAACCGCTTCTTTTTGCCTGAAAACAAGTAAATAATCAACAAAAGCAGTAAGGAAAATCAACAATAAAAGACCGTGCCCCAGAATCATAAAAAACGGAAAGAAAAACGCTAAAACATAGAGCATTCCCACACCGATGAGTGCGAAAAAAAAGCGGGTATTGATGTATAGTTTTTTCAAGGTTGCAGATTTTAGGTTTTAGGTTGCAGTTAAATACCGTTTAAATATTTTAAGTTATTTTAATGAATTGATAAGTCCGTTTAGCATTTTTGAAATTTCAATAATATCCTGATTTAATTTTAAATAATGTTCTTCACTTAAAAATTTAAGATTTTGGGCAATAATTAATTGGGTTTCGACTTCTGCGCAACTTCCTCTTGCTATTTTTAGAAATTGTAAATAATCGGCAACGCTTCTCCTTGAGTTTCCTTCAGCAATATTAGACGGAATTGAAATTGAAGCTCTTCTGATTTGTGATGTCAATCCGTACATTTCATCTTTAGGAAAATTATTTGTCACTTCATAAATTTCAGTAACGAAATTTATCGATTTTTGCCAAACCAAAAGCTCTTTAAAATTAGCCATACCTAAATATTTTAAACTCGAATCATTACCCTAAAATCTTTTACCTGTAACCTACCTCGGAATCTCAATTCCTTCCAAAATCTGTCTGATAATTTCATCGGCCGTCAAACCTTCCATTTCTCTTTCCGGCGAAACGATTACTCTGTGTCTTAAAACAGCGTAACTGGCTTCTTTGATGTCTTCAGGAGTTACAAAATCTCTGCCTCTCAATGCTGCAAAAGCTTTTGAAGCCGTTAATAATGCTAAACTTGCTCTTGGTGAAGCTCCCAAATACAAGAATTGATTTTCTCTCGTATTGATGATAATTTTAGCGATGTATTCAATCAGTTGAGATTCAACAATAATTTCTTTTACTAATTTCTGATAATTATTTAACTGTTGTGCTGTAATTACTTTATTGACAGCTTCAGTTTTATCTTCAAGTCTGTTATCATGCTGATTTTTGATAATTGCAACTTCCTGCTCAAGATTCGGGTAACCTACATTGATTTTAAATAAAAATCGGTCAAGTTGAGCTTCCGGAAGTCTATAGGTTCCTTCATGCTCAATCGGGTTTTGAGTAGCGACCACAAGAAAAGGTTCATCCATTTCGTAACGGGTTCCGTCAATTGTAATTTGCTTCTCTTCCATTACTTCAAACAAAGCCGCTTGAGTTTTTGCAGGAGAACGGTTGATCTCGTCAATCAAGATAAAGCTTGAAAAAATAGGACCTTTTTTAAACTCAAATTCAGAATTTTTCATACTGAAAATGGATGTTCCCAAAATATCTGAAGGCATTAAATCCGGCGTAAACTGTATTCTGCTGAAATCTACATCAATTGTTTTTGCCAGTAATTTTGCCGTAATTGTTTTTGCTACTCCCGGAACGCCTTCAATCAAAACGTGTCCGTTTGAAAGTAAAGCTGCCAAAAGATGTTCGACCATATTTTCCTGCCCTACAATTACTTTTGCAATCTCCGTTTTTACTTTATTTAAATTTTCACGAAGTTCAATCATATCAATTCTTGATTGAAATTCTCCCTGATCTTTTTGTTCTTTATTTAAATTGATAGAATTTTGAATTCCTAAATCCTGATCATTATAATTTTCCATTTTGTTTTGTTTTTTTATTGTCTTTGAATACTATGATGTTTCGCTCCTACGGAGCTCATTTTTCATATTTCTACTCTTTTTCTACAAAGGTCAGGCTCTTACGGAGCCTTCCTACATTCCAATTATTTTCTATTTTAAATTTCAGTTTAAAGATAGTAAACTCCGTAGGAGTTCAACCTTTGTAGCAGGTTTTATGTACTAATTAGCGGAGCTCCGTAGGAGCGGCACCTTTAATCATCATAAAATTCAAAAACGTATTCATTTTTATAATCAATTTCAAATTTTGTTAAAAACTCAATATACTCTTCTTTAAAAGATTGTTTCTCGTGGTGTTTTTTCTGATTCAAAATATACTTCACTACAGAATCAATTTGGCTTTTTGAATAAGAAAATGCGCCATAACCTTCCTGCCAATGAAATTTCCCTGTAAACCAATTTTTTTCATTAATGAGTTTTGAAGAATTAGATTTAATATCTCTCACAAGATTAGGAATAAGAATATTCAAATCATTATAACCAATTAAAATATGAACATGATCCGGATTTGCATAAATCGCTAAAAGCTTTTGATGATTATTCTGGACAATTCCTGTAATATATTTTTCCAAACGCTCCCGAAACTCTTCACGAATTTGCCTTTCTCTACCTTTTACGGCAAAAATTAGCTGAATGAAAATTTGTGAATAGGTATTCGGCATTTTTGAAAATTTTTAAGATTATAATTTTTAAGGTTTCGCTCCTACGGAGCTCATTTCCACATTTCTATTTTTTTTCTACGAAGGTCAGACTCCTACGGAGCCTTCCTCATTACCATTCTTATTTTAAAATTTCATCCAAGAGACTGTTTATTCTTGCCAAGTCTTCTTTCATTACACTTGCATAAGGGTCTTGTGCTTTTCTGATCAGAACGATTGCTTCATTAACTATTTCTGTAGATTTTCCGGTTTTCAACTGAAGTTTTTTTGCAAATTCTTCGTCTAAGTTTTGTGTATCGATAAGAAAATCAAGTCTTACTTTATTTAAAAAATATTGGGCTTTTTTCGCCATCATATCATGGAAATCTCCTTCCTGTAAATAGAGATTCCCAATACTTTTCACAAAATCGGCGGAAGTATTTTTCAGTGGTTCAATGATAGGAACAACTCGCTGTTTTCGTTTTACATTAAACAAAATAAATAAAAGCAAACCTCCTAACAAGACCCACCAAGCATATTTCAAAGCAGGATTAGAAAGCACAAAACGCAATAATGAACTCGATTCTTTGGTATTGCTTTCTACAAACCATAATGTTTCTCTGTCGCTCAAATATGAAAAAATACTTTGCGCATATCTTACATTTCCTGATTGTAAAAGATAGTAATTCGTTAAAAAAAGCGGTTCACAATGCACATAAATTGTTCCTTTTCCAAATGTAGCTTTGATAAAATTTGCCTGGTCATCATTATTTTCTTCAACTGTTTTTCCTAAAATCTGAACACTCGGTTTAATGTATGAAAAGCCTCTTCCCGATGGGAATTTATCTAATTTAATAAAATCATTCTGATATTTTTTATCAGTCAGTTTCAGAACATTTTGGTCTTCGTAGGAAATTTTCGAACCATAAAAACCAATGGTATCCGAAATATTTTTTGGTAGTCGATTCGCAATAATCATCGCATCTGAACCTTTGGAAACTTCATCTAAAATTTTATTCCAAGATTCAGGATCCATTTCGCTTTCTACGATGAGAATATTGTGTGGTTTCTTATCCTTTTCTTTATAATAATTGTAAGGCGCAACATCAATTTTCGTGAGATTGTTTTTTAATAAATCTTTTACTTCTTTATTAAAAACAAAGAGACCGAAAGGAGATTTTTGATTAACATCATAATTTTTTCGCCAGTCTGTAACTTCCTTTTTATTGACTTCAAACAATGCCAAAATCACCATAATAATGATGAAAACAAGAGCATATATTTTGAAATTTTTATTCATTTTTAAGAAGTTTAATTAAGGTTTGAATCCGTGAAACTGGTTTTTAAATTTGCCATAACTCTCCGCATCAATATTGAACTCGCCATACCAAACATAATCAAAAATATAGGAAAGATTGTAAAACTCATTTTTAAGATGTGCAGCTTTTAATTCGGCAACGTAATCTTTATTTGTTTTTTCAGGATTCCAAAGAATAAGTTTTTTATCACTTAACTTTTTAAGAATATATAAAAATTGATATCTAACTGCTGAACGGTAATCCCCTTCATTTTCAAACTTGGCAATACTTTGTGGAAAATTGATTTCATGAATGTTTTCACGAAGTTCTTCTTCGTTGATTTCGATTTTTTTATTCCTTTTACCGAAAAATAAACTTCCGTTGGTTCCTATTAAATATTTAACGATAAAATAAAGTAAAAACCCAACCAAAATAATCGCAAAAAGACGGATAACAACACCCGTAATCTGTGAAGAAGTTTCTAAACTGATTTCACCAAAAATACTTTGAAGCAGTTTAGCAAGTTTACGTTGAAGTTTTTCAAAAAACGATTCTCTGGGTTTTGAGGTAGAATAATCAAACTCATTTCCTTTGTATCTTGAAGGCAGATTTTCTTTAAACTTCTTAGGAAAAACCGTATTTTCAGTTTGAGGATTGGCTTTTAAAATAGAATCTGCGACATACATGTTTTTGTAATGCGATGTCACTATAGAATCATCAACATACACTTCAGAAAAATCATCTTCTTCATACTCCTGAGATTTTAAAACCCCAAGATTCAGAAAAATCAATAAAAAAAACAGAAACTTATTCATTGATGCCAATCGTTTCAATTTCTTCCAATTCTACTTTCTGGTGAAAATCTCTGCGACTGTCATAGTACATCAATCCAGAATTCACATACATTAAATTCGATAAAAAAAATGAGACCAACAAAGAAACTCCATACATTACAAACATCATTATTCCGAAACTTCCGGCAAATGGGTTTTGTTCAAAATTTGCATCAGGCGCAGTAGTCGTGATTTTCAGCATGAAAAAAATCATGGGTATTGCAGTAAAAATGGTCGTAATTACATAAAGAATTATTGAAATAACAACCGTAGAACCCCAATATTTCCAGAATGGAGATCTTTCTCTTCCATTCGTGTAAGAAAACTGTGAACGAATGGAGTAACTTAAACTTTCAAAAAAAACTCTTTTGCTGTTAAAGTAATCGTACATTAAAAAGGTAACCACATTAAATAATACAGGATAAACTAAAAGTATAAGAAAGAATCCGATAACAATTAATATCATCGCATAAGAAATTCCCATTACAATAAGAGAGAGCGGCGTCACAACGAAAACCATTCCTAGACAAAGCTTTCCTATTTTGCCTGCATTTTTCTTAAAATCACCGAGAATATCATCCGTTTTTATTTTCACCTCTCCTTCTGCCAATCTTTTAAGGTAAAAAACAGGGAAAAGATAATTGACAATCATCATGATTAAAAAAAGCAAGAAAGTAAGCAATCCTACTACGACAAACATTCCGATATTATCTTCAAAATATGATTCGAAATAATAACTTTCGCCACTCATATTGGAGCCTAAAATCTGCATAATCAGTTCTCTGTAACCAAAAATAAATACAGCCACCATCAGAATAAGCAAAAGCCCATTCAGCAGAATATAATTTCTGAAATAGTTTTTACCGTATAATTTGAAAAAGGTAAAACTGTCGCTGATAAATGTTCCGAAATCTCTTTTTTTATAAAATTGCATCTTTGATCGTGTTTTTTATTCTTCGGTTAACAATATGTGGATAAACAAAATAATAAAAGCCAATAATACCCAAACATCCAAAAATGATAAAAAGATTGAGTGACAAAGGCATGTTTAAAGCATGTCTCGTAACGTAGCCTTCGATAATTCCGGCACAAATGGTAAAGGGAATTGTACTTAAAAATATTTTAAATGAATTTTTAAATCCGTTTTTAAAAGAATTAAATCTGGAAAGTGTTTTCGGAAAAAGAATAGATGTTCCGAGAATTAAACCACACATTCCTTCAACCACCATACTGAAAATTTCAAATGTTCCGTGAAGCCAGATTCCTCTTGCGCTGTCTCCTAAAGCCCCGTGTTCATAGAAAAAGTACTGAAAAGTTCCCAGCATCATAGAATTTTGCATTAGAAGATACAAAGTTCCGACTCCTCCCAAAATACCGTAAATGTATAATTTTGCACCGACGATAATGTTGTTGAAAGTAATTCCTATGGTACTTCCCCAAGTTGAACCATCCTGATAAACGCCCACTGCATTTCCATTTTTGATGTTTTCGATGGTCATATTCACATAACCTTCACTTAAGATAAGATTCGCAAAATCTTTATCATAAATTGCAGAAAGAACGCCGATCAGCATAAAAAATATAAAGAATAAAAATGAGTAGATCAAGTATCTTCTGTTTTCGTAAACAATTAAAGGAACCTCTGTTTTAAAGAAATAAACAAGTCTATTTTCTTCAACTCTTTTCGTCTTATAAATTTTCTGAAAGATCTGAGAAGAAAGATGATTCAAATAAACAACTGTATTACTTTTGGGATAGTAAGTCTGGGCGAAAGAAAGGTCGTTGACTAGGTTAATATACAACGAAGACAGGTCATCAGGATTTTTTTTAATTTTCCCTTGAACAACCTGCTCAATTCCCAACCATTTTTCTTTATTTTGTTTAATGAAATAAACTTCTCTCATAATTGTAAGGCTAAAATAATAAAAATTATGTCTCAAATTGCGATTAACACCTCCCAAAATGTAAATATTAATTTTATCACCGCAAGTATCGGAGAACGAATGGTAGCCTACATTTTAGACACTCTCATCAAAGGGGCTTATCTTGTGGCAACGTTCTATTTATTTTTCAGCGTTTTCAATTTAGGATATATTTTAGACGGTTTAGATTCGTGGTCACAAAATGCAATTTACATCGTTCTCACATTACCTGTTGCTCTCTATCCTCTTGTTTTGGAAAGTTTAATGGAAGGGCAAACTCCTGGAAAAAAAGTAATGAAAATACGGGTGGTAAAAATAGATGGCTATCAGGCAAGTTTCGGAGATTATCTGATCCGTTGGGTTTTCAGATTGATTGACACAACCTTCGCAGGAGTGGTAGGTTTAATTTCTATGATTGTTTCTAAAAACAATCAGCGATTAGGAGACATTGCTTCCGGAACTGCCGTCATCTCACTCAAAAACAACATCAATATTTCTCATACTATCCTTGAAAATATCAACCACGACTACATTCCAACCTTTTCACAGGTAATTGGATTAAGCGATAATGATATGAGAATTATTAAAGATAATTATTTAAAAGCTCTTAAAATTGACGACCGACAAGTCATCACGAAGCTTTCGGACAAAATAAAAAGTATTCTAAAACTGGAAGTAGATCCAACGAAAATGACAGAAAGACAGTTTATAGGAATTATTATTAAAGATTACAATTATTATACAGGGAAAGATAGTTAAATGGTAAATTCTGCTTCAAAAACAAATTGATAATATCACAAATTTTAAATTTCCTTTATAAATCATTCAAACTTAACAGCTTTTAAAGAATCTGCTAGGTTTACTAATAAAGACCGTTTAAAACTCACTAAAATTACTGCAGAAGAGCCCAAACTCCCACACCAATACCTGCATAAACAGCAATAGTAATAATATCAGCGATGGGTTGTGAAAAGCGTTTTTCAGCAATTTTCTCGGCATTGATTTGATTCTTATGGAATTTCAGAACTTTCTCACGGCTACGAACTGGATGAACAACAAGACTATCTCCTTCCCATCGATCAACGATTACTTTATAGGCTCTTCCATCAACATCAATTTTCACATTTTTATTGGGGGCAAGTTTCTCCTGAATATTAATTGGGGGGGCTGTTTGTTGTGGGTTTAGGCTTTGATTTTGAGATTTTGCCTTTACACTTTCTGTTTGCATGGAAGCAATATTTGGGAGAGCTTTACTACTTTTAGATTCCTGCTTATTATCGGCTGCCACATCCACAGTTTTTTTAACCTGATACGTATAACAACTCACAAGAGAAAGTGATAAAATGATGAGATAAAGATATTTTCGCATTAGCCAAATTTAAGAATTAAACGGAATATTTAAGATTTTCTTTTAAAAGATTCTATAAAAAAATAAATTCCGCGAAAATTTTGTACAATCTAAGTAAATTAGCATGTGAAGCGAATTAACTATTCACAATCACTTCATCATAGGAGCTTATTTCCAATCGGTGCAGTTTTTGTAGTTTTAAATTTAATTAAAATATAAACTATGAAATTCGTCAACAACAAATCTGGAAACGGCGGTGTAATCACACTCAACAACGAAATAAAAGAAGTAGGCAGAGTAACTTATACCATTTTTCCTGAAGAAAATAAACTAATCATTTCTTTCGTATTAGTACATCCCGAATTTGAAGGTCGCGGATTGGGAAAATTTTTAGTGGAAGAAGCGATTAAATTTTCAAGAGAAAACAATTGGAAAGTGTATCCACATTGTTCTTACGCAAGAGCTGTAATGAAAAGAATGAACGATGTAGAAGATATTTTTTTACAAAGCTAAAACATCTTTCACCAGAATATCTTCAATATCATCGGGATAATTTACCTGAAAATGCAAATCTGAGGCAACCCAGTTTGTAATCTCCACTCGATTTAAAATTTTAGAATTTGGAATTCCCATTTTGTCTAAAGCACAGGCATTACACTCCTGCTCGTATTGATTGTGAATGGGAATTACAAAGAGTTTTTTATCCATAAAAAGAGCTTCAGCCGGAGTTTCAAATCCTGCATTGCATAAAATCCCGTCGCAGTTTTCGAAATATTTTAAATATTGAATTTCATCAATGGGAAAAACCTCAACATTTTTCTCCTTTCTCTGAAGTTTGCTGTGTTTTGAAAAAACTTTCCACTCTACTGGAACTTCGCTTAAAACTTTAATGATATTTTCATCAGAAAAACTGGGAAGATACACCACATAAAATCCTTTTTTATCAGGATTCAAATTTCTTATCTTTTTCCTGATTACTGGTTTTTTAATTTGTGGATGATAATTTTCAAAATGAAAACCAATTTTTCGTTCACTCGGAACGTAATATTTTAAAATCAATTCTCCGAAAAAATCTTTTTTTGCAGGTTTGGGGGTTTCTTTAAAGCTCATTGAAGCTTGGTGACTGAGTTCAATCATGTTTAAACCTTTCGTTTTACAAGCCCAACCCGTTAATGGCTCATAATCGTTAATAATTAAATCGTATTTCGTTAAATCGATTTGTTTAATGGTTTTAAAAGCTTCAAGGAAATTATTTTCTAAAAGGATTTTTTTATAGGAAATTCCGCCCGTTTTGTTATAAAGAAGAGATATGCCTTTGTGCTGAAAGTTAATCGGAAAATCGGCCTTTAATTGAGATTGATGGCCACTTATAAAAGTATCAACGGAAGCATATTTTTTAAGAATAGGAATAATTTCCTGCGCACGTGCAACATGACCGTTCCCTGTTCCCTGAAATGCGTACAAAACTTTCATATTAAGTAAATTGGGTTACAATTTTCAATAAATCAGAGCTGTTGATATCCTGAATTTCTTCAGATTCATCATCTTTCAACAAATGTTTATGATCTTCATAATGAAAGATCTTCCATTCATTGTCATTAAATTCGAGAGCTGATAAATTTTCTATCCAATCTCCAGAATTTAAATAAATACAAGAACCTTTTTTATTAGAAACTTTGCGCATCTGAGGCTGATGGATATGGCCACAAACTACATAATCGTATCCGTTATCAATAGCAAGTTCAGAAGCCGTTAATTCAAAATCGCCAATATACTTTACTGCCTTTTTTACGTTATTCTTAATCTTCTTTGAAAAAGAGTATTTTTCTCTCCCCATTTTTTCTAAAAACCAATTGACAACATTATTGATAACAATTAAAAGGTCATATCCTTTTCCGCCAAGCTTAGCGATCCATTTTGAATGCTGAACTGAGGCATCAAAGACATCACCATGAAAAATCCATGTTTTTTTATCGTTGATTTCCAGGCAAAGTTTATTGCAGACCTTTAGCTTCCCCAATTCAAAATCGGTAAACTTTCTGAACATTTCATCATGATTACCGGTAATATAATAGACATCTGTGTTTTTTGTAGCTAATGAAATAATCTTTTTGATCACTTTTAAATGAGGCTTAGGGAAGTAAGACTTTTTAAACTGCCAAATATCAATAATGTCACCATTTAAAACTAATGTTTTCGGTTGAATAGAATTTAGATACCGTAGAAGTTCTTTGGCCTTACATCCGTAAGTTCCCAAATGTACATCCGAAATAACAACAAGTTCAACGTTTCTTTTCAATTGCAGATATTTATCTTACTAATGATCAAATGTGATCGCCATATCAATTAGTGTTTATATTGACCAAGGATGGCGATTTCACAATTGATTCTTATGCAAAGAAACTAATTGAAAATGAACTGTATATGAATGCTATATTATTTTTTATAAAGATTCCAGAAGTTCTTCTGTAATTTCCATGTTATGATAAACGTTTTGCACATCATCATCCTCTTCGAAACGGTCTAGCATTTTCATATTAGCTTTAAACTGATCTAGAGTAACTTCTTTTGTATTATTTGGAATTCTCTGTAATTCAGCACTTTTAGCTTCTATTTTCAGTTCATCTAATTTGTGAGACAAAGAACCGAAATCTTCAAAAGCAGTTGTAATCATTACTTCTTCATCATCTTTTTCAACATCTTCTGCACCACCATCGATCATTTCCATTTCAAAATCATCCCAATCCATTGTTACTTTAGCTAAATCGATAGTGAAAATTCCTTTTCTGTCAAAAATAAAAGCTAGCTCCCCATTCTTTCCTAGGTTACCATCAAACTTATTGAAAATTGCTCTTACGTTGGCAACCGTTCTTGTTGTATTGTTGGTTGTACATTCAACAAAGAATGCTACACCACCTTGTCCATATCCTTCATAAGTGATCTCTTCATAGTTTTCAGCATCTGCACCAGCTGCCTTTTTGATTGCTCTTTCAACATTATCTTTGGGCATATTGGCACCCTTTGCATTTTGGATACATCTTCTCAATGCAGGATTAGCTTCTGGATCTGTTCCTCCAGCTTTTACCGCTAAGGCAATATCTTTTCCTATTTTAGAGAATGTTTTGGCCATTTTATCCCAACGTGCCATTTTTGAGGCTTTTCTATATTCAAATGCTCTTCCCATTTTGTAATTTAAATTTTGACAAAATTACTTAAAATCAACAACAAAAAAAAATACCCCCAGAAACCTGGAGGTATTTATTATTTAGAAAAATTAATTATTTTTTCTTTTTAGCTGGAGCTTTTTTCTTAGCTGGAGCTTTTTTAGTTGGTAAGTCAGACTTTTTGTAAGCTTCCCACTCTGAACCTCCAGAGATTGCTCTTACAACAACTTTTCTATCAGCTTGTCTTTCAGCATCAGAAGCAGTTTCAGGAACTTTAGCTTCTTGCTCACCAATACCGATTGATTTCAATACAGCAGGGTTTACACCTCTAGCTTCTAAAGCAGCAACTACTGAAGCAGCTCTTTGTCTAGATAAGTTCAAGTTATAAACATCACTACCTTTTTTGTCAGTCATACCAACAATTACAAAGTTTTGGTTTGCACCTTCTTCTTTGATGATTCTAGCAGCTTGATCTAATTTACCGCTAGATTGAGGTCTGATAGTAGCTTTGTTGAAATCAAATAATAAATCTCTAAACTCTTCAGTTACTCTTTCTTCAATTGGCACTATTACTACTGGAGGAGGACATCCGTTGAATTCTGGAACACCAGGAACTGTAGGACATGCATCATCTTTATCTAAGATACCGTCACCGTCTGTATCTGGCCAAGGACAACCGTTATTTTCTGCAGGACCTGCAACTGTAGGACAAGCATCATCTTTGTCGATAATACCATCACCATCAGTATCTGGCCAAGGACAACCACCGTTTTCAACTGGACCAGCAACATCTGGACACTGATCGTCTTTATCTGGAACTCCATCACCGTCTGTATCTGGACATCCTTGGAATTCTGGTAAACCTGGTGTATCTGGACATAAATCGTCTTTATCTAAGATACCATCCTTATCTCTATCTCTGTTTCCGAATCTAAAGTTCAAAGAAGCAGAAGCTTGCCAAAAGTTAGCATAACTAGCCTTATCAGTTGGAGTAGAAACATAATCACCTTGAACACCTAAACCAAAGTTTTTAGTCAACCAGAAGTTAACACCTGCACCTGTAGATACAGTAAAGTGGTTTGCTTTACCCATCTGAACTGTTCCATCATCGATACTAGTCATTTCCGCAGGATTTCCATTAATGAAAGTTTGTCTTGGGAAAGAAAGAGCAGTGTAATCATGTCTTAAATAGTTTGCACCTACTCTTAAGTAAGGGTCAAACCAAGACTCTTCGTCCCAAAGTAAACCAGCAGCTTTAGCTTGGAAACCAAGACCAGTCATTAGCATGAATTCTTTCCCCATGTTAAGACTTTTGTTCTCAACATTTCCAACAGAAGTCTGCCAATCAATAACTAAACCTTTACCGATGTTTCTAGCAACTGTTAATTTAGAAAGTGGTGGTGTAATAGAAAAATTGTTCATATTGAACATATTTTTCGTCAAATTAGTAGCAGAAAACGTATTACTAAAAGTACCACGCTGTGCTGTATGGTTTTCCGCATGAGCACCAACTCCGATCATCCACGGATTGTTGGTAGTCTGAGCGAAAACAGTAGAGGCAACTGTAAGCGCCAATGCTGAAATTCCTAATTTTAGATTTTTCATAGAATTAAATGATTAAATAATTGATATTGCAAAATAAATATAATTTTTCTTTATAAACAAAGTTTTCAGGATGATTTTTAACTTTTCTTTAATATTCTGTCGAGGTTTCTTTTGTTTTCTCTATCTTTTATTGCTTCTCTTTTATCAAAGAGTTTTTTACCTCTTCCGAGTGCAATAAGAATTTTAGCCTTACCCGCATCATTAATATAAAGTTTCAAAGGAATCATCGTGTTCCCTGCATCCTTAAGTTTTTTTTCAAATTTTAACAATTCTCGTTTGTGCAAGAGCAACTTCCGTTCCCTTTTTGTTTTATGATTATAAAAAGTACCCAATTTATACTCATCAATCATCATATTAATGATATACAATTCACCATCGATGAATTGGCAAAAAGATTCTGTAATAGAAGCTTTAGAAGAGCGTAAAGATTTAATTTCGGTACCTGTCAATACCATTCCCGCTTCTATTTCTTCGAGAATTTCATATTCAAACCTAGCTCTTTTATTAAGTATCCTAACTGTTTTTTCAATCTTCATTATGATAAATTTTGTTACTAAATATACAAAATTTGCTTTCATATAAAAACTTGAGTATTACATTATTATAATTTACCCAAATTCTTTTCGTAATTTTGCGCCAAATTTACAAAACTATATGTTAACAGTATCTAATTTATCTTTACAATTCGGGAAAAGAGTTCTTTTTGATGACGTAAACATTATGTTTACCAAAGGAAACTGCTACGGAATCATCGGAGCAAATGGAGCAGGAAAGTCTACATTCCTTAAAATATTAACTGGAAAGCAAGATCCAACGACAGGACATGTATCTCTGGAACCAGGGAAAAGAATGTCAGTTTTGGAGCAAGATCACTTTGCATACGATCAATTTACTGTTCTTGAAGCTGTATTAAGAGGAAATACAAAATTATTTGAAATAAAAGAAGAGATGGACGCTTTGTACGCCAAAGAAGATTTCTCTGACGAAGATGGTATAAAAGCTGGAGAACTAGGTGTAGTTTATGATGAAATGGGTGGCTGGAACTCTGAATCTGATGCACAAACAATGCTTTCAAATGTAGGTATCAAAGACGACATGCATTGGCAGACAATGGGAGAACTTGAGAATAAAGACAAAGTAAAAGTTCTTTTGGCTCAGGCTCTTTTTGGAAATCCTGATGTATTGATTCTGGATGAACCTACCAATGACCTTGATATCGAAACAATTGCTTGGCTAGAAAACTTCCTTGCAGACTACGAAAATACAGTAATCGTTGTATCTCACGACCGTCACTTCTTAGATACCGTTTGTACTCACATTGGAGATTTAGATTATGCTAAATTAAACCTTTATACAGGAAACTACTCTTTCTGGTATCAAGCTTCTCAGTTGGCAACAAGACAAAGAGCTCAGGCTAACAAAAAAGCGGAAGAAAAGAAGAAAGAACTTCAGGATTTCATCGCAAGATTTAGTTCAAACGTTGCAAAAGCTAAACAGGCTACTGCAAGAAAGAAAATGATCGACAAGCTAAACATCGATGATATCAAGCCATCTTCAAGAAGATATCCTGCCATTATTTTCGAAATGGAAAGAGAAGCCGGAGATCAGATTTTAGATGTAAAAGGTCTTGAAAAAACAAAAGACGGAGAATTATTGTTCTCTAATATTGATTTAAATCTTAAAAAAGGGGATAAAGTTGCTGTTTTATCTAAAAATTCATTAGCAATTACCGAATTTTTCGAAATTTTAGCCGGAAATAATAATCCAGACAAAGGAAATGTTGCATGGGGAGTTACTACAAACCAATCGCATATGCCTTTAGATAATACTAAATTCTTCCAAGAGGATATTAGCTTAGTAGATTGGTTGAGACAATTTACCAAAAATGACGAAGAGCGTCACGAAGAATTCATGAGAGGATTCTTAGGAAGAATGCTTTTCTCTGGTGATGAAGCTTTAAAATCTTGTAAAGTACTTTCAGGAGGTGAAAAAATGAGATGTATGTTCAGCAGAATGATGCTTCAGAAAGCAAACGTTCTTTTATTAGACGAACCTACCAACCACTTAGACCTTGAAAGTATCACGACTTTGAACAACTCATTGTCTAACTTTAAAGGAAATCTTTTATTGGCATCTCATGACCACGAAATGCTTTCAACGGTCTGTAACAGAATCATCGAATTGACTCCAAACGGAATTATCGACAGAGAAATGACTTACGACGAATATCTTGCTGATAAAAAGATCAAAGAACTAAGAGAAAAAATGTATTCTTAATTTTAGAAGAACATTAAAATTCATAAAAAAATCCTCAATTAATTTTGAGGATTTTTTTTGTAATATTTAGTTCACAATTATTTTGTCAGTTTAGTTTTAGGCAAAGAAACCGTTCCCGGATCTTTCCATAAACCATCTTTTTCAGCACGCTTTTTCACTGCTTCTGCCCTTTTATTGCTATCAGGATGCGAATTAAACATTTTCTGAAATCCTGACTGAGCCGTTCCTCCCTCAGATAATAAAGCTAATTTTTTAAATGCTGTGTAAGCCCCAACAACATTATAATTATTTGCTTTCATAAAATCATAAGAATAGGTATCGGCTTGAGATTCTTGTTTTTTACTGTGAGAAGCATCCAAAAATTCATTTGCCATTTTTCCAACCTGACTTTCGTTTAACACAGCAACCGTACCAGAGGCAGCTGAACCAGCTTCCAAAGCTGCGGCTTTTAAATAAGCCGATTTAATTGCATCTTTTGTATCTTCATTTTTAACGTGACCAATTTCATGACCAATTACCGCCAATAATTCATCATCCGTCATAATATCCATTAAAGAAGAAAAAACACGTACACTCCCATCTGCACAAGCAAATGCATTAATATCTTTCACTTTATAAACTTTATAATTCAGGTTTAAACCATCCTGAGATTTGTGTTTTCCAAAAAGTTTATTCAGCCTTACGGTGTAAGGATCTTTCGGACCTGCGACCGGATTATTCTTATCCATATAATCTACCGATTCTTTAGATAATTTTATGGCATCAGCATTAGAGAATGATAAAGCTGACGCACCTTTAGAGACAACCCCTGCAGCTTTTCCAAGATTGATTTTCTGAGCCTGAACGCCCGTGACAGCACTTATTAGAAGTGCAGAAATTAATATTTTTTTCATACTAAATAATTTGTGTGGTGAAGATAATACTTTTCATTAAAACAAAATCCTTTTCCGGAAATTTACCGAAAAAGGATTAAAGAATTTATGCTAATTTATGTTGTTAAACAATAAACAAACCTGCAATTGCCGCTGCATCTGAACCGCTGAGAACCTCATCATAAGCTGCAGATCCGGCCGCAGCTCCAAAAGCAGTTGCAGTATTAAATCCAGCTTGTAATGTCACATCTTCTCCTGCATAAACAGCATTTGTTGCAGCAGGCATATTTCCGCCATTTGCTAATTCTATCCAGCCTTTATTGGCGCGCATTCTTCGCACCTGAGAAGCATGTCTCGCTTCCACTGAGTGAATCTGTAAAGCAGCCTGAAGGACAGCTTTATTAGACATTACATTTCCTGCCTGACCTTTGTAAGCCCTTACACCAGTATCTTCAAAAGCTTGCGCCAAAATCATAAACTGTTGATAATTGGTAAAAGGTGTAAAATTTCCTCCTGCTGTAAAATCGAAAGTAGGTTTTGCTCCAGGAGTTTCTCCTAAAGAAGTTAATGTTGCTTTTAGAAAAGCAACGTGAGCTGCTTCATGTTTAGAGATTTGCATAAAAACAGTACGGTCTGCGGTAGGAATCAAAGTTCCTGCATTCAGTCCTAATCTGTAATACTCATCTTCTAAATATTCCAGCGTTAATGCTAATTGAAGGGCATCTGTTAAAGCACTTTTCTTCGCATTACCGGGCATATTATCGTTAAAAGTTTCTGCTTTTGCGGTAGTGGTCATTAAACCAGCCAAACCTAATGGTAAAGCTGCAACTGCGGCTTTCTTTCCAAATGCTGAAATATCTGAAAGCGAACCTGATCTAGACGTTTGTCTTGTAAAAAAAGAATCGTCTGAAAGTTTATCTAGTAATTTAAGAATATTCATAATAATAGATTTAATTTGATTAGTTGATACCTTGTTCTTTCCAAGTGAATGGAGTTTTTATAAATCCTCCAGCTGCCATTACAATATCTTTTGGCTCTTTGGCAACATCAAGTCCGTTTGCATTGATCACATCATCTCCTGAAAATGCAGCAGTTCCCGGATTGATTAAATCTCTGATTGCTGAAGCATGTCTTGCTTCCACAGAAACAATTTTTCCGGCAATCACTAAATATGCAGGATTCGAAATATATTTTCCGGCCGCATTATATGCTGCAACACCAGTATCTTCCAAAGCCTTTGCTGTAGCCAAAACTGAGTTTCTATCATTAAAATTCACATTCGTATACTGAAATTCTAATGTAGGTAAAACATTATTCGTGACACCAGAAATGGCTGCCTTGAAAAAATCACGGTGTATAACTTCATGGTGATAAAGATCTGTAAGCACTTCTTTTTCAGCATTTGAAATACCGGAATAAAAGTTATTAACAACTTTAGTATAAAAATCTGCTTCTAATTGCTCAAGAGCATATGCATAATTGAGAACACCTACATCACCTGTTCCCAAATCAAATATTTTGTTAGGTTCCATGTATTCGAAATCGTCGTCATCGCAGCCTATCAAAGTAAGGCCGGCAACGGCAATACCAATGCCGCTCAGTTTTAGAAAGTTTCTTCTGCCGGTATCCAGAGTTGCTCCCTGGTTAGAAACTTGAATTGGTTTTTTCATAATATAATTTTTAAATGGGTTTAGTATTTAAAATTACTTACGAGACTCTCAACGCTTTGGTTTTATTAAATTGTAAAAAAAATTAAAATTCATTAAAAACTTAATTGAAAAAACACCACTTCTATTGAAAATAATTCAACATTAAAAGAAGAATGAATTTGAATTTGAGCAGACATTTCAATAGCTTTTAAAATAAATTTTACCTATTTTTGTGACATGAGCCAAAAATGGATTTATAAACCCGAACCTGATGAAGAAATTGTAGATGGATTGAGTTCGTCGCTTGGTTTTGGAACTTTTGAATCCAAACTATTAGTTCTCAGAGGAATCGACAATTATCAAAAGGCGAGAGAATTTTTCAAGCCTAATATCTCCGATATCCACAGTCCTTTTCTGATGGCAGATATGCAAAAAGCAGTAGAACGCATTGCAACAGCTATAGAAAATGGAGAAAAAATCATGGTTTACGGAGATTACGACGTAGACGGAACGACTGCCGTTGCGCTGATGTATCTTTATCTTAGAAAAATTGTTCAAAAAAAATATTTAGATTATTATATTCCAGACCGGAATTCTGAAGGATACGGAATTTCTACTGAAGGTATCGACTTTGCAAAGGAAAATGGCTTTTCGCTTATTATTGCATTGGATTGCGGAATTAAGGCGATTGACATGATTAATTATGCCAAAACCAAAGATATCGAGTTTATTATTTGCGATCATCACTTACCCGGAGATGAAATTCCAGATGCAACAGCCGTTTTAGACCCGAAAAGGGTTGACTGCCGATATCCTTTTAAAGAACTTTCAGGATGTGGGGTAGGTTTTAAACTATGCCAAGGTCTGAATACTATTTATAAAATCCCAGAATCTGAACTGTTTGAATTGACAGATCTTCTGGCAATTTCTATTGCTGCAGATATTGTTTCGATGACAGGAGAAAACAGAGTTTTAGCAAAAATGGGACTTAAAATGCTCAGAAAAACCCGAAACATGGGACTGAGACTTTTGATTCCGGAAGATAAACTTTCTCATTTTGAAATTTCAAATATTGTTTTTGAAATTGCACCAAAAATCAACGCTGCCGGAAGAATTTCCCAAGGAAAAGCTGCCGTAGAATTGATGGTTTCAGACAATCTGAAACACGCTCATCAAATCGTAAGCGACATTATGAATCTTAATGATGAAAGGCGTGAACTCGACATGAATTCTACCCTTTCAGCGCTTAATCAAATCATAGAATCACAACAACAGACAAAATTCTCAACCATCGTTTACCATCCTGAATGGAATAAAGGTGTGATAGGAATTGTTGCCTCAAGACTTACCGAAACTTACTATAAACCTACATTGGTTTTCACAGACGGAAATAATGGTGAAATGGTAGCTTCTGCACGATCTGTCTCAGATTTTGATGTACATGAAGCATTGGACTTATGCTCGGAATACTTCCTGAAATTTGGAGGTCACCATGCTGCTGCAGGACTTTCTATGGAGAAATCGAAGTTTGAGGATTTCAAAATTAAATTTGAAAGAATTGTTGGTGAAAAAATTAAAGACCATCAAAGAGAGCCATCAATTACCATAGATGCAGATATAGATGCAGATGAAATTAATAGAGATTTTATTAATTTCCACAGAAAACTGGCTCCGTTTGGACCTCAGAATATGAAGCCTAATTTAGTTTTAAGAAATCAAAAAATTTCCGGTTACCTAAAAACAATGGGTAAAGATAATAATCACCTTAAGTTTTATATCAAACAAGAATCTACCGGAAGAAATATAGAATGTATTGGTTTTAAATTAGGCCAATTTGCCGATGATTTTAGAACTAAAAATTTCGATATAGCTTTTACACTAGAAGAAAATCATTGGAAAGGAAATGTAACGCATTGCCTGAATATTAAAGATGTGAAATTTCTGGATTAGGTTTTAGGAGTTAGGTTTTAGGGATTATAAAAACATATGGGAAATTATAAGGAATTAATTGTTTGGCAGAAATCTGTAGATCTTGTAACAGATATTTATTCTTGTACCAAAAATTTTCCAAAAGAAGAGCTCTATTCTTTAACCAGTCAAATTCGCCGTTCATCAATTTCAATTCCGTCGAATATTGCAGAGGGACATTCCAGAAGATCACAAATTGATTACCTACAATTTTTAAAAATAGCGAGAGGAAGTTGTGCAGAATTTGAAACTCAATTAATAATCTCGAAAAATCTAAATTATTTAAATACTGATGAGTTTGATCATTTAAGTAAAAAATCAGAAGAAATCGCGAAAATGTTGAACGCACTTATCACTAAACTGCAAACTAATTCCTAAAACCTAATTCCTAAGCCCTGAAATAATGAAAAAAATCGGCTTATTTTTCGGATCATTTAACCCAATTCATATCGGGCATTTGATATTGGCGAACTATATTCTTGAAAATTCGGATATGAATGAATTGTGGTTTGTAGTGAGTCCGCAAAATCCTTTTAAAGAAAAAAAGTCACTTCTGAAAGATCACAACAGGCTTGACATGGTAGAACTTGCCATCAAAAATTATCCCGATATGCGTGCTTCAAATGTAGAGTTCTCACTTCCTACACCAAGTTACACCATCGATACTTTAACCTATCTGAAAGAAAAACACCCAGACTATTCTTTTAGTTTAATAATGGGTGAAGATAATCTTGGAAGTTTACACAAATGGAAAAATTCTGATTTATTGATAAAAAATCATCACATCATTGTTTATCCTAGAGTTTTTGAAGGTGACAAAAAAGATTCTAAATACATAAACCACGAAAATATTTCGCTTGTAAAAGCACCTGTGATTGAGTTATCTGCAACTGAAATTCGCAATATGATTCAGCAAGGTAAAAATGTAAGACCGATGCTTCCGCCTGAAGTTTTTGAATATTTGGATGGAAGTAGTTTTTACAAATAGTTGTTAGTTGTTAGTTGTTAGTTGTTAGTTGTTAGTTGTTAGTCAAAATTAATCTTTGTTTAATGGAATTTTTAGAAAAGTTTTTCGCAAAATATGGTCAGGAAAAAGTCATCAAGTGGTTTAAGCAAATCTGTTTAGCTGAAGCCATTTCATGGTTTTTCCTTTTTACTGCGATGATCTGGATCCGTGTCGACCCTGAAGGTATTTTGCCGATTGTATATATAAGCACAATTGGGAGTATTCACGGATTATTTTTTACGCTTTACCTGCTATTTCTTCCTTCCACAAGAAAAATATATACTTGGGATGATGAAGATTCTGTCTTTGCTCTCATCGCTGCCTTTTTTCCTTTTGCCACAATTTGGATTGACAAAAAGCTGGCGCGTTTCGATAGGGAATAATTAAATTTTTAAAAAAAATCACTTCAACTGTAACAAATCTACTGTTACAGTTGTCTTATTATGTAGAAACTCAAAATTCCACAAATTCCAATAATAAATTTTAACCATTGATAATCAAATATTTACAATCAAAATAAAAACATTTACACTACTTTGTATTGCATGATACTATATTTATTACATATCTTTGCAATGTAAAATAACAAGGAATACAAGCTTCTAAACTAAAAAATATAATTATGAAAACTCAAATATTCATCGCAGCCCTTTTCTTTAGCGGACTTACTTTTGCCCAGGAAAAAAAATCAGATTCAGTAAAAACTCAAAAAATAGAAGAAGTTGTATTAAAAAAGCAAGTTTTCAAAAAGCAAAGCGACCGTTTTGTATATGATGTAGCTGCATCTCCTGTAACAAAGGGTAATACGACGTTTGATCTATTGAGACAAACGCCTTTACTTTCTACAACAGATGATAAAACTTTAAAAATTGTGGGGAAAAATAATGCCCTTATCTACATTAACGGTAGAAAAACTAATATGGATGCAGAGTCTGTTACTCAGTTTCTGAAAAATACTCCCGCAGAAAACATTCAGAAAATTGAAGTCATTACCGTTCCTGGAAGTGAATTTCAGGTAGAATCTTCAGACGGGATCATTAATATTATTCTTAAAAAGAAAATGAGCGACGGCCTGAACGGAAACATGAGAATGTCTAATACTCAAAATAAATACAACGCCAGTTCTGCAAGCTTCTCTGCAAACTACAGAAAAGATAAACTTGGAATCAGTGCAAATCTAAGCGGAGGAGAAAATATTCAGGCTCAAAGTTACATTTTAAGAAATGGAACCGATCTCGTAAAAAATGAATCAACAGGGGATATTGACGATCCTAACAAAAACCTTGGTGGATATTTAAACTTTGACTATCAATTAAATGATAAAAGTAATTTAGCTTTATCTTGGAATACCTGGGCTAATAAAAGTTATGGCTCAACAGTTGAACTTTTAAATAATTTAAATGTCTATAATAAAGACGGAAGTTTATCAAAAACAGATCTTACCCGCTCTAGCAATATTGAAAACGCAAGAAATTATAATAACTCAGTTAATTTAAACTACGAATTAAAGACAGATTCTTTAGGAAGTAAATTAAATTTGAATGCCGCTTATCTTATCTATAAAAGATTTCAAAATTCACAGAACAGAACTTTAGTTCATGATACTTCAGGAAGCTTTACTCAACTCAGACAAAATGTAATTCAGGATCTTCCTCAAATCGTCAACAATTTTTCAAGTACAGTAGATTATATTAAAAAATTCAAAAATGACTTTACGGCTTCTGTAGGAGGAAATTTTAATACTACTAAAACGGATAATGATACAAAGAATTTTTTCAAATATTATGATGAAAATGGAAAATTTAATAACACTAAACCAGATCTTAATCATTTTATTTATGACGAACAGATCTATGGAGCTTACATTACTTTAGAAAAGAAATTTTCAGATAAATTTTCGGGAAAAGTAGGAACTAGATACGAAATCACAAAAAGCTTGGGTACCTCTGAAATCCCTAATAAAGAGATGCAGAAATTTGAAAGAAACTACAACAATCTACTTCCATATTTAAGCTTAAATTATACAGTTAATGACAAAAATAACATTTCGTATGCATTTTCGAGCAGAATGAGAAGACCAAGTTTTTGGGAACTGAATCCCGTGAAAAATATTCTTACGCAGGATAATTATACTCAAAATAACCCTTTTGTAAAAGCTTCGTCAACTTATAATCAAGAATTGACTTATATGTTTAAAAATTCTTATTTCTTGATTTTAAATCATTCTTACTTTAAAGATGTAATTACTCAAGTTCCGCTTCAGAGAGATATTGTAAGAGATGGTGTAACGTACAGACAATTGGCATACATCAGAACTAATTTTGGCGACAAACAAGAAATGTCTGCAATGTTGGGAATGAACAAAACATTTTTTAATCAATATTTGACAACCAATTTCAATATCGGAGTACAGCACAATGTAAACAACGGAACTTTGAATACAGACCCTACATCTGGGCAGGTTTTTGACACTTATATTAACAATAGAAAATCAACAAGTATTCTTATTCAAACCAATAACACTATTCGTTTAGATAAAAAGAAAACCTGGTTTTTGGGCGTAAATTATTTCTTCGTAGACAAGCAACAAATCGAATTGGGAATGCTTAAAAATCTTTCAAGCCTTGATTTAAGTTTAAAGAAAAACTGGAACGACTGGACCTTTGCATTAAATATTACCGACGTGCTTAGAACCAACATCGTAGAAATTGAAGATTACCAAGCCAACGGAAATTACAATTACGTAAGAAATGACCAATTCAGAAGAGGCGGAACATTCAGCATCACTTATAATTTCGGAAACCAGAAAGTGAAAAAAGTAAGAGACATCGAAGGCGCATCAGACGCTATTAAAAGCAGAACACGTTAACATTCAATCTTCATATATTTTATTTTGTACAGAAACCTGCCAAGAAATTGGTGGGTTTCGTTTATATTTAAGTATGAATAAATTTTTAGCCCTTTTATTTTTCGTTTTACTGTTGAGTTGTAAAGAAAAAACAGTAAATATAAGTAAAGACATTACTTTCGATAAACAAATGGATGTCTCTTACGGAAATAATTCCGAACAAAAATTAGATTTATATATTCCCAAAAACACCCAACAAAATAAAGACCTATTCATCATCATTCATGGTGGAGGTTGGAAGGGAGGAAACAAATCTCAGCTTACTTATTTCACTTTATCGATGATGGAGAAATTCCCTAAAAGTGTTTTTGCGAACATTAATTACAGATTGGCTTCAGAAAATCGTTTCGGCATTCCAAACCAGACCGATGATATTGATAACGTAATTTTATTTTTAGAGAAAACATTAAAATATAAACCCAATATTATTCTTCTCGGAAACAGTGCAGGTGGTCATTTATCTATGCTTTATTCATATAAATTTGATTATAATAAAAGAATAAAAGCAGTGATAAATATCGTCGGTCCAGCCGATTTATCAGATCCAAGTTTTAAAAATTATTATGATTATTCATTTGTAGAAAATCATTTGGTTGATCCAGCTATACTTTCTAAGGGAATTTCTATGGAAAATTTTGCAAGCCCAGTTTATTGGATTGCTAAAACGGCTCCACCAACCCTATCTTTTTACGGAAATAATGACACTGTAATTCCATTGTCACAAAAAAATATTTTAGATCCAGCTTTAAACAAAAACGGTGTTTTTAATCAATCTTTCGAATTTCCCGGTGGACATCTCGATTGGGCGAATGAGAAAAATGCTCCGTTTGTAATCAATTCGATTAGTGAGTTTTTAAAGCAAATTGACAAAAATAAAACGCCCTGAAAAATTTCAAAGCGTTTTATTATTTAATTAAATATTTTAAAGTTTATTCAGACTTCACAACTTCCGTTCTCTCAGAAACTCCATTCGCATTAAATGCTTCTATCTGGAAATAATAAGAATCTACTCTATCTGCTCCAGTAAAGAAATACTCGTTTTTACCGTACACCATAATGCTCCCGTATAATTTATCCGGAGATTTTCCCCAATAAATAACATAACCATCGGCTTCTGAATTTTGCTGCCATTTCATCCAGATGCTTCTTCTTTCACCATATTTTTTCGGGTCGGCTCTTAACGGAACAAAGTTTTGAACTTTCGCAGGTTTTGCACCCGCTCCTTTTCCAAAAACTCTGAAACCGCTTAATGCAAATTTTCCGGTCGGCATTTTCAGATTTTCCATTTTTAAAAATCTTGCTTCGGCTGGTTTTTCTAATTCTACATAATCGTGAGGAACATCTTTTGTGTTCTTACTTTTATCAACAATTACTTTCCATTTTTTACCGTCATTGGAACCAAATATTTTATACTGATGCATTTTACCTTCCGTTTTTCCCATAAACTCAACATCCTGATCTGCATAATTTATCTGGATTGCATTAATGGTAGAAACTTCACCTAAATCGGTCTGAAACCATTCTTCTGAATTTCCGGTTTTTGCACTCCAATAGGTTTTAATATCTTCATCTACCGCATTATTAGAATGATAACCACCTAAAGTGGACGAAACCTGAACGGGCTTGTTATAATTCAACAACATCCAACCGGTGAAAAGTCCTTTCGAAAAATCTTTTCCCTGCGCAAACTGCGGAAGCAAAGTCGGATAATCACCATAAGCAGTATTGGTGTACATCACATCATCTTTATCAAAACCTGCAGGCCAGATTCCTAGACGTCTTTCAAAATTATTTTTAGTGGAAATAAAAATGGTAGAAACATGCCACCAGTTCTTAAAATTATCTTCAAAAGTAGCACCGTGCCCCGCTCCTCTTGCAAAACCTCCTGGTTTATAAGAAAACGGATTATGCTGTTGGTATTCGTAACCTTCCAACGGGTTTTTAGAAACATACACTCCGTCAGAATATCCGCTGAATTCTGTTGCCGGAGCACCATACTGCATGTAATATTTGTCTTTATATTTGGTTACCCAAGCTCCTTCCACAAAAGGTTGCAAGAAAACATTGTCATTATATTCACCGAATCTTTCCCAACCGTGATCTTCTGGTTTTAATCTTAAAATAGGTTTTACAAAACCTTCAGACTGTAAGTTTTTAACTTTCACTTCAGTTCCTAAAAGAGGCCACTCGTTGCTAGATCCCCAATACAAATAGAGTTTATTTTTGTCTTCATCATAATGAAAAGCAGGATCCCAAGCTCCCACTTTTAAAGTATCTACAGCAATTTTCCAGTCGTCTTTTGTAGGATTGGTAGATTTCCAAATCGGAAAATCCTGTTCCCAGGTAGAGCCGTAAACGTATAACGTATCTTTCATCGCCCAAACTGCAGGAGCGTTCAGATCGTGCGTATATTTATTGTCTCTCAGGAATTTTCTTTTCACAAATTTCCAGTCGAGCATATTATCGCTGTACCAATACCCTTCCTGATTGGTTGAAAAAAGGAAAAGCTTTTTTTGAAAGTTAACAATCACAGGATCTGCAGTTGCACGATGCTTTCCTTGTTTTGAAAAAACTTCAAAAGGCGTATAGCCATAATCGATATTAATAGGATTGCAATACGTTTTTTGCTGCGCATTCGAAAAAAAGCATAGAAGTATTACCATGCTGAAATATAATCTCTTACTCATAATCAAACTTTATATTTCTACAAATTTAAAGTTTTTTAAACGGTTTGCTTCGTATCTAAGCATAAAAAACTTCTGACCTTTAGAAAGCCAGAAGTTATAATCTATTTGAATTAAAATGCTTTATTTTTTAGGTAAAAAAACCTCAGCTAACATACATCTTGCGCTTCCGCCTCCGTTTACTTCAATCGTATTTAGATCTGAATAGATGATCTCGCAATATTTTTCGATATTTGAAATTTGTTCAGCATTCAAAGACTGGTATGCAGTCTGACTCATCACCAAATACTTTTCACCATCTTTATTCTGTACCTGAAGCATGTTCCCAGCAAATTGCTGCATTTGTTCTTCAGAAATTTCAATGATCTCTTTTCCTGAATTCTTAATGGTTTCAATGACTTTACTTCTTTCCAATTCAGAATCAATACAGTCAAGACAAATTACCACGAATTGATCTGCAACACACATCATTACATTGGTATGATAAATTGGAAGTCTCTCTTCTCCAACCGTTTGAAACGAATGGAAAACAACAGGTGTAAATCTGTATTTAGTACAAAACTCTCTGAATAAACCTTCATCAAGCCTTAAAGAAATCGATCCGTAGGCAATTCTGTTGTCATGATCGAAGATCATACTTCCCGTTCCTTCCAAAAAATGTCCCTGAATTTCAGGCAATGACCAATCATCAATTTCAGAAACTTCAAAACCTTGATCTTTGATTGTCTCGATAATATCTTCTCTTCGCTCTACTCTTCTGTTTGAAGCGAACATCGGATATAAAACCACTTTTCCATCCTTGTGGAAACTTACCCAATTGTTTGGAAAAATAGAATCCGGAGTATGTGGATCGATGGTGTCTTTAACGGTAATCACGTTAACTCCTTTGTTTCTCAGTTTTTCAACAAAAATTTTAAATTCAGCCAAAGCTTTTGACTGAATATCTGCACCTTTCTGCTCTACCTGAAAATAATTATTCTCTGCCGTTTCTGCATTATAACCGAATGCGATCGGCTCTATCATTAGTACTGTATCTGTTGTCTGCATTTTATCAATTTAAAAATTAAATGATTGAAAGATTAAAAAAATTCGCTAAAACTCTCCAACATAATTAATCTCTCACCAAAGGCATCGTAGAACATCTCAACAAGCCTCCCATTTTAGAGATCTCTCTGTAAGGAATTTCTTCAACGGTCATTCCCCAAACATCTCTCAAATGATTGTTCATTCTTGTGAAAGCTTTATCTGAAACTACAACTTCAGGAGAAATAGAGAAAATATTTGGAAACATTTCAAACATTTCTTCATCCGTTACGTGGAAACAATTTTCTTCACCGAAGATATCAATGATCAGATTGTAATCGCTTTCGTCAACAAAACCGTTCTTGTAAATAATACACTTATCTGTACCAATCGGATTAAAGGTACAATCTAAATGCAAAATTCCCTGATAAGGTTCTTTATCATTTTTCTTTAATTCAAGATCAATGATTCTCTTTTTAGGAAAATATTCTTTAAGAATTTCAATGGCGTATTCGTTGGTTCTTGCCGTTTTATAATTTCTATAATCTTCGCTGAAGCACGTTCCAATGAAAATAAAATCATTCCACACAATGACATCTCCACCTTCAATGTGAGCTGTTTCCGGAAGATTGATAATTTTTCTCCAGGCCACTTCTTCAAAAACTTTTTTGTAAGCTTCCTGCTCGTCTGCTCTGTCGGCAATTACATTAGAGATGATCATTTTATCATCGATCACAAAAGCAACATCTCTTGCAAAGACCTGATTATAATCTTCAATAATATCCGGGCGGAAAACCTGAACATCATATTTTTTTAAAACCGCTTCAAAAGCATTCATTTCGTTAATGATATCTTCTTCTTTCGGATAGTTGTTGTGCTCTATGGTGTAATATGACTTGGCATCATAACTTTCTTCCAAAGTAGGAACACCTCCCATAGAATTGGGTTGACCTAAAACCACAGACCTCAGTCTTCCGGTTTCGTTTTTAATATTTAATTTCATAAAGAATGAGAATTAAGCAAATATAATCAAACCCATGTGATGCTGAAAGTTTTAAAATGTTTTATCAATGAAAGTAGTATTTTACACTAAAAATTATTTTATATCAAGTTTTAATACTTGCGCTTTCTAAAATAACAAGTATTTACTTTTGATATAAAAACATTTTCCAGATATTTATTTATGAAAAAGTTGTTTATTCTTTGCCTATATCCAAAAAATCACTCGAGATTTACTCTCTTTTTTCCTTTAAAATATAAACAAGGTCTAAAACATATTAATTATGCGACCTTTTTTCCTTATAATTAAAACTAAAGATCGGCTTATACAAAAGATGGTTTCGTTTACCTGGTTCTGTTTTCTTCCTCTGACTTTTGTATATTTTTCATCTGATATTTTGAGCTTCCAAAATTGTAACTTAATGACAAGATCAACTTTTGGGTATCCCACCAGTGTGTAAATCGGGTATCCATGATTTGTTTATGCCTAAATTCTAATCGTTGGTCGTAAGAATCGAAAATATTGTTAAAGCTTATTTTCGTATTCAGTTTATTATCAAGCCATGATTTTTGCACTGAAATATCCACGGTATATCTTGGCTTAATTATATATAAACTATTCCCGGTTTTAGATTCATAATTTGAAAAAAGATTAATTGTATAGCCTTTAGATAAAGAAAAGACCTGATTCAATCTTACCTCATAATTATAAATTTTCAATGCAAAAACTTCATCCAGATACGGTCTGAATTCGTAATTGTAGTATCCCGCAAACTGGGTATTTATGTTCCACCATTTTGCTATTTTTATAGGAAAACTCATTTCTAAACTGGCAAAATTGCGATAAGGTAGGTTGGTTCCTAAAAATTCAAGCACATTCGTTTTGGGATCGTAGATAGGATACCGAGTCATCACATCTGTTTCTTTCCCAATAGTAAAACTTGTAACCCAATTTTTATATCGATAAGCTGCTTTAATCTGATTGGTAAAAGAAGGTTGCAGGTAAGGATTTCCAATCCAATAATTCAACGGACTGTAATAAAACCTGAACGGATTAAGCTGCGAGAAAACCGGTCTTGTAATTTTTCTACTGTAAGACAATGAAAGCTCACTAGATTTGTTGAAGGCATAACTTGCACTAAAAGAAGGCAACCATTTCAGATAATTCCTTGAGACCACAGAATCTACGGTTACCGCATTAGAAATACTTTGAGTATTTTCAAATCTCAATCCTGCATTGATCTGAAACTTATTAAATTTCTGACTGTACGCCCAATATCCTGCAAATATTTTCTCTTTATATGAAAATTGATTGCTTCTCGTCGGATCAAAAATAAATTGTTTATTTATTGACAACGTATCATAACTGATCATATTATTCGTCTTAGTATCACTCAATTTTAGACCCGCCTCGAAAGTGGCCTCTCCTATTTTCTGAGAAGCATCAATTTGCCCTGTGTAAATATTAATTTTGTTGAGCAGATCAGATTTCCAATAGGATAAAAGCTGTGAAGTCGGCTTATCGCTATTCAGAAAATCATCTTCTTGCTTATTTTTAACCGAAAGATAGTTGCCTAAAAAGTTTAGCTTAAAATTTTTATGTTGGAAAGAATAATCTGTAGTTATTCCGTAATTATCTTGAAAATAGTTAATCGGGTTTTTACTTTCTGTATTAAAAATCAACTGGGTTTCATCTTTATTGACCGTATACAATGAGCCTAGACGAATCCGCTCACTGTCTCTGAAGTTACCCCTTCCATTTACTCCAAACCTATTTTTATCATTTAATTTATAATCGATTCCCATCTGAAAAGTATAAATTTCTACGTCATCTTTTTGATAGGTCTGCGTTCTCATAACGTTCGTATTTGCTAAACGCTGAAGAGCATTATAGCGGTATGTTGAGATCCCATTGTTGTAACCGAACTGTACATTATAGCTTATTTTTTCTGTGTTATAAGAAAGATTAAGGCTATTTTCTTTATAATTAAATTTGTTGATACTGGTGTTTCCAATATAGTTTCCTATCCATCCTAGATTGGTGTTTTTCTTTAATTTAATATCAATAATCCCTTTGAATTCGGCGTCATATTTTGAAGATGGATTGGTATTTACTTCAAGGGATCCTACCATTTCCGGTGACAGAGACCTTAAATAAGACTGTAATTCCTGAGTGCTCATGACAACAGGTTTTCCATTGATAAAAATTGCAGGGCTAATTCTTCCGCCAATAAAAATTCCGTCTTCAGAATCTACCGTCACACCCGGAGTTTTTCTTAGAACTTCGAGAATATTTGTTGATGTTTTAAAATCTTTATTCCCGGAAACGCTCATCACAATATTTCCTTGATTGAGTTTTAGACCTCTACGAGAAGACTGAATAATAACTTCTGAAATTGTTGCGACCGAATCTTTTTGTTGTATAGAATCGGGAACTTTCGCATTGAGAATTTCCTGAGACTTTGCAAAAAATGATAAGAATAACAATAGGATAAAGATCCATAATTTGGAGTTCATAAGCTTTAAATTTTATGAAACCAAAAGTATTGGATGTGGACGAAAATGAGGTTTTGAAGTTTAAATTCCGAAGTACAGAATTATAAATTTGAACCCTGAAACCTTGTATCAGAAGTCGTTTGAGATTGTTTATACAATAGCGGTGTTGTACTCATTATTTTCTTGAAAGTAGAAAAGAATGTAGATTTAGAATTGAATCCTACTTCATATCCGATCTCTTCAATTTTAAGATAAGATCCATTTTCAATTTTTTCACACGCTTCATTGATTCTGTATTCATTGATGTAAGTGGAAAAACTTTTACCCAAATTATCATTTAGTAATTGTGAAAGCTGATGTGTTGAAATATTCATTTTCAAAGCCAGATCACTTAATTTCAAATTTGGATTTTTATATAATTCTTCCATATTCATCAACCTTTCTAATTTTGAAACAAAGTTTTCAGCCTGTTGATTAGGTATCTTTTTATTGGAATATTTACTTTCTTCTTTTACAGTTGTCGATTTGTTTTTACTGTTGAAAAAGATCAAAACATTTCCATATAAAAGCAAAGAAAAAACAAGACTTCCGCCCGCACAATATACTTGGATCAATCCTGTAGACATCAGTTGATATGCTAAAAAGATGATCACATTACTTGCTAAAATAGGAAGGAGAAGTTGACTAGGTTTTTTAGCTTCTTTTTTTGAAAAAATAAAATATTCATAAACCGATAGAAAAATAAAAACCGTCCAAACACCATAAATAAATCTCGCAAAATTTTCATTCCAGGTAATAGGGAAAATTAAATACAAGAGACCAACTGCACCAAGAATAAGTGTTAGAATACCAAACGAATTTCCAGCATTTTTAAGATTAAACTGTTCTTGTAAAAAAGAAGAACGGACATAATAGTACAAAGCCGGACCAGTAAAAAACAGGGCCGATAAACCAAAAAGTGGAATAATTTTAGGCCAATCCGGATAAAAATAAATACATACAGAAATTCCTACACGGATGCTTAATGTCAATAAAATTAATCCTAAGAAGAAATCCGGAATATGTTTCATTTTTTTCACAAACAATAGGTAAATCCCAAGCAGAAGCCCGTTAAAAGCTCCTATTACGCTGAAAAAAAATAACATCTGTTGTCCGAAACTCATTGTTTATTACCATTTTACGAATCGTAAATTTAATAAATTTCTTATATCCAAATTTAGATAATCTTGTAAAATATTATTTATTAGGAATATTTTTCACCTACTAAGCATTACATGATTTGATTTTTAAATTTTCAATGAAAAAATAGAATATATTATATAACATTGTTTCCGATGAAAAACACAAACAAATTGACTTATATAGTGTTTATAGGATAAATTAAAAGGTCGCTCCGCTGGAGCTTTGCTTTTGTAAACTTCATTTTTTCTATTAACAGTAAATCCCGATGGGATCAAATATAGTTCCAGAGGAGCGACCTATTAATTGTATTTTAATTTTTATCGGACAGCAATGATGATGTAATTATAAAACTAGTTTTTATCTCAAATAATTAATACAAAAAATCCCAAAGCAAAAAACTTTGGGATTTATATTTATCTGAGAAAACAATATTATCTGTTTGCAATATCGATATAATCTCTTTTTTGAGCTCCTTGGTAAACCTGTCTTGGTCTTCCGATTGGGTCTCCTTTTAGTCTCATTTCTTTCCATTGAGCGATCCATCCCGGAAGTCTTCCTAATGCAAACATTACTGTAAACATTTCTGTAGGAATTCCTAATGCTCTGTAGATGATTCCAGAATAGAAATCTACGTTTGGATATAATTTTCTTTCGATGAAGTATTCGTCTTCAAGAGCTACTTTTTCTAACTGCATTGCAATATCAAGCGCTTTGTCTTCAATTCCTAAAGCTGCTAACAAATCGTCTGCTGCTTTTTTGATGATTTTTGCTCTTGGGTCGAAGTTTTTGTATACTCTGTGTCCGAATCCCATCAAACGGAAGCTATCGTTTTTATCTTTCGCTTTAGCTACCCATTTGTTAACATCACCACCGTCTTTTTCGATTAATTCAAGCATTTCGATAACCGCTTGGTTTGCACCACCGTGAAGTGGTCCCCAAAGTGCAGAAATACCAGCAGAAACTGAAGCAAAAAGACCTGTGTGAGCAGAACCTACCATTCTTACTGTAGATGTAGAACAGTTTTGCTCGTGGTCAGCGTGAAGGATTAACAATTTATTTAAAGCAGCAGTAACTACAGGATTGATTACAAACTCTTCGTTTGGTAATCTGAAAGCCATTTTATAGAAGTTTTCTACATAATCAAGGCTGTTATCTCCGTGGTTTAATGGTAAACCAAGAGTTTTTCTGTACGTCCAAGCTGCAAGGTGAGCAAATTTAGCAATCAATAATTCTGCTGCAAGATCCATCTCTTCTTTAGACTGTACATTAACCGATTTAGGGTTAAATGCTGTTAACGCAGAAGTTAAAGTAGACAAAACTCCCATTGGGTGAGCAGAACGAGGGAAAGCATCGATGATCTTTTTCATCTCCTCTGCTACGAAGTTATATTTTTTGATGTTACCGTTGAAAGTAGCAAGCTGATCTTCTGTAGGCAATTCACCGTGTAATAAAAGATACATTACCTCAGTAAAGTTTGATTTTTCAGCGATTTGCTCGATAGGATAACCTCTATAGAACAATTCTCCCTGGTCACCATCAAGATAAGTGATCTCGCTTAATGTAGCACCTGTATTTTTGTACCCTAAATCTAAGGTAATAAGACCCGTTTGGTCTCTTAATTTTGAAATATCTATTCCTCTGTCTCCTATTGTACTATCTACGATAGGATATTCATACGAATTACCGTCGTAATTCAATACCACTTTGTTGTCTGACATTATTTAATTTATTTTGTTTAAATATACTATTAATTATAAAACACGGCAAACAAAAAATTTCGCTTGCCGTTATTTATAAATTCAATGAATTATCTTTTGATTTTAAAAGCATCCAATCCTGGGAAATAAGCTGTATCTCCTAAAGCTTCTTCGATTCTTAATAATTGGTTGTATTTTGCCATTCTGTCTGATCTAGAAGCCGAACCAGTTTTGATTTGACCACAGTTCATCGCAACCGCAAGATCAGCAATAGTAGAATCTTCAGTTTCACCAGATCTGTGAGACATTACTGAAGTAAACCTGTTGTGCTGAGCCATTTGTACTGCATCCATTGTTTCAGTAAGAGAACCAATTTGGTTTACTTTAACCAAGATTGAGTTTGCAATTCCTTCATTTACCCCTCTTGATAATCTTTCAACATTGGTTACGAATAAATCGTCACCAACTAGCTGTACTCTGTCACCAATTTTATCAGTTAACATTTTCCAACCTTCCCAGTCATTTTCCTGCATACCATCTTCGATAGAGATAATTGGATATTTGTTTGCCAACTCAGCAAGGTAAGAAACCTGCTCGCTGCTTGAGAACTGAGGCGCATCTGCAGTCTGGAATTTTCTGTAATCGTAAATTCCGTCTTTGTAGAATTCTGAAGCTGCACAGTCTAATGCAATCATTACATCGTCACCAGGTTTGTAACCTGCTTTTTCAATTGCCTGAAGCAAAGTATCTAAAGCATCTTCAGTTCCTTTGAAAGTTGGTGCAAAACCACCTTCGTCACCTACCGCAGTAGAAAGACCTCTTGAATGAAGAATAGATTTCAGGTTATGGAAAATCTCAGTTCCTTTTCTCAATGCATGAGAGAAAGAATCAGCTTTTACCGGCATTACCATAAATTCCTGGAAAGCAATCGGTGCATCTGAGTGAGAACCACCATTAATCACATTCATCATTGGAACCGGAAGTGTATTTGCATTTACACCACCAATATATTTGTATAAAGGCATTTTAAGCTCAGCAGCAGCAGCTTTTGCAGCAGCTAAAGAAACACCAAGAATAGCATTTGCTCCTAAGTTTCCTTTATTGTTTGTACCATCCAATTCGATCATAATCTGGTCGATAAGATTCTGATCAAAAACCGGAAGACCCACCAATTCTGGTGCAATTACTTCTCTTACATTTTCTACAGCTTTAGAAACACCTTTTCCCATCCATTCTGAACCGCCATCACGCAATTCAACTGCTTCATGCTCTCCTGTAGATGCACCTGAAGGAACAGCTGCACGACCCATCGCACCACCTTCCGTAAATACATCAACTTCAACTGTAGGATTTCCTCTTGAATCCAAAATTTGTCTCGCTTCTATGTAAGAAATGTAACTCATTTTTTGTCTATTTTATAGTTTATACAAATTTACTCAAAAATTAATTTTTTTCACTTAATTAGCGGCCTCTTTTCTTTAAATATGAGTTAAATTTTAGTTAATTTTACATTAGTAACAATATGCACTACAACAGATAAATTTAAATATTATGATTAAAAAAATTATTACAGTCACTATAATGTCATCTTTAATAATTGCTTGCAAGAAAGAAGAGAATAAAGAAGTTATAAAAGCTGATCCAGCACCCACAGAAATTCTTACTGATAATGGAGCTATAGATTCTACGATTGCGTATAAAACCGATATTGAAGGTAATAAAAGCATAAAAACAGATTTCGTTTACAAAGCGACCGACAAGTCTTTGGTAAAAGTAGTTTTCAATTATGACCCTAAAAACAGAACGGTTTCTATTACCAATAACAATAAAACATTCGTATTGGAAAAATCTGAAACTAAAGTACATGAAACAATTTATAAAAAAGATGATATGACTGCTACTGTAAAAGGAGATAGCTTAATCATTCATCAAGGAAAAAATATTATAGAATTGGAAAGAACTAAAATTTAAAGCACAAAAAAAACCGCTCAGAAATCTGAACGGTTTTTTTATATATCTGAATGAATATTATTCTCCAGCTTTTTCTTCAGTAGAATCTGTTGATTCAGCTTTAGCCTCTTCAACTTTTTCTTCTGCTACAGGAGCAGCTTCAACAGCTACTTTTGCAGTAGTAGATCTTCTACTTCTTCTTGTCGTCTTTTTCTCCTCAGCATTAGGATTGTAAAGTTCGTTGAAATCAACAAGCTCGATAAGAGCCATGTCAGCAGCATCACCTTTTCTGAAACCAGTTTTGATGATTCTTGTATAACCTCCGTTTCTTTCTGCGATTTTTGGAGCTACTGATCTGAAAAGTTCAGTAACAGCCTCTTTACTTTGAAGATATGAAAAAACAATTCTTCTATTGTGTGTAGTATCTTCTTTTGCCTTTGTTAATAGAGGCTCAACATATACTCTTAAAGCTTTAGCTTTAGCTACAGTAGTGTTGATTCTCTTATGCTCAATTAGAGAACAAGCCATATTAGAAAGTAACGCGCTTCTGTGAGAAGAAGTTCTTCCTAAGTGATTGAATTTTTTACCGTGTCTCATTATTATTTAATTATCAGCGTCTAATTTATATTTTGCAACGTCAAAACCGAAGTTAAGACCTTTTGAATGCACCAATTCTTCTAGTTCTGTCAAAGATTTTTTACCAAAATTTCTGAATTTCATCAAATCAGACTTACTGTAAGAAACAAGCTCACCAAGAGTTTCTACTTCAGCTGCTTTCAGACAGTTTAGGGCTCTTACAGAAAGATCCATATCTGCTAATTTAGACTTAAGTAATTGTCTTGTGTGAAGAGTTTCTTCATCGTACTGGATAGATGCTTTTACAGCTTCAGTCTCCAACGTGATTCTCTCATCAGAGAACAACATGAAGTGATAAATTAATATCTTAGAAGCTTCAGTTAAAGCATTCTGAGGGCTTATAGAGCCATCAGTTTCTATATCTAATACAAGTTTTTCGTAGTCTGTTTTTTGCTCTACACGGTAATTTTCAATACTATACTGTACTTTTTTGATCGGCGTAAAGATAGAGTCAATAGCAATAGTTCCTACAGGAGCATTGTTTGACTTATTTTGTTCGGAAGGAACATACCCTCTTCCCTTTTCTATGTTGAACGTAATTTCAAAAGTGACATCCGAGTTTAGGTTACAGATCATCAATTCAGGATTCAAGATTTCAAATCCGTTGATAGACTGTCCTAAGTCTCCAGCAGTAATAACAGTTTGACCAGAAACTTTAGCAACCACCTGCTCTGAAGCCTGGTTTTCTGCTGTAGCTTTAAGTCTTACTTGCTTAAGGTTAAGAATAATTTCGGTAACGTCTTCAATTACTCCTGGGATAGTTGAAAATTCGTGCTCTACACCTTCTATTTTGATAGATGAAATAGCGTATCCTTCCAGAGAAGAAAGCAACACTCTTCTCAAAGCATTACCGATTGTAAGCCCGAAACCTGGTTCTAAAGGACGAAATTCGAATTGACCTTTAAATTCATCAGAGTTAAGTAGAATTACTTTATCGGGTTTTATGAATTGTAAAATTGCCATATTATTGGGTTGAGCAAAAATTTGATTAAAAAATTATTTAGAGTAAAGTTCGACGATAAGCTGTTCCTTGATGTCTTCCGGGATTTGGATTCTTTCAGGAGCAGAAATGAAGGTACCTTCTTTTTTCTCGTCATTGAACTGTAACCACTCATAATTTGCTTTTGATGCCAAAGCATCAGCAACAACTTCAAGAGACTTAGATTTTTCTCTTACAGCGATTACATCACCAGCTTTCACTAAATAAGATGGAATGTTAAGGATCTCACCATTCACAGTAATGTGTCTGTGAGAAGTTAACTGTCTTGCTCCAGATCTAGTTTTAGCAAAACCTAATCTGTAAACAACGTTATCCAATCTTGATTCGCAAAGTTGTAATAGTACTTCCCCAGTTACTCCTTTACTTCTGTGTGCTTTTTCAAATAAGTTTGCAAATTGTCTCTCTAAAATACCGTAAGTATATTTAGCTTTTTGCTTTTCCATCAACTGGACAGCATATTCTGATTTCTTTGCTCCTCTTCTTTTGTTAACGCCATGTTGTCCTGGCGGTTGGTTTTTTCTTTTCTCGAAGTTTTTATCATCTCCGTAGATTGCAGCACCAAACTTTCTAGCAATCTTAGTTTTAGGTCCAATATATCTTGCCATAATGGGTAAATTCTAAAAATTAAACTCTTCTTCTTTTCGGTGGTCTACATCCATTGTGTGGCATTGGAGTAACGTCAATAATTTCGCTAACTTCGATACCTGAATTGTGAATAGTTCTGATAGCAGACTCTCTACCTGCACCAGGACCTTTCACATACACCTTTACTCTTCTAAGACCCGCTTCGTGAGCTACAGTAGAGCAATTTTCTGCTGCCATTTGAGCAGCAAAAGGAGTGTTCTTTTTAGAACCTCTGAACCCCATTTTACCGGCAGATGCCCAAGAGATAACCTCTCCGCTTTTATTTGTTAAAGAAATGATGATGTTATTGAAAGAAGCTTGAATATGCGCTTCACCAATAGCCTCAACTTTTACTTTTCTTTTTTTAACTACTTTAGTTTGTTTTGCCATAATTCCTAACGATTATTTACTTGCTTTTTTCTTGTTAGCAACTGTTTTTCTCTTTCCTTTACGGGTTCTCGAGTTGTTTTTCGTTCTCTGGCCTCTTAAAGGTAGTCCTAGTCTGTGACGTATTCCTCGTTGGCATCCTATGTCCATTAATCGCTTAATGTTCAATTGCACTTCAGATCTAAGCTCTCCCTCCACTTTAATGTTTTCTGAGATATAAGTTCTGATTGCAGCCAATTCATCGTCATTCCATTCGTTGACTTTCTTGTCTTCGCTGATACCGGCAGCCTTAAGGATTTCAGAAGAAGTACTTCTTCCAACTCCATAGATGTAAGTTAAACCGATAACACCTCTTTTGTTTTTTGGTAAATCAATACCTGAAATTCTCGCCATAATTTAGCCTTGTCTTTGTTTAAATTTGGGGTTTTTCTTGTTGATTACAAATAGTACACCTTTTCTGCGTACAATTTTGCAATCAGCACTTCTTTTTTTAATTGATGCTCTAACTTTCATTTTGAAAATTTTTGTTTTTTTTACTAGTCAAATGCAATCAGTGATTTCACTTGAAAATATTCATTTTTAACAAGAGCCAAATGGAGACCCGAAGATCCCATTTGGCATTTGTTTAATATCTAAATGTAATTCTCCCCTTCGTAAGATCGTAAGGAGACATTTCTAATTTTACCTTATCACCAGGTAATAGTTTAATATAATGCATACGCATTTTGCCAGAGATATGAGCAATAAGTACATGCCCATTTTCTAACTCTACGCGGAACTGAGCGTTCGAAAGTGCTTCCGTTATAACGCCATCTTGTTCGATATGTTTTTGTTTTGCCATAAATTAATATCCAGTCGATCTTGATAATTTAGACTGCATTAAGCCATCATAATGATGATTCAGCAGATAAGTGTTAATCTGTTGAACAGTATCTAATACTACTCCAACCATAATTAGCAACGAAGTTCCCCCAAAAAATAAGGCGAACGCATCTGTCTGAACAAGACTTCCATGCACAATTGCTGGAAGGACTGCAAAGATAGATAAAAATATTGCACCTGGCAAAGTAATTTTTGATAAAATATCATCTAGATAATCAGCAGTCTCTTTACCGGGTCTTACTTTAGGTACCAAACCACCATTTCTCTTAAGATCATCGGCCATTTGGTTTACCGGAATTGTAATTGCGGTATAGAAAAATGAAAAGATAATAATCAATAGCGCAAACAATACATTATATTGCCAGCTAAAAACGTTTTTGAAACCTGCAAGAAAAGTATTAGACTCATCTACTTTAGTTAACAAACCAGGTACGAACATCAATGCCTGAGCAAAGATAATCGGCATTACACCAGCTGCGTTTACTTTTAGTGGAATCCACTGTCTTGCTCCTTGCATAAGATTTCTATTTACACCTCCCCTTGCCTGAGCTCTGCTTACATACTGAATAGGGATTTTCCTCACTGCAACAGATAATACTACTGCCAAAAGAACCACCAACATCCAGAATATTACTTCAATCATAATCATGATAGAACCTAAACCTCCTTTTCCATTCTGAACAGCGATTTCTTGTACAAATGCTTCTGGTAATCTAGATAAAATACCTACCATAATAAGGATAGAAATACCATTTCCAATACCTTTATCGGTAATTTTTTCACCTAGCCACATTGCAAATACAGAACCACCTACCAAGATAACAATACTTGGTAACCAGAACATAATAGAATTTGGATCTACAAAATATGCAGACTGGAACTGAGCATAAGGTAAAAATAATTGAGTAATAGAAGTTAAATAAGAAGGTGCTTGTACAAGACAAACCCCAATTGTTAACCATCTAGTAATTTGATTCAATGTGTTTCTACCAGACTCTCCGTCTTTTTGAAGTTTCTGAAGATAAGGAATTGCCATCCCCATCAACTGAACAATAATAGAAGCAGAAATATAAGGCATGATGCCTAACGCCATTACGGAAGCGTGGCTGAAAGCTCCTCCCGTAAACGACGAAAGCAAGCCAAGGAGACCTGCTCCTTGCTTGTTACCGCCTTGATTTTTATAATGCTCTAAGAGATCTCCTACTTCTGCAAGGTTAATTGCAGGTAAAGAGATGAAAGATGCGAATCTATACACAAGGATAATCCCTAAAGTAAATAGAATTTTATCTCTAAGTTCCTTAAGACTCCAAATATTTTTGAGGGTTTGTATAAATTCTTTCATTAGTAATTATTATAAGGTAATTGCTTTTCCACCTGCTTTAGCAATAAGCTCTTCAGCAGATTTAGTGAATTTGTCAGCAGTAATTGAAACCGCAGATTTCAATTCTCCTCTCCCCATAATTTTCACTATTTCATTTTTAGTAGCCAGACCGTGCTGTACCAAAACTTCTTTTGTAATATCTCCTGTTACAGATTTATTTTCAATTAAAATTTGGATATCATCAAGATTAATAGCTCTGTATTCTTTTCTGTTTACGTTTTTGAAACCGAATTTAGGTAATCTTCTTTGTAAAGGCATCTGTCCTCCTTCAAAACCGATTTTCTGAGAATAACCAGCTCTTGCTTTCTGACCTTTGTGACCTTTTGTAGAAGTACCTCCTTTTCCACTACCTTGTCCTCTACCAATTCTTTTTGAACTAAATGTAGAACCTGCAGCAGGCTTTATGTTGTTTAAATTCATTTTAAAATTATTTTAAAAATTATTTTTGAACTTCAAGTAAGTGACTAACTGCAGCTATCATTCCTAAAATAGAAGGAGTAGCTTCGTGCTCTACAACTTGGTGAAGTTTCTTAAATCCTAATGCTTCAAGCGTTCTCTTTTGGGTTTTTGTTCTACCAATAGCGCTTCTTACTTGTTTTACTTTAATTGTTGCCATTGTTTATTTATTAACCGTTAAACACTTTAGTTAGAGAAACTCCTCTCATTCTTGCAATCTCTTCTGGTCTTCTGATGTCTAACAATGCTTTGAAAGTTGCCTTTACCACATTGTGAGGGTTTGAAGATCCTTTAGATTTTGAAAGGATATCGTGAATACCAGCAGATTCTAATACCGCTCTTACCGCACCACCTGCGATAAGACCTGTACCGTGAGAAGCAGGTCTCAAGAAGATATCTGCACCACCGTATCTTGCAGTAGTCTGGTGAGGGATTGTATGGTTCATTACAGGAACTTTTACTAAGTTTTTCTTAGCATCTTCTACTGCCTTAGCAATAGCAGAAGCAACTTCCTTAGATTTTCCTAAACCAAAACCGATAGTTCCAGCTTCGTCTCCTACAACAACAATTGCAGAAAATCCGAAAGCTCTACCTCCTTTAGTTACTTTAGTAACTCTATTTACTGAAACGAGACGATCTTTAAGTTCTAATCCTCCCGGTTTTACTCTTTCTATATTATCTAGTCCTAACATATTTCCGAAATTTAATGATTAGAATTTAAGTCCTCCTTCTCTCGCACCGTCAGCTAAAGCTTTCACTCTACCGTGGTATACGAATCCGTTTCTATCAAATACAATAGTTTCAATTCCTGCAGCAAGAGCTTTAGCAGCGATTGCTTTACCTACAGCAGCAGAAACTTCACTTTTTGTTCCGTTAGCATCTACTCCTTTCTCTCTAGAAGAAGCTGAAGCTAAAGTTTTTCCGTCTTTATCGTCGATTAACTGAGCGTAAATTTCCTTATTACTCTTATATACAGATAATCTTGGCAAATCAGCAGATCCAGAGATTTTTCCTCTTACTCTTCTTTTGATTCTTATTCTTTTTTCTAATTTACTTAGTGCCATTTTCTTAAATTTTATTAAGCAGATTTACCAGCTTTACGTCTTACAATTTCTCCTACGAATTTCACACCTTTTCCTTTGTATGGCTCAGGTTTTCTGAAAGATCTGATCTTTGCAGCTACCATCCCTAGAAGTTGGTTGTCGTGAGACGTTAAAGTAATAATTGGGTTTTTACCTTTTTCAGTCAATGTATCAACTTTCACTTCGCTAGGAAGTTCTAAAACGATACCGTGAGAGAATCCTAAAGCTAACTCAAGTTTTTGACCTGCGTGAGAAGCTCTGTATCCTACCCCTACTAATTCTAGTTTCTTTTCGAAACCTTTTTCAACACCTAGGATCATATTAGCGATCAACGCTCTATATAAACCGTGAAGTGCTCTGTGTTGTTTAGCATCAGATGGTCTGTTAACAGTTAACGTACCTTCGTTTTGCTCAATTGTAATTCCTTCTGTAAGCTCCTGAGAAAGTTCTCCTTTAGGACCTTTTACTGTAACTACACCTTCTTTTTCAGAAACTGTGATACCAGCTGGAATTGTTATAATTGCTTTACCAATTCTTGACATTTTCCTTTGATTAAAAATTAATAAACATAGCAGATTACTTCACCGCCTACTTTCTCTTCTCTAGCTTTCTTGTCAGTCATTACTCCTTTAGAAGTAGAGATGATAGAAATACCCAAACCGTTTAGTACTCTTGGAAGTTCACCTGAACCTTTGTACTGTCTCAAACCTGGTCTAGAAGCTCTTTGGATAGACTTAATAGCTGGTTTGTTAGTTTGCTTATCGTACTTCAAAGCGATTTTGATTGTTCCTTGAACAGCGTTCTCTTCAAACTTAAAGTTTAAGATATACCCTTGATCAAATAAAATCTTAGTAATCTCCTTTTTGATTTTCGATGCAGGAATTTCCACCACTTTGTGGCCTGCGCTTTGTGCGTTCCTTACTCTAGTTAGGAAATCTGAAATTGGATCTGTTACCATTTCTTTGTTTTAAATTATTGGTTAAAGAACAATCAGTTTTGAAAAGACTTGAAGATTAAAATATCAGACTTCAGAAAATCTTAGGTCTGATATTTATTTCTTTAGTATCTCGACAACTTAATTGTCCCGATTTTTTAATTAGTAATTATTACCAACTAGCTTTTTTAACTCCCGGGATAAGACCGTTATTTGCCATTTCTCTGAAAGTAACTCTCGAAATACCAAACGTTCTCATATATCCTCTTGGTCTACCTGTTAATTTACATCTGTTGTGTAATCTTACAGGAGAAGCATTTTTAGGTAATTTCTGAAGTCCTTCATAATCACCAGCTTCTTTAAGAGCTTTTCTTTTTTCAGCGTATTTAGCTACAGTAGCTTCTCTTTTGCGCTCACGCGCTTTCATTGATTCTTTAGCCATCTCTTAGTTCTTTTTGAAAGGTAAACCGAAGTGAGTTAATAATGCTTTAGCTTCTTTATCTGTTTTCGCAGTGGTAACGAAAGTAATGTCCATCCCTTGGATTTTCTTTACTTTGTCGATCACGATTTCAGGGAAGATGATTTGCTCAGTAATACCTAAGTTATAGTTACCTCTACCGTCGAAACCGTCAGCCTTGATACCAGAAAAATCTCTGATACGTGGTAAAGCTGAAGCAGTAAGTCTGTCTAAGAATTCGTACATTTTGTGAGCTCTAAGAGTTACCTTAGCCCCTACAGGCATACCTTTTCTTAATTTGAAAGCAGCTTCATCTTTCTTAGAGATAGTACCAACAGCCTTTTGACCAGTGATATTTGTAAGTTCTTCTACAGCATAATCGATGATTTTTTTGTCTGCAGTAGCATCACCTAAACCTTGAGATAAAATAATTTTCTCTAGTCTTGGTACCTGCATTACAGATTTGTATCCGAATTCTTCCATCATTGCTGGAACAATCGTTTCATTATATGCTTTTTTGGGTCTTGCTATAAATTCCATGTGTTATTTAATTATAAAGTTTCACCCGTTTTTTTGTTGATCCTTACTTTCTTATCTCCTTCGATTTTGTAACCGATCTTGATAGCTTTTCCGTCTTTACCAACTAAAGCTACGTTTGAGATATGAATAGAAGCTTCCTTCTCAGTGATTCCTCCTTGAGGGTTAGAAGCTGAAGGCTTAACGTGTTTTTTAACGATGTTAAGTCCTGCAACGATAACTCTAGGGTCTCTTCCTTCTTTTTTAATCACTTCAATAACTTCACCAGTACCCCCTTTAAGACCTTGCTTTCCAGTAGTTACGATTACGTTATCTCCTCTTTTTATTTTTAACTTTGACATTTTTTTAAAATTTTAAATATTAAAGTACTTCAGGAGCTAATGAAATGATTTTCATATATTCTTTGTCTCTCAACTCACGAGCAACCGGTCCGAAAACACGTGTTCCTCTCATTTCTCCTCCAGCGTTTAGTAAAACACAAGCATTGTCTTCGAATTTGATGTATGAACCATCTTTTCTTCTAACTGCTTTTTTAGTTCTTACTACTACTGCTTTAGATACTTGACCTTTTTTTGCGTTTCCAGATGGTGTAGAATCTTTAATAGTAACTACAATTTTATCACCAACTGAAGCATATCTTCTTCTGGTACCTCCCAGAACTCTGATCACTAGTACTTCTTTAGCACCTGTGTTATCAGCAACTTTTAATCTTGATTCTGTTTGTAACATTATTACTTAGCTTTTTCAATGATTCTTACTAATCTCCATCTCTTACTCTTGCTTAAAGGTCTTGTTTCTGTAATTAATACAGTATCCCCTTCTGTGCATTCGTTGTTTTCGTCGTGTGCAGTATATTTTTTCGTTTTCAAAACGAATTTACCGTACATTGGGTGCTTTACTCTTGTAGTTTCACTAACAACAATAGTTTTTTCCATTTTATTGCTGGAAACCACTCCGATTCTTTCTTTTCTTAAATTTCTATCCATTGTAAAAAGGATTATTGTTTGTTAGTTAACTCAGTGTTTAGTCTTGCGATTGTCTTTCTCAAATCTCTGATTTGAATTGGATTTTCAAGAGGACTGATTTTGTGAGCTAATTTCATTTTAGAGAAAGTAGCTTTAGCTTCAGTCAATTTAGCTTGAACATCTTCAGCGCTTAGATTTTTAATTTCAGCTTGTTTCATAATACTCAGAGATTAAAGAGGTTTAACAAAATCGTTAGCAACTACAAATCTAGTCGTAACTGGTAATTTTTGTGCAGCAAGTCTTAATGCTTCTTTAGCGATATCGTAAGATACACCTCCGATTTCGAACATAATTTTACCTGGCTTTACTACAGCTACCCAATATTCTACAGCACCTTTACCTTTACCCATCCTTACTTCGGCAGGTTTTTTAGTAATAGGCTTATCTGGAAATATTTTGATCCATAGTTGACCTTCTCTTTTCATATATCTTGTAGCAGCGATACGAGCAGCTTCGATCTGTCTAGCAGTGATCCAAGCACCTTCGTTAGCTTTGATTCCGAAAGTTCCATAAGCAAGTTGATTACCTCTTTGAGCAATCCCCTTCATTTTCATCTTATGAACTCTACGGAATTTGGTTCTTTTTGGTTGTAACATAATTTCTTAAATTTTAGATTTTAGAATTTAGATTTTAAAAAAGTAACGGTCATTTAAAAACTATCCTCTAAAATTTTTTTAATTATTTTTTTTATCTCTTGAAGGTCTTCTGTTATCTCTATCTCCTCCTCTTTCTCTGTTTCCACCACCTGAAGGACCACCTTTCTTTTGTTGTCCTACTAATGGCATAAGATCTCTCTTACCGTAAACTTCTCCTTTCATGATCCAAACTTTAACTCCTAACTTACCGTATTGAGTTAATGCCTCACCGATATGATAGTCGATATCTGCTCTGAAAGTAGACAATGGGATTCTTCCGTCTTTGAAAGACTCAGATCTTGCCATTTCAGCACCGTTCAATCTACCAGAGATTTGAACTTTGATACCTTCAGCACCCATTCTCATTGTAGAAGCGATAGCCATTTTCACAGCTCTTCTGTAAGAGATTCTGTTTTCGATTTGCTTAGCGATACTGTCTGCAACTAATACTGCATCAAGCTCAGGTCTTTTGATTTCGAAAATATTGATTTGAATATCCTTTTTAGTAAGTTTCTTCAATTCTTCTTTTAACTTGTCAACTTCCTGACCTCCTTTACCGATGATAAGTCCCGGTCTAGCAGTAGTGATTGTTACAGTTACTAATTTAAGTGTTCTTTCAATATAAATTTTTGAAATACCACCTTTAGATAATCTTGCTTCAAGGTATCTTCTGATTTTGTAGTCTTCAGCGATTCTATCACCGTAGTTTTTACCACCAAACCAGTTTGAATCCCATCCTCTGATGATACCTAATCTGTTACCAATTGGATTTGTCTTCTGTCCCATACCTTGAATTAATTTTCTTTTGTTCCTAAGATTAGTGTAATGTGGTTTGATCTTTTTCTGATTCTGTACCCTCTACCTTGTGGAGCTGGTCTTAGTCTCTTCAATTGTCTTGCACTGTCTACAAAAATTTCTTTAACGATAAGGTTAGCTTCTTCGATATCTGCACCTTCGTTCTTAGATTGCCAGTTAGCCATCGCAGAAAGAAGTACTTTCTCTAATTTGTTTGAAGCGTCTTTTTTCGAATATTTTAGGATGCTTAAAGCTTTTTCAACTTCTACCCCTCTGATGATATCAGCTACTAATCTCATCTTTCTTGGAGATGAAGGGCAATCATTGTGTAATGCTTTTACTACATCTTGATTTGTTAATTTACGTGCTAATGCACTTTCTCTTTTTCTTGATCCCATGATTATCTGCTTCCTTTGTTTTTGTTACCACCATGACCTCTGAAAGATCTTGTTGGAGAAAATTCGCCTAGCTTATGACCAACCATGTTTTCTGTAACGTAAACCGGGATAAAAGATTTCCCGTTGTGTACAGCAATAGTTTGTCCTACAAAGTCTGGAGAGATCATTGATGCTCTAGACCAAGTTTTGATAACAGTCTTCTTACCAGACTCTACATTTGCCTGAACCTTCTTATCTAAAGTATAGTGAATGAATGGTCCTTTTTTAAGTGATCTTGCCATAATTATTTTCTTTTAGATACGATGTAACGGTTAGACACTTTGTTTTTCTTTCTAGTTTTGTAACCTTTAGCCGGCATACCGTTTCTAGATCTTGGGTGACCTCCAGAAGAACGTCCTTCACCACCTCCCATTGGGTGATCTACAGGGTTCATTACAACTGGTCTTGTTCTAGGTCTTCTACCTAACCATCTGCTTCTACCAGCCTTACCTGATACAGTCAACTGGTGGTCAGAGTTAGATACAGATCCAACCATTGCATAACACTCAGTAAGGATCATTCTAGATTCTCCTGAAGGCAATTTAATGATTGCATATTTTCCGTCTCTTGAAGTCAACTGAGCTGAAGAACCAGCACTTCTTGCTAAAATAGCACCTTGACCAGGCTTCATTTCAACACAAGAAATTACAGTACCCAATGGAATGTTTTTCAATTTCATTGCGTTACCGATGTTCGGTTCTACGCTTTCGCCAGAAATAATTTTTTGGTCAACTTTGATACCGTTTGGAGCGATGATATATCTCTTCTCTCCGTCTGCATACTCCACTAAAGCGATGAAAGCAGTTCTGTTTGGATCATATTCTACAGTTTTTACCGTTGCTTCAACATCATGCTTGTTTCTTTTGAAGTCGATAATTCTGTATTTCTTTTTGTGTCCACCTCCGGTGTAACGCATGGTCATTTTACCAGTTTGGTTACGTCCACCTGACTTACTAATACCAACAGTTAGAGATTTCTCTGGTTTGTTAGTAGTAATTTCCTCAAAATTGTTTACAATTCTGAATCTCTGTCCTGGGGTGATAGGTTTTAATTTTCTAACAGACATTACTATTATTTATAATTAATAATTAATTTACAGCAAAAATATCAATTACTTCTCCTTCAGCAAGAGTAATAACTGCTTTTTTCAATTTGTTTGTCTTTCCTACTTGAAGACCTTTTTTCGTGTATTTCGAAGAAACTTTAGGAGCATAAATCATGGTTCTAACGTCTGCTACTTTCACACCGTAAGCTTGCTCAATTGCATTTTTAATCTGGATTTTATTCGCCTTAGGTTGCACTAAGAAAGAATAAGCACCTCTTAAATCTGTAAGATAGTTTGCTTTTTCTGAAATAACTGGTTTAATAATTAGTGACATGATTTATTTCTTTAAATTTTCCTGGAATTTTTCAACTGCACCTTCTAAGAAAACGATCTCACCTGCATTGATTAAGTCATAAGAAGAAATTTCGTTGAATTTCATAACTTTAGTCTTAGGTAAGTTTCTTGAAGATAAATATACATTCTTGTTAGTATCAGCCAAAATGAATAGAGACTTCTTGTCATTCAATGCCAAAGCATTCAATACCGTGATGAAATCTTTAGTTTTAGGAGCAGCAATGCTTAAACCTTCAACAATTCTGATGCTGTTGTCTCTCATTTTCTGAGAAAGAACAGATTTTTTAGCTAATCTCTTAAGAGCTTTGTTCAATTTGAATCTATAGTCTCTTGGCTTAGGACCGAATACTCTACCTCCACCTCTAAAAGTAGGAGATTTAATATCACCGTATCTAGCAGAACCAGATCCTTTTTGCTTCTTAAGTTTTTTAGTAGAAGCAGTAATTTCGCTTCTCTCTTTTGATTTATGAGTACCTTGACGCTGTGCAGCAAGATATTGTTTTACTTCTAAGTAAACCGCGTGCTTGTTTGGCTCAATTCCGAAGATAGATTCGTCTAGAGTTACTTTCTTTCCGGTTTCTTTTCCTGATGTATTTAATACTACTAATTCCATTTTCTGATAATTACATAAGAATTTTTAGCTCCCGGAACAGCACCTTTTACTACTAAAAGATTTTGTTCTTGATCCACTTTTAATACTTGAAGGTTTTGTACAGTTACCTGCTTACCTCCCATTCTACCTGCCATTCTCATTCCTTTGAATACTCTTGAAGGATCTGATCCAGCACCGATAGAACCTGGAGCTCTAAGTCTGTTGTGCTGACCATGAGTAGCTTGCATTACACCTCCAAATCCGTGTCTTTTAACAACACCTTGGAAACCTTTACCTTTAGAAGTACCTGTTACGTCAACAAATTCACCTTCAGCGAATAAGTCTACAGTTACGTCTACACCTACAGTAACTTGGTCTACGAATTCTCTGTAGAATTCTACCAACTTAGCTTTAGGAGTTGAACCAGCCTTTTTAAAGTGACCGGCTAACGCTTTACCAACGTTCTTTTCACTCTTGTCATCGAAACCTAACTGAACAGATTTATATCCGTCCTTTTCAATGGTTCTGACCTGTAAAACTGAGCAAGGACCTGCCTGAATAACGGTACACGGCATATTTTTGCCGTTTTCGTCAAACAGAGAAGTCATCCCAATTTTTTTTCCAATAATACCTGACATTATTTATATAATATGTTATAAAATTTTCTTGTATTCACCTTCATTTTTCGAGTTCTCAAATAATTACCAAGTTTGAATTGGGCATATTCCTCCCCTAAAATGAGTGTGCAAATGTATGAATAAAATTTAATTTGACAAAAATTTCTTGTAAATATTTTGATTTTTAATCATTTAGAGATTTGCACGGATTTTGAAAAGAGTTTCTTCTGAATAATTTTTTAATTTTGAGAAAAAAGTAATATGAAAAACATTTTCACCACATTCATTTTATTCTTCGGAGTCATTTCTTTTGCACAGACCGCCATTCCATTCACAGGAAAAAGAAGTTTCAATATTGAAGACGGAGCCAGCGGATCCGGAACACCCTCCTATTATTTAGATGTAAAGAAAAACGGGAACGTTCATTTCGGTTTTCTGCAAATCAATCAGGCCGACGGAAAAGAAACCAAAGAAGAGATGAATGCCGGAAAATACAATCCTAAAGTAATGAAGGTACATTTCAAAACATATAACGAGACCTTCTATGTAAAATTTAATAAAGAGAAAATCTACCTTACCGATGAAAAAGGTAAAATCAAAAAATCAGACGACTGTTGTCCTGTTTCTGAAATGGCAGAAATGAATTGTCCTTGCGAAAGTATTCTTTATAAATAATGAGAATTTTATATTACCTTTTGGCTTTTTTGCTTATTTTTTCATGCAGCAAACAAGAAAAACATCCTTACACATTTTATTACTGGAAGACGCATCTTACATTTAATGATATTGAAAAGAAAGCTTTAGCAAAAGCCAATCAGCCCTTCTTATATACAAGATTTTTTGATGTTGATAAAGTAAACGGAAAATTTGAGCCTGTTGCTGTGATTACGCAAGACAAAAGTTTTAAAACAGAAAAAAAAATTGTTCCGACCGTGTTTATTACCAATCGAAGTTTTATTAATATTCAAAAAGAAGAAATACCCTTTTTGGCAGAAAAAATAAATGATTTAATTAAAAAGAAGACCACTGATTACAATCTTAAAGTCAATCAGGAAATTCAAATTGATTGTGATTGGACAGCAGGAACAAAAGATGATTATTTTGAATTTTTAAAACAGTTAAAAAAGATTTCACAAAAAGAAATTACCTGCACTTTAAGGCTTCATCAGGTAAAAGATAAAAATCTTACCGGAATTCCGCCCGTTGAAAAACTGTACCTGATGTGCTACTCTACTTCTTCGCCTTTGGAAAATTCAGATAAAAATTCAATTTTAGATTTGAATATTATGAAAAGTTATTTATCGAAGCTGGAAGAGTATCCTGTCAAAAAAATTGAAGTCGCACTCCCGATTTATTCGTGGGGAATTGTCACCAACCATTTAGGAAAACATAAACTCATTAATGCACTTTCGGCAAAAGATTTGGATAATCCAGATTTCAAAAAAATTTCAGATAACGAAATTGAAATTCTGAAAGACGGTTTTTATTTTGGAAACTTCTTAAACAAAGGATTCAAAATAAAAGTGGAAGAAATTTCCCAAGAACAACTTAACAGCGCAACCGAATTTTTAGACAAAAAAATTAGCACTTACAACATTATATATTATCAATTAGATGGTAAATTTGTAGAAGGACGGAAATTTTAGAATGAAGGAGGCTGGAAGCTTGATGATGGAAGTTTTCAAGTATGCATAAATTAAAAATCCGTGCAAATCTGTGTGATTTGTGGAAATTATTTTCTCTTGCAGCTTATACATATAAAATTTAAAATTATGAAGAAGCCTTGTCAAGGTTTAAAACCTTGACAAGGCTTTCAAAAAACAAACAAAACACTAAAAATTAATATGAAAAAGTATATCATTTCACTTGCGGTTGCATCGCTTTTCTACACCAGAACTGAAGCTTGTGCATGGTCTGATCCGGATTATGATTATTTCAATCTTTTCACACAGAGCATTATAAAAGATAAATCGTATCTGCCTTTTTTACATAACTATTCTGACCGATTTTACACCAATTACAAACCGTCTCAGATTCCTAATGAAAATATAGAATCGTGGAAGAAATTCTTCGGCAATCAGCTGAGCTATACTGAGACCGATTATCTGGTGAATAAAATCTCAATGGCAGATTTGAATGATCTGAAAAAAGGCAATCCTAATAATCAATTATTAAAAAAATTAGGGACAGGATTTTATGCAAAATACCGTGAAGCGATAGATTATTTAATCGAGGCAAAATATTTGGAACCCTACATGAAAATAAATTATGTAGAAAGTCCGGATTCTTTTTATTACCGAGAAAATGAAAGTGAGAAAAACGCGACTCAATTAGATTACAACAAAACTGTTTCGGCTTTAACTTCTTTATACAACGCAGCCAAAAATCCAGAAATCAAACAGCGGTACGGTTATCAGTTGGTGAGATTCAATCATTATACGAGAAATTTTGATGCAGCTTTGGAGACATTCAAAAAATACGTACAATCTATTTCGTTAAAAGGTGCACCTTATTATATGGCGCTCGATCAATTGGCGGGAGCGCAAAGAGGTCTGGAAATGGGAAGTGAGGCCAACTGGAATTTCTTTCAGGTTTTTATGAAATCTAAAAGCCGTAAGGAATCTGCATTTATATCGATGAAACTTTCAGACACGGCTTCTTTCAACAACATTATGAAAAGAGCGGGAACGAATGAGGAGAAAAACATGGCATATTTTCTTTTAGGTTATGAAGATTTTACCAACCCTATTCCGATGATGGAAAAGATGTACGACATTGATCCCGATTCTGAAATTCTGAAAGTAATGGCAGCAAGAAGCATCAATGAACTGGAAAGAAATTATCTTCCAACGTATTATTATGCTTCAAAAGATTCTAAATCAACTTCAGATAAAAAAGGAAACGTAACAGCCGAAAAACCGGAAGTAAAGAAAAAGGAACTGAGTTTTTGGCAGAAAATCGTTCTCTTCTTTAAAAACCTTTTTGGCGGAAAGAAATCTGATACAACCAATGATAAAGCTAAGCAAAGCAACGATGAATTGTTCGAAAATCCGGACAGGATTCCAACTTATGTAAAGAACAACGCTAATTATTACTCTCAGGATGAAAATCAGAAAGATTTCTTAGATGACCTGGAAAAATTCACCGCCAAAACAAAAGAAAAATCCAAAGACGAATATTGGCAGATTGCAGATGCTTATTTAAAATTTCTTAAAAAAGATTACAAAAAAAGCAATGATATTTTAGCAGATATCAAAACCAGCAATCCTGAATATCTTGAAGAAATTAAGAGAATGAAAGTGCTGAATGACATTGTTTCGCAGCCCAAAATTGATGCAGATTACGAAGATCATTTAATGAAAGATTACGCTGAATATTTTGTAGAAAAAGCACCTGTAAAAAAAGACAGCACAGAAACCAATGATTACGATTATTATGGTGAAGCTCCGTCAACTGCAGATTTCCTGAAAGATGTTTTAGCCAACCGTTATTTCCTTCAAGGCGAAGATGGGAAATCTTATCTAATGAATAATAAACTTTCTGACCTTCAGTACAACCCAAATTCAAGCCTGGTAAAAAGTATTGAAGAGTTTTACAGAAAACCGAATAAAACCCAATTTGAGCAACAAATCATTGCTAAAAATCTTGATGACGTAGGAAATATTGATGCGTTCTTTGCTAACATTTATGGTGACAGAGCAATGAGATTGGCTGATTTCGATAAGGCAAAATCTTATTATCAAAAAGCAGTAAACTTCTCAGGAATTCCGAGAGACAATTATGAAAAATATAATCCTGAAACCGGAAAATATGAAAAACTGGTTTACAATGGTGAAAATTATGACGGTTACCGAAATATTCCGAATTTAGTTTTCGGACATAATGTTTGGGAAAGTTTCCAAAGTCCAGAATCACAAAGTATGAAAGCAGAAGATTACACCGCATTTCCATTCATCAAAAACAAAATGAATAAACTGGAATTGGCAGATGCATTAATTCAGCTTAAAAAAATAGGAAACGGAAAAGATGCAAAAGCTGCTCAAGCCAATCAGTTAATCGGAAATCTTTTGTACAACACTTCTATTCTTGGATATTACAGAGAACTTTTTGTGATGGATGTCGACAACAGCAACGGCGGAAAATATGATTTCTGGAATACAAAAAGAGAAAATCCGTATCAGTATTATTACAAGAATTTCACCTACACGACTTTTATAGAACCTGATAATTTTGATTTGGCTATCAATTATTATAAAAAATCGTACGACCTTTCTAATGACAGAGAACAGAAAGCAAGAGTGCTTTTCCAGATGGCAAGTGCAGAACAGGGGAAATATTATCAGTATGAAGCTAAAAACCAAGCAAACATTGATTATGCTGACCCTAAATGGTCTGAGAAAAATGATGCTCACGAAAAACAGATGGCTGATTTGAAAAACCAGAAATACAGAACTTATTTTACACAACTGAAATCTCAATATTCAAATACGGAAACCGCCAGAGAACTTCTGGGAAGTTGTACGTATTTCGATTATTTTATGAAGAGATAAACTATAAAATTAAAGCCTTACAAATTTTGTAAGGCTTTAATTTTTATTCTAATTCAAAAGGATCGTAAAGAAGAGGTTTTGATTTAACCACCATCGGTGAACCATCTTCATTTACAGCTTTACCATGAAAAGCACCCGGGTTATCGTGATACGTTTTCTCAACTTCTCTAAATTTTGCTCTGCTTATTCTAAGTATTTCTTTATCGTTTCGTAAATAAATATCCATTGGTTTTTTATCAATTCTAACTGCTATAAAATGATATTTATTTTGTGAATCTTCAAGCTCTAAAATCAAACCAGGCAATCCTTCAAAAACATAAGGACCGTTGTTTATGGGAACTTCCATTGTGTACCAAGCGATAAATTCTCTTCCTCGGTATTTTACGGTTGCTTTTTTACAGCTATAATCAAGAATTTTCTTCGATTCGTTATGAAGTTGCCATTTCAATTCAGACTGAATTTCTTCATACTCGTATTTTGTTTTATATCTTTTTTGATAAGTAACTTTTTTATCGACTGTCGATTTTAAACTTTCCATAGTCCATAAAGGATTATAAGTAAAAAGTTGATTCATTTCTTTTACTCCAACACTTTCGAGATGAGAAAATTTTTCAGACAAAGAATCTTTCGCTAATGTTTTTGTATCGCTGAACTTTGAATAGTTTTCACCAATTTGTAACACACACAACCCTTCTCTTGGATTTTGAGAAATTTTTGCGTCTTTTAAAAATTTAAACTGATAATAAATATTAAGATCGCTCTTCTCAAAAACCTTTGCACTGTAAGATGATGCTTTCATCGAAAAATCACCAAGAATTTTAGTTTGCTGAGCAGAAATTAAAGCCGAACCAAAAATGAAAATTGAAATAAAAAACTTCATCCTATAAAAACTTTAGACAAAAGTAAGATGAAAAATTAATTTGTTCTAATTTATTATTAAAAATAACACTTCGGTGTGATAAATAATCTAAGTTCAAAATAAGAAATGGAGCAAAATATTTTGTCACGCAAAGATTTTAATTTTTAAGTTTATTATTTTAAGGTGCAAAGAATGGCGACAAAGTCGCTGATGAAGCTTGAATAAACGAGTGCTTCATAAAAATCAATTTATTGATTCCCATCTTTGCTCCTTAAAAATAAGATTTGCAAAAATCAAGCTTTGCGTTAAATCTATAACAATTTCACAATAGATAGTTTACTTCTACAGCTTAATCCGAATTCACATTAAATAAGTTTATTTTTTTTGCTTCGATAGCCATTCCTCATGCTTTTTTTTAAAAAACTCATGCTTATAATCCTGATTTCTTTTTGCGGCATCTATAGAATGTGAAGCATGAATATCTTCATCTTCTTCAGCAAAATCAGCGAGCTTTTCGTAATAACAATGTAATTGGTCGAGTTCTTTTTCGGTAAGGTCTTCTATATCGACAATTCGGTTGCTTGCTTTTTCGTTGGCAGCGATCAATTCATTTAATTTAATCTGAATCGCTTTAGAATCTTTATTTTGAGATTTCTGAATCAGGAAAACCATCAGAAAAGTAATAATCGTTGTTCCGGTATTGATAACCAACTGCCAAGTTTCGGAATAATTAAAAACCGGTCCAGAAACTGCCCAAATCACCACAATAGCAACCGCTCCCAAAAACGCATACGAACTGCCCGTAAATTTTGTTGCCCAGTTTGAAAATCTCTCGAAAACACTGCTATCTGATTTTGCCATTATTTTTTTATTAAAAGTAACAAAAAACATGCATCTGTAGAGACAAGTATTTAATTAAAAAAAGGAAAGCCCCTGAAAAAATTCAGAGACTCTCCCGATATAGATAAAACTATTACTTGAAAATTATCTATTAAAATTTATAATTGATTTGTGCTGAGAAATTTCTTGGCTGAATCTGGTCGATATAACCACCTCTGAAATATGAGTTGTATCCTACAGAATCAAAGATATTATTGAAGAAAACTCTTAAGCCTAATCCGTTTTTAAATTTATATCCAACCTGTGCGTCTACTGTTGTATAATCTGGCATGTTGAATGGTTTTTCTTCTGGCTGTGTACCATTCACATGTCCTTCTGCAATAGTAAATGTTTGCTTGTAATCATCCACTGGTCTTGTACCTACATAATAAATACCTGCTCCAATATCAAGACCTTCTAAAATTCCTTGATTGAATTTATAGTTTAGCCATCCATTAGCCGAATGTTTCGGAGTATTGATTGGCGCAGAACCATTAACGAACGAAGGGCTATCCTGATATTGAGCATCTACATACGCCCAACCTGTCATGATCTGTAAGTTGGGAAGAATCTTTCCAATCAATTCTACTTCCATCCCTCTTCTTTTCAGTTCTCCTGCTAAAGCATATTTTCCAGTCCTGTTGTTTCCGTTTAGAATCTCGTATGATAAATTATCTGTTTCTATATCAAAAAAGGTAAGATTGAAACGTAATTTCTCATTTAGCCAATCAGATTTAATTCCGGCTTCCCATTGTTTTGTGGTTGAAGCACCTACAGTTCCTCCTGTTGCCAAAACATTATTGGCACTTCGCAAACCTGTAGTGGTAGTATATGATCCAAAAACATTCATATTTTCGATTGGCGAAATCATTAATCCAAAAGATGGATTCCAAGCGTAATTTTTGTCTTTATCTGAACCATTTAATCTGCTGTAACGTAATCCTAAATGCGCCTTTAAGTATTTATTAAAAGTAATTACATCCTGAGCCATTAAACCCATTGTTGGCGTTAAAGCATTTACTATAGGATCTTTTTTAACCAAAGTAAAGTTTCCAGCATCAATATTTGAAGGAAGAATATTATTAATATCATTCAAAACGTTAATCTGGTCAACATCTTTTGAATCATAAGAAGTTGTAGTTACATCAGATTCTTTCCAATCAAAACCAACCTGAAAAGTGTGCTTCATAAAACCTGTCATTACATCTGCACCAATGAAATCAAATTGAAAAACTTTATTTAAATCTTCACGTTCAGATTTTGCCAAAGTTCTGTTTCTAATTTCATTCGGATTATTTCGATCGATTGGAGCCAAAGCTGCCCCTACGATATTGGTGTTATAAGAAGAGCTCATAAACGCAGCTCTTACTTTTAATTTATCAGTAAGTCTTCTTGTTGCAGTGGTAGAGAAATTAAAGGTCTCTGTAGCTGCATTGTCAGTTGAAAAACCTAAAAATTTTCTTCCAGGCATTTTGTAAATTGCCTCAATATCTCCTTTTGCTAAATTTACAGTTCCTCTATCGGGAGTTGTATTGTTCTTCATGTAATCCATTTCGGCAACGATCTCCGTCTTGTCGTCCGGACGGAAAGCTACTGATGGATTCACATAAATACGATCTGTATTTACAAATCTTCTGAAACTATTATTATCTTGGTAAGCTGCATTTAAACGAACCGCAATCTTACCTTTATTATCCAAAACTCTTTGAAAATCTACAGTCGGTCTGTAAAAATCCCAACTTCCGTATCTGAAACCAACATTAGTTTCATTAATAAACTTTGGAATTTTGGTCACCACATTGATCACTCCTCCTGCAGAACCAAGACCGTCACCAATTCCCTGCGTAACTGCAGCTGAACCTTTGATCACCTGAATACTTTCTACACCCTGCATATCGGTAAGCATTCCTCCGGTACGGAAATCAGAATCCATCATGACTCCGTTTTTCAAAACAGGAACACCACGATATCCTCTTATAGACATACTTTCTCTGGTTCCGCCATAGCTTCCGAATTGAGTGACACCAGGAATATTTTTTGCAACATCAGTTACGGTAAGTCCACCCAGATCTTCAATTACTTTGTGAGAAACTACAGAGATGCTTTGAATTTGATCTCTTGGTTTAAGAGGTAATCTTGTAATCACTTCCAAACCTTCAGGTTGTTTGTTTTTTTCTCCAAAAAGTTCTACCTCTTCAATTGTGGTCTCTTTTCTGATTGTATCATTTGCTTTTTGTTGTGCTTTAGAAAAAGCCACACCCAAAATTAGCAATGAGACAGATACCGTTTTTTTCATTTCATAAATTTGAAACAAAAATATTATTTTTATTAATTCTAAATAAATTATATCAAGTGACAATTATCACTTATGTTAAATTTACACAAAAAAAACACTTCGTTTTTAAAGAATTTCCAAAATACGGGATTGTATTTTAATTTACAGGGTATTTTATCGCTTTATCGATCTCGATGGGATTGTTTTCTCTAAGCATGGTTTTTCGCCTTTCATCCGACATGCCTTTTAGTTGGTCTAAACTTTTTATCTGAACACTCGAAACGTAAAAGGTATTTTCAGGATTTGTATTAGATTTAAAGGCTTCCGCAATATCCTGTAGCGGATTATTGTAAAGTTCTAACTGTTTTTTTGCAATGACTTTTTCAGTCACGGAAAGTGGTTTTTTCCCAGCAAAACTTTCAAGGAATTTGGCTTCATAAGTTTTAGGAAACTTCATACTTTTTGAAAGCTTAAACATAAAGTTATTTTTGTCATCTTCAATCTCGAAAATCAATCCCGGAAGTCCACGGAATTTGTATGGTCCTTCACTCAGATTAACGTCCTTAGAAAACCATGCAATCCAATTTCTTCCCCCAAAAATTGTGGTTGCTTTTTGCAATGTATATTGACCATCTACTTTTGTATCATTCAAAAGTTTCCAAGTCATCTTGTCTGTTGATTTTAAAGAGAAAAGATCATTCAATAAGATTAATGAAGTATTTTCAAAAGAACCTTTTTTTCTTATAAGGGCAGGAAGATGATCATCCCATCTCGATACATTTTGATCTCTAATAATATTTAAAGAATCTGTTTCAGCATAAGAATAAGGATAAAATTTAACATCATTAGGATTGACATCCAAGATCATATTTTCGGCAGCCAATTCTGTTGCTGTTGAATCTAATTTGTAGTGAAACTGATAAACGAATCGATGTGTTTGTGCTGAAATGATCAAAGGAAACAATAATAGGATCAGTTTTTTCATATTTAATTTTAATCAAAAATATCAATATTGTTTGAATTAACATTAATTTATCACTAACTATTTAGTTAAAATATTTTTTTAAAATTTAAAACAAAAAAAATCCCTCTTCTTTCGAAAAGGGATTTAATATTTAAGGTGTTGCTAAAAAACTTCCGACTTACATCATCCATCTTCCAGCATATTTATCACACTTTAATTTCAACGTCTACACCTGAAGGAAGTTCTAATTTCATTAGAGCATCAACAGTTTTAGAAGAAGAAGAGTAGATATCCATCAATCTCTTGTGAGCTGATAATTGGAACTGCTCTCTTGCTTTTTTGTTTACGTGAGGAGATCTCAACACTGTGAAGATTCTCTTATTCGTTGGCAATGGAATTGGTCCGTTTACAACAGCACCAGTAGCCTTTACCGTTTTTACGATTTTCTCAGCAGACTTGTCTACCAAGTTGTAATCGTAAGATTTTAGTTTTATTCTGATTCTTTGTGACATTTCTTGTACTTTAAAAAAATTAACCTTTTGCTTTAGCAATGATATCTTCAGCAACGTTTTGAGGAGTTGCTTGGTACTTCTCTAATTCCATAGAAGAAGTAGCTCTTCCTGATGAAAGTGTTCTTAGAGTAGTTACATAACCAAACATTTCAGACAATGGAACTGAACCTTTGATAACAACGGCACCGTTCTTTTCTTCTTGTCCACTGATTGTACCTCTTCTCTTGTTAAGGTCACCAATGATGTTACCCATATATTCTTCTGGAGTTACAACCTCCAATTTCATAATAGGCTCCATAATTACTGGCTTAGCAGCACGTCCCGCTTCTTTAAATCCTAATTTAGCAGCTAATTCGAAAGAAAGAGCATCAGAATCCACCGCGTGGAAAGATCCGTCTTTAAGAACAACTTTAATACCTTCAACTTCGAAACCAGCCAAAGGACCGTTTTTCATTGCAGCTTTAAAGCCTTTTTCAATAGCAGGAACAAATTCTCTAGGAACGTTACCACCTTTGATTTCGTTAATAAATTCTAGACCAATTTTACCTTCGTCAGCAGGGCCTAATTCGAATACGATATCAGCAAATTTACCTTTACCACCAGATTGTTTTTTGTAAACTTCTCTGTGCTGAGCAACTTTTGTAAGATTTTCTTTGTATTCTACCTGAGGCTGTCCTTGGTTAACTTCTACTTTGAATTCTCTTCTCATACGGTCTACAAGAATGTCAAGGTGAAGTTCACCCATTCCTGAAATGATCGTTTGACCAGAAGCTTCGTCAGTTTTAACCTGGAAAGTAGGATCTTCTTCAGCTAATTTAGCCAAAGCGTTACCCATTTTATCCTGGTCAGCTTTAGTTTTAGGTTCAACAGCGATACCAATTACTGGATCAGGGAAAACCATCGATTCTAGAACGATTGGGTGTTTCTCATCACACATTGTATCACCAGTTTTAATAGATTTGAAACCTACAGCTGCACCAATATCTCCTGCTTCAATATATTCTACAGGATTTTGCTTGTTAGCGTGCATCTGATAGATTCTAGAGATTCTTTCTTTATCTCCTGAACGAGTGTTCAAGATATAAGAACCTGCATCTAGTCTTCCAGAGTATGCTCTGAAGAATGCTAATCTTCCTACGAAAGGATCGGTAGCAATCTTAAATGCTAATGCAGAGAAAGGCTCATCTACAGATGGTTTTCTTGTAATATCAAGATCTGTTCTTGGGTCTGTACCTTTGATATCATCTTTATCCAATGGAGAAGGCAAGTATTTACATACTGCATCCAACATAAACTGTACTCCTTTATTCTTGAATGAAGAACCACAAGTCATTGGGATAATAGAAAGATCGATAGTAGCTTTTCTAAGAGCTTCGTTGATTTCGTCTTCTGAAATTGAATCTGGATCTTCGAAGAATTTCTCCATCAAAGTATCATCATAATCAGCAACAGCTTCAACTAATTTCTCTCTGTATTCCAGAACTTCAGCCTTCATGTCTTCAGGAATTGGCACTACTTCGAAAGTAGCTCCTTGTCCTGCTTCATCCCAGATGATCGCTCTGTTTTTAATTAAGTCTACAACACCTTTGAAATCTTCTTCAGCACCGATTGGTAAAACGATTGGAACTGCGTTTGATCCTAACATTGTCTTAACTTGGTTTACCACGTTAAGGAAGTCAGCACCTTGTCTGTCCATTTTGTTTACGAATCCCATTCTTGCAACTTTGTAGTTGTCAGCAAGTCTCCAGTTTGTTTCAGACTGAGGCTCTACTCCATCTACTGCAGAGAATAAGAATACCAAACCATCTAATACTCTCAAAGATCTGTTTACTTCTACTGTGAAGTCAACGTGTCCTGGTGTATCGATGATGTTGAAGTGATAAGGTTTAGTTTCTGGTAATTTCTTACCTTGATCTGTAGGGAAGTTCCAAGAACAAGTAGTTGCAGCAGAAGTAATTGTAATACCTCTTTCAGCTTCCTGCTCCATCCAGTCCATTGTAGAAGCACCATCATGTACTTCACCAATTTTGTGGTTTACTCCCGTATAGAATAAAATCCTTTCTGTAGTGGTAGTTTTACCAGCATCAATGTGCGCAGCAATACCAATATTTCTTGTAAATTTAAGATCTCTACTCATTTCTAATTAGAATTTAAAGTGAGAGAAAGCTTTGTTAGCTTCCGCCATTTTGTGAGTATCAGATTTTTTCTTGTAAGCAGCACCTTCTTCTCTTGAAGCGGCAACTACTTCGTTAGCTAATTTCAAAGCCATAGACTTATCATTTCTCTTTTTAGAGTAGCTAATTAACCATTTCATTGCCATAGAAATTTTTCTATCAGCTCTGATCGGCATAGGAATCTGGAAGTTTGCTCCACCTACTCTTCTAGAACGTACTTCTACGTGAGGCATAACGTTAGTTAATGCATCTTTCCAGATTTCAAGGGCAGTCTTTTCAGTTTCTCCTTTTTTAGTTTCTACGATATCTAATGCATCATAGAATATTTTGAATGCGATTGACTTCTTACCGTCAAGCATCAAGTTGTTTACGAATCTAGTTACCAATTGATCATTAAATTTTGGATCTGGTAACAACGGTCTTTTTTTCGCTTTTGTCTTTCTCATTGTTTCTGTACCTTATTTAATGATTATTTTTTCTTTCCTTTAGCCGGTGCAGCTGCAGCTTGACCTGGCTTAGGTCTCTTAGCTCCGTACTTAGATCTTCTTTGAGTTCTTCCGCTTACTCCAGCAGTATCTAACGCACCTCTTACGATGTGGTATCTAACTCCTGGTAAATCTTTTACTCTCCCCCCGCGTACCAATACTATCGAGTGCTCTTGAAGATTATGTCCTTCACCTGGGATATAGGCGTTAACTTCTTTACCGTTTGAAAGTCTTACCCTTGCAACTTTTCTAAGTGCAGAGTTAGGTTTCTTAGGTGTGGTAGTATATACTCTCGTACATACACCTCGTCTTTGTGGACAAGAATCAAGTGCAGCCGATTTACTCTTCTTGGTAAGTGCGACTCTTCCTTTTCTAACTAATTGTTGAATAGTAGGCATTTAATTGCTTTTATTTTAGGGTGCAAAAATATGAATAATTTTTTAATTGACAAGTAGTTATGTAGAAATAATAATCTTAACTCATTTCAAACTAACCATATGATAATGTATAATTTACATCATACAGGGGCATACAGCAAAATATAAGGAAATATAAAACTCAAAAACAAAAGTATAAATTTAGCGGGAAAGCATATAAAATTCATGATTTATTACATATCCAAAAAACTTCAACCCATTTCATATATAAGGATGTCTTTATTTTGTTTATCTTAACACTATCCAAATTATTCTAAATCATAATGAAAAAAGCTGCCATCGTTATCATCTATGAAGCTATAATAATTTCGGCACAATATTTCCTGCATTAGAAACATCAAAAAAAATAAACTTATGAAAAATGCCAACATTATCGGTTTAAAAGAAGCCGACTGTCAAAACATTTCAGAAAAACTGAATATCCTACTTGCCAACTATTCTGTATTTTACCAGAACACAAGAGGTTCTCACTGGAATATTAAAGGAGACCAATTTTTCACTCTGCATCCTAAATTTGAAGAATTATACAACAGTTTAGTTTTAAAAATAGATGAGATTGCAGAACGTATATTAACTTTAGGAGCAACTCCGGCGCACAATTATTCGGATTACCTTCAGGTTTCTACGATTAAAGAAAGCAAAGAAGTAAGTGACGGTAATAAAAGCGTAGAGATTATTCTGAATTCTTTCAAAGTGGTCATCGATTTACAAAGAGAACTTTTAGACATTACAGACAAAGCTGGCGACGAAGGCACCAACTCTCAAATGAGCGACTATATTACAGAGCAGGAAAAAGAAGTCTGGATGTACAATTCTTATTTAGGGAAGTAAAAACAGAACAAAAATCATTACAATATTTAAAAAATCGTCTTACATTTAGACGATTTTTATTTTAAATGAACTAAATTTGTGTTAAAATTACACAATATGCAACATATGACTTTCAACTCCATTCTAGACAACGATTTCTATAAAATAACCATGCAAAATGCAGTGGTAAAACTTTTTCCAAGTCAAATTGTAAAATACGAATTTATCAATCGTGGAAAACACCATTTTCCTGAAGGTTTTGATCATGCTTTAAGAGAAACTGTCAATAAAATGGCAGAACTCAAACTGACTAAAGACGAGAAAAAGTTTCTAGCTAAAACCTGTCCTTATTTAAACCTACCCTATCTTGATTTCCTCGAAGGTTATCATTACGATCCATCTGAAGTAAAAATTGTACAAACTGGAAATGACTTATCAGTTACTGTTGAAGGACTTTGGTACCGAACAATTCTTTGGGAAGTTCCATTACTGGCTTTGATTAGTGAATTGCATTACGAAATGAATCACATGGAAAGAGATTCTAACGAAATCGTAATGGCAAAAACGCTGGAAAAAGCAGATTCGCTAAACAAGCTGGGAGTTAACTTCGCAGAATTTGGTACAAGAAGAAGACATTCTTATAAGGTACAAAATTTGGTAATGGAAGCTTTAACCCAGAAAAAAGACTCTACATTTATAGGAAGCTCCAACGTACATTTCGCAATGAAATATGGTGTAAAACCTATTGGAACCCACGCTCACGAATGGTTTATGTTCCACGGAGCCGAGTTTGGATTTAAAATGGCCAACGAATTAGCCCTTGAACATTGGGTTGATGTTTATCGTGGGGATTTGGGAGTTGCTCTTTCAGACACTTACACCACTGATGTTTTTTTCCAGCAATTCGATAAAAAATTTGCAAAACTTTTTGATGGTGTTCGTCACGACAGTGGTGATGCATTAGAATTTGCCGACAAAACGATCGCTCACTACAAACGACATGGAATTAATCCTTTATTTAAATATATTATTTTTTCTGATGCTTTAAATCTTGAAAAAGTAGAAGAAATCACCAATTACTGTAAAGGTAAAATCGGTGTTTCTTTTGGGATTGGAACTAACCTTACGAATGATGTCGGTTTAAAACCAATGAACATCGTGATGAAACTTATCGGCGTACAATCTCTCAACAACGAATGGATCCCTACCGTAAAACTTTCTGATGAACATGGAAAATACACAGGTGACCCTAAAATGATTGAATTGGCAAAAGAATTTTTAAGAATTAAAGATTAAAAACATTTAATATGATGAAAAATTTATTTCTACTAAGCGGAATTACATTCACTTTAATCTCCTGCTCTATTCAAACCAAAGCTCAAGATGGTAAACCCGGACAAAATGGAACTTCATCCAATTCTAAATTATCATTTAATCAAAAACTGGCAGATTCTTTAGGAGCAGATAAATATGGAATGAAAGCTTACACCATCGTTATGCTCACAACCGGCTCAGCAAAAATTGATGATAAAGAGAAAAAAGCAGAGCTGATGAAAGGTCATATGGAAAACATCGGCAAACTAGCTAAAGAAGGAAAAATTATTGTTGCCGGGCCCTTTTTAGAAAAAAATAAAGAAAACTACCGCGGAATGTTCATCTTCAACACCAAGTCAAAAGAAGAAGCCGAATCTTGGGTAAAAACCGATTCCGCCGTTGCAGCCGGAATTTTCAGTTATGAAATATTTCCTTGGTACGGTTCCGCAGCTTTACCTTTGTATTTAAAACATCATGATGAAATTTCGAAAGAAAATCCTTAAATCTTTTTCGATGAAATTATATTGCATCTTATTATTTCTATTGATGCTGATTAATTGCAATAAAGAACCCAAAGTTTTTGAATTCACCACAGAAACTGTTGATAAAAATATCGCAAAAGAACTAGAACTGATAAAAAACCAGAAACCTTACGGATTAGTTTTTCAAGATGAAAAATATGAAGTCTGGAATAACTGCTCCGGAGAATGGGGTGGAACAATTTATTTTAAAAATAAACACAATGGAAAAATTCGTTATGCACAATCTACCTGCGCAGTTTCAGTAAATAAAATTGGTGATAAATATTATATTTCAAACGCATCTACTCACTTGTATGAAAAATCCTCTATCTTGGAAATCATAAATCCTGAGAAAATGGAATTGACTTTAAGATTACCCCCTTTTCATCCGGAAATTGAAACAAGAGAATATGAAACCAAAAGCAATTTAGGAACAAAAACAATTGTAGATTCTGTAGGTGTATCTATTTTGACAAGTTTTGTTTATAAGAATAATTTATATTCAATATTAAAAAACTACAAAAACGACATAATAACTATTTCAAAAGTTGAGAACACTAAATTCAAAACAGTACAAACATTAGACGGCTTAATTTTAAATGGTTCTCCACAGATTCTAAAAGAATCGGAAAACCATCAAAAACTTTATTTTCAACATCCTAAAAGTGGTATTTTAGATGTAAAAGACAACAAAATAAAATTTACATTTTACAAAAAACAATTGAAAATATAATCTCGTAAATCTTTGAGTAATTTCTAATCTAACCTCGCAGACAATAGCAATTATAATTCTCTAATAATGAAAAGAAAATATAACACAAAAGTTCAAATACATTTCATTTTATGCATCCTTACCACTTTATTATTTTCATGTGAAACAAAATCACAAAAAAACGATAGTACATATTTGAATGAAAAGAAACACTTTCATTCAAAATTAATTAAAAAAGAAAAAGCTCCTCAAGAATATGAAGACCTAGTAAGCACAAAGGATCTATTAAGAGTAGAATATCCTTCAAATGGAATTAATTTAAAAGCATTAATTATCAAAAAAAATATTGACTCAACGAAGCGAAAGCCTATTCTTGTCTATTTACATGGAGGTTTTGCATTGGGAGAACAAGATTTATTAGACTGTCAAGTTTTTACAAAGAAAGGTTATATCGTATTTGCTCCAAGTTATAGAGGTGAAAATGGAAATGGTGGAAACTTTGAATTATTTCAAGGAGAAGTTGATGATGCAAAGGAAGCAATAAAATGGATTGCAAAACAACCATTTGCAGACAGCACTAAAATATATGTATTTGGACACAGTATTGGCGGAGGAGTATCTTCATTACTATCTTTAGAAAACAATGTTCCAATTGCAAAAAGCGGAAGTAACGGCGGTTTATATACACCAGATTTTTATGGTTGGGAAGACATAATTCCTTTTGATAATAAAAATCCATTAGAGGGTAAAATGAGAGTTTTAGTAGAAAATATTCCTTCGATGCAAATTAATCATTATGCCATTGTCGGGAAAGAAGATGAAGGATTATACGATTTAAAAGATGAACTTAACGCTATATCACATAATTCAAAATTAAAACTTGTTTACATTGATGGAGATCATTTCACAAGCTTAGAACCAGCAATGAAAAAGTTTATTGAAATAATAAATAACGAGAAAAAATAAGATTGAAACGAAAAAAGGCTTATCAAAACAGGCATAAATAAATTCAATTAAACTTTACAGTTTTTAATAAATTTCACTATTAAAAATCAATACCTTAAATAGCATTCGAGTTTATTTTTTGTTATCTTTATTCAAAACTATACCATCATGAAAACCATAGAAGAAGTCTTAAAAAAATTAGACGAAATTATTCTTTGGAGCAAAGCAAACAAAAGTCCTGTAGGATATTTTGCGTGCACTTATCGAATAATGACCGCACAGGTTTTGAAAGGAATTCAACAGAAAAAATTTGAAGACAATCCGAGAATGACTCTGCTTGACATCGCTTTTGCAACAAGATATTTGGACGCATGGGAAAACTATAGCAAAGGAAAAAAATGTACAAATTCTTGGTATTTAGCTTTTGAAGCCGCAAAAAATAAAGATCTTCTGATTCTTCAGCATATTTTCCTTGGCATGAATGCGCACATCAATTTAGATTTGGGAATTTCCGCAGCATCGATTATGCCTTACCGAAAGATCAATCCACTGAAAAAAGATTTTGAAAACATCAATTCAGTTATTGCATCAATCAACCAGAATGTTCAGGATTCTTTAAATAAGATTTGCTATCCAGTCAATCTCATCGACAAACTTTCTAACGGAAAAGATAATGTGATTTTAGATTTTGCCATCTCAAAAGCAAGAGATACTTCTTGGGCAACGGCTGTGATTTCTTCTAATACACCTAATTTCTTAAAAGAATCGGTTATTAACATTGTCGACTACGCTGCAGCAAAAGTTGCTTCGCAGATTTTAAATCCAAAATTACTCTCCCCTAGTTTATCAAAAGAATTGAAAAAATGCGAGAGCAATGATGTTGTGAAAAATATTGAGATTTTAGAAAAAACAAAAACTATTTAATTATTAAACTTGTTTAAACTTTTTATTTAACCACAAAAGAGGCAAAAGATTTAGATATTTCTTTTTAAAGTTAATTAGTACAAAGAAAAAAGCACTCAAAAACCTTTAAAAATCTTTGATTTTTCATTCTTTTGAGAACTTTGATTATCTAATAATATCTCTATAATTATCTTTTGCTCCTTTTGTGGTTAAATTTCAAATTAGTTTAAACAGCTTTATTAAGTATTAAGGTTTCCCATAAAGAAAATCTTTTTTTGTTTTTGTAATTTTGAAAAATGGAAATCACTTATCTGATCATTGGATGTTTTGCCGGAGGAATTATCGGCTCTATCTTAATTTATTTTGTTTTGAAATCGTCTATGGTTTCGAGAAGTTCTTATGATGAATTGAATTATTTAAATATTAAGACTAAAGCAGATTTAGAAAATTTAAACCTGAAGATTCAGGATTTAGATCAAATCATTAAAAATGAAAAAGATTTAAACCTTCAACAATCTGATTTATCGAACGATCTTAAAAATGAATTCTCAAAAATTTCTGCAGAAAACACTTTTCTTCAAACTCAATTTGGTGATCAAAAGCTTTTAAACCAAAAACAAAACATTCAAATTGAATTAATCCTTAATGAAAAGCAGAGTTTATATGCTAAAAATTCAGAACTAACAGCTCAAAATGAAGGTTTACAAAAATCTTTAGAAACTCAGAAAGAAGAAATCAAAAAAATTCAGGAAGAAGGGAAATTGCAGTTTGAAAATTTGGCCAATAAGATTTTAGAAGAAAAAACAGAAAAATTCACGACTGTCAATCAAAATAATCTTAAAAATATTCTTGAGCCTTTTCAGGAGAAGATCAATGATTTAAAAAATAAAGTCAATGAAGCTTATGAAAAGGAAAATAAAGAACGTTTTTCTCTTGCTGAAAAAGTGAAAGAATTAGCGTTGCTTAACCAGCAAATTTCCGAAGACGCTAAAAAACTGACCAAAGCTCTGAAAGGAGAAAGTAAAACACAGGGGAATTGGGGAGAAATGATCCTGGAAAGCATTTTAGAGAAATCAGGATTGGTAAAAGGAAGAGAATATTTCCTGGAGCACGAACTTAGAGATGAAGATAACAAAGCTTTGTTTTCAGAGTTTTCTGGTAAAAAAATGCGTCCTGATGCGGTGGTAAAATATCCTGACGAAAGAAATGTGATCATCGATTCTAAAGTTTCTTTAACTGCCTTCACCGAACTTGTAGACGAAACAGATGCGGATATTTACCAAATAAAAGTGAATCAGCATTTATCTTCCATCAAAACCCACATTAGTCAGTTGAGTCAAAAAGCGTATGACGATTACGGAAAATCTTTAGACTTTGTGATGATGTTCATTCCCAGCGAACCAGCTTACATCGCCGCCATGCAAGCCGATCAAAATCTTTGGAATTTCGCTTATGAGAAAAGAATTTTACTTTTAAATCCCAGCAATCTTATTACTTCATTAAAACTGATTGCCGATCTTTGGAAAAGAGAATATCAAAACAGAAATTCTATGGAAATTGCTGAGCGTGGCGCTAAATTATACGACAAATTCGCAGGCTTTGTAGAAAACCTTGAAAAGGTTGGAAAAAATCTAGATCTGGCAAAAAATGTTTACAATGATGCTTACAAACAGCTATACACAGGAAATGACAACCTGATTATCCAGACGCAAAAATTGAAATCTTTAGGAATTAAAAATAAAAAAGAGCTTCCACAAAGCTTAATCGGAAATATAAATGATGATTTATAATTGTCAATTGTCAATGGCGAATTTGGTTTTGAATTAAAATTAACGAGCGAAGCGAATTGCCCCTTCACAATTCACATTTAAACGATTATACATAATCAATGATTGATAAGTCTGATGTAAATCTTATTTTTGCATGAATTATCAATCATTTATCACTTATGATCATCGAAAGTTTTCAGAACGAAAAGATAAAACACATCACAAAACTTCTTACAGACAACCGTTTTCGTAAAAAATCGGAAGTATTTGTGGTTGAAGGGCAACAGGAAAATGAAAGAGCTCAGAAGTATGATTTTGAAGCTGTCGAATTTTATATCTGTGAAAGCATTTTTAAAGGAAATACACCTAAAGAAAAAGTTCATTTGGTAAGCGACAAAGTGTATGAAAAAATTGCTTATCGCGGAAGCTCTGAAGGAATCATTGGAGTTTATAAAACTCAAGAATCTTATTTAAATAAATTTCATCCAAAAGAAAATTCAACTGTAATTATTGTTGAAGGCGTTGAAAAGCCAGGAAATCTAGGCGCAATTCTAAGAAGTTGTGAAGCTTTTGGAATTGATGCTTTAATTGTTGCAGATGGAAAGACCGATTTCTATAATCCAAATGTTATTCGATCAAGTGTAGGATGTCTTTTTGGAATGCAGATATTTCAGGCTGACAATAACGAAGTCTTTGAATTTTTACAGAAAAACAACTTCAACATCTATACAACTATTATGGATGAGACTTCCAAAGATATGTTTGAAAGAGACTTTACAAAACGTTCTGCCGTTTTATTTGGTACTGAACATTCCGGATTGAGTGATTTTTGGTACGATAAAGGTCAAAATACATTGATACCTATGACCGGAAGTATAGACTCATTAAACCTGAGCAATGCAGTAGCAATTACCTGCTATGAAACATTAAGACAAAAGAAAGCTTAACGCTTTAAAATTATAAGACACAAAAAAACCGTTTCGCTGAGCGAAACGGTTCTTTATTCTTCAATCGTAACTGATTAGTGAGCAGCTGGAGCAGCAACTTTAGCAGTAGAATCGATCGCTTTAGTAGCTGAATCAGCAACTTTAGTAATTGAATCTTTAGCAGCACCTGCAGTAGAGTCGATTTGCTCAGTAGCTGAATCAACTTTAGCGTTTAAAGAATCAGCTCCAGTTGTAGCTTCACCTTTTTTACATGCAACTAAAGAGATAACAGCGATAGCAGCTACGAATAATGACTTTTTCATAATAAATTAAATTTAATTTTGTTAATATTGTTTTTTAAATCTTTTTCTCTGTTCGGTTATTTGAACAAGACAAAGGTATAGCAGATATAAAATTTGTTTATGAAAAATAATTGTAATAACTTTGTAAAACAGTTTTACAAATAAAATACAATGAAAATCAACAACTTAACTACTTTTTTATAAAGTGACAGATTTAGACCTCTTACATTTTGAGCAGCTCAAAAAAGACGTTCAAGCTCAATATTTGAAAGAATACACCCCTTCTTACGATGAAATATCTAAGTGGAAGGGTATTGATATTATATATTTTCAGGAAGACCTTAGGAAAAAAGCCAAAGGTAACATCAGTGAAAAGTCTTTTTACACCTATTTTAAATCTTCTCCCGTTTCAAAATTACCCCGTATTGACATGCTCAATTTATTGAGTATTTATGCGGGTTACGACTCTTGGTATGACTTTAAAAAGAATCATCTTTTTGCAGGAGAATTACTAAGCGAAGAGAAAGATTTGAGCGACGATGAACTGAAAGAATTAGAAAAAACTATTTCAAGTGCATTAAACTTACCTAAAACTGAAGAAGAACCTAAAAAAATAGTAACAGGCAATCAAGAAAACGCAGTTTTACAAGAAAACAATACTGATAATCAAATAATTGAAAAAAAACAACCTATTTTAGAATCTTCGCAAATAACAGAAGTAAAGCCATTAAAAAAGAACCACCAAAGAGCAGCTTGGATTGCTGCAGCATCAGTTTTTGTCATTTTATTGGGGCTTTTAGGTTTTAAGGACGAAATTTTTCAAAAAACTTATAAGTATTGTTTTACGGATGCCGACAGAAATCTAAATGTACAGCGAGATATTGAGATAAAAGTCATTAAAGAAAACGAATCTCCTATTTTATATAGAATAAAACCCGGAGAATGCTTCATCTATCCAACAAAGGATAAAACTCTGAAAATGCAGATCAGCTCAACTGTATATGAAGATCTTGAAGTCAATAGAAATCTTGAAAACGCGCCTGAAGAAGAGACCATAGAGCTGAAACCGGATGATTATAAAATGGCGCTCTATTATTTCTCTATAAAAGACATCAACGGAGAAAATTCTGAACAGCTTATCAAGCAAAAAAGAAAGCAGCTGGAAAACCTTATTAGCAATACAGCCACTATAACACAGGTCTATGACAGTGATATCTATGGTCTTGAAACTTTAGACAAACAAGACTATATTACTTTGGTAACCACACCTACCACTTCATTAAAAAACCTGAACGTTATTGAAATGAAAAAAGATAAAGGAAAAATAGTATCTATCAAATTTAAAATCTCAAACCATGAAAACAATAAATAACTTTTTGTTTTTAACGATACTTCTTGGCATCATAATGATTGCTTGCACAAAAAAAGAAGAAAATAACAACGTAAGCGACCTCGAAAAACTAAGAAATACAAATAACATCAATGTATTGATGGACAGTACACAGGCAATTAATTCTATTACTTTGCAAAAAGTACAAGACGTGCTTGACCTGTCTACTCTTTATCTTTCCGGAAATAAGAAAACCGAAATAGATACCGCCATCTATTCAAAGATTGAAAAATATTTTCAGAAATCTGATTCTACTACCTTTAAAGGACTTTTTAAAGAGCTTGAAAGCCTGAAAGTAAAAAAGGTGAAGGTAAGCAACATAAATGTGTTTAAGAAAATAAATGATAAAGACACTCTAGATTTCGCAAAATTCAATGTGGAATATATTGGTGACAAAAATAAATCGATTGGGAATTTTGAAAGAAGTGCACAATACACTCTGGTTTCTAAAACCAACGAAAAAAATAAAGAATTTAAGTTTTATTTTATTAAGTTCTACTCAGATTTGCTAGCAAAAGACAGTACATCTGTAGGCGTTACAAGATAGTCTAAGGAAATATCATTTTCCCAAACATCATCAATTATATCATCGGGGTTAAAATAATTAACTCCGATTTTTTTTGATTTTCTTGAAATATTTTCAAAAAATTGATCATAAAAACCTTTTCCATACCCTACTCTATTTCCCTTGGTGTCACAATAAAGAAGTGGTGTAATCACAAAATCAAAATCTAAAACTTCTGAATCTATATTTGAAAGAGGTTCAGAAATCCCCCAATTATTTAGATTAAATTCAGTATCCTGAAAAATTTCAACAGAAATTAATTTTGCATTTACAATCTTAGGAACATAGACTTTAATATTTTGGCTTAAAAAGTAATCAATAAAAATTTTGGTATTGATTTCTTTAAACTTCTCGATTGGAATGAAAATATGGATTTTTTGAGCAGAAACCGGTTTAAAATAATTAATGAAATTTTTAAAAATTCTTTCAGATAAATGAGAAACCTCATCTTGTGACAATGTTTTTCTTTTTTCAAGATATTTTTTTCTGATTTCCGATTTTTTCATTTTCAAATTTATAAAAAATAGCATTATACAAAACTATTTTAGAGATAGCGCTCCTACGGAGCGCAAAATTCGTCATAACACTTTATAACATTTCTACACAGATAAAACTCCTACGGAGTTTTCTAATGACATTTAATTTAACAAAAAAAGGTTGCGCTCTGATGGAGTGCAACCTTTATATAATTATCAATCTAAGGATCAACTATCCCAAAATTTTATATATTTTATCTGATAAACGTACTCTGAACGGAAGTTCAAAAGTAATCTGATCTCCTGATTTTGCATTTTCACAAGAGTTACCATCAACAAAAATCTCAGTGATTGTAATTTCCTGCTCTCCCGTTGTAGGACCAGAAATTAAAACTTTATCTCCAACTGAAAGCTCATTTTCAATTAAAAACTGTGCAATCTTTGATTTGGTATAGTAATGTTCTGCTTTACCAATCAATGTTTTCTTGATTGCAATTTTCTGTCTAATATTTTTAGAATCAACTTTGGCTAAAGGTTTATTAGGTAAATCTCCTGAATTTTTAAAGGTCAGAGCATCAGATTTCCCTTTTCTGAACACTTTATTTCCAACCTGCAATCCTTTTCTTAATGCTACTTGTTCTTCCGCCGGCAAATGGGTTATTTCTAAACATTCTGTAGAACAACAGTTTTCCATCGCCGTTTTACAGTCATCACATTGTATAAATAATAAATGACAAGCATCATTAGCACAGTTGGTGTGATTATCACAAGGTTTTCCACATTGGTGACACTGAGAAATAATATCGTCTGTAATTCTTTCGCCTAATCGGTGATCAAACACAAAGTTTTTACCAATAAATTTACTTTCAATATTTTCTTCCTTGATTTGACGGGTATATTCAATAATTCCGCCTTCTAATTGAAAAACATTTTTAAAACCTTGATGTTTGAAATAAGCGCTCGCTTTTTCACAACGAATTCCGCCTGTACAATACATCAAAAGATTTTTATCTTCTTTAAAATCCTGAAGCTGTTCGTTGATAATCGGTAAACTTTCTCTGAAGTTTTCCACATCGGGAGTAATAGCTCCTTCAAAATGTCCTACTTCACTTTCGTAATGGTTTCTAAAATCAACGACAATTGTATTGGGATCAACCAATAAATCATTAAACTCCTGTGCTTTTAAATGAACTCCTTTATTGGTTACATCAAAAGTATCATCATTCAAACCATCGGCAACAATTTTATGTCTTACCTTAATCGTTAATTTCAAGAAAGAATGGTTGTCTTGTTCTACTGCAACATTAAGACGAATTCCTTTCATGAAATCATAAACTTCCAGCGTATTTCGAAAATCTTCCAACTGATCTGCAGGAATACTCATCTGAGCATTAATTCCTTCATGGGCAACATAGATACGTCCCAATGCATCGAGTGCATTCCAGGCTATAAATAAATCGTCGCGAAATTTTTTGGGATTTTCAATTTTGGCATACGCATAGAAAGATAAAGTAAGGCGTTGCTTACCAGCTTCATCAATAAGTTGAGCTCTTTCTTCTGCGCTTAAGGTGTTATACAGTTGCATGCTATAAACGGTTTAAGTGAGAAAAATTATTTTGGCAAAGATAAGAATTTTTCATCGAGTTTATAAAACTGATAATTATCACACCCGTTTAGAAATGGTAAAATTGTCAGTTATTTTTTTTAATTAATTCTTAAGCTTTGTTAATAATAACAGTCAAATTACGACTTAAGATATAAAATGATACAATGCTCGTTAAATTTTAGTTAAAACAGTAACACAGCATAGTAATTGCATACTTATTTAACATTAAATTTGTGTTCAATATTACTATAAATAAAAAAATAAGACATACAATGAAGAGTACTTTTAAAAAACTTTTACCATTTGCCTTCGTAGGAATTCTTTCAGGAGCTACTACCGTTGGCGTGCAACAATATTTAAGTCACAACTCTAATAACGTTGACGAATCTTATTTCACAAAATCTACCAATGCCTCTTTTGTAGGAATGAATACTGCAAACGTAGGCGATGATTTTGTGAAAGCATCCAAAACTACTGTCCCGGCAGTAGTAACAATTAAAAACTATCAGAATAGAGCATCTAGCAGAGCTTCTGACCAGGATTTGTTTGATTTCTTTTTTGGTGATCCGTTTGGTGGAAAAGGTCAGCAAAGACAGAAACAGCAGCAACAGCAGCAAACACCAGAGAATATACCTTCTGGTTTAGGTTCGGGAGTAATTATTTCTCCGGATGGATATATTATTTCAAATAACCACGTTGTAGCGGGAGCCAATAAGCTTGAAGTTGTTCTAAGCAACAAAAAATCTTATATCGCAACTTTAGTGGGTACTGATCCCAACACTGATATTTCTTTATTAAAAATCGAAGAAAAAGGACTTCCTTTTTTAAATTTTGCTAATTCTGACAATGTTGAAGTTGGGCAATGGGTCTTAGCAGTAGGTAACCCTCTTGGGTTGAACTCTACTGTTACCGCAGGAATTATTTCTGCAAAAGGAAGAGGAATAGGAATTTTGAGTGGGCAAGGTAAAGCAACAAACCCTATTGAAAGCTTCATTCAAACCGATGCCGCTATTAACCCTGGAAACTCAGGAGGAGCATTGGTAAATGTAAATGGAGATTTGATTGGAATTAACTCCGCTATTTCGTCTACCAACGGGTATTATCAAGGGTACGGATTTGCGGTTCCAGCGAATTTAGCAAGAAAGATTATTGAGGATATTAAGAAATTCGGTATTGTACAAAGAGGTTTCTTAGGTGTAAATTCTTTAGATTTGTCTAACGACCAACAGGTTGCATTTTACAACAGAGAGAAGAAAACCAATATTAAAACAGGTTCTGGAGTTTATATTACAGGTCTTCCTGACAATAGCGGTGCACAAGATGCCGGAATGAAAGTGGGAGACATTATTACTAAAATTGACGGAGCCAACATTACGGATTTTGCAGATTTATCTATCGCAATCGGAAGTAAAAGACCAGGTGATAAAGTACAGGTTACTTACTCAAGAAACGGAAAAGAAACAACATCAACTGTTACACTAAAAGATCAAAAAGGCGGAACTTCTACAAGAACAAAAGCTGACCTTACCGTAACTGAAAAAATAGGTGCCGAGTTCCAAAGCCTGGATGACAGAACGAAAGCTTACTACGGATTAAATAGCGGAATTGTTGCGAAAAATGTAATTGAAGGAAGCGAAATGGCAAAAGCAGGAATCGTAGATAATTATATCATCACAGATATTAATGGAAAACCTGTAAATTCTCAGAAAGATGTAGAAAGTATATTGAATAAATTCTCAGGAACAGTTCAGATAAAATATATGGACGACTACGGTAGAAATTATACCAGAGGATTCAAAATGCCTTAATAAAAGCAAACAACTGATAAATAAAAACGCTGCAGACTTTAAAATCTGCAGCGTTTTTTTGTTGATATTAATTAGGATATATTATCGCTTTATCTAATTCGAGAGGATTATTGAAAGACTTTATTTTTATCCTTTCATTCTTTTCCGCCGGTTTTAGCTGTTCTTTCGTTAAAATTGTACCATCTTCCAATTGCAATTTCTTTCCCTCTGGAATACTTAATCCTCCATTGAAAACATATTTAAAAGGACTTTGATAGAGTTCTAATTTTAAATTATTTAGTTTTTTATAATTTGTGATTATTGCTTTTGCTTTAATACCACTCAACGTAAAGCTTTCATAGTTTTTAGGTATTTTTTCATTTTTTATAAGTTTAAAAACATAATTTTTTTTAGTATCATAAAGCTCTACAATGAGTCCCGGCAAACCATTAAACTTATACGGACCATATGATATCGGAATTTCCTGAGCAAACCAAGCAACCCATTTTCTTCCTCCAAAATTTGTTTCTGCTTTTTGTAATTTCAATTCATTGATACTCTTTGTACTATCCAAGATTTTCCATTGCATGTCTACAGACTCATCTATTTTGTAAAAATTCACATCCCCTATATATTCGTAGTTCTCATAAAAAGAATTCTTGTTTTTATGAGAAAAAAATGAAGTTAATCTATATCCTTTAAAACCATAATGTTTTGTGCTATTATAAATAGAATCATTTATATAATAAATCCTGTTATAATATGTAATTCCTTCTGGGTTCACATCTAAATTGTAATTTTCTTTTATCATTTCAACATTGGTAGAATCTTTTTTATAGTGCACTTCATAAATAAATCTATCATTCTGAGAATACACTAAAAAGATTTGTAATAATAAAAGAAATACGAGAAGTCTTTTCATAATTGTGGTTTAAAGATGGGGATATATTAATTTAACGTCTAGTAAAATTACGGATAAGCCCTTAATTTTAACCTATAGAAAAGGAGAAAAAAGACATATACCCGCTTTCATTTAAATAAAAAATGACGGATACTTAAAGATAGGTATTAGATACCCATAGTAAAAAATAAACGCTGCGATGTGCAGCGTTTATTATATTTATGATTTATTCATTTTCTCAGCAATTCTCTTCTTTTTATTCCTTTCATAAATTATTTCTACAATTTTGCCTCCCATCCAAGCAAACGGAAAGAAGACCAGAAAAATAGAAATTTTATAAAATGTAGGATGATAAGGAAGAATAATTACATCAAGCATTGCAATAAAAAGCATGATGAAACCAATAAGAATCGCATAAGCTACTTTTGCATATTTTACAATCATGGCGGTAACAACTCCACCCACAGTAGTTCCCAATCCTGAAATAAAAAGCAGGAATCCGAAGAAGGCATCATTATTTTTCATGCTTTCTAAAAATCTCTGCCAATGCTCAAACGGAGCAAATGCTTCAAAAGTAACCCACTTAGGAAAAGCCCTTATACCAAGAGTAATAATAAGCCCTGCTATAGCAAGACCTACCAAAACTGCAAATGTATTTCTTATAAAATTCATTAATCCTGATGTGCAATCATAGAAATTTCGATATCAACATTTTTTGGCAGACAAGAAACCTGTACCGTTTCACGTGCTGGGAAGCTTTCAGCATCAAGATAAGATGCATAAATATCATTCATTACCGCAAAATCATCCATACTTTTAAGGAAAATGCTTGCTTTCACAACATTTTTAAATGTCATTCCCGCTTCTGTAAGAATTGCCTCAAGGTTTTTCATTACCTGATGAGTTTCTTTTTCAATTCCTTCTACCAGTTTACCTGTTGCAGGATCTACCGGGATTTGCCCTGAAATATACAAAACTCCGTTGGCAAGATTTGCTTGAGAATAAGGTCCGATAGCTGCAGGAGCATTCACTGTATTGATGATTGTTTTCATATATAGATTTATTTACTTTAAAATTCATACCAAACCGCTTCAATTGATTCACGATTTGATTATTTTTTATTTTGGGTGCAAAGATAAAATTTATATTGTAAAATCAGTATGACTTTAGAAAGGTGCATTAGGTTGGGTAAAACTTCTGTCTTTATACTTCAATGCATCACTTAATATATTTGCTTTAATACCGATAAAGAAGTCGTATACTTTATACTGACCAAAAGGCACCCAGTTAAAATTAATGGTAAAGCTTCGCTGATCTCTCGAGAAACCAATCCTTGTATACGCCAATTCTTTTGAGACCATATCATAATGGGTACTACCATTGATATTCCAGTAAGGAGTAAGCTTTAAACTTCCATCCAAACCTATCGAAGCCATTTTAGTCGCTGTTCTCGTTAAGTTTCTTGAATATTGATAATTGGCATTCACATTTAACGTCCAAGCCTGATCAAAATGAGCATAATTATCATCATCAAAGAAATAATTTTCGTTTCTGATCTCTCCTTTTTGCGAATAAGTTTTGGCATAATCTTTTTTCTCACCAAATAACTCGTTGCTTAATGGGTAAGAAAGCTGCACGTTGAAACCCTGTACACTAAACGAACCAAAATCTTCGGTTCTAATCCCGCTATCTGATCCCGGAGCAAATAATATCTTATAAGGCTCAATCGTTAAACTTGTATTAACGCTTAATTTATTATCAAAGAAAGAAGACTGCCCACTTACCGAAATAATCGACCAGGGATGACTTTTTGCTGCAAAATTGTAGTTTCCGCTTACGTTCAAAGATTCAAAAATTTTCATTTTTTTCACACCGGTAGAATCGCTTTTAGATTTTACCTTCATTTCGATATTGTTACCGATGTTATAATTTAAAGCACCTACCATACCAGTAGTTGGTGTTCCTACAATTCCTTTATCAAAAATAGAATATGGCGTTAAAGCACCATTGGCATTATAAAAATTTTTAAAATATCCGAACTGCTCGCCACCAAAATCTGGTGAGTAAGAAAAACCGATACTTGGTGTCATCATGTGTCGTATCGCTTGTATTGTAGACCCTTTCTTGAAATTTGCCTGTCCGTACAATTGAGTCTGCACACTTACTGTCGTAGAAAAAATACTATATCCTGCAATCTGCTTATTAATTTGATCCACCTCTATATTCTGAATGGGGTCATAAAACTTAGTAAGCGTTTTCGTTGTTAAAGCATTATCAATAGTAGCTCCCAAACTGAAAGTGAAATACTTCGCAAAAGTAGTGTTGGTTCCTAGTGCAATATTATTTTTCAGCCCGGTTTGCATTTTATCCCACATTGCATTGGTAAACAACTCTCCTTCATCAGTACTCACGAAATTTGATAAATTCAAACCTGTATTTACTGTAATATTTTCAAGCAAACCAGATCTTACTCCGGTTTTAGATTTAAATAAATAAAACTGATTGATGGCTACGTTCATTTGAGGCAAACGTAAATCTGCCAATCCTGTAGCAAAATTCTGAGAATATGAAGCGGTACCTGTAATGGTTGCCGGAAGCTTCAAAAATCTTTTGGTAAGGGTAAGTGTAGAGTTTTGCTGAGTTCTCAATACACTTTGATCCATAATATAGTTGTTGTTCACCGTATTATTATAGAACGTCTGGCTTGTAACATCTACGGATGCTGAAAATGTAAGAAAAGGATTCGCTTTTGTATCTTGAGTGTGCCTCCAAGCAATTCTATATGTTCCTGTTTTGCTGTAATTATCAAGACCTTTAATTCCACGAACTGTATTTCCGATATCTGCTGAGAAGTTACCTGAATATCTGTATTTTTTAAGATAATTCATTTCCGGTCTCACCGTCCAGCTTCCTTTTGTATAGATATCTGCAAGAACTTTTAGATCGAAATGTTCCCCAATCGGTTGATAATACCCTATTCCATTCAAGAAAAAACCTACATCTTCTCTTTCACCAAAACTTGGAATAAGAATACCGGCCGCTCTTTTACTTGAAAACGGTAAAATAGCAAATGGTAAAATCAAAGGCGTCGGAACATCTTCGATATACATTTGTGCCGGACCTACAATTAAAGATGAACTGTTTTTCCCTTTCTGCATTTTGATATAAGATGCTAAAAGGTGATAATCGGGTCTTGTATCTTTTTTGTCTATATAGTAAGAATCGGTCGTAAATTCTGCATGTCGCATGACGAACACAGAATCGTTGTATTTTTTGGTTTTATCGGCTACAATTAAACCTTCACTTTCCTCAGTTCTTGCGTTATAGGCAATTGCTTCTCTGGTTTTTGTATTATAGTTAAAGCTTTCAACCTCATACTTCTTCCCTCCCTGATTGACTTGAGCAAGCTCAAATACTTTCCCTAAAGAATCTAATTTTCCGCGGGCAAAAATTAAACTTCGTTCTTCATCGATAGAGATATAATCTGCATCTATCTGCATATCCTGATATTTTACCTGAGCATTTTTATTCAGATAAATCATTCTCTTAGGCACATCTCTCCGGATATCATCTGCCTTATAGTCTACTACAGCTTGTAAAGATTCTTTCGGCGCAACAATGGTATCCTTTTTGGAAATAGTATCATTAATTACCGTAGCTTTAATAACTTTTTTAGGACTGTTCTGTGCTAAAAAACTGTTAAAAATTAGGATAATTAAAAATTGTAATATATTTTTGAAGACGGTTTTGTCCAATTTTGTTTTGTATAATTTGGCTCAAAATTAATATAATTTTTACAACTGTATGATGTACCAACTAAATTTTAAAACAATTTTAGCATTTCTACTGATATTCTTCACCTCTTTTGCTTTTGCTCAAAAAAAGTTTACTGTAGTTTTAGATGCAGGACACGGAGGAAGCGATACCGGAGCCAACAGAAATTATTCTGACATAGGCCTTGTTCAGGAGAAAAATGTTACATTGGGAATTGTTCTTAAATTAGGAGCAATGCTCGAAAAGAATAAAGAGTTTAAGGTTATTTACACCCGAAAAATAGATGAGTATCCTTCTTTAACAGATAGAACTAATACTGCTAACCGAAGCAAAGCAGATTTATTTATTTCTGTACATGTCAACTCTTCACCAAGCCGCTCTGCAACAGCTAGAGGAACCGAAACTTTTGTACAAGGTCCTGCCCAAAACAGAGAAAATCTTGAAGTAGCAAAACAGGAAAACAATGTAATCTACCTCGATGAAAAAGATAAAGAGACATTTGCATCTTATGACGCATCTTCACCAGAATCTTTAATTGCTTTAAAATTACAGCAAAGTAAATATCTTGAAAACAGCCTAATTGTAGGAAGCTTCGTAGAAGGAAATTTTGAAAAAAGCGGCCGTTTTTCTCGTGGGGTAAAACAGGAAAACTTACACATTCTGAGAAGAAGCGCCATGCCTTCGATACTTATTGAAACAGGGTTCGTAAATAACTATGAAGACGCTGCATTTTTAAATTCAGAAAAGGGGCAAGAGGAAACTGCAGAAAATATCTATAAAGCTATTATTGATTACAAAAAAGCAGTAGACAGAAAAGGAGGTGTACAAATTGTCACCAAAAAACCTGAGCCTGAAAAACCTGCAGAAGTAGCTTTAAAAAACGACTTCAGAATTTTACTAATGACGATGCCAATAAAATATAATGATGGCGACCCTGAGTTAAAAGGATTAAACTACATCCTTACGATTAAAGAAAACGGACTGTACAAATATTATTATAGCGTAACCAATATGGCATCTGTAAAAGATATTAATCTTAAAACGGCTAAAGATGCAGGTTTCAGAAACTCTTATGCCGTAGGATTTATGCCAAATCAAAAACTGAGTATCGGATATTACAACATCGAAGTGTATGTTGGAAAAGACAAATTGAGTTCAAATTCATTCATCCTTCAAACCCTGAAAGATGTAGAAAGAAACAAATCAAACGGAATGTTTTATTACACTTACGGAAAAGTTTACACCTTGGAAGATGCCGTAAAACTTCAAAAAGAACTAGAAGACAAGGGAATAAAAAACACCGTTATTCAGAAGAATTTTAAATAAACCTTATAATTTTGAAGTTTAAAAGTTTATTTATACTTTTGCAACCTCAAAATTTGGTCTATTCGTCTAGTGGTCAGGACTCAAGGTTTTCATCCTTGCAACAGGAGTTCGATTCTCCTATAGACTACCAAAAAGCGCTCATTTAAGAGCGCTTTTTTTATGCATTCTCTTCATTTTCCAAAGGAAAAATTCAAAAAAAACAATTGCTAAAACTTTAATCTTTATCTTTTAGGTTATTCAATTCCCGAAGCAAGGCTCGAAGCTTTCTATAAAATTTTCGTACATTTAGGCTACAACTTATTTTTATGAAAAATTCAATACTCTTAATTTTCCTCTCATTATTATTTGTTAGCTGCAACTACAAAGACAAAGAAAACGCTCTTAATTTGAGAGAAAAACAGTTATTGGATAAAGAAAAATCATTTGCACAAAAAGAAGCAGATTACCAATCTTTATTAAAAATGAGAGATAGTATTTTCAGTAAAAAAGATGCAGACTCCATAAAAATAGTACGCTGGCCTCAGGAAATTGCAGGCTCCTGGATAGGAAAAGTGATTTGCACAGAATCTAACTGCAGTGATTATGTAGTGGGAGATCAGCGAACCGACACTTGGGAATTTGCAAGCGACTCTTTACAGCTTTTTTCAAAGATCATCAATAACAATAACCTTGTACGCCTTTACTCCGGAAAATTTGAAAACAATGAGATCAAATTGAATTTCAAAACAGATTCTACGGCTAAAAAGAAAGTAGACATGAATGTTTTATTGAATGATATTTCAGACACAAAAATTAAAGGGATAAGAACCATCGCTGTTGACAATTGTATGGCAAAATTCTCGGTTGAATTAGTACGTTCCACAAAATAAGCACAGATGACATTACTAAGCATACACAACCTCAGTTTCCCCATTGAAGATCCGGTCTTGAAGTTTCTTTTGGTACTCATCATCATTCTTGCAGCACCCCTTTTACTCAATAAAATAAAAGTTCCTCATTTGCTGGGATTAATTATCGCAGGAGCCGTTATTGGACCCAACGGATTTAATGTTTTGGCCAGAGACAGCAGCATTGTAGTAACCGGAACTACCGGGCTACTCTACATTATGTTTCTTGCTGGTCTAGAGATCGATATGGGAGATTTCAAGAAAAACAAATGGAAAAGTCTCACTTTTGGGATCTACACATTTATTGTTCCTTTCATTTTAGGATATCTAGGGGCTATTTACATTCTAAATTTATCAGTTTTAACCTCAATACTTTTTGCCAGTCTGTTTTCGTCACATACTTTAATTGCTTATCCTTTGGTCAGCAAATTAGGGATTGCTAAAAACCCTGCCGTCAATATTACTGTTGGCGGAACGATGATCACCGATGTTTTAGCTTTATTGGTTCTCGCCATCATTGTCGGTATGTCTCAGGGTGATGTAGGAACAGAATTTTGGGTAAAACTGTCAGTTTCGTTTATTGTTTTTGCATTGGTGGTCTTGGTCATTTTCCCGATGATCGGAAGGTGGTTTTTCAAAAAAGTAGATGATAAGATCTCGCAGTATATTTTCGTATTGGTGATGATCTATCTGGCTGCTATGTTAGCCGAATTAGCCGGAGTAGAAGCTATTATCGGAGCATTCTTTGCAGGTTTAGCTTTAAACAGACTTATTCCACATACTTCTTCTTTAATGAATCGTGTAGAATTTGTAGGAAATGCTATTTTCATCCCTTTTTTCCTAATCAGTGTAGGAATGTTGATTGATTTTAAAGTTTTTTTTGAAAGTTGGGAAACTTTGGAGGTTGCCGCCATCATGCTTGTCGCTTCTATTGGAGGAAAATATCTTTCTGCAGTTGCCACGCAAAAAACATTCAGGCTTTCTAAAGAAGAAGGCAAATTAATTTTCGGTTTAAGTTCAGCTTCTGCAGCAGCAACGTTAGCTTCTGTCATGGTTGGTTACAACATCATACTTTCTGAAACTGAAACTGGAGAACCTATTAGATTATTAAACGAACACGTTCTTAACGGAAGTATTTTATTAATTCTTATTTCCTGCACCATCTCATCATTTATCTCAATGTCGAGCGCACAAAAAATTGCAGAACAGGATAATGAGGAAACTCTTTCCGGAAACAGCCATGAGGAGGAAAATATTCTTTTAGCTTTAAATCACGAATCGACTGTTGAAAGAATGGTGAACCTTGGAATTTTAATTAAAGCGCATTCAAATACAGAAAATTTATTTGCTTTAAATGTAATTAATGAAGACAAAAATGAATCTTCCGTAAAAAATGCTGAGAAACTTTTACATCATGCAACAGATATGGCAGCGGCGGCAGATGTAAAAATGCAACCCCTAAAAAGATACGACAATGATGTGATCAATGGAGTAAACAATGTGATCAAAGAACAAAACATCACCGATCTTATTATTGGATTAGAAGACAGCAAAGGTTTTTCGCCTTCTTTCACCGATAATCTTTACAATGGGTATTTGCAGCGGGATGATGTAAATGTTTTGGTGTATCATGCAACTCAACCTTTAGCTACGATAAAAAATCATGCGGTGATGATCCCTGAAAACGCACACAAAGAAGCCGGATTTTTCCATGCCTTATTGAGAGTTTGGAATATGGCAAGAAATTCTGGAGCCACAATTACTTTTTATGCTTCAGAAGAGATTTTAAATATTTTGCAGAGAATCATTAAAAAAGCCAACATTGAAGCAGAATTCATCATTATGAACACCTGGAAAGACGGCGAGCAAACAGCAACTCAACTTAAAGACAATGAAGCCCTTATTCTTTTTATGGCAAAAAGAGGAATGAAATCTTATATTCCTCAAATGCGATTTATACCTGAACTTCTTAATAAGTATCTGAGTGAAAAAAATTATTTGTTGATCTTCCCTTTTTCGGAATTCGATAATGCAAATTCGGAAAAAAGATCGGTAGGAAATCACAATGATTTTATGGAAATAGGAAATATCATAAAAAAAATATTCAAATAAAAAGTCTATAAACCAATCAAGTAGTAATAAAGGTCAATAATTTCTCAAACAAAATTAAATTTGATTTTGTTTGAAATGTGAAAAAACACTACTTTTGCAAAAGTTTAATCATTGAGACATAAGTCGACAGGATAAAAACTGGTAAATTTTACTCTCTCGAGAGTAAATAAGCACAGGCCTCACAAGACGACCAAATTTTACATCATGCCGAATTTAAAAATTCAAGAAGCACAGCTTCTTTTTAATAAAATTCGCTCTAACCCGAAAGGGTATGATTTAAAAACTAGTACGGAAGGGATTACAGGCAAGGATGATAAAATTAGTTTCAAACTCTACAGGAGCGGAGAAAAAAGTATTTTTGAAGTAACCATCGACGGACTTACTTTTTCCAACTCTACCGGAGAATGGAATAATGCAATGATAATGTTGGAAAACATCATCAATAAATTAGGAAAAGAAACTGAAAATATTAAAGTACAACAAGCCTTAGACAAGCTTAAAAAGTACCTTTCAGAAGAAAACTAAAAATATTTTAAAATAATTAAAAATAAATTTGGTGGGTAACAAAAAAGTCTATACATTTGCACTCACATTTAAACGATATGGCTAATCATAAATCAGCACTTAAGAGAATAAGACAAAACGAAGTTAGAAGAGTTCGTAACAGATACTACCACAAGACTGCTAGAACAGCTCTAAAAGTTTTAAGAAACGAAGAAAACAAAGCAGCAGCTACTGAGCAATTGCCTAAAGTTATCGCTTTGTTAGACAAATTAGCTAAGAAAAACATTATTCACAAGAATAAGGCAGCTAACTTGAAAAGTAAATTGACTAAGCACGTTAATAAATTAGCGTAATTATATAGTAGGCCCGTTCGTCTATCGGTTAGGACCTCAGGTTTTCATCCTGGTAAGAGGGGTTCGACTCCCCTACGGGCTACTAATTTTAATTGCTACTAACCGAGTAATTAAGTAAGAGTTGAAACTTATAAAAACAAAAAAGCTAACCCTGTAGATTTATTTACAGATTGGTAGATGGCCCGTTCGTCTATCGGTTAGGACCTCAGGTTTTCATCCTGGTAAGAGGGGTTCGACTCCCCTACGGGCTACAAAAGAGATTTCATATTTTGAAATCTCTTTTTTTTTGTAAATTTATTCTATGAATGAGATTCAGAACAAAAATATTCCCACTCATCATTTAAGTTTTGAAGAATTTCAATACGCTACACTAGAAAATGGGCATCCAGAAAACTTTGATGATGTTCACCGCCACAATTTTTTCGAAATCATTTGGTTTGAAAAAACAAGCAGCGAAAGTATTCTTTATATAGATTTTGAAAAATACTCTGTAAGTGAACATTCAATATGTGTATTGCTTCCCGGACAAGTTTTTAAAATGGATTTAAAAGAAGAGAAAGGACATGTTTTAGCAATAAGTAAAGAGATTTTTGAAGAGATATGTTCAACTGAATCTCTGCAGCTAAAACCGATTTCGCCATTCATAATTAATAAAGAAGATATTGAAAATTGTCGATTATTAATTACTATTCTTAGAGAGGAATATCTGGGTAGATCAAGAAATAATTTTATTAAAGCAATCTTAAGAGCGTTCATTTTATTAGTGACTGACAAACTGAGCCTTCAAAGATCTAAAAATATTGATCTTCAAAGGATGGAGTTTCTTACAGATTTGATTAATGAAAACTACACTTCGCAAAAAGAGACCGATTTCTACGCAGAATCTTTGAACATTACAACTCATCATTTGAATCATGTTGTAAGAAAATTGAGAGGAACGACTGTCAAAAAATTAGTATCTCAAAGAATCGTGCTCGAAGCCAAAAGAGAATTATCTTATGGGCAGAAGAGTATAAAAGAAATTTCCTATCAATTAGGATTCACAGATTCCTCATATTTTTCTAGGCTTTTTAAAAAACAAACCGGTTTTTCTCCCGAAATTTTTAAAACTGAAAATTCTAGAGGATAAATAATTTCAAGAATATTCAGTTTGTGCTTATCAATCTTCAGTTTGGATATTGAAATATAAAGGGATCTTTATCAGCTTTGCATTTTAAATATTACTTATGAGAAACTTCAGTATTGTTGTTTTTATATTGGCTTTACTCAACGCTTTAGAATCATTAAGCATTGATCTTTATTTGCCTGCTTTTCCTATTATGGCTGAGATATTCAATACAGAGATCGGTAATATTCAGATTTCTATATCTACTTTTTTCGCAGGGTTCGCTATAGGACAATTATTATGGGGACCATTATCTGACAAGAAAGGGCGAAAGCCTATTTTATACGCAGGAGTTCTTCTTTTTATCATGGCAACAACGGCAATAATTTTCACCAGTAATGTTTATGTCCTATGGATACTTCGCTTTATTCAGGCATTTGGCGGAAGTGCCGGAATCGTTGTAGGGAGAGCAATTGTCACCGACATGTATGAGCGGAAAAAAGCAATTTCTATTTTTTCTACGCAATCACAAATTAGTGGTATTGCACCTATTTTAGCACCAATAATTGGAAGTTTACTCTTAAAATTTTGGGGTTGGGAAAGTGCATTTGTTGTTCTGTCATTATTAGGTGCGATCTCCTTGCTTCTAATTATAAAATACATCCCAGAAACCAATAAAAAAGCAGCGAAACAAGAAGGCATCGTTGAAGAAAATATTTTAAGGTCACAAATAAAATATATATTAGCCAATAGAGAATTTATTAAAAATACAATCATCGGAAGTATTGCATTTGCATCACTGATTATTTACATTTCAAATTCACCTTTTCTATTCATGCAGATCCATGGATTTAGTTCAGAAAAATACAGTTTAATATTTGCTTTTAATTCCATTGCATTGATACTTGCTGCTTATTTTACACCGAAACTTCTATTCCGTTTTAGCGAATCTCAAATAATGTCTTTCGCAGTCTTCTTGCTTACGATCTCAACTTTATTACACATATTAGCCTCCTATTTTCACTTATCAGCCATTATCGAAATTATTTTTCTCTACATATCGATTTTTGCAATTGGTCTATTATTTCCTATTACCACAGCGGGAGCTTTATCGTCTTTCAAAGAAGGAAAGGGAGTGGCTTCTGCCTTATTAGGCTTTTTACAATTGATTACCACTTTTATACTATCTGCCATGGTAGGATTACTAAAATCTGATTCGGCAATGCCTATGGTTATTACGCGTGCTATGCTTTCTATCATCGCTTTCGCCATCATTTGTATTGAATTTAAAAAGAGTAAAATTCTTAATGAAAATTAAATTACTTTAAAAATTACAATTAAAAATTCTATCTTTGCAATTCATCAGATGATATGATGTTTTTATCATGCAGATTCAAAGAAAAACTTTAGCACAGGAAGTAGCCGAAAGATTGATCGAAGGAATATCCAACGATGAATATGTTATTGGCGAAAAACTGCCAATTGAACCTGAGCTGATGAAGATCTATGGTGTGGGCCGCTCTAGTATTCGTGAGGCGATAAAGATTTTATCAATTCAGGGAATTCTTAATGTACAGCAAGGTGTAGGAACTTTTGTAGTTTCTAAAAATGCTCACGAATCTTTAGAATCTCAAATGAATAAAGCTCAGATCGAGGAAGTACAGGAAGTACGTTCACTGCTTGATTCTAAAATTGCAGCAAAAGCAGCGATCAACCGAACTGAAAAAGATCTAGGAACAATTCAAAATTATCTGAATCTTAGAAATCAATTTGCAGAAGAAAATCTGGCGACAGAATGTTATCAGACAGATATTAATTTCCATTTAGCCATTGCAGAAGCTTGCGGAAATGATCTTTTAAAAGAAATCTACAAAATAGCAACGAAACATATTATGAGTTCTTTCGAAACAAGACATCATAACAATACAGAATCATTTAAAATTTCTCAGAAAATACATACCGACCTTTATTTGTCTATTGAAAACGGAGATGCTGAGAAAGCTGCTATCATTGCTCAAAAAATAGTAGATCAGATCTATTAAAAAAATTTAACAAAATTCATCAGATGATATGATGAATAAAATAATAACATGGAAAATATTACTACCAAAACAATTGACACCACAAAAATTGTTTATCCTATCCTCTTTATGATCAGTTTTTCACATTTTTTGAATGACCTGATCCAATCTACGATTCCTTCATTGTATCCTATTTTGAAAGGAGAATTCAGTCTATCTTTTTCACAAATTGGAATCATCACATTAGTATTTCAACTCACCGCATCTATTTTGCAGCCTTTTGTTGGGATTTATACTGATAAAAAACCAAATCCCAGGTCTTTAGCGATCGGAATGGCATTATCAATGGCTGGATTGCTTTTGTTGGCTGCAGCTCATCAATATTATGTAATTCTAATTTCAGTAGCATTAATAGGAATGGGATCTTCTATCTTTCATCCTGAAGCTTCAAGGGTTGCGCAATTGGCATCGGGCGGACAAAAAGGATTGGCCCAATCTATATTTCAGGTAGGTGGAAATTCAGGAAGTGCAATAGGACCGCTTTTGGTAGCATTGATTATTCTTCCTTTGGGACAAGGTTACGTAGGATTGTTTGCCATCGCAGCTTTCATCGGAATTATTGTATTATGGAGAATCGGAAACTGGTATGCTGAAAGACTATCATTAAAAAAATCTGCTAAACACCCAAGTGATATTATTGAGATACAGCTTTCCCGCAAAAAGATTTTGTTTTCTGTATCCATTTTATTGGCTCTTATTTTTTCAAAGTACATTTACCTGGCTTCAATGACCAATTATTTTACCTTCTTTTTGATTGATAAATTCCATGTTTCGGTACAAGATTCTCAACTTTATTTGTTCATATTTTTAGCGGCAGTTGCTGTTGGAACAATTTTAGGGGGAAAATTAGGAGATAAATATGGCAGGAAGAAGATCATATGGGCTTCTATTTTGGGAGCCGCACCATTTACTCTCTGCCTTCCTTATCTTTCATTATTTTGGACGATCATTTTCGCTGTTTTAATAGGATTGATCATAGCTTCAGCATTTTCCGCAATATTAGTTTACGCCACAGACCTTATACCCAATAAAATCGGATTGGTTGCCGGATTATTCTTCGGTTTCATGTTTGGAATGGGTGGAATTGGTTCTGCAATATTAGGCGCCGTTGCAGATGATACCAGTATAGAATTTGTATTTAAAATTTGCGCATTCTTACCTTTAATGGGGATCATCACTGCATTTTTACCCAATATAAAAGGACATAAAAAATAGCCTCACCAAAGCTGATGAGGACTACATAAAATTTAAATTAAATAGAATTTTAGGTTTAAAGATCATTTATAAAAATGGCTTTTCCTAAAATTCTATTTTTTATTTAAATCCCAAAGTTGATAAAAACACTGAATATGGATTTCGCCTCAATATCTCCTGCTGCCAAATTGGTGTAAGTAGGAAGCATTAATTCTGTTCCCAGACTCAATTTTTTAAAGGAAGCTTCAAAGCCCATTTTTCCATACAAAGCACTTCCTGCAGTTTTCGGAAGGTTTTCTTTATATTGACGGTTTCTGTCATAAACTTCGCCCTGAAAACCGGCTTTTCCAGAGATAATGGTTTTCTCATCTCTAAAAATTTCATAAAATCCGGTGGCTGAATAATTCCATTGATTGCCAAACTGGTAGTGTTTCTTATTCTCAGTTTTTATGGTATAATCAGTGTTTAGAAGTACAGCCACTTTATTTTTCTGAAATCTGTAATTCAAAACAGCCTGATAATCCCAACTTCCGGTTCCCAACTGAAAACTTGGATTAACTCCTGAAACTCCTTTTTCATCAAATTTACCGAGTGGAACTTTCACTCCTACTCCACCATTCAGCTCATGTGTATTGTCTTTTGAATTGATTAGTTTGTAAATTCCCATCAGATTAAAATCGCCAATCCCTTTGATATTAATGTCACCCTGCAAAGTTTTCTTTTCATGAAAATGAAACGGTAAACTTGCATAAACACTTAATTTTTGAGTTAAAGGAACTTTAGCCCAAATCTGAATGGTATTAAAATATTGGTCTTGGGTCAAATCTTTCACAAATAAATTTTCTTTTGCTTTGTAATGTTGAGCAAAATATTTAATACCGATAAACTGAGGATTTAAGAGCGACTCAAAACCGGAAGAGCCGTTTCCTGCAGCACATCCGCAAGCATCACATTCATTAAATAAAATTTCACTCAGATTGTTTGGAATATACAAACTGTCATTGATTGATTTAGCCTGATTTAAATTAAATAAAACCAAACTTAAGATTAAAAATATCTTCTTCATTTTAATTAAAATTTATTCCGCAAACTTGGGATTAGAAATAAAACTTTTGTCGGACAAAGTCTTTAGAAAAGCAATAATGAATTGCTTTTCCTGAGCGTTCATCGCAATTCCTAGATGATCATTCTGTTTCAGTTGCGGGTCAAGATTGGGATCATCTTCTACATTATCTGAATAGAAATTGAGCACTGCTTCCAACGTATAAAATCTTCCGTCGTGCATGTAAGGCGAAGTATATTCTACATTTCTCAAACTCGGAACTCTGAATTTCATCCAGTCATTTTGGTTAAGCGTCACCCGATGTCGTCCTGCATCTTTGAACTGAGTATTGTAATACATCCCGGTATTCCTAAAACTTTCATCGGTAAATAATTCTCCGCTGTGACAAGACGCGCATTTTTGCTGAAACAAAGCCATTCCTTGAGATTCTTCAGAGTTTAACTTTTCTTTTCCCTGCTTGAAACGGTCATATTTTGAATCAGCAGAAATTAAAGTAACCATAAACTGAGACAATGCTTTCAAAACTCTTTCTCCTGTCATATTTTCGTCTCCATAAGCCTGTTTAAACAATTTTCTGTAAACCTCATCTTTGCTGAGTTTTGCAATTGCTTCAGGCATAGAGCTATCCATTTCGTTTACATCCGTCATCGGAATGATCGGTTGTTGGTTTAAATTATGAATTACGCCATCCCACATGTATCGTTTCAAAAACGCCATATTTTGGATCGGTGGTGCATTTCTGATCCCTAATCTGTCATCAATTCCGTGACTTACCGTGTGACCGTGATGGGTAAACGCATTTTCCTGAATATGACAAAAACCACATGAAATCGTATTGTTTCTGGAAAGTCTGCCTTCATAAAATAATTTTCTTCCCAACTCCACTCCATTTTTTGTGATAGGATTTTCTGTTGAGTCGAAAGTAATTTCCGGAAAATAAGAAGGAAACTGAAGATGAACAGTTTCATCTTTTTCTAAAGGTTGAATAACTTCTTCAGAACACGAGATGAAATTCAGAAAAGAAATAAAGACCAGTCCGATTTTAAAAATCTGCTTAATCATTGTGAACATGGTCTACTTTAAACATTTTGGTTAAATTATTCGTCACATTCACCAAATGCTGATTAGAACCCATGGCCATATCATTTGTTGTGGAAAGGCTTATTGCTGTTTCTCCGCTTAAATATTGATTAAAATCTGCCAAAATATGAATGGAAGGTTTTATACTTGCAGAAACTCTTGCTGTTGTGGGAAGGTCTAAAATTACTTCACGATATAAATCCGGAGTATTGTTTGCGGTAACATTTCCCATGTTTCCGGTGTGATTCATAAATTCTGTATTAGCAGAACCTATCCCGTATTTTCCTTCCAATTTCACGAAAATATATCCTGCAGCCCAAGACCAGGTGAGACTTTCTTTTTTAGCTTTTTCCCAAAATTCTGCCTGTCCGTTTTGTCCGAGTAAATACGCGTTCTGACTGATTCCCAATCCGAATTTTATTTTTTTATAATTGTTTTTTGGAATTTCATCTAAATCTACATAAACAATTCCCGCAACTGCCTTTTCCTGATTGATGATAAAAGCACCTTTATCAGGATTATTTTCGTGGTATTTAAATTCATTTCCGTTTTCATCGATTAAACTGATGTTGCTGATGACGTATTTTAAAGTTGAAAACTGATGTTTTTGTCCGTTTGAAGAGGTTTGCGTTGTCTGATTGAAAACAATATCTCCTAAATTATTGAAACCGTTTTCGAACTTCAGCTGAATTTTTCCTTTTGTTTCTGGTGATGAATCTTCTTCATCGCTGTTTCTACATGATGTAAAAGTGAAAAAAGTAAAGGCAATAAATAATAATGATAAAAATTTATAAATTTTCATTTTTTGATTTTTTAGTGATAAATATGTTAGCTTAATTCAGGATAAGAAATATTGATAACAGTTTGTAATCTTTAAAATTTGAAAAGATTTTTTTACGCAAAGATTCTTGTATTTAAACTTTATATTTTAGAAAGCAAAGGCAAATAAATTTGCATCGCGAAGCGTGAGCAACAGCTTTATCAATCAATTTATTGATTTTTCTTTGCCTACTTAAATCAAAATTATTTTAATACTTCTTTGCGTTAAATAACTAACTATTGATATTCATTATTTAACCTGAACTCAAATTATATTGAGACGCCCCATCGCGATAGGGATGGAAGCGGTTATCCTTTTTTTGGATTCTGACGCTAGGAAGAATCTAAAAAAAGATATGAGCGGACAGCCCGACCCAAGCGGCTGGAAAAGCCAAGGAAAGGGAATCGCCCAAAATAATAAAAAGGAATACTAAAAAACCGGCGGTCTGAAAATGTGTTTTAAAAACAGAAACGAGTAGCCTGTTTTGTAAAGAAAATTGGTTGTAGAAAAGATTGACTTTTCTGTGGAATTAACGGTTATAATTTCAGGAAGGACGTAGATGTCGAGTAATTTCTGCCCTGAATTTTTTGTTTTGTGTAAAGGCGAAGAATCGGTATCGGTGGTTTTTGATAATTGTTTAGCAAGGTAACATTTACCATTACAGTTGAGCGTAACATTTTTTCTGTTGACGCAGAGTTCTTCGCTGATATATTGATAATTTACAGCATACTCCACCAACGGAATCAGAGGCCTGAAAACCGTAAAAAAGGTAAGAAATATGCTGCAAATTAAATTCAAAAGATTATTTTTTGCTTAACGCTTCGTCATATCTTCTGCTGATCTCTTTCCAGTTGGTTACGTTCCAGATCGCAGTTAAATAATCCGCTCTTTTGTTCTGATATTTCAGATAATAAGCGTGCTCCCAAACGTCGATCCCGAAGATTGGAGTTCCTTTTTCTTCTACAACATCCATCAAAGGGTTATCTTGGTTTGGTGTTGAAGAAACGAATAATTTTCCGCTTTTATCAACAGAAAGCCATGCCCAACCCGAACCGAAACGGTCTGCTCCGGCTTTGCTCATTTTTTCTTTAAAAGCATCTATGCTTCCGAAAGCATCGGTAATTGCTTTTGTTAATTTTGCAGATGGTTTTGTGTCTTTTTGTGGTGTAAGAACCGTCCAGAACAACTCGTGGTTGTAGTGACCTCCCGCATTATTTCTTACAGCCATTGGTAAAGTTCCCGCTTTTGAAAGAATTTCAAATAAAGTTTGCTTTTCCTGTGGAGTTCCGGCAATTGCTTTATTCAAATTGGCAACATAAGCTGCAGCATGTTTTGAATAGTGAATTTCCATAGTTTGTGCATCGATATTACCTTCCAATGCATTGTATGCGTACGGTAAAGGCGTCTGCTTAAACTGTGCAAACGCAAACTGCGCCGCAAAAACCGCACTTAGTGCAGCGATTTTAAAAATCTTCATAACTTTTTGTTTATATGGTTTAACATTTATTTTTTAATCTGGGTTGGAAGCAGGGTGATGGAAGATAGATGTCTTTTTTCGGTGCCGTCAAAACTTCCAGTATCTAACTTCAAACTTCCTGCCTTATTTTAATAATTTCTTGATATCCTCAATTAAAATTTCCCGATCGGGATGAAATTTTCCGTTCAATTTAGGCATTTTTCCTTCGGCGTCTTCATAATTCAACCCTGAATAATAGAGAATCGGCATATTTTCTTTGTTGTAGCGACAACGGATATTTCCTTCTTTATCAACTAAAGCGATCATTCCGCTGTGATTGAGATTTTCGCTTTCATCTTCTTTGTCACCGACATAAATGTCAAACTTATCAGCAAGATCTCCAATATAAGTTCGGTCACCTGTCAGAAAATGCCAGTTGGGAGATTTTGCGCCAATCTTTTGCGCGTGTTGTTTTAATAATTCGGGAGTATCATTTTCAGGGTCGATGCTTATTGAAATAATTCCAAAATCGGGATCATTGATCTCATCTTCAATAAATCTCATATTGGTATTCATCACCGGACAAATCGTTGGGCATTTGCTGAAGAAAAATTCAACTAAATATACTTTCCCAAGCATATCTTTATTGGTGATCTTTTTATTGTTCTGATCCGTCAGTTCAAAATCCGGAACTTTCATCACGGTATAAAGACTGCTTTTAAAATAGCTCATCCCAACACCAATTCCCAAAAACAACAATGCAATAACCGCAATCGGAATAATGATTTTCTTTTTTGCGCTGCTCTCGGTCTTTTTATTTTTGGACATACTTCTCAGGATTTTTCTTAAACTCATCCTTACAGTAGCTACTGCAAAAACCGTACGTTTTTCCTTTGTAAACTACCGTGTCTTTCATATCGTCTTCCGTTTTCATCTCACAGATCGGATCGATAGCATTGGCAAACTTTACTTTTTGAGCAGTCGTTTTGGTAGTTGTATTTTTCTTTTTATGCTTTACTTTAGGCGTTTCCTGCGCACAGGCGAATAATGAAACAGACAATAATGCTGTTAAGATAACTTTAGATGTCATTAAATAGAATTTAAAATTAAGTTTAATTAATATGAATATAAGCCTTGATAAAGATCAAAACTAAAGTTTCAGGTCAAACAAATTAAACTAAAGGAGGATGGAATATTCGGGAAAAATATTCTGAAGAATGTAATTGAATATGATTTGAATTCGGCTTTTCTGATTTTAAATCAGCTTTACCGATATTTGAAAATGACAGGATTTCATGAGATAAAAAAACATCTAAACCTGCAATCTTAATATTTTGAGCATTATTAGATTCCTTTTCGGTCTTTGCTAATTCTTTTTTTATAAAACACTTTCCTTTACAATCAGATTCTATAATTTTTCTCTTCTCACAAAGGTTTTTCACAATGTAATCGTAATTGATTGCATAATTTAACATTGGCAAAACGGGACGAATTGCAATGGTAAATACGATGAAAAAGGATAAGAAAAACTTCAAGTATCAATCTTTAGTACAAATATAGTGTACAAAATTTGTTTATGCATTAATTTATGATGAAAGTCAGGTAAGATGGACGTTTTTATTTCCCCACAGATTGCACGGATTTGCACAGATGTCTGCATTGATTATTTTTAAATCTGCTCTATCTCCAAAATCTGCGTGAGATAAATTTTGGCTAAAGCCGAATGCAATTTAAAATTAAAAGATGGGCTAAAGCCCATCCCTATTGATGAAAAATTATTAGAAACTTTTGTAGTCTGTTTGGAAACTTCCAGCATCGAGCTTCTGTCTTCCAGCATCATTAAAACTTCATTCTCTGAATTCTCACTGCATTTAAGATTGCCAATAATGCAACCCCAACATCAGCAAAAACAGCTTCCCACATCGTTGCCAAACCTCCTGCTCCTAAAACTAAAACAATAGCTTTCACTGCAAATGCTAAAATTATATTTTGCCAAACTATCTTTTTAGTTTGCTTTCCGATATTGATTGCCATTGGGATTTTGCTCGGTTTGTCATCCTGGATTACGACATCGGCAGTTTCAATGGTTGCATCACTTCCCAATCCGCCCATCGCAATTCCGACATCGCTTAAAGCAACAACGGGAGCATCATTTACTCCATCACCAACAAAAGCAACAGTTTGATTTTTTGCTTTCAGTTCTTTGACTTTATTTACTTTATCTTCGGGAAGTAAGTCTCCGAAAGCATTTTCAATTCCCAATTCATTGGCTACAAATTGTACAACAGAAGTTTTATCGCCGCTCAACATCGTCGTTTTTACATTCAATGCTTTTAGTTTATTGATCGTTAACTGAGCATCTTCTTTGATGGAATCTGCGATGGTAAGATATCCAACAAACTTTTTATCATAAGCAACTGCAATTAAAGTATAAACAATATTTTCAGTTTTCAGATTGTAGCTAATGTTAAATTTATCCATCAGCTTAAAGTTTCCAACCAACAATTCTTTTCCGCTAATCGTTGCTTTTAAACCGTGACCTGCAATTTCTTCTACATCTTCCAGTTGAATCGAATGATCAATTTCGCCCACAAACTGATGAATAGCAGTTGCTACAGGATGTGTGCTCTGGCTTTCAAGTGTATTGACCAGTTTTAAAATTTCATCTTTATTAAATTCATTTCCAAAATTCACTTCCTGAACCTTGAAAACGCCTTCAGTCATCGTTCCTGTTTTATCCATCACAACGTTTTGAACATTCGCCAAAACATCCAGAAAATTACTTCCTTTAAACAAGATTCCGTTTTTGCTACCCGCTCCAATTCCGCCAAAATAACCCAATGGAATGGAAATCACCAATGCACAAGGACAAGAGATCACTAAGAAAATCAACGCTCGGTACAGCCAACTTTTAAACTGATAATCTTCAACGAAAAAATAAGGTAAAAAAGTAATTCCAATCGCCAGAAATACAACAATAGGAGTATAAACTTTAGCAAATTTTCTGATAAATAATTCTGTAGGAGCTTTTTGAGAGGTCGCATTCTGAACCATTTCTAAAATTTTACTCAGTTTACTGTCTTTATAAGCGGTCGTCACTTTTACCTGACTGACAGTATTTAGATTGATCATTCCGGCTAAAACCATTTCGCCTTTAAATCTTGTATCAGGTTTACTTTCTCCGGTAAGAGCGGAGGTATTGAAAGAAGATTTCTCAGAAAGTAATTCACCATCCAAACCCAGTTTTTCGCCAGATTTTAATTGAATAATATCGCCAATATTTACTTTTTCAGCTTTTATAACTTTGGGAGTTCCATTTTCTAAAACGGTTACTTCATCAGGACGCTGATCGAGAAGAGATTTAATATTGGTTTTTGCTTTCGTAACAGCCATTGCCTGAAAAACTTCACCCACAGAATAAAACAGCATCACAGCAACACCTTCAGGATATTCTCCAATCGCAAAAGCACCAATTGTAGCAATTCCCATCAGAAAAAATTCTGAGAAAACATCGCCTTTAACAATACTTTCGTAGGCTTCTTTTAAAACAGGAATTCCCACAGGAATATAGGCTATCAAATACCAAACAAGACGCACCCAACCGTTAAACCAATTGTTTTCAATGAAATTATCAAACGTAATTCCTATTAAAAGCAAAACAAATGATATGATTGCCGGCAAGAAAAGCTGAAGCGTTGATTTATCTTGAACCTCGTGGGAATGATCATGGTCGTGACCTTCGTGGTTATGCTCTTTTTTAGGTTTTGTAGTGCAACATTCTTCCATAACAAATAATTTTAAACAAATATAGAGTGAACGCGAATGCAATACTATTGCAAACTTTCGAGACAGTTTTCGCAAATACCTTTGGCAAAAAGCCTTATTTCATCAATTCTAAAATCGGTTTTCATGCTTTCGGGGAAAGAAATATCTTCTTTGCAAGTCGTTTGTTTGCAGATCTTGCAGTAGAAATGCAAATGCCAGTCTTTATGCGTTTTTTCGTTGCAATCATCATGACAAAGCTTGTATTTTGTTGTTGTATTTTCCTGAATGCTGTGAACAATTCCTTTTTCTTCGAAGGTTTTTAATGTTCTGTAAATTGTGGTTCGATCCGCATTTTCAAAATAATTTTCGATCTCGGACAAAGACAAAGCTGTTTCTTGTGAACTTAAAAAATCGTAAACCAAGATCCTCATACTCGTAGGTTTGGTATTTTTGTCGATGAGCTTATTTTCGATCTTTTGTTTCATAATATTAAGCTTTCATTGGTAAAAGCCTTTCAAAGTTAGCTTTTTAGAATATATTTTAATGTTTTAAATCAAAAAAAAGAGCCTTTGCATTTCTACAAAGACTCCAAAATAAAATCAAAACTATAAATTTGGATTGTTCTCAATTTCTTTCTGCGGAATTGAAAACAAATAATATCTGCTATTGGGCGCAAAAGCCGACTGATCAGGGAATGCAAAAACAGAATGTCCTCTTCCATTAACCGTTTTCACCGTACCATTTGGCGTTGTGATCTGCACCTGAATTGGTTGTCCACTTGAGTTTACATAAGCTTTTCTCTCCACTTTCCCTTGTGTTCTGATGATGTCTGAAAGAGAAAAACCTTCTCCGAACAATTCTTTTCTTCTTTCAATCAAAACTTCTTTAATGACATCATTTTGAGCAAGTGAACCTGTATAAACATTGGCTTTTCTTGCTGTTTTTAGTTGGTTTAAAATTGCAACAGCATTGGCAACATTTCCGCTTCTTGCTTCGGCTTCGGCTTCAATTAAATACATTTCAGCAGCTCTCATGAAAACGATATCGGCAATTAAATTAGCTTTAAACTTAAATTTAGCATATCTCAAAAGCCCTTCTCTTCCAGGTAAACCATCCCAAGAAAATAAAGAAGAACGGATATCATTTGTATCAAACAGATCTTTAAAATAAGGATCTGCCATAAAACTGTAATAATAACTTCCCGAAGATGAAACATCTAAAAAGTGGAATGCATAGCTTTCACCAGACTGTTCTTGAGTTTGTGCATGTCCCCAGATCCATTCTCCGTTGGTAATATCATTGAAACCTTCTTTGTATTTTTCGGCATTCATCAGCGGAAATCCTGTTTTGGCAATTTGTGCAGAAGCTACAGCTTTCGTCCACTCCCCTGTATTCAGATACACTCTTGCTAAAAGTCCGTTAACTACAGAGCGATCGATTTTATCTTTGTTATTTCTAGAATAATTTTGAAGCAATTGGTTAGCATCGGTCAAATCACTTTTAATTAAACTATAAATCTCTTCAAGACTTGCTTTTTTCTTTCCTACAGAATTAGTCGTTGCAGGTTCAGTATAAATGGGAGCTGTGGGTGCATTTTTATCTTTTAAATAACTGAACTGATAGAAACTTGCAAGATTCCAGTAACAGAAAGCACGCAAAGCTTTTGCCTGACCTTTCACCTGATTTTTCTTTTCCTGAGTTCCTTCTGCTGCATCAATTTTTGCGATCACATTATTCATATTATTGATAACAGAATACAAAGATGTCCAGATATAAAGTGATCTACCTCCTGTATTATTCACCAGATCAGTAAATGCATACGCTGATGGAAAACCATATTTATTGGTCAAAACAGCAACATCACTTCCCATTGCATCGCTGGTTCTTAAAACCGTTGAATATCCTATATTGGCATACGTTGTTCCGTCATCATTAAATTTTGCCCAAGTTCCATTGATTACTGTTTCTGCACTTTCGGCAGTTTTAAAAATTTCAGCTTCATCTGCCTGATTTGTGGGAGCCGTTTCCAAATCGTTTTCACAGCTTACCAGAGAAATCGAAGCAATTAAAGCAAAAGATATGTATATTAATTTTTTCATTGTTTAAATTTTAAATATGTTAAAGCGTAGCCTGTACACCAAAAGTTACGGTTCTCATTGCAGGATATCTGTAGTATGTTGTTCCGTCTAAGGTTTGCTCAGGATCCATTCCTTTATGTTTATAGAATGTGAAAAGATTTTCTGCCTGAACATACACTCTTAGTTTTTTCAACCCAATCTTTTCAAAATAATCAGACGGAAGCGTGTATCCTAAGCTTACATTTTTAATTCTTGCATAGGTTCCAGAATATAAGAATCTTGACGAAGCGGAAGTCCAATTATTGGTTGTTGTGCTTAAAGCCGGAACATCCGTATTTGTATTTTCAGGAGTCCATCGGTTTAACATTTCAGAGCTCCACGCTCTTCCTGCAGCACTTCCATTATGCATCAACATGGTATAATCGGTATCGAGAATTTTACCTCCCAAACTGAAAGTCAATAATCCTGAAAAATCAAAATCTTTATATCTGATGCTGGTTGTAAGACCTCCCATTACTTTAGGCAAAGAAGAACCCTGCAAAGTTTTTGTAGCTTTTGCATACTCAGAAGTCGTTCCTTCTACTGTATTTCCGTTTGCATCAGTGGTAATTGTTTTCCAAAGCGGATTTCCGTTAGTCGGATCAACTCCCATCCATTCAGGAATAAAGAAATCATAAATAGAACCTCCAACCTGCAAACGTTTTGTTCCACTAACAATTGAACCTTTCGGAAGCTTTGTAATTTCATTTTTTAAAGTACTCAGATTCACATCAACATTCCATTCGAAATCATTTGTTTTTACAGGAGTTGTAAATAGAGAAAATTCAAAACCTGTGTTTTTTAACTCTCCGATATTTGCCTGATAACCGCTAAAACCAACTGACGGAGCCAAAGGCATATCAAACAAAAGATCTTTACTCTGACGCTGGAAATATTCTACATTCCCTTTAATTCTGTTTTTCAGAATCGCAAATTCTAACCCCACATTTAAGTTGAGATTGGTTTCCCATTTCAGATCCGGAGTCGGAAGTCTGCTTGCAACCGTACCGCCTTCACCAAGATTGTTATAAAATGTATACAAACTTTGGTACGCATAATACGTGCTCAATTTGTCATTTCCCTGACCACCATAACTTGCACGAAGCGTCAACTGATTAAAAATATTTAAATCTTTAATGAAATCTTCATTCGAAGCTTTCCATGATCCACCCACTGACCAGAAAGTTCCCCATCTGTTTTCAGGAGAAAATCTTGAAGAACCATCTGCTCTTACCGATCCGGAAATGAAATATTTATTTTTAAAATCATACTCCGCTTTTCCTAAGTAACTTAAAAGTCCCAATTTATCACTGCTTCCGCTAAATCCACCTAACAAAGCTGCTGCATCAGGTTCATAATAATAGGGAAGTGAAAACTGACTTCTGTTTCCTGAAATGGTTTGAAATTCATAATGATAAAATTCTTGACCCGCTAAAATATTAAAGTGATGCTGGTTGAATTTTTTATCAAAAGTCAGAATATTACTGGTTGTATAAGACAGCGTTCTTGAGTTTGTTTTTGTTACCGAACCACCGATTTCGCTTCCCTGTCCGATCAAAGGATTGGAATAAAAGTGACCGTTGTAATTAACCAAATCAACAGAAAAACTAGATTTAAACTTTAATTCCGGTAAGAAAGTAAAGTCTAAAAATCCTTTTCCTGAAAAGTTATCTTCACGGTTTTCATTTTTATCTAAAGGTAACGTTGCTGCAGCATTTTGATTCTGTAAAGCACTTGTAGGACGGTATTTTCCAAAGTCATAGATATAATTTCCATTGGCATCTAATCGGTGACTTCCGTCTGCATTTCTTTCGTAATAAGGATAAAACGACGGAATCACTCTTGCCGCATTAATGATATTATCCGTTCTGGAATCTGAAGAAGGCGGCGCTTCCTGAAGACTGTTGGTATAACTTAAATTAGCACCAACGTTTAACCATTTTTTAACTTCAGAATTTATTTTAAGCCTTGTACTGTATTTCGTAAAACCTGATCCAATCGCAATTCCTTTATCGTCAAGATATCCTAATGAGAAATAGTAATTGCTCTTTTCGCTCCCGCCACTAAAATCTAAATCTGCCTGACTTCTTGCCGCCACTCTCTGAAGAATATCTCTCCAGTCATCGTTCCATAAAGCAGTAGCTCCAGGCAAAAGCTTACCGTCAGTTCCTACAGGTTTTGCATAATTTGAACCGTATGGGTTAATTCCTAAACCATTGCTTCCAGAAATCAAAGCATCACTCGCCATTTGTGCCGCCTGTTGAGAAGTAACCTGGCTAGATTTAAAGCCATTTCTCAAAGCTTCCCAATACAATTGAAAATATTGATCTGTATTTACCTGCTCGTAATCTTTAACAGCTCTGGTAGAAAAACCCTGACTAATATTGAAATTCACTTTTGCCTCACCCTTTTTTCCGGATTTTGTAGTAATAATAATTACTCCGTTGGCTCCTCTTGAACCATAAAGTGAACTTGCCGTAGCATCTTTCAAAACACTGATCGATTCAATATCATTTGGGCTTATCGAATTGATATTTCCGTCAAAAGGAATTCCGTCTACCACAAACAAAGGATTGCTTGAAGCGCTCACCGAACCAATTCCACGAATACGGATAGATGCCGTTGCACCCGGTTGTCCAGAAGCACTTACCGCCTGAAGACCCGGAACCTGTCCTTCCAAAGCTTTGGTAATATTGGTAACCGGTCTGTTGTTTATTTTTTCACTAGAAATTGTTGCCACAGAACCTGTGTAACTTGTTTTTTTCGCTTTTCCGTAAGCGACAACTACTACTTCATCTATATCTTGTTCGCGAAGTGTATCTTTTTTTGCTTCCTGACCATTAATGTTGATTATTCCTAAGAAAAATACTGCAACAGGTGGAATCCAAGCTTTAGAATTAATTAAATTTTTGTTAACCATAATTCATTTCATTTATCAAATTTTAAAAATTAACCCTTTACAGAAAAGACAACAAAGGGCATCGATAAATACGATGAACCAATTGCTTATTTTTCCTTTAAAGGCTGAATGTAACACCTTGCAAAGAGCAGGTTGTTAAGATTTCACAGGGTCAGTTCCCTCCATCTTTCTTTATAAGCCGATCGAAATATGTTTGCAAATCTAAAAACAATTAGTCTACAAAACAAGTAGACTTTAAGATTTGAGATTATTATTTAATGAAAATTAACTTAAAATATTCTTAAAAAACGGTTAAATAGGGAGTTATAGAATTTATCAAATTCTTAAATATGATAAATATCATTAAAAATAATGTAATTCTAAAAATGATTTAAAATAGAAAAGCTTTCCACTTATTAAAAAAACTTTATAAATTTATGCTATGAAAGTTTTAATTATAAATGGTCCTAATCTCAATCTGTTAGGCACAAGAGAACCTGAAATTTATGGCAGTGTTTCTATGGAAGAGTATTTAGAAAAATTAAAGTCTGAATTTCCCGCTCACGAATTGAATTATTATCAATCGAATATTGAAGGCGAGCTGATCAACAGACTTCAGGTAGATGATTTTGACGCGGTTATTATTAATCCAGGAGCTTTCACACATTACTCTTATGCAATTGCGGATTGTTTAAAGAATATTCAGAAACCGAAAGTAGAAGTTCACATCAGCAATATTTACAAAAGAGAAGAATTTAGGCAAAAATCAGTAACAGCAGCATGTACAGATGCAGTCTTGTCCGGCTTTGGAATGGAAGGATATCGATTGGCGGTTTTGAGTTTGATTAGCAATAAAAATATTTAATTGAAGAGATACTTTTTTAAATTTATTTTAATGTCAGTAATTATTCTTGGAATTATTACGCCCTATATTGATTACTTTGTTGTAACTCAAATGTTTTTTTTGCTAATTCCTTTTATAGGCATATTATTATTTTCTTTAATACTTTTTATAACTAATCTATTTAAAAATAGAAAAAATGTATTTACGCTTAAATCGACCAAAATAATTACAATAATTCCTTTATTTTTATTAGCACAAATAATTTCAGTATTTATTATTCACAAGGTTCAGCGATTTAGATCAGAACAAATTATTGAGAATCTTAAAAGTAATTACAAATATTATCCTCAAAAGCTTCCTACTAATTACGGAATCAAATATTATAAATTAAAAGATTTAAACGAATTCCGGATAGAATATGAGAGAGGATTTTTTGTTCGAGAGGTTTACGATAGTACTGTGAAGACTTGGGAAAGTTACGGATGGAATGACTAAAGTTTTTAACTAAAATAAAAAAGGCTCATCAAATTTGATGAGCCTTTCTTCACTATTTCTAAATGGTCTGTTCCTGCAATTGAGGCCCAGAAGCAATCAGCTTTTTACCTTCGTCAGTATTACAATACTGCTCGAAGTTTTTGATATATTTTGCAGCAAGATCTTTTGCTTTTTCTTCCCATTCTGCAACATCGCTATAAGTATCTCTAGGATCTAAAATTCCTTCAGAAACATTTGGCAATGAAGTTGGAATTTCTAAATTCATTACCGGAATAGTTGTTTTTTCAGCTTTTTCAATTGATCCGTCGATGATAGCATCAATGATTGCTCTTGTATCTTTTAATGAAATTCTTTTTCCGGTACCGTTCCATCCAGTGTTTACCAGATAAGCTTTTGCACCGTGCTCTTTCATTTTTCCGATCAATGTTTTAGAATACATTGTAGGGTGTAATGTTAAGAACGCTTCACCAAATGCTGGTGAGAAAGATGGTTCTGGTTCAGTAATACCTCTTTCAGTACCTGCTAATTTTGAAGTATACCCGCAAAGGAAGTGATATTGAGCTTGGTTTTCATCTAAAATAGAAACCGGAGGCAATACTCCGAAAGCATCAGCAGAAAGATAAACAATCTTACTTGCGTGACCTGCTTTAGAAGGTAAAACGATTTTGTTGATATGATAAATCGGGTAAGAAACTCTTGTGTTTTCAGTGATAGATCCGTCTGTGTAATCAGCAACACCGTCGTGTACCACAACGTTTTCAAGAAGTGCATCTCTTTTTATTGCTCTGAAAATATCTGGTTCTTTTTCTGCTGATAAATCGATTACTTTCGCATAACAACCACCTTCGTAATTGAAAACTCCGTTGTTATCCCAACCGTGCTCGTCATCACCAATTAAATATCTTTTAGGATCTGCAGACAAAGTAGTTTTTCCTGTTCCAGAAAGTCCGAAGAATAACGCTACATCTCCTTCTTCTCCTACGTTTGCAGAACAGTGCATTGATGCCATTCCTTTTAACGGAAGGTAATAATTCATCATTGCGAACATTCCTTTTTTCATTTCGCCACCATACCAAGTTCCTCCAATGATTTGAAGTTTTTCAGTAAGGTTAAACATGACAAAGTTTTCAGAATTCAGTTCTTGTGCTTCCCAGTTAGGGTTTGTCGTTTTTGATCCGTTGATTACTGTAAAATCCGGCTCTCCAAAGTTTTCTAACTCGAAGTGAGAAGGACGGATAAACATATTGGTAACGAAATGCGCCTGCCAAGCAACTTCAACGATAAATCTTACTTTTAATCTTGTGTCGGTATTGGTTCCACAAAAAGTATCAACTACATAAATCTTTTTCGCATCAGAAAGTTGAGTCAATACCAAATCTTTACATGATTCGAAAATTTCAGGTGTTGTAGGTAAATTTACTTTACCATCCCAGAAAATAGTATCTTTTGTAACATCATCCTGAACAATATACCTGTCTTTAGGCGAACGACCAGTGAAAATTCCTGTTTTTACAGATACCGCGCCAGATTCTGTAAGTTCAGCTTTCTCAAAACCCTGATTTTCAGGTGAAATTTCCGCTTGATATAACTCTTCATATGAAGGATTATAAATTAATTCGTAATCTCCTTTAATTCCTAATTTTTGTAAATCTTGGACGATTTTAGCGTTTTTCATTTTACTTATATTTTCTTTTTCTTTTTGTTTGTTCAACAAGATGAATATTAACAAATTGTTAAACGTGGATAAATATAAACATATAAGCGAAAATGACAAATAAAAAATAATAGATATAATAAATTGATTAACAATCAATTATATCATCCCATTCAAAAATAGTAGTGAAACCTTTTCCCCAAAAATAGTCCTTAAACCCTACAAATTTTGAGCTCATTACAAAATCTCCACCCCAAGCCCCCAAACTTTTAACAAAACTAGGGCAATCTGAGAAAAACCTTGACTTAACTGTCGGAATTTCAATAAAATCTGAAATTTTTTGTTCATGTAACATCATTAGTTCTGAAAAATTTTCCAATTCATCACATAACAAAATATTTCTTGTGAGATTAGAAAATTCATCAACCATAATTTGAGACTTTATTTTTGACCTGTAAAGTTGAATCGCCTCGCGACTATCTTGCTTCTGATTGAGGTGAATAAAAATCAACTCATTTTTAAATTTTGGATTGAAATTTATGTTCTCAAAATGTATTTCGGGTTTGTTCTGAAACAACACCGCAGATTTTGCATTAGCCACAGCAATATCGTATCCGCTTCCCCCCAAACTTATAGAATTTAAATGGAAAGGGTTGGTCTCCGACCATTCTGCAAGATTGTTCATTAAAGTAGAACTGCTTCCCAAACCATAATCTGAAGGAAACTGAAGATTTGTTTTTAATTGATAGGTATCGGTGCTTTTAAATTTAGTTTCAGAAAGACTCTGAACATTTTTAAGAGTTTTAAGAATAAACTCTGCGCTTTGATCGATATTGGTTTCTACAATCTGCCATGTTTTATAATCTATGACAGCCTTTAACCATAATTTGTTTTGATGATAAGCTTCCCAGAAAACAAACGATTTTCCGTCCTGCTTTTCTTCAAAAAAAAACTCCTGTCCTAGCTTTGTGGGTACCGCTAAGACAAGAGCTCCGTCTACAGCGAAATATTCTGAAGTAAGCATAAGCTTTCCCGGTGAATATATTTCGCCCATTTTATTTTAATTAGATAGCAGAAGCAGATGCTACTGTATTATCAATTTTCTTAATCAATCCCTGAAGTGTTTTTCCAGGACCAACTTCTACAAAGTTTGTAGCACCGTCTTTGATCATATTCTGAACAGACTGCGTCCATTTTACAGGCCCCGTTAACTGAGCGATAAGATTAGCTTTAATCTGATCCGGATCTGTAACAGCAGTTGTTGTAATATTCTGATAAACAGGAATAGTTGCTTTTCTGAATTTAGTATTTTCAATAGCTGCTGCCAATCTTTCTTGTGCAGGTTGCATTAATGGTGAATGAAAAGCTCCGTTTACCGGTAGTAATAATGCTCTTTTTGCACCAGCTTCTTTTAGTTTGATACAAGCCTCTTCTACCGCAACTGTTTCACCTGAAATCACCAATTGTCCTGGACAGTTGTAATTTGCAGGAACCACTACTCCACTGATTGATGCACAAATTTCTTCTACTTTAGCATCATCCAAGCCTAAAATAGCCGCCATAGAACTTGGGTTTGCATCACAAGCAGCCTGCATGGCTTTTGCTCTTTCTGAAACCAATTTTAAACCATCATCAAAAGATAAAACTCCGTTGGCTACCAACGCAGAAAATTCTCCCAAAGAGTGACCTGCAACCATTTCAGCTCCAAGGCCGTTCACAGCTTTTAATGCAGCAACCGAGTGTATGAATATTGAAGGTTGTGTAACCTCTGTTTTCTTAAGATCCTCATCTGTTCCCCTAAACATAAGGGAAAGAATATCAAAACCTAAAATTTCGTTAGCAGATTCCATCAGGTCTTTAATGTCTTTACGGGAGTCGTATAATTCTTGTCCCATACCTACAAACTGTGATCCCTGACCAGGAAATATAAGTGCTTTCATTTATTTATTTAAAGTTTAATATCAATTATAGTTTAATAATGTCCTTAAAGAATTTTAAGGAACTAATCTGATCACGCGGAAGCCTGTATTTACATAAGCCCCGTTTGATTTAGACTTTACAAATTCAAATTTAGTAGCCAACTGAGTCTGCACTTTATTGATTTGTTTAAAAATCTCTCCTTTTTTGTTTTCTCTTGTCAGCATGTCATTTACCACATCAAAACCAATTACGGCATATTTACCTGGAGTTTTGCAGTATTTTGATTTGTATGCGGCTAAAATTTCTTTTTCAAAATTTCCGTCAGTATTGATTTTTCTGTCCATTAAATAAACCAAACTTGCCTGACTCAATTCATCCACTTTTTTATCGAAACTCGGCACAGCATACATACTAAATGCTTTAATACCTTGCACTTCTTTAGACAAAGCAATTATTTTATTTGAAAAAGCCTCGCCTACTGTATCATTATCACTTGCCAAAATTGCAATAACCGGAGCAGATTGTCCTGTCATCATATTCTGATCCAATTGGATCTCTGAAGCTGTATTTACAATAGTAACCTGAGCGTTTTTAACATTTTTCTCGAGGCTAGACTTCAGATAATTAGCATTCTCTTTTTTAGCGTCTGCAACAATATAAATTTTCTGATTAGAATAGACCGATTTTACCTCTTCAGCAATTTTATCGGCATATGTTTGACTGTTGGTTTCAACAATAATCAGATTGCTGTAATTATATAATTCCGGTGAGTTGGCAAATGGAGCTACTACAGGGATTTTCTGAGTCTTAGTAAAATCTAAAAGATCAATAACATTTGACTTAAAGAAAGGTCCGATAATTAAATCGGTATTATTTGGATTGATTTGTGATAGTGAGCTTTTAAATGAAGCTTCGTTACCAGAATCAACAATTTTTATATCTAATTTTTGTCCGGCAGCAGCATTTCTTTCGATTGCTAATTTTGCACCGGTAAGGAAATCTGTCGCCATCGCACGGTACTGAGTTTCGTTGGTGCTATAACCAAACGGAAGCATCAAAACAACACTTAAAGCATCACCGTTCTTTTTGATATATGCAGCATCTAGCTTTCTGATTTTCAAAGTCATTCCAGCTTTTAATCCTTTTGATAATTCAGGATTTAATGCAATTAATTCGTCAATTGTAACTCCGAATTTATTGACAATTGAAAAAACGGTATCTCCTTGTTCAACGGTATACGTAGCATATTCATCCTGGTTAGAATGAGAATTTTCAGACGAAGACCTTTCGTTCCCGGAATCTATTTTAGTTTTGTTATTATTTACCGTAGTAGATTCAGTGGAAGTTTCTACAGGTTTTGTTACTGTAGTAGCGACTGCCTGATTTCCACCGTATTTTTTGATGCTATCGAGAGGCAAAGTAATCTCGTCTCCAATCTTCATGTGAGAATCAAGCTCTGGATTGAGTTTTCTCAAATCAGTTTCAGAAATTCTATACTGTTTTGTAATTCCGTAAACCGTTTGTTTTGGTTGAAGAATGATTTTCCCAGTTTTCGAAGAAGTGTTTACAACAGGAGTTTTTGTAGCAACCGCATTTGCAGTTCCCGATTTTACGTTAACTACATCTCCAATCGCAAGTTTTCCGTCTTTTACTTTAGGATTCAACTTCAACAACTCGTCTACAGAAATTCCGTATTTCTTTGAAATATTGTAGGGAGTATCACCTTTTATAACCGTGTGTGTTTTCTGAGCCGTTAAACCAAGAAACAAACATAAACCAGATAGTACAAAAAACCTCTTAATCATTTTCGATATTATAATTTACAAAAATACTTCTTTAAAATTAAATGGCAACAATTATTAATTTTGAATCTTCTACCACCATTTCTTCCATGCAAAATTCTACCCACGAATATCCGAAATCTGCAAAGAATACAGAGAAATTATATATTCTTTCCTGCCACGTTTTTGAAGGATGAACATCTAAAAACAGATTTTCTAAACGCTCCAACAATTCATTTTGTTTTATTTTTTCAGCACGAAGAAGTCTTTTTTTCATTCTTTGGAAAGATTTCAATTGCCTTGTTTCTTCTGCTTTTACAAGATTTCCAAAAGACTGGTCTGTATTTTCTGCCTTATTTTTCAATTCTGAAAACTGTTTCGTAAGAAGATTTTCTTTTTCATTAAGCAAATGAAGAATTTCATTATTGTCTAAAATCTTATCATTCGTTATTTTTATGAAATTCTGAAAGAAGTCATCCAGTTTTAAATTTAATTTTTCGATTTTTCCGATGGTCTTTTCTTTTAAAAACAACATCGAGTTTCTCGGAATTAGAATTGGGAAAGGTAAATTGAGTTTAGCAAAATAATCTTTCAGCTCAAGCCAATACATGATTTCGGCATTTCCACCAATGTATGCAAGATTCGGCAAAACCGTTTCCTGATAAACAGGTCGCATCAATGCATTTGGACTAAACTTTTCGGGATAGTTTTCAAGCTCGTTTAAAATTTCTTCTTTCGTAAACTGAATATTTTTATCAACAACGATATAATTTTCACCGTCAAAATCTATTCTGTCGCGGGTTTCAGAAAGATAAAATAAATTAATTTCACGCGGATTTACCTGAACTTTACCATATTTATTCGTCAGAAATTCGACTTTATCTTTTGAGTTTTTATGTAAGCTAAAATTCTCAAGTTCATCTTTAAAAACATTTTTAATCTGATTTTTCAGTGCTTTGGAATCACCATCAAGAATCAACAAACCAAAATCTGAAAACAACCTGTTAACCAAAGTCTGAATAGCTTTCGTTAAAGTATTTCCATTTTTGTAAGCTTCTTTAAGCATTAAAATAAGCTCAGTTCCAAAAATAGAATCTTTAAATTCTTTTTCAAATTCAGAAATAAAAAAAGTATCGCTGATTTGAATTCTTCCAACTGCACTTCCTGACCTTTCGTTGATTTCGTAATAATTATTCTCGGTTTTAAAATGATTGATTTCTGCAAAATCGTGGTCTTCAGAAGCCATCCAATACACCGGAACAAAATTAAAATCAGGGAAATTCTGCTGTAAATACATACAGGTCTTTATCGTCTGAAGAATTTTGTACACAAAAAAAACAGGTCCGGAAAACAGATTAAGCTGGTGACCGGTTGTAATGGTGAATGTATTTTTATGCTTAAGATTTTCTAAGTTCTCTGTCTGCTTAGAAGACAACTTAAAATCTGAAAGCTGTGATTTTATCGTTTCAGATAGAATTTCTCTTTTTTCTAATGTAAAAGAGTTTTGTTTTGAATGAATTTGCTGAGCGAAATTTTCAAGCGAAAAAGTATGTGCTTCAAATCCTTCTATATCATGATTCAGGAAATCTTTTACCAATTTTGGAATACTTTCGATTTCGCTGAATGCTATTTTGTTTATTATTTTCAACCTGATTAAATTTTAGTTGAACAGATACCATAAAATTCCGATATTCAGTCTAAAATCATAGACCGGATAATGTGGAAATGCATATGATTTGTTTGGTGAAATGACCGTTCCTATTTGCTGACCTTCGATAAAGAAAAACATTCTTTTCACTTTCATATTAACATACAAGTCTGCGATTGGCTGTCCTCCGATTGAGAAAGAATCTGCGCTTGGCAAAATATATTCGTTAAGAATCGGGAAATATTCTCGTGTCGCAAATTTTGAGAAGTAATATACTTTTAAACCTGCCTGAATTTCTGCTGCATTTTTGAATGCTTTAGACTGAAAGAAAAAGTTAGCTCTTCCTATAAAAGAAGGCAATGGCAACAATTCTTTATTTGTTAAAACATTTTGAAACTGTAATCTTGTATTTAAATGAAATTTACCGTAGCTGAATGTAGCATCACCTCCAATCTGAGAAATATTTACAGAATTTGCGCTCTGTCTCGGCATTGCTGCAGCATCAAAATAAGTATAATTATCTACTCTAAAATAGTTGGCAAACAATTCTGTTTTAAACCATTTTAAATTTACATTTCCACCAATTTCTGTTACCGACTGATTTTTTGCATTAGTAAGGAAATAATTGAAATTATTATAAACCGAAGCATTCGCAAGATAGTTGAATGACGGATATGAATTTTGGAAATTTACTTTAGCATTCACAAAGTAATCCTTAATCGGCTCAAACTTGATATTGTTTGTCGTCTTCAAATAATTTCCAAACTGATTTCCTTTTGAAATTTCCAAGAATGAATTGACCTGGAATTTATCAAAAAGTTTAATCTGTAGATTTCCGACAGCTCCCAATCTGTTTTCTTTCATCTCAGAAGGAATTTCAAGATTTGGTAATGTAATTTGATCGACCCCGAATTTCAGCATTTGATATCTTAATCCTGCATCCAATTTGAAACGTTCGTTATCGAAAACCAAACTGAAAGTATTGCTAAAATTATTTGAATACTTTTTCGTTGCAAGAGGAAAACCATTAACAATCTCTGCTTCAGAAGTGTACCAATATGGTTCTAAACTACCTTGATTATAATAATATTTATTCCCTTGATTAAAGATGGTATGTCTAATTCTAAAAGGGAATTTTTCAGCATAGAAAGGGGTAAACTGGTGGCTCAGATAATATCTTCGGTAAGAATACTGCGAACTTGATGCCGCCAAATTCACCAGAGCTCTGTCACGGTTTTTAAACTCACTATCTCCCGATTGGAAGAGGTTATCATTAACAATTCCCCCATTTTCTTGATTGTTTACATTCTGATGAAGGTAATGCGCAAATAATTCATAATCTCCGCTTTTTGAAGTATAGTGCCCGGAAAACAAAGTATTATTATTTGCTGAAAGAGAGTTTCTATAAAACCCTTGAGAACGAAGTCCCATATAATCTAAAGCAAAATTGAAACGCTTTCCGATATTCTGGGTGTATGTTGACTGCAATGCAGCGCCGTTTTTCATCGCAGTATGATAAATAAAGGTCGCCGTAGGAGTTTTTACATCATAATATTTGATATCATTAATTCCTAAAATACCGTACGATTTATTTGTTGGCAAAAGCGACAGGTTTTGTTCTGCATTTACTTCATAAGATAAAGGATTGAATCCTGATCCGATGTTCGCAAACTGTACTTTTCCAAAATTATCTCTGTTGTTATATTGAGAAAAAATATACGTCTTATTAAAAGTCATCGCTGTATCAAAGATTTTCTTTTCAGAAAACTGAGCCTGATACTGATAATCATTAATCGTCGGTTTAAAAATTTTAAGAGAATCTTTTTTCCCGGAATCTATTACTAAGGTGTCTTTTAGCTTTTTCTCAAGCATGTTAGAGTCTGTTTTATTGACAATAACCTGAGCCTTAATAAAGGAAGCGAAGAAAAATATGATTAGAAAAAGGTATTTCATGAATATTTTTTGTACAGCAAAAGTAAGAAATAAAAGGCAAAAAAAAACCCGTCTTTCGACGGGTTTTTGGTAGAACCAAATTATTTATAACCAGGATTTTGTTGTCCTGACATTCCTTGATTTGCAGTCATTTCCGCAAGAGGAATTGGTAATGTGTATTTATAACTTCCATTTGGTAAGTTTTGAGAAACGAAACCTTCGATATCATCATCTGCATTTCTATCCATAGTAACACCAGCAGTAGCTGCTAATCTTTTTAAGTCGATATAACGGTGACCTTCCAAAGCCAACTCTATTCTTCTTTCTTTAAGAATATCTTTATATGCTACTTGTTTGCTAGTATAAGCTGGTGTAGTAGGTGTACCTGTATACGCTCTAGCTACTCTTACCTGCTGGATGTAGTTTGCAGCTCCTGCAAAATCTCCTGCTTCAACTGCAGCTTCCGCAAGAATAAAATACATCTCAGATAATCTAAATACTTTCACGTCATTTCTCGTTGCACCACCAACCTTACCAGGAAACTTGTCGATTACATAATAATGATTTGCTAAATATGGTCTTGACGATGGATCTAAATACGCATATCTTCTTACATCGTTTCCATTTCCAGTGAACTCGTTATACATATTAACACCCCAAAACCACATTACACCTCCAGAAATAGTTGAAGTATTTGTGTTATACAAGGCTCCAATTGCACTACCTGAACCAGGAGCAAGACGGTTAAGACCAAATATAACCTCGCCACGATATTCAGTCGGAGACTCAATAGCATCCAAATCAGCCCACATTCTTCTATACGGATTAAATGCAGCAGCCGTACTATACCAAGCAGTATACCAAGCACTTGTTCCTACAGCTCCCGACGTAGTAGTCGTCATTGGCGAAGCAGTTGTTAAATTAACACCAGACCCCGTTAGTACTAAGTCAGCATATTGTTTAGCTAAAGGATAATTACCACGGTACAGATTAAATCTTGCTGCAATCGCATTTACTGCGCTTCTGTTTACATAGAACCTATTAACATTACTCCCAGTAGCTGCAACATTGGCTCTAGCAAAATCTAAATCTGCATTGATAAGATCGTAGATAGCTTTGTTGGTAACTCTAGGCGCTGAAAAATTCAAATCGCTTGGAGCTGTTGTAACCAACATAACCCCTAAAGCATTCTCATTTTTCATATCCGTTGAGAAATAAGTTTCTAACTGAAGATAACAATACGCTCTTAATGCTCTTGCTTCACCAAGAATTCTATTGTAAGCTGTGGCTTGTGCTCCTGGAGTAGGAGTAACTTGCTCAGCCATCTCTAAAAGACGGTTTACTCTGTTGATTACTGTATAGTTGTTTACCCAAATCGTCCCAGTATAGCCATCACTAGGATCAATAAAATGCCTGTGTAATTGCCATTCTTGACCACCACTACCAATACCTTGACGCACTTCGTCTGTAACTACTGCGGTTAAATAATTAGCACTATTGGGCTCTAGCAGACCGTAAACAGAACCAATAAGAAAATTATTCATTCCATCAACAGTAGTGATGTCTTCTCCATGCGTTTCTCCCGGTTGTACAATTTCATAACTATCAGAGCAACTTGTAAGTATAGAATTACCCCCTAAAAGTGCTGCTCCAATAAAAAAAGCATATTTTATATTTTTTTTCATGATAAAATTATTAAATTAATTAGAACTCAACATTTACCCCAACCGAATATACCTTCGGGTTTGGATATACTGACAATGATTGTTGAGTAATTGGTTCTGGGTCAAAACCTTTCCATTTAGACCAAGTATATAAGTTTTCTGCTTGTAAGAATACTTTTACACTTCTCACAGGTAAATTTCTAAGCATTTCTTTACTAAGATTATACCCAATAGCAACGTTTTTCAGTCTTACAAAATCTGTCTTGTGTAGATAACGATCAGAGTCATCCTCTTGGCCTTGATTGTTTGCAGTTAAGCTAGGAATGTCTGTATTCGTATTATCAGGTGTCCAAGCATTTAACAAGTCTTTAGAAACATTAATACCGAGAGTAGCATAGGCTGGGTTTAACAACCAACTCTCCATATTATCATTGATCCAACCTCCAGATTGGTAAGAGAACATTGCGTTAAAAAAGAAACCTTTTACATCTAAGTCTACACCAAAACCTCCAGATACTTTAGGGAAAATAGATTTTCCTGTAGCCACTCTATCATCAACAGTTGGCGTTTCAGTAATTTGTCCGTCTTTACCTACAAACAGTAGTTCTCCATTTTCTTGATTAACCCCTGCATACTGATATAAATACCATTGATATGCTGGTCCTCCAATCGCTTGTACGTTGTTACCTGTAAAATCTTCTTTCGGTAAAGCTTTTACTGTATTTTTGTTGTAAGCTCCGTTTGCCCAAACAGATAATTTTATATCTTGCTTTCTGATAATATTACCTCTTAAAGAAGCCTCTATCCCTTTGTTTTCTAACTTACCGTTATTACCTATGATGTTAAAACCATTACCTAAACCGGCTGAAATAGCAATATTATTAATCAAACGATCTGTCGTTTTTTGGTAAACATCAAAAGTACCTTCAACAATTCCATTATAGTTAAAGTCTAAACCAATATTCGCCATTGATTGCTTTTCCCATCTTAAATCTGCGTTACCTTTAGAGAATAAATATCCATACAAGTTTTGGTATCCTCCAATAGAAGGTGTACTAGTATAATTATCAATATATTGCAGAGGTCTAAGATAAGAAGGGTTTTGATTATTTGTCGCAACCTGAATATTTTGATTCCCTTGCGTACCGTAAGAAGCTCTAAGCTTTAACATTCTAAATTTAGATTCAGCCATAAATTCTTCTTTGTCGATGTTCCATCTACCAGAAACTGACCAGAAAGTATCCCACTTATTTTTATCATCAAATCTGTAAGTCGCATCTCTTCTTAATGTACCACTAAATCCGTATCTACCAGCATAGTCGTAATCTACCGTACCAAACGCTGCAAATGTACCAGCATTAATTTTACTTGCCGAAACTGACGGCTGATAGAAGCTTGGACTAGAAGCACTAAAAGGAATATATCCTTTTCCTGCACCAAATGACCATAATAGAGGATCTAGACCATTTTGTGTTTGAGACTTAGACAAATAATGTCCTTTATAGTAATCTAAATAAGCTGCAACAGTCAAATCGTGATCACCAAACGATTTATTAAATGTAAGGTTAGAAACGTTATTAATCGTTAAATCTTTAAAATTTGATAGAATTTCAATCCCCCCATATTTAGCTAGTGTAGAAGCTGCCACACTATTTGACAAATATCCTAGTGGAGATCTAGCAAAAGTTCTATCTTCTTCTTTAAAATCTATTCCTAATCTATTCGTAAATGTTAAGTTATCGGTAATTTTATAACTCCCACGTAAGTTAGCATTTACAGAAGTTTCTGCATATAAATTTCGCACACCACCGATCATGTTATCATACAATACATATGGTCTATATGCAGCAGAGTTTTGACCAATAGCAGCAAACATTTCAGCACCATTTCTATATGGATACTTTGGTAAAGTTGGATCACCCAACACAGCTCCTAACAATACGTCTTGTGCTATATTCCCTGCTAAAGCAGTAGCATTCGCTTCCTGATCTAACTGATTTCTTTTAGAATAAGCAGCAGCTAATTGCGCTGAGTAAGTAAATCTTTTATTTTTCGATTGCCCATTGATATTATTACGGAAAGTAAATCTTTCAAAATCTGTTCCTTTAATAATCCCCTCGTTCTTCAGATAGCCTACTGAGGTAAACACAGACAAATTCTCGCCTCCATAAGTTAAACCTAAGTTATGTTGTTGTGTCATCCCTACTCTCATCAACTCTTTCGTCCAATCTGTATCTGTAGAATAGTTATTGATATCATCATCACTCATACCAACACCTTTACCACCCTGCCCATATATTTGTTGAATTTTAAGCAATTCTTTAGCATTAGCCAAATTATAAGAAGGCTTTGGATATTGTGAGAATGAAGTTAATGCATCATAAGAGACTTTCAAGCCAGAATTATACTTTCCGAATTTAGTCGTAATAACAACAACCCCATTAGCACCTCTGTTACCATAAATTGAAGTTGCCTGAGCATCTTTCAATATACTCAAAGTTTCAATGTCGTTAGGGTTCAAGTTTCTAAATTGCGAAGAAGAACTAGACAAACCATCTATCACATATAAAGGATCTGTAGATGCGTTTAATGAACCAACACCTCTAATTAAGATATCAATTTTACCTGAACCTGGAGAACCAGAGCTTGAGTTAACTGACAAACCAGGTGCGGCTCCTTGAAGTGAATTCAAAAAAGTTGTATTTGGACGATTTTCCAACGTTTCAGCGCTAATAGTTGTAGACGCTGCAGTTGAGCTAGCTTTCGTCGCTGTTTTACTATACCCTAAAACAACAACCTCTTCAATCTTCTGTTCTTTTGACGGTTTTGAAGGAACGGAATCATTTTTTGTTGCCTGCGCAAAAGCTACTTGCCCGATAAAGAACAAAGCCCCAGCACTTAATACACGTAATTTAACATTCATATTAACAAAATTTTAATATTTTTAATGAGCAAATATGTTAATAAATATTAACATATGCAAATTTTTTCACATACTCACTTATTATTTTTTTAGTAAAATTCTATAAACAAGTAAAAACAAAAACAATTCAACAAAATTTCCATGAAAAACCATATCAAAAGATAAAATAAACGACAAATCACCTTAGCTTTAACAAATTATATACAACACGAATTAAATAATTTAGAATTAATACAAATTAAAAGAATTCGCATTAAAACCTATCAATAATATAGTTATTTATATTATTTTTATTGTTATTAATAAAATAACATGAAAACATTTTTTAAATTCTTAGCAATTACTTCTAGCGTATTTGTCTACAGTCAGCAAACTCAACAAGTCAATCAAGGTATAGGCTATGAATTTTTCCCAACAAAAAGTGTCACATCCAATGGAAAAACTTTAAAATATGAGGATATAATTGGAACTCCTTATGCAGACACAGATTTCAAAATGGCAAAATTAGCCGACAATTATGAAGAAGTCCCTGTAAGGTATAATAGTTACAAAGACGAAGTTGAATTTAAAAAAGGTGAAAATATTCAAGTAGTTCCAAAACAAAAAGAATTTTCCAGAATTACAATTAAAAAACCATCACAAACCATTGTAAATTTAGAAACAAATGATAATTTACAAGGATATTTCTTTGAATTAGTACCCGGAAAAATAGCACTTTATAAAAAAGAAAAAACAGTTTTTAAAGATGAAGTTCCCGCAATAAACTCTTACGCGGCTTCTAAACCTGCTGAATTCATAAAACAAAATCCTGTATATTATATTAAAACAGAAAATAATTTCATTAAAAAGCCAAAAAATCAAAAAGAAATCATTGAAGCTTTCCCTAGTCTAAAGGATCAAATCAATACTTATTTCAAAAGCAATAAAGTAAAATTCAACAACGAAGAAGATTTAATAAAATTAGTCAATCATCTAAATCAACAAAGCTAAAAACTTAATAAAGTACAATATTTAATAAAAAAAGTCGGTATTCAAAATTTGAATACCGACTTTTTATTATGAAATGAAAGTTACTATTTTAATTTCTTCTTTACAGCAACTTCTTCGTATACTTCAAGAATGTCATATTGCTCGATGTCGTTGTACCCTTTAAGGTTTAATCCACACTCGTAGCCTTTTGTAACTTCTCTTACGTCGTCTTTGAAACGTTTTAAACTTTCAAGCTCGCCATCGAATTTCACAATACCATCTCTTAGTAATCTTACCTTAGACTGTCTTGTTACTTTTCCATTTAGAACCATACAACCTGCAATAGTTCCTACTTTAGAAATCTTGAATACCTCACGGATTTCAACATTACCAATAACTTGTTCCTGAATTTCCGGAGAAAGCATTCCCTCCATCGCTTCTTTCACTTCGTCAATTGCTTTATAGATTACAGAATAGGTTCTGATTTCAATTTCTTCACGGTCTGCAAGATCTTTAGCATTTGCTCCAGCTCTTACGTTGAATCCGATGATAATTGCATCAGATGCAGCCGCTAAGTTGATATCAGATTCAGTGATCTGTCCAACACCTGAGTGAAGAATTTTAACGCTAATTTCTTCTGTTGATAATCTTTGTAACTGATCAGAAAGTGCTTCTACCGAACCATCCACGTCACCTTTAAGGATAATATTCAATTCCTTGAATTCTCCTAAAGCAATACGTCTACCTAATTCTTCAAGCGTTGTATGTTTTTTCGTTCTGATTGAAAGTTCTCTCTGTAACTGCTCTCTCTTATTAGCAATAGCTTTACCTTCACTTTCGTCGGCATAAACACGGAATTTATCACCTGCTGTAGGCGCTCCGTCTAAACCTAAGATTGTTGCCGGAATTGAAGGACCTGCTTCAGTAAGGTTTTTCCCTCTTTCATCTAATAAAGCTTTTACTTTACCATGATTTTTACCTGCTACTACATAATCTCCTACTTTTAAAGTTCCGGTTTGTACCAACATTGTTGCTACATAACCTCTACCTTTATCTAGAGATGCTTCAATTACAACTCCGTTGGCAGCACGTTCAGGATTAGCTTTCAATTCGAGCATTTCTGCCTGTAACAATACTTTTTCTAATAAAAGATCCATATTATTACCCATTTTAGCTGAAATTTCCTGAGCCTGTACATTTCCACCCCATTCTTCTACTAAAATATTCATTCCAGAAAGTTGCTGACGGATGTTATCAGGATTGGCATTAGGTTTATCTACTTTATTGATTGCAATAATCATAGGTACCCCTGCAGCCTGTGCGTGAGAAATTGCTTCTTTTGTTTGAGGCATTACATCGTCATCCGCAGCAATTACAATAATTGCAATATCGGTAACTTGTGCACCTCTAGCTCTCATCGCAGTAAACGCTTCGTGACCTGGTGTATCTAAGAATGTAATTCTCTGACCATTTTCCAGTTTCACGTTGTAAGCTCCAATGTGTTGTGTAATTCCACCAGATTCACCTGCAATTACATTAGTTTTTCTAACGTAATCCAATAATGAAGTTTTACCGTGATCAACGTGTCCCATTACTGTTACAATTGGCGCTCTTGAAACAAGACTTTCTTCTGTATCGATATCTTCTTCAGAATCTGTATCTTCAAGATCAGCATCCGAGAATTCAATTTTAAATCCAAATTCGTCGGCTACCAATAGTAAAGTATCAGCTTCCAATCTTTGGTTCATGGTAACCATTACTCCAAGAGAGAAACATGCAGAAATAACCTCGGTTGCACTTACATCCATCAAACTTGCCAATTCTCCGACAGTGATAAACTCGGTAACTTTTAATGAAGTATCTCTAGCATCTGCTTCTTGCTGACGCTCGTCTTGCTCTCTACGGTAACTTCTTTTATCTTTTCTGTGTTTAGAAGATTTAGACTTACCTCCTTTATTGGTTAATTTCTCAAGAGTTTCCTTGATTTGGTTTTTAACTTGCTCGTCGGTTAATTCGACAGGCATTGTTCTTTGTCCTGGTCTATTGTTTCCGAAACGGTTTCCACCACCTTGTCCTGGTGGACGGTTTCCTCCTGGGCCACCTTGACCTGGCGGACGGTTTCCTCCTGGGCCACCCGGACGGTTTTGACCACCTTGTCCTGGAGGTCTATTCCCCTGATAACCACCTTGTCCTGGTGGACGATTTCCTCCCGGACCATTTTGGCCTTGTGGACGGTTTTGCCCACCTTGCTGATTGTTTCCACCTTGTTGGTTGTTCCCAGTATTCTGGTTAGGGCCACCCGGCTTTTCAATTCTTTTTCTTTTCTTTTTAGCTCCTGAGTTTGGTTTTGGTGCAAACTGACTTAAGTCAATTTTTTCACCAACTATCTTAGGGCCATCAAGTTTTTGATAAACAGTTTCTATTTTTTGAGGCTCCTGAGGCTCTTGAGGCTCTTCTTTAGCAGGTTCAGGTTTTTTTTCTTCCACTTTTTCTACAGGTTTCTCAACCGGTTTTGGTGTTTCTTTAACAGGCTCAGCAGCTTTTGGTTGAGCTTTCACCTCTTCTGTTTTAGGTTTATCTTTTTTTACAGGTCTGTTTCTGTTTCCTTCAATTTGAGAAAGATCAATTTTATCCAAAACCTTGAACTCTTGTCTTTCAGGAGTCGTTTTCACTTCAGAAACTGGAACCACTTCTTCTTTTACAGTTTTAACCTCTTCTTTCACCTCCTTCACTTCTACTTTTTCTTCTTTCTTTTCTTCTACAGGCGCAGCTGCTACAGGAGTTGGTTCTACTGCAACAGGTTCAGCTTTTTTAGGCTCAAGATCTATTTTACCTAAAATTCTGGTTTCTGGTTTTGTATTAGCTTTAGCTCTTATTACTTCAGGTGCTTTCTTTTCTTCCATTTCCAGTTTCTCTTCCGGAACTTTAGAAATAACCACCTCATGGGAAGCTTTACGTTGCTCACCGTCTTTGGCAAACTCAGCTTCCAATGCAGAATATGCCGCTTCTTCTAATTGAGCGTTAGGATTGTTTTCAACCACAATATCCTTAGACTGTAAAAACTCTACCAGCCTAGACATCGATATGTTAAATTCCTTAACCGCTTTATTTAATCTTATTTTTGGCATTTATATTATTTACTGTTTTTTTAATTCTTAAAATTAAAGTATTCTTTTTTACTGTTATTAAAATTTATTTCTAAAAATTAATCTTCAAATTCTTCTTTCAAAATACGCTTCACGTCATTGATGGTTTCCTCTTCTAAGTCTACCATATTCAAAAGACTTGCTGTATCTTTATCTAAGACAGATTTTGCAGTCGTAAGACCCACTTTCTTAAATTCATCCAAAATCCACTGTTCGATATCGTCATTGAATTCTCTCAAGTCAACATCATCATCTTCGCTCGCCTCTCTGAACACGTCAATTTCGTATCCTGAAAGCCAAGAAGCCAATCTGATATTTTGTCCTTGCTTCCCGATAACTTTAGAAATCTCTTCAACTGGAGTATAAACCAAAGCATAATTGGTCTCTTCGTTGATGTCAATTTTATTGATGGTAACATTTCCTAAAGCTCTCTTCACCATAATCTCAGGGTTTTTAGACCACTGAATTACATCTATATTTTCGTTTCTTAATTCTCTTACGACACCGTGAATTCTAGAACCTTTCACCCCAACACAAGCTCCTACAGGATCTATTCTGTCGTCGTAAGCATCAACTGCTATTTTCGCTTTTTCACCAGGAATTCTCACTGCTTTTTTAAGAATGATTGTTCCGTCCTGGATTTCTGGAATCTCTAATTCCAATAATTTTTCTAAGAATTTCGGAGCCGTTCTTGAAATGATAATTTGAGGTTTTGAACCTTTAAAATCAACAGTTTCAACAATTGCTCTGATATTTTCTCCTTTTTTGAAGAAGTCTGCAGGAATTTGATTTTCTTTAGGTAAGATAAACTCATTCCCTTCATCATCCAACAAAATTACGTGTTTATGACGAATGTGGTGAATTTCACCAATTACAATCTCACCAATTTTGTCTCTGAACTGATCATACAACATCGCATTATTATGTTCCTGCAATTTTGTTGCTAAAATCTGCTTCAGCGTCAAAATATTTCTTCTTCCCAACTGCGCTACCGGAATTTCCATGGTAAAATCTTCACCTACTTCGAAAGTAGGATCTATTTTCTTAGCTTCAGTGATTTCAATTTCCAAATCATCATCTTCAGACATCTCGTCTTCAACGATGGTTTTATTTAAAAATATCTGAAAGTCACCTTTATCAGGGTTTACAATTACATCAAAATGATCATCAGAATCAAATCTTTTTCTCAACAAAGTTTTAAGAGAATCTTCAATGATTGCCATTAGATCAATTTTACTGATTCCCTTTTCGTCTTTAAAATCACCAAAGGATTCAATCAACGCTATATTATCCATTTATCTTTTTTTTCTTTTAAAATTTAAGTACTACTAAAGCTTTTTTTATGTCAGAGTAAGGAATTTCTTTTTCCTCCTCCACGTCTACTTTACCTTTACCTACATCTTTAGGTTTACGGTAACGCAGTACAAGAGTAATTTTCTCTTCGTCTACTTTTACAAGCTCGCCTTCGACCTCTGAAGAGTCAGTTAACAAAACTTCAATTTCTCTTCCGATGTTTTTTTGAAATTGTCTTGGAGTAGAAAGCGGTTCGCTTAATCCGGCAGACATTACCTGAAGGCTGAAATCGTGCTCTTCACGATCCATATTAAATTCTATTGCGCGGCTTGCATCCAAACAATCCTGCACAGTAACTCCTTGATCACCGTCTAATATCACTGTAATATCATCTGATGCAGAAAACTTCAAATCAATAAGAAATAGATCTTCTCTTGTCTGAAGGAAATCATTTAATAATGTTTCAATATTTTTTCTAAACTCCATATATTATTTAATGCTGATTTAACAGTACGAAAAAAGGCTTTCTCTTAGAAGCCTTTCCATTTTTTCCGTTAATCTCCTGCAAATATATGACATTTTTATAAAATACACAAATACACTTCATAATCAACAGAATAAGAATTCATCAAAAACAAACAACGCTCTATCGGCACGAAACCAATATTTACTATAAAATCAAATTTAACTGTCATCTTTAATAAGATATCATTTATTAAAAAGAACCGTGAAACAATTTTTAGTATTTTTGTCAGGAATTTTATAAAAACATATATTTTGAATATAACAATAGTAGGAACAGGCTATGTGGGTTTGGTTACGGGAACTACCCTTGCAGAACTTGGCAATTCGGTTTATTGTGTTGACATTGATGAAAAAAAAGTAGAAGGGATGAAAAACGGCATCGTACCTATTTACGAGCCAAATCTTGAGGAAATGTTTCACCGAAATATTCAATCTGAAAGATTATTTTTCACTACAAACCTGAAAGAAGCTTTAGATAAAAGTGAAGTGGTTTATCTTGCCCTTCCTACTCCACCAGGAGAAGACGGCTCGGCAGATCTATCTTACGTTTTGAAAGTTGCCAATGATATTGGTGAATTGATGACCGAATATAAAGTGGTTGTTAATAAAAGTACTGTTCCTGTTGGGACAGCCGACAAAGTAAGAGAAACTATTTCCGCAAAAACTGCTATTGATTTTGACGTGGTTTCAAATCCTGAGTTTTTACGCGAAGGTTTTGCGGTAGAAGATTCTATGAATCCCGCGAGAGTGGTTGTAGGATCGAGCTCTGATAAAGCTAAAGAAATTATGGCAAAAATTTATCAGCCATTTACCAATACCGGAATTCCTATTATTTTTATGGATGAAAAATCTTCCGAGCTTACAAAATATGCATCCAACTCATTCTTAGCGGTAAAAATCACATTTATGAATGAGATTGCCAATTATTGCGAAAAAGTAGGTGCCGATGTAGACAAAGTAAGATTAGGAATGGGAAGCGACGACAGAATTGGTCACCGTTTCTTGTTTCCAGGGATCGGATATGGCGGAAGCTGCTTTCCTAAAGATGTAAAAGCTTTAATTAAATCAGGAAAAGATGATGGTTTTAATTTCCAAATCCTTGAAGCGACTGAAAAAGTAAATATTTCACAGAAAGTAATTTTGATCTCAGAAATTGAAAAATACTTCAATGGAAACCTTGAAGGTAAAACTATCGCCATGTGGGGATTGGCATTTAAAGCCAATACCGACGACATAAGAGAAGCCTCTTCTTTAGATAACATTGAATTACTTCTTCAAAAAGGCGCAAAAATAATTGCTTATGATCTGATCGCTGAAGGCAATGTTAAAAAATTATTAGGTGATAAAATATCTTACGCCAATACCATGTATGATGCTTTAGAAAATGCCGACGCATTATTTATCGCAACAGAATGGCCGGAGTTTAAAAATCCAAATTTTGATCTGATGGCTAAAAAAATGAATAATAAGGCTATTTTTGACGGAAGAAATATGTTCCCATTGGAAGTTCCTGAGCAAAATGGTTTCTTTTATAAAAGCATCGGGAGAAAAACGATCCAATAAGAGCCAAGGAAAAAAACTCAAGGAAAAAAGAAAAATAAACACCAAAAGCCAAAAGCTTACGGTAAACGCATATCATCAATATGAAAAACATCATCATCACAGGCGGAGCCGGATTTATCGGTTCACACGTTGTAAGAGAGTTTGTAAAAAATAATCCGGATTCTACCATCATCAATCTTGATGCGTTAACGTATGCCGGAAATCTTGAAAACTTAAAGGATATTGAAAATGAGCCTAACTATGTTTTCGAAAAAGCAGATATCACAAAACCTGAAGAACTAAGAAAGGTTTTTGAAAAATACAATCCAGACGCGGTGATTCATTTGGCTGCAGAAAGCCATGTAGACAGAAGCATCATAGATCCGATGGCATTTATTAACACCAATGTAAACGGGACTGCCAATCTTTTGAATCTTTGTAAAGAATTCTGGACTTTAAACCCAGACCATACCCACGGAAGATTTCCAAACGAAAAAAGAACTCATCTTTTTTATCACGTTTCTACAGATGAAGTGTATGGAAGTTTAGGTGAAACAGGATTCTTTTTAGAAACCACTTCTTACGACCCACAATCTCCATATTCAGCTTCAAAAGCAGCTTCAGACCATTTAGTAAGAGCTTACGGAAACACTTATGGAATGCCATTTATTATTTCTAACTGTTCAAACAATTACGGACCCAATCATTTTCCAGAAAAATTGATCCCTCTTTGTATTTCTAATATTATTAATGAAAAGCCTTTACCTATTTATGGTGACGGAAAATATACAAGAGACTGGTTATTCGTAATCGATCACGCCAAAGCCATTCATCAAATCTTTAATGAGGCTAAAACGGGAGAAACTTACAACATTGGAGGCTTCAACGAATGGCAGAATATTGATTTGGTAAAAGAATTGATCAAACAGATAGATGAAAAGCTTGGAAACCCTACAGGTCATTCAGAAAAACTGATCACTTACGTGAAAGACAGACCCGGTCACGATAAACGTTATGCGATCGATGCAACAAAACTAAATCAAGAGTTAGGATGGAAACCTTCTGTAACTTTCGAACAAGGGCTTGGAAAAACAATCGATTGGTTCTTAGAAAATAAAGAATGGCTGGAAAATGTTACCAGTGGAGATTACCAGAAATATTACGAAAAGCAATATAATTAAAACACGCAAGATGAAAGGTATTATTTTAGCAGGAGGTTCCGGAACAAGACTTTACCCTCTTACCATCGCCGTAAGCAAGCAGCTGATGCCTGTTTACGACAAACCGATGATCTATTATCCTCTTTCTACATTGCTTTTAGCAGGGATTAGAGACATATTGATCATCACAACCCCTCATGATCAGGCAGGATTTATTAAACTGTTGGGTGACGGATCTCAATTGGGATGCAGTATAGAATATATCGTTCAGCCAAGTCCGGATGGATTGGCGCAGGCTTTTATTCTTGGAGACCAGTTTATTGGTGAAGATTCTGCAGCCCTAGTTTTAGGTGATAATATTTTTTACGGTTCTGAAATGGGAACTTTATTAAAAAACAAAACCAATCCTGATGGAGGTGTTGTTTTCGCATACCATGTTGCAGATCCTGAAAGATATGGTGTAGTAGAGTTTGATAAAAACCTGAAAGCAGTATCTATAGAAGAAAAACCTACGCATCCAAAATCAAACTACGCAGTTCCGGGATTGTATTTTTATGACAATGAAGTGGTAGAAATTGCAAAAAACATCCAACCTTCCCCAAGAGGCGAGCTTGAGATCACCGACATTAACAATGTTTACTTACAGAAAGGAAAATTGGAAGTAGGTGTACTCGACAGAGGTACCGCTTGGCTAGACACAGGAACTTTTGATTCTCTGAATGATGCTTCAGAATTTGTACGCGTAATTGAAAAAAGACAAGATTTCAAAATAGGTTGTATTGAAGAAATTGCTTTCAGAAACGGATTTATCAACGAAGAAAAACTACTTGAAACTGCAATCAAATATGGTAAAAGCGGATATGGTGAATATCTTAAAAAGCTGGTAAACAAATAAGAAACCACATAAAATACACAAAGCTACTAGTCAGAGATTAGTAGCTTTTTTGTTTAAAGAATAATAATTAATATATTAGCTATAGATTTGTTTGAATATGAAGAATATTTTAAGATTCAGCAAACTGAAAATCAATTAATTATTTTAAATTTGTAAAAACTCCCACAAATGAATGACCCACAACAAAAGTGGACAGAAACAATAGGGTCTAATCACTCTTTATTTCAACTCAATTTAAAAGAAGTATGGCAATACCGAGATTTGGTATTTATGTTTGTAAAAAGAGATTTCATTTCTTCTTTTAAGCAAACCATATTAGGCCCGCTTTGGTTTTTCATTAATCCTATTTTAACGACAATTGTCTTTACACTTGTTTTTGGAAACATCGCAAATTTACCTACAGATGGCATTCCCCCTATATTATTTTATTTGGCAGGAAATACGCTTTGGGGATATTTTAGTACAACGATGTTGAGTGTTTCGAATGTATTTACTGGAAATGCTGCAATTTTTGGAAAAGTTTATTTTCCAAGATTAGTGACTCCTATTTCGACTATTATTTCAAGTTTTATGAGACTTGGGATTCAATTGATTTTATTTTGGATTGTCTTAGCGTATTATATTTACAGAGGGGAAGTACAACCAAATTCTTGGGCATTTTTCTTTCCCGTATTAATTATCTTTCTTGCTTTATTTTCTTTAGGGTTGGGCATGATATTTTCTTCACTCACTACAAAATATCGAGATTTATCATTGTTACTAGGCTTTGGAGTAAGTTTATTTATGTGGTTTACTCCTGTTATTCTGCCTACCTCTTTAGTAAAACAAAAATTAGGAAACTATGGCTTTTTAGCAGACCTGAACCCCTTAACACCCATTTTTGAATGTTTTAAATACGGGTTTATTGGTTCTGGAGAATTCAATATAACAAGATTATTGATAAGCTTTTCTTTTATCATTATCATACTACTGTTGGGAATCGTCTCTTTTAATAAATCCGAGAAAACTTTCATAGATACGGTTTAGGATGAGTAATGAGTAATGAGTAATGAAAATTACAATGCATTATTAAAAAAGAAAAATTAAATTTATTTAAATCAAATTACATGCTTGCATTAAAGGCAGAAAACATATCAAAACAATATCGTCTGGGACAAGTGGGAACTGGAACTTTAACCCATGACCTCAACCGGTTTTGGCATAAAGTACGCGGTAAAGAAAACCCTTATCTGAAAATTGGCGAATCTAATGATCGATCTACCAAAGGAAGTTCAGATTATGTATGGTCTCTTCGAGATATTAACTTCGAGATTGAGCAAGGTGATGCTGTAGGAATTATTGGAAGAAACGGAGCAGGAAAGTCTACCCTTTTAAAACTCCTCAGTAAAGTGACCAAACCTACTACCGGAAATATATATACCAACGGAAGAATTGCCTCTCTCCTTGAAGTAGGAACCGGTTTTCATCCTGAAATGACAGGTCGTGAAAACGTTTATCTCAACGGAGCCATCCTTGGAATGACTAAGAAAGAAATAACCCGAAAGTTTGACGAAATTGTAGATTTCTCAGGTGTTGAAAGGTACATCGATACTCCTGTAAAACGATACTCTTCAGGAATGTACGTTCGTCTAGCTTTTGCTGTTGCAGCGCATTTGGAGTCTGAAATCCTTATTGTGGATGAAGTTTTGGCCGTAGGTGATGCCGAGTTTCAGAAAAAATGTTTGGGAAAAATGGGTGATGTAACAAAAGGAGAAGGGAGAACCATTCTGTTTGTAAGTCATAATTTACCTAGTATTTTACAATTATGCCAAAAAGGGATTCTTTTAGAAAAAGGTCTTTTAAGAGGTGATTCAGATATAAAATCTATTATCAGCTTATACACCCATAATGTAGAGAGTGAAGATATAATACCAAATTCACAAAAAGATGTACATCTGAAAAACTTCAAATCTTATAGTAAAAAAGATGCATCAAGTAATTTACAAACAATGCAAGATGGTATTTTAGAGTTTCATATACAATCGAATAAAAATATAAAAAATATAAAAATAGGAATTGGGTTTAATGATGATTTAGGGAATAGACTATTCACTCCTTTTTCGGCTCATTTTCAAAAAGCATTCGATTTATCGAAAGGTGAGAATATTATATCTTGTGAAATATCAAACTTCCCTCTAAAATCAGGAAAATACAATTGTGAAATATACATTGGTGACAATACTGAGACTCTCGATTACTACGACAAAGGATTAAGTATTAATATAAAAGATAATTTCGAATTAGAAAAACCTGATTATTCACAAGGGTATTTTGCAATAAACCAAACTTGGACAAATGAAAGAAAATAATATTATTGAAGAATTATTCTGTACAAACTTTGAATTACGAAACCTATCAGACCTTTTAGTTTATGGAAAAGCTGAAAGATGGGTATATGGTTTTATGCTAAAAAAATACGAGGATGAACACTTAGACCGATATAAATATGCACTGCAATATGTAAAAGACAAAAAGGTTTTAGATGTAGCTTCAGGTTGTGGCTACGGAACTTATCTTCTTGCAACAGAAGGAAAAGCACAATCCGTTGTAGGAGTTGACCTTAGTGAAGATGCAATAAGATATGGTGAGCATAGATACGGTCATAATAATATCACGAGAGTGGTTGATGACGGTACAAAATACAAAAACACAACCCTTTTTGATGTAATTATAAGCTTTGAAACAATAGAGCATGTTCCTAATTATCTTGAGTTTATAAATAATCTTTATGAAAATTTAGCAGATGATGGAATCTTGTTAATCTCAACACCTATCACTAAAATTACGAATACAAAACCAGGAAATCCTTATCATGTAATTGAATGGAATTTCTATGATTTTCATAAATTATTTGAATCAAAATTTGAAATAGTTGATATTGTAATTCAGGAAATAAAAATAATTGGAGAGCGAAAACGTAAAGAATATAATTTAAAAAATAGGTTTCTTAATAGAGTTTTAAAGGAAAAAATACTGTACATCCATGGCAAACCTATAGAAAATTTCACCAACCAATATGATATGAATCTTTGCAATCACGGATACCAAACTCTTATATTGAAAAAAGTTATTTAATAGATTACTATGGATTCATGAATAAATAAAGCAATTTGTCATAATTAAAATATATTTCATAGACAGAAAAATAATTTTGACTTTATTGGATTACTATTAGCATATGGTATGATAACATTTTATTTATTAACCTCTGATTGAAAAAAAATAAAAAATGTCTAAACTGGCAATCGTTATCCCATTTTATAAAATAGATTTTTTTGAAGAAACAATAAAATCTATTGCTTCACAGACCAATAAAAACTTTGCTTTATATATAGGAAATGACGCAAGTCCTGAAAACCCGATTCCGATTATCAATAAATATTATAAACAGGATGAATACTTGTATTATAATTATACTGAAAATATTGGTGGGCACAACTTAGCTCTTCAATGGGAAAGAATATTAACAAATATAAAGGAAGAATGGTTTCAAATTTTAGGAGATGATGACGTTCTTGTTGATAATTTTGTTGAAGAATTTTATAAATCATTACATATTTTAAATGATGAAAATATCAATGTCTTAAAGTTTCCTATAGAAATTATTGATGAAAATAATATAACTATAAAAAAATTCTCTTTTCCGAATTCTATTATTGACAGAAGGTTTTTTTTGATTTCCCGAATAGAGCATATAAGTTTATCTTCTCTCTCCGAAAATATCTTTAGAACAAAAACTTTTTTAAAACATAAAATCAAACAATTTCCTTTAGCATGGCATAGTGATGATTGTATGATATTTGATTATTCAGAGAACAATAAAATTCTGTATAACAAAAGTAGTTTCCTTTTCGTAAGAAATTCAGGCATTAATATTTCTTCAATGAAAAGTAATCAAAATGAAAAATCTAAGGCAACTAATGAATTTTATAATTATATCATAACTAATTATTACAATCTATTTACCTCAGAACAAAAGAAAACTATTTTAAAAAATATCAAAAAACACTTTTACTATGAGAATTATAAACCTTCTTTTAAATTGATATATACTGTTGGTTGTGATAATATTTTTAATGCTGCCAAACTTTTAAAATATATATTTTAAAAATGAAAATTCTTGCCTCAATAATCATTCCCAACTTCAATCGCGCCTCTCTAATAGGAGAAACGCTAGATTCTATTTTAGCTCAAACTTACCAAAACTGGGAATGTATTATTATAGATGATGTTTCTACTGATTATTCTTTGAAAGTTATTCAATCATATATAGATAAGGATTGTAGGTTCAAATTATTTTCTCGCCCTGAAGGTTACCCTAAAGGAGCAAATTCATGCAGAAATATCGGTATGGAAAAAGCAACCGGAAAGTATGTGATTTTTTTCGATAGTGATGATCTGATGACACCTAATCACATTCAGGAAAAAATGAACCTCATCACTGCAGGCGATTACGATTTTGCACTCACTAAGACAGAATATTTTAATAATCCTGAAAATCATAATTCGATTAATTATCGTCATCTTTTCGAATTACCTATTTCTGCAGATCATTTTATTCAAAAAAAAATAAATTGGTTGACGCTAGATCCTATTATAAAAACAGAAGTAGCAAAATCAATTCGTTTTACAGAAAAAAATCAATCTGCTGAGGAATATAACTATTTTATAAAACTTGTTCTTACGACCGAAAAAGCTATTGCAAAAAATATGGTTCTTTCTCTTAGAAGATATCATGATGATTCTTTTCAATTTGGAAAAAACATGGATGAAAAACAAAGACAGATTAATTATTTTTATTATTATTGGGATTCTTATCTAGAAGTAAAAGATCACTCATCCTTGAGCAAATCATCAAAAAAATTTCTTTTAGAGCAGTGTTATATTATACTTTTCAACAATAAACTTCATTTAGATTTATCTAGATTTATCTTCGAGTATTTTAGTTTTCATAAATTTAAGTCTTTGAAAAAATTATTCAACCTATTTTAAGTATGATTTCTATAATAATCTCTTCCTATCAGCATCATTTTTTTGAACAAATATCAAAAAACATAAGCCAGACCATAGGTAATAAAATTGAATACGAGATTGTGAAAATCTGGAACCCTGGTAAAATGGGAATATGTAAAGCATACAATTCTGGTGCTGAGCAATCAAAATATGACAACCTTTTGTTTGTACATGAAGATGTTTTATTTAATGACAACAATTGGGGTGAAAAGCTTTTACACATCCTTCAATTACCCAATTGTGGAGTCGTAGGAGTTGCTGGAGGAGATTACTATTCTTATGTTCCTGGAAGTTGGTGGAATTCCGGTCACAAATTTTTACATTTTATTCAGACAGATAATAACGGACAGCAATTTTTCAATAATAGATGTAACTTTTCAAATAATGCCACAGAAATTCCTGTAAAATCATTAGATGGAGTTTTTCTTGCATGCACAAAGAAAGTGTATAACTCTGTAAAATTTAATGAAAACATTACTGGTTTTCATGGGTATGATCTTATTTTCAGTTTAGAAGCCGCAAAAAAATACACCAACTTTGTGACTGATCAAATTTTAATTAATCACTTTTCTACAGGATCAATTTCTAAAGAATGGCTCCATAATATACTTAAAGTAAGGGCAATAATTGGAATTTTCTCAACCCAAAAAATAGATATCAATGTAGAAATAGAGAATTTTTACAAGCTTATTGCTTTACTTAAAAATTTAGAATTCTCTCGTTTTGAATCTTTTAAAATTATTCTTAAATACCTCAACCCCCAAATATTGGGACTAAAAAACACCTTAAAAATCATCAACAGAACCAAGCACTTATTATGAGATCGTTTTTAAAGAATTTTTTTTTAACTTTTTTCCCATATACTACAGACGTCATTATCACACCAAAAGGTGCAAGATGGGGAAACTTACTCTACTTTTTTCTGAGAGCTTATATCTTTGAGCAACAAGGAAAGTCATTAAAAATACTCTATACACAACATATGGATGATTTAACAGCTTATTTCCCTCATCTTAAAAAATATATCATTACAGAAAATCAGGTAAAGTTTTATCACAAAAAAGACGCATCAAACAATTTTTACCAAGTTTTTAATCAGGATTTTACTGAGGAAGATTTAAATGATTTTATTAAAGAATATCTTGTGTCATCCGAACTTGTGAAGCCTATCTTATCATCTCTACCTGAGCCTACCATTCATGAGCTTACCATAAACATCAGACGAGGAGATTTTTATGAAAAAGGAAACTCTTCTATTTATGGATATGACCAAATTGGTTTTATAAAACACGTTTTTGAAAATTATTTAAAAGATAAAAAATGGTCTAGAATTAATATTTTATCCGACAATATGCAATGGTGTAAAGAAAATTTTAGTTTTCTGAATGAGCATACTCCCTGCCTAAATTTTCCCGAATTGAGCGATAATAAAATCATTACCAGTTTTTTGTGGGTTTCAAATTCAAAAAATTTAATTTTATCAAATTCTACATTTTCGTTTTGGGCAGCATATATTTCGAATTATTTATATCAATCTCAGGAAAGCACCTATTGCCCTATATTTGGAAGCAGAAAAATAGAAAACACGGCTCTTTATCAATATAATCCAAAATGGGTAATGATTAAAGATTTTAATTTTGAAACAGCATGATAAAACCTTTAACATCTTTGAGATTTTTCTTTGCTTTTTTTGTATTTCTGAGTCATTTACAAGGAATAAAAAGTGACAATCCTATATTTAACTGGTTTGTTAGAAACATATTTTTTGAAGGATATATTGGAGTCAGCTTCTTTTTTATTCTAAGCGGCTTTGTGATTTCATATAGTAATGATTCAAAAATATCAAAAAACAAATTCGATACAATTCGGTTTTATAAAGCACGGTTTTTTAGACTATATCCTTTGTATTTCTTAACAATGCTTATTTGCTCTTTATCAATCGCAAATATAAATTGGCCAACATGGTTAATTAATATTTTTGCAGTACAATCATTTCTACCCACAATAAATGATCATGTCATAAATGCACCTTCGTGGAGTATTTCTAACGAATTTTTCTTTTATTTTTCATTTCCTTTTATTTTCCCTTTTATCAATAAATATAAAATAACAAGTGTTTTACTTTTAATTAGTTCAAGTATCCTTTTATTTTCTTTATCATTAAAAGTACCAGATATTTATATAAAATATGTTTATTACATCAATCCTTTTAGCAGGTTACTCGATTTTTCTTTGGGGATATTACTATATCATGGTTATACATATGTAAATTCTGAAAGTCATAAAAAGCTTACTGCTTCTACTTGGGAATATTTAGCAATTTTATTATTAATCGTATTTTTTATACCTCACAATGCAATTCCAAGGATGTATCGTTTCTCTGTATATTATTGGATTCCCATGTCAGCAATTATCCTCATATTTGCATTAGAAAAAGGAAGAGTTTCAAAATTATTACAAAACAAAATCTTAGTTTATCTCGGAGAAATCAGTTTTTCTTTTTACATGATTCATCTTTTTGTTATTATCAATATGCTACCATTTTTGCAACATAACAATCCTATTGCAACATTATTTATAATCCTTATAACTACCATTTTTTTTAGTATTATATTGTTTGAATTTTTTGAAAAACCCATTAATAAGTTTTTAAAAAGCAAATTTTTAAGTTCATGATCCCCAAAAAAATACACTACTGCTGGTTTGGTGGAAACCCTAAACCAGAATCTTTCTATATCTGTTTAGAGTCTTGGAAAAAAAATCTTCCGGATTATGAAATCATAGAATGGAATGAGTCAAATTTTGATATCCACTGCTGTACCTATGTAAAATTGGCTGCGGAAAATAAAAAATGGGCTTTCGTATCTGATTATGCCAGAGCATTAGCATTATTTGAGCAAGGTGGAATTTACATGGATATTGATGTTGAGGTAAAATTCTCTTTAGATGAATTTCTCATTCACCGGGCGTTCTCAGGATTCGAGATTAAAGGTTCTCCTTTTACAGCACTTTGGGCAACAGAAGCTGGTCATCCTTGGCCCAAAAAAGTTTTGAATTTTTATGATAAAAAAACCGATTTCAATCTTATAACCAATACTGTTTTTGTTTCGGATCTATTAGTAAAAGAATATAAAATAGATCCCAATAGAGACGAATATCAAGAATTGGCAGACGGAATTGCCATTTATCCATCTACCTATTTCTGCCTTGATCTGCCTAAAAATTATACCAGTCATCATTTTGTGGGAACATGGCACGAAAAAAATACGCATAATCCTTTTAAAGATTTTGTGCATACCCATTTTCATTTAAAAAATATGGTTGAATTGCAAAATGGAAAAAAAGAAATACACAATGTCGTCAATAATATGAAGAAATTTTCGGCAGATGAAATCCTTAATCAGTTTCCATTAAAAATGTTATTAAAACACATTATAAAGCGTTTAAAATCTTAAGTTTTTACTATTTTTACTGAAAATAGCTTGATGAACGAAAAAATTGCAATCATTTACGGAACACGTCCAGAATTTCTGAAGGTATTCCCTATTATCAATGAATTCAATAGGATTCGACAAAATATTACCATCGTTAACACCGGACAGCATGATTCTCTTTTAACCGAAATGGAAAAAAGCTTCGGCATTGCACCCAATTTTCAACTATCTGTACAATCTTTAGAATTCAGCAATTCTAATCTTATTGCAAAACTCATCAACGACATTTCGAATCTTGTTCATCAAGAAAATATTCAGAAAATTATTGCACAAGGCGACACATTTACCGTCTTAGCATCATCAATGGTTGCTTTTTTAGAACAAAGAAAATTTTATCATATTGAAGCTGGTCTTCGCACTTCTGATATTAATCTGCCTTTTCCGGAAGAATTCAACAGACGTGTTGTTTCTTTGACCACCCATATTAATTTTTCTCCCACAGAATTATCAAAGCAAAACCTTCTTAATGAAAATATCTCCGAGGATAAAATTTCTTTAGTTGGCAATACCATTGTTGACATGATAAAGTATGTAACTCAAAAAGAACATATCCAAGTAGAATATCAGGATCGTGTTTTTATTACCGCTCACCGAAGAGAAAACATTGGTCAACCTTTGAGAAAAATTACACAGGCAATAAAAGAATTGGCTGAAGAAAATCCGGTCACTCAATTTGATTGGGCTTTACATCCTAATCCTAATACACGAAAAATTATTTTAGAATCTTTTAAAAACGGTATCCCGGAAAATATCAATTTTACAGAACCCCTCTCCTATCTGGAAGCCATCACAAAAATGGCAAAGTCTAAAATCATTATCTCAGATTCTGGAGGCATTCAAGAAGAGGCACCAAGTTTACAAAAACGAGTACTGATATTGAGAGAAGAGACTGAAAGACCAGAAGTTATTACTTGTAAATGTGGTGTTTTGGTAGGAAGTGATATTCAAAAAATAAAACAAAACTTCAATGCAATTTATCATCATCCTGAAGAATATATTTTTAAAAGCGAAAACAATCCTTTTGGTGACGGAAAAGCTTCAGAACGAATTGTAAAAAAAATAGCAGAATGATAGTCGGAAAGGGTCTTATTGCATCATTATTCACAGCATACGACAGAGAAAACACTATTTTCTTTGCTTCAGGAGTTTCCAATTCTTTAGAAACAAGAGTTGAAGAATTTTTACGTGAGGAAAATCTTATTAAAAATACAATTGTTGAAAATCCCGACAAAATATTTGTCTATTTTTCGACCTGCAGTATTTATGATTCTTCTAAAACCGGAAGCGATTATGTTCTTCATAAACTGAAAATGGAACAATTGATTAAAAAATCGTGTGATCAGTTTCTCATTCTGAGAGTAAGCAATGCAGTGGGTAAAGGAGGCAACCCCAATCTTCTCATGAATTATATTGTGAGAGCAGTAAAAAATGATGAAATAATTAACGTACACACCAAAGCAACACGCAACCTCATCGATGTAGATGATATTAGAGAGATCACATTTAATATTCTAAAAAAGCATTCTTTAAACAAAATTATCAATGTTGCTTATCTTAGAAATTATTCCGTCATTGAAATTTTAGAGATTGTAGAAAGATTTTACAATAAGAAAATTAATAGTAACCTTCTAAAAAGCGGTTCAGGATATGATATTAATATTCCTGAAATGGAAGAGTATTTTATAGAAAATAATCAAATAGATAAAGAGACTTATCTTTATAATATTCTTCATAAATATTTTTAATTTTTAAGTAAATCCTTATTATTTAAAATCAAACACAAAACCAAACTAAAAAATGAATAAACTTGCATTTGTAATTCCCTATTATAAAATTGATTTTTTTGAAGAAACTTTAAAATCATTAGAAGAGCAAACTAACAAAAATTTTACTGTTTATGTAGGTAATGATAATAGCCCTAACGATCCTTTTAACATAATAGAAAAATACAGCAGTTTAAACATCACCTACAAAGTCTTCGAAACCAATTTAGGAGCTATAGATTTAGAAGGGCAATGGATAAGATGTATCGATCTATCTAAAGACGAAGAATGGATATGTATTTTGGGAGATGACGATTGCCCAAAAAAGAATTTTGTAGAAGAGTTTTATAAAATTTTACCTGTTGTTGACGAAAAAAACATCAATGTTATTAAAACGGCAATAACTTCAATAGATTCAAATTCTAAATTAAGAGGTGCTGATCTAGTTCACCCGGAATACGACACCTCAATAAATACGTTTTGGCGAGACCGAAATAAACAAACACACACAAGTATAAGTGAAAATATATTCAGAAGAAGTTCTTATGAAAAAATTGGTTTCAGGGGATTCCCTTTAGCATGGGGAACTCCTTTAGTAGCTTGGATCGATTATTCTGAAGGTGGATTAATTTATGGCTTAAATTCTACTCAAATGTCTGTAAGATCTTCAGAAATCAACCTCAGCAGAGTAGATTCTTTCAAAGATCAGAAACAAGTGGGTGAAGCTATGGTTTATGAAGTTATTTTTTCAGATTATCATGATAAATTCAGTGACTCACAACGCTTATTTTTAATCAAAAAATACCATGCCGTACTTCACTATTACCAACTTAAAAACAAGTTGCCATCATCAATCTTCACGCTTTACTGTAAATATGGAGGCATACAAGGACCGTTTTTTTATATTTTACGAGAATTAAAATGGAAATTCACCAAATAAATTTCAGACATGTTCTTCCATCCAAATTCCCAATATCAAAAGAGACCAATGCTTATAATTGTAACGTAATTGCTTCTGAACTACATCAAAATCTAATTTTGTAAAAACTTTTGAGGAAGGATTTCTTAAAATCTTTGATGAAAGTTCTTCCATAGCCGGAATTTTCAGCCACTTTTCTACAGGTGCGCCAAATCCTTGTTTTCGTTTATTTAAAATATTATCTGTAAGTAATTCTCCAAAAGCTTTTCTCAGAATAATTTTGGTCTTTTCGGTATTCACTTTATATTTCGCGGGAAGAGCAGAGCAAAATTCTACCAAATCTTTATCTAAAAAAGGAGTTCTCAGCTCAATAGAATGCATCATCGCAATTCGATCGTCTTTTACCATATAATCTCCCGGAATAATATTAGTAAGATCCATTTTCATAGGAGTATTCAGGTCTTTTTTATCTAAAGTAAAATGATATAAATGTTCATATTCTACATTTGATTTTAAAAGTACAGCGGTTTCCTTTTTGCTAAAATTACTGTGTACTTTTTCTTTTTGGTAAGCCACAATATCCGGAAACTTTGCTCTGAAAACTTTATCCAGAAAATAATCTTGTCCTTTTCTAAAACCTGCTTTTTCGCTTACCGCAGATCCTATTTTATAAAAAGTTAATAATCTGGGATTTGCACTTCCCTTATCCAGAATTTCTTTTTCTTTCTGATACCATTTGTATCCGCCAAAAAGCTCATCACCTGCATTTCCGGTGATTACAACCGTCATATTTTTTGCAGCTTCTTTACAAATGGTATAGGTTGCCAAAATTGCAGTATCTGCAAGTGGCTCATCTAGCTTCTTTATAACCTCTAGTAATAACTCAGGAATTTCTTCATCTTTCAGAGATACTTCTTTGTGATGAGTATTGTATTTTTGGGAAATGCTTCTTGCTTCTGGCATTTCGTTCCATTCACCTTCATATTCAAATCCTAATGTGGTAAGATTTAAATGATATTTGGAAGACAGCGCAACCAAAGTTCCCGAATCTAATCCGCCGCTTAAAAAAGCACCTACCTTAACGTCAGCAATCAGTTGTTTTTTAACCGATTTTTCTACCAGACTTCTAAATTTTTGTACAGCCTCTTCTTCTGAAATATTTAATTCTTTTTCGGGTAAATTCCAATATTGAGAAATTTTAACCTCCCCGTTTTTATAAATTAATTGCGAAGCCGGTGGCAAAACTTTAATATTTTTATAAATACTTTGATGACTATTTATGTATGAATGGCGTAAAAAATGAGAAACAGCTTCATCATTTAGCTCATTATTTACTAAGCCTGTTGCCAAAATAGCCTTAATCTCCGATGCAAAAATAAATTCACCGTTTTTTCCTGTGGCAAAATAAAATGGTTTTTCGCCAAAACGATCTCTTACACAGAATAATTGTTGTTTTTCTTCATCCCAAATTGCCGCAGAAAACATTCCGTTTAAATGTTTGGGAAGTTCAGAACTATATTTTTGATATAATGAAAGAATAACTTCTGTATCTGTATTACTTTTAAAAGGATACTCAGGCATCTCTTTTTTTAAATCACGGTAGCCATAAATTTCTCCGTTGAAAACAATACATTCATTTTTCGTATCAGAGTACATTGGCTGATGCCCGTCTTTTGAAAGATCAACAATCGCTAAACGTCTGAAACCTAAAAAACAGTTTTGAAAATATTCTTGACCTTCATCATCCGGACCGCGATGAATCATAGAATCTGTCATATTTTTCAGACTTCTTTTATAAAAATCATCGTTTAAAATATTTTTTTTTACAATACCTGCAATTCCGCACATAGATCATTAATATATGACAAATTTAAAACTTATTTATGGAAGATTTGTGAGATTCAAAGTTTTACACAAGTTCAGACCTTAAAATTTTTAAATCAGTTTAATAGAATTAATTTCAGATATTTGCAACGATATGCAAGAACAACCTCTGATTTCTATTATTACAACGTATTATAACTCTGTACAGTTAGGCGATTTTGTAAAGTCATCTATGAAATGTCTGCAAAACCAAACCTACCAAAATATAGAATTAATCTGTGTAAATGATGGTTCTACAGATTCTACATTAGAAGATTTAGAATATTTCGCAAAACAAGATTCTAGGATTAAAATTTACACAAAAGAAAATCAGAAATACGCTCAATATTCCAAAGCATACGGACAGGAAAAAGCTTTAGGAGAATTTATATTTCTTTTTGACCATGATGACCTCATTGACTTTGATACGATTGAAAAATGCTACCAAACATTTCTAGCTCACCCTGAACTTGATATTGTAACTCCTATTGTTATTACTAAATTCACTGACGGTAACATAAAAAACATTCACAACATTTATTCAGAAAATACTTTAAATAAAGAATTTGAGTACAAGCAATTTTCAGGTAAACAGTTGATAAAAGATACCGTCGGTAAATATGACATTCACATTCGCGGACTTTATAAATCTTTTGTTTTTAAGTCACATTCTTTTAATTTTACAGAGCCTCTTTTAAATGCAGATGAAATTGTAGAGAGATTAATTCTAGAAGAAGCAACACTCGTTGGAAGCTGTGATGCAGTTTATACTCATTACATTCATCCTGATTCATCAGCCAAATTGCTTTCACTAAAGAAAATAGATATTACCCGAACAGATTATTTGCTGCGAAGAATTTTTAAAGAAAAAGGAATTTATGAACCTCGAAAATCAATTTTTGAATTTGTAGCTTATAAAAACCTGGTAAATGCTATTAAAATCTTTCATCATTTCGCTAAAAAAATGAGCTCTGAAGAAAAATCAGCGCAGAAAAAAAGGCTTTTAGAATCTTATATTGAGCTCGATAAAGAAACCGTAAAATCACAATTCAGCGGAATAAGTAAACTTTACAATTCACTTTTATTGTCAAATTTTTCTTTAATGCTTTGGTTCTATAAATTTAAAAACTAAAATTATCGTTCAAACCTCCAGATAAATAATTTTGCAGCAAAATGCGCTGGAATATTTTGAAAGAAATTCTTCTTTTTAAGGCTAACAGAAAAATCTGAATTAAAATAATCAGACAAGTTCAATCTCGCAAGAGTCTGCATTCTTGAAATATTTGTTTTCAGATACTCTTTATCTTTCAGAGCTTTCCATTGCATGATAAGCACCATCTCTTTGAATAGGATAATTTTCTTTTTGATTAGTTTTCTCAAAGCTTCATTTTTTTCTTCATGATAAGCTTGAGTAAAGTGCTCCAAAATGGTTAAAAAATTCTCGAAATTTTTCTTCGTTCTATTAAAAATTACAGATTCTCCGTGTAAATAATACAGATAAGTAATATCATCAATAACTGCTAAAGTATCGGTTTTTAAAAGAAGATGAAAAAACCATAATTCATCCTGAGCAAATAATCCCGGTACAAAATAAATTTGATTATTAACAATAAAATCTCTTTTGATTAATTTATTCCACGAAGAAGAGGGAAAGCTACCATTGCTGTACGCAGAGAAAATATCTAACCTTTCGTTGTAATATTTTTTATCTGCAGTGGTAGGAAAACCGAAATCTTTCGTCGTATTATCAAACGTGTTAATCCATCGGTTTTGCGCTATCGTTATTTGTGCATCAGTTGTTAAAGCATTATTAACCAGCAATTCGATACAATCTTCTGTAATCTCATCATCGCTGTCTAAAAAATAGATGTATTCACCTTTAGAAAGTTTAATTCCTGTATTTCTTACTACCGAAAGTCCTGAATTTTTTTCATGTTCATAGATTTCAACATTGAGATTAGGATTTTCTTGAACAAATTTTTCGATAATAGTCATACTTTCATCAGGAGTACAGTCGTTAACCAGAATAATTTCAAAATTTTTATAGGTTTGATTTTTTACAGATTCCAAACAACGAAGAATATATTTCTCACATTTAAAGACGGGAATATTAATACTGATTAAAGGCTGATTGGTACTCATCAAATTGTTTTGCTATTAATTATTACAAAATTAAAAGAATATTTAATACTTTTGGATAAAACATTTTAGATGAAAAAGGTTTTAGGTTTATGTTTTATAAAATTGAAAAATTTTGCGAATAACTGTATCAATGCAAAAAATCGTGATTTTTTTTTCACCCGTAAAAGTTCCGTTCACCATTCTTTTAAATTGGGTTCCGGTAATTTTTTAGATATTTCACCTGATTCAGAATTTCAGTTTGGAAAAAATGTGTTTATCAACCAAAACAACTTTATTACCATAAAACCTAATGCTAAACTTAGCATCGGAGAAGGAACTTATATTACAAGAGCTACAATCTCCTGTCTTGGGGAAATTGAAATTGGAGAAAATTGCATTCTTGGGGAAGGCATGAAGATTTTTGATCACAACCACCAATATACAAAACAACCATTCTCTGTTTCAAAAACAGATTTTAATATTGGAAAGGTGAAATTAGGAAATAATGTCTGGACCGGAGCCAATGTTACTATTCTAAAAGATGTCACTATTGGCAACAATGTTATTTTGGGGGCGGGATGTGTAATTTATAAGGATGTACCTTCGGATTCAATTATCATTAATAAGCAAGATCAACAACTAATATCTCTATAAATTGTAATTTAATAGCATAGAAATATTAATCTTCTTAAACTAAATTTAATCCTATTTCATGATAAAATTTTCAATTCTCATTGCTCATTATAACAATTACGATTATTTTACAGAATGCTATAAAAGTATTCTTAATCAAACCTATCAGAATTTTGAAATTGTAATTGTAGATGATTGTTCAAGCGACGATTCTTACCAAAAAATAGTAAACCTTACAAAAGACAACGCTAGGGTAAAAATTTTCAGGAACGAAGAAAACAAAGGGGTTGGATACACAAAAAGAAGATGTGCAGAAATGGCATCCGGAGAAATCTGTGGATTTGTAGATCCCGATGATGCTATTACCGAAAATGCTTTACAAATAAGTATAGAAAATCACACAAAAGATAATGTTGTAACTTATTCTAAATTTCATTTGTGCGATAGTACACTAAAGCCTATACGTATTTTTCAACATTCGCGCGCTGTGAAAAACGGGAAGAAAGATTTTTTTAATATTTTCTTAGAAGCGAATCATTTTTTCACATTTAAGAAAGAAGCGTATAATAAAACAGTTGGGATTAACCCAGAACTCACTTCAGCAGTTGATCAGGATTTATATCTAAAGCTTTATGAAGTGGGAAATTTTCATTTCATAGGTACACCGCTTTATTATTACCGCTTACATGAGAAAGGGGTTTCACAAGAGTCTTCAAAGAAAGACAAGCTTAATAATAACTGGCATCAGGTAATTCTAGATACCACAAAGCGAAGAAATATAGAATATCTCTACAATAAAAAAATTAATCAGATCGATAACCTTCCAGAATTTTTGAAAGTAAAACAAAACAATCTTATCACAAAAATTCTCAGAAAGTTTTTGTAGACTAAAAAACCACAGAATAATCTGTGGTTTTTATTTATTTTTTTATAATAACTCCGGCATATTTACCATCAAATTCAATAATATATGGTTTGTGATTATTTTGTTCACAATAATCTTTAAAAGCAGCATTATCTCCTACATCATCACTCATAAAAATGCCTCCATTTCTCAATCTATCCCATAGAATCTTGTAAGCCCACATTCTTCCATCATAGGTTTTATCGCTGTCATAATGTACTACATCAAAAGTTTTTGTTTTTTCAAAAATTTTAGGAAGAGATTCTTTATCTGCAAAACGGTAAAGATCCCAATTGCTTTTATATTTTTCAGGAATTACGCATCCTACAAAATCTTCACTTTGATTTTGAAGAATATAAGGCATGTCTGAACTGTAAAGGGTGCCATTTCTGGAAACTAAAGATGCTAAAGCGGCAAAAGAAGACCAGCCATACGCGACTCCGGTCTCAATAGAACTTTGCGCCTTCGCAAATTCGTTGATGTAATAAATAACACTTAAAGAGCCTGCTCCGCCCATTTTAACAGGTGTTTTTTCCTGTATCTTTAATGCATTTTGATATTCTTGAGGAAAAATATTCTCAAAAGGAACGAAACTTATTTTCAATACATTTTCTATAAAATCCTTTTCAGAAACAGCAATGCTTTGGCACCATTGTTCCGCTTCTTCTTTTCCTCGTAAACCAGATGAACGGTTGAATATATTTTTCCATATCTTTCGTCTTAGTTCGGGATAAAGATCTGGGCGTTTAAGATAAGCGACAAATGTGCTTGTAATTTCTGAAACTTTACTCATACAGTTATGTTTTAAGGGGTAAAAATACAAAAGAATTGCACAAACAGTCTTATATTTGTTTCTTTAAGCATTAATTTTTTTTAAAATACACAAATGCCTCACAAAATAAAAGTTCTGTTCCGTCATCGCTCCATGGAAATGGGAGGAGTAGAGAGAGTGCTTCTCGATCTGTTGGAGAATCTCCCAAGAGATTTGTTTGACATTACTTTTTTTCTAACGATTGATCAAGGGGAACTTAGAAAAAGTATTCCTAAAGACATTGAGCTAATTACTCTTCAAAAAGGAAGAGAAGATATGAGTGACAACAAGTTTCTCAGAACCTTGCAGCTTATAAAAAGGAATTTAATACTCTCTTTTTATCGAAATAACCCTAAAACATTATACCGTAAAATCATTAAAAAAGATTTTGATTTAGAAATTGCTCCTACTTATGCAGAATTTGAGAACATTCTATCAAGCCCTTTGCGTTCAAGAAAAATAGCATGGTTTCATACCGATGTAGGCTACGATCCTGACCAGAAAAGAGTTTTAAGCAGAATCAATGCACTCAAAAAATTCGATTGGGTAATTTTTGGTTCTAAGCAAACAAGAGATGTTATTACAGATTTATACCAGATTGAATATCCCAAAAGCTCTGTTATTTACAATTCTATAAAAATAGATGAAGTAAAAATAAAAGCATTAGAGTTTCCTGTACATTATGATACACATCCCGTATTTTCATCTATGGGAAGATTGCATAGCCGTAAAAACTATCATACGTTGATGAATGTACACAAAAGACTTTTAGACGAAGGCTTTCTCCATTCTATTGCAGTAATCGGAGGAGGTTCAGAAATGGAAAATTTACAGAGACAGGCAAAAGAATTAAATGTTCAAAATACATTTCTTCTTCTTGACAGCCAGATAAATCCTTATCCTTACATCAAAAATTCTGATTATTTTGTTTTACCTTCAGAGTCTGAATCTTATCCTTTAACCATAGGAGAAGTGATGGGATTAAATATTCCGATTGTAAGTACAAACGTAGGTGGAATTCCGGAAATGATTGAGCATGATTTTGACGGCTATCTCGTAGAACCAGATGAAAAATCTATTTATGAAGGAATGAAATTATTCCTCACAAACACTAAGTTAACAGAAAGATACAAAAGAAATATGGAGAAATCTGTGGGAAAATTTGATAATGAAAAAATTTACAATCAGGTAACCTCTGTTTTTCAGAAACAACATCAACTGAAAGTATGAAAAAACCATTAGTCACTATTCTTACGCCCACTTATAACAGAGCGCATACTTTACCGAGAGTTTTTGAATCCTTACAGAATCAGACTTTTAAAGATTTTGAATGGCTTGTGATTGATGATGGCTCTACTGACAAAACTAAAGAACTCGTTGAAGAGTTTCAGAAAATATCTGATTTTAAAATTCGATATTATCATCAGGAAAATCAACATAAGTTTTTAACTTTTTTCCGTGGAATCGATCTTGCCGAAGGTAAATATTTTTCACCCTTAGATTCTGATGATGCCTTACCAAAAGATTCTATGGAAATTCTTGTCAATACATGGGAGCAGACTAGCGACAATCAAAATATTGTATTTGTATCAACGCTTTGTGAAGATCAGTTTGGAAATATTGTGGGAGACCATTTTCCACAATCGCCTCTAATTTGTACCATTTTTGACATGCGGTATAAATACAAAATAAAAGGGGATAAATGGGGAATGGGAAAAACAGATATTTACAAAAAAATGAAGCTGAATTTTGAGAATCTCTCAGGAAAAGGCTTTATTCCGGAAGGAGTTTTCCAGTTTCAATTTGATAAGCTTGGTTTTCATTACTGCATTAATGAAGTGACCAGAATATATTTCCGAGACAGAGACGACGAGCAGTCACTCGCCAATCAGTTTTATGATAAAAAAAATGCATTTGGGCTTGCCGAAAATTACAAAGCATTCCTCAATACATATCACACAAAATTATGGAGCAACCCTATTACCATACTTAGAAATATTGGCGGTTATCTTAAATTTTCAGCATCAGACAAAAGAACTTTCAAAAAAACCATTTCTGAACTGAATTCTTTATCAATAAAAATAGTAACAACGATACTTCACCCATTTTCAAAATTTATTAAATGAAAAAAATACTTTTTGTTTATTATCAGAATATTCATCCTGGCGGAGTTTCAAGGGTAATGATTAATCTTGCCAATGAGCTGTGTGATAAAGATCATCAAGTAAGTATTTTGTTTTTAATGGAAGGTGAAAACACATTTTATGAAATAGATCATAGAATTAAAACTCACACACTCAATTCTTTCGGGCATTTTGGGGTTCAGAAAATCAATCCTTTATTCGACAAATATTTAAAGAAATTCCCTTATAGATTTAATTTAAAAAAATACATTTTCGATTTCGGACAGTGGGATGTTATGAGCAAATGGCTCAAAAACAATCATCAAAATTATGATATCATTATTTCTTCCTGGTACAAGATATCCTCACAAATTGCCGTAAATAAAAAAATTGCAAATAAAACATTTGCTTGGGAACATTCAAATTACGAAGTTGGAGGAAAAATATGGGGTGATCTTTTACGTCGAAATTATAAAAATCTTAAAGGAATTATTTGTATAAATAAAGCCTCCGTTGATTATTATAATGTTTTCAATTCAAATGTATATTTAATTCCAAATATTATAGGTGAACCTTTTGAAAGCATCATGAATATTGATTTCGAAAGCAAAAAAGATCAACTAATCTATGTAGGAAGATTAGACCGAGAAAAAAATATAGAAAGTTTAATTAAAATAATTTCACAAATAAATCTAAAAAACTTTCAATTTAAAATAATTGGTGAAGGTTCTGAAATGGACAACTTAAAAAAACAAGTTGAAGAAAAAGGGTTAGAATCAAAAATCATCTTTACTGGCCGATTGCCTATTAACGAAATTAAAAGTGAACTTTTAAAAAGTAAAATATTCTTATTTACAAGTATAAACGAAGCATTCGGAATGGTTTTACTAGAGGCAATGTTCTGTGGCAATACTCTTATTTCTTACGATTGTAATTATGGCCCATCTGATATTATTAATCAAAACAATGGTTTTTTAATTCCAATGAATAATGAAAAAAAATTTCAAGAAAGCCTTCAAAACCTTATCAATAAGCCAGATTTATTAAACGAACTCAACCAATCATCTTTTAAAGAATCTGCTAAATGGCGGAAAAATAAATCGCTCATTCAGTGGGATAAAATAATCAATTCAATTTCTTTATAAACAGCTCTACATGATTTCAATTATTACAGCATATTACAACCGAAAAGAACTTTTCCGCAAGACTTTATTAAGTATTGCAAGGTTCGAGTATTCTGAAAACATGGAGTTTATTGCCATAGATGATGGTAGTGATGAAGAAGAGCGAATTGAAGATTTGATACATGAGTTTCCTTTCTTAAAAGTGATTCGTCTGGAAAAGAAAAATAAATGGTATCAAAACTCCTGCATTCCTTTCAACGAAGGTTTTCGCCATGCAAAAGGAGATAAAATCATTATTCAGAATCCTGAATGTTATCATTTTGATAACGTCATTGAGTTTACTTCAAAAAATCTCATTGAAGATGATTATTTAAGCTTTGGATGTTTCGCTCTAGATAAACAAACTACAGACAGTCATCAAACCAATTATCCTGAAAACGTTATTTATGACAGTATTGCCAACCTAAGTTTACAAAATTCTACGGTAGCCGGAAATATTTGGTACAACCATTCTGTACACCAACCTCATGCTTATCATTTCTGCGTTGCTTTAACCAAAACAGATTTAGACAAACTGCACGGTTTTGATGAATTGTTATCTTTGGGAATCGCCTATGATGATAATGAATTTGTAAGAAGAGTGAAAAATACGCTCAATATAAAATTTGTTGACAATGTAATTGTCTTGCATCAAAACCATTACAATCCATTATCTACTTCGTATGATAACCGAAAATGGAGCTCTTTTTTGTACGGAATAAATAACATTCTTTTTCAGCAAAAACCTAAAAAGAAACTCATCAACCGATTTACAAAAAACCAAAATATACTGCAGAAAAAAAAGATTATAATTCCTTTCGTTGCATATCGGTTATTAACTGATGTAGCTTTTTATAAATTAGTAAAAGATAAATTGATCAAAAGAATATAAGTAGGTTAAAACAATTAACAATATATTTTTGGGCAGCTATTCCGCCCTCCGTTCCCAATCTTTTTTGCCCTCGTTTTTCCAGCA
>NZ_LELA01000082.1 GCF_001677955.1 Chryseobacterium sp. BGARF1
CATTCCAACAAAATTTTAACAACGACAACAATCAATTATTAACAAAAAACTCTACTTTTGAGTGGGCCTAAAGTGGGTGAGATTACATTGCATAAACTTCCCATCCATATTATTTAATTTTAAAGTTGGGATTAAAATTGAAATTATTATGCCACTTTAAAATTTGGAAGCATTTGTCAATATTCGTAAATAGAAATCTTATCGTCAGTCTTTTTAATTACTTCCTTATTGCTAGATCGATAAGGTTTACCTCAGCAATCGAAAAGTCAAATTAATACGCTCCTTCATAGACACAGCAGATTTGGCAATACGATGTTCCCAATTCTCCTGCAGGTCACCTTTCATAATAAGCAATGAACCATTAGGAAGTGGTAAGCTGTATTTGCTCTGATGATGGTCTTTTTTTCTAAAATCGAAGTTTCTGGTTTGCCCTAAACTTATAGAAGCAATAACCGGGCGTTTTCCATATCGACTTTCTTTATCCCTGTGCCAGGCAACGGAATCATTTTGGTCACGGTAAAGATTTAAAAGAACACCATTAAATTGATAACCAAATTCTTTTTCAATCCTTTCTTTTAATGACCGCAGCTCATACGTCCAAATGTTAGTACCAGATATATTGTTATCCGCTGATCCATATGATCTATTGTCATCACCATACCAAGCTGTTAGTCGTGGAGTTATGACCATCTTATCATACATTTTCTGCGTACGCTGTTCCCATGGTACTGTTTGTAGCAGATGATCTCTTAGTCTATCCGCTTCTTCCCTGTTTAGAAAATTTTCCCTGTATTCCAAAAGGTCTTTTGGAAACTCATAAAATTCTTCTGCATCAAATAAGCTCAGTTGTCCCATTGGATTGTTAAAAAAATATTATATTTACATTATCCCATTGAGGTGGGATTTTTTTTTCATCATTTGTGTTTTTAACTTTCCTTCGGGGAAGTTTTTTTATTCTTATGGATTCAATGTAAGAATTTCGTTTTCCAAATTACTGATGCTGCGTTTGGCTTCATCCACTAAGTTTTTAAGATTTACCTGATTAGGTAAATAATGAGGCTTATACTCTTTTGGTAAGATTCCTTGTGCATAGCTCCATATTTCGGAAATATCCTCTAATGCTATATCGTAAGGTTCATAAAATAGATTATCAGCAGAAACTGTAATATTTTTTTTATTTTTCTCAAAAAAGGTTTTATAGGTAATTCCCTCACTGGTAACAAAAATATATCCTTTCCCGGGTTTTAAATCCTCAAACTTTTCTACATATTCTCCTATGATGATCGACTGGTCAGCAAATGGAGGCATTGAATCACCATCAGCCAAAAAAGCCCTGTATTTCCCATTTTTTAAAAATGGGAGGTGCATTTTTTGGAGACTTTCTATATATTCAGGATCACTGAATCCTTTAAGGTAACCCATGGATGCTTTTTGTGGAACAATTTCGATATAATTGTTACCTGTAGGATCAACTATTACGGGCATTAAAATTTTGTTCCCCGGCAAATTGACCATTTCTTCCAGAGGATACTTTCTAATGTTTACCGTTACTAAAAGATCAATACTAATGTTATAGTATTTTGAGATCCTTATCAATACTTCAATAGGTGGTTCTGCATTTCCATATTCATAGGAAACATATCTGGATCGGGTAAGAATAAGTTCATCTGCCAACTTATGCTGAGTTACATTTTTCTTACCTCTCAAAAACACGATGTTATCTGAAAAAATTGACATTGTCATAATTTATGACAACAAATATACGTATTTTGTTTAAAAACGTAACTAAGTTTGTACCATGGAAAGAGCAATTGCACATATGGATTTGGATACGTTCTTTGTTTCGTGTGAGCGGCTGAAAAACTCCGAATTGGAGAATAAGCCTGTCATCATTGGAGGTGGAGACCGTGGTGTGGTGGCATCGTGCTCTTATGAAGCAAGATATTTTGGGGTACGAAGTGCTATGCCTATTAAAATGGCTTTACGATTATGCCCTGAAGCAAAAGTCATAAGAGGCGATATGGAGCATTATTCCAATATGTCACATTTGGTCACAGAAGTTATTCAGGAAAAAGTACCCATTTTGGAAAAAGCCAGCATTGATGAATTTTATTTGGATCTTTCAGGCATGGATAAATTTTTTGGCTGCTATCAGTGGACCACTGAAATTGCGGATTCTGTTTTAAAAAATACCGGCTTACCGATCAGCTTTGCCTTATCTACCAATAAAACGGTTTCCAAAATTGGAACCGGAGAATCCAAACCGACTGGAAGACTTGAAGTCAAAGCCCAGGATATTCAGCCCTTCTTAAATCCTTTATCTGTAAAAAAAATTCCTATGGTAGGTCCTGAAACATTTCAACTGTTTTCAAGATTAGGAATTAAAACCATACAGACCCTTTCTGAGATGCCTGTTGACGTATTGCACCAATTAGTAGGAAAAAACGGGAGCATACTTTGGAAAAAGGCCAATGGAATAGACGCAACCCCGGTTGTTCCCTATTCTGAGAGAAAATCAATATCTACGGAGGATACTTTTGCTCAGGATACCATTGATATCAATATCATCAGAAGTATTCTTTCAGGAATGGTAGAACAGCTATGTTACCAGTTAAGGCAAGAGAAATGGCTTACCTCAACGGTTTCCGTAAAAATAAGATATGCCAACTTTGATACAGAAACCAGACAGTGTAAAATACCTTATACTTCAGCAGATCATACTTTGCTCAACTATGTTTTAGAACTGTTTAAAAAAGTATATTCCCGAAGAATGAGAATCCGATTGATCGGTGTACGATTTACAGGACTTGTTCACGGCTGCCATCAGATGGATCTTTTTGAAGATACAGAGGAGCTGATTTCATTGTATCAGACCATGGATAAAATCAAAGATAGGTTTGGCACTTTGAGTGTAGGAAGAGCATCAGGATTATTACGTTAAATTTTTCATTATGTTTCTTAATTGTCATTCATACCACAGCCTGAGATACGGGACTATTTCTATTGATGATTTGGTTCAGCAGGCTGTTGATTTTAATATCAAAGCACTTGCACTTACTGATATCAATACGGTGACTGGCATTTATGATTTTTATAAGATTTGTCAGCATCATAACATAAAACCAATCGTTGGTGTTGATATCAGAGTTCAGAGTGAACTGTATTATATCTGTCTGGCAAAGAATCAGAAAAGTATTGGAGAGATCAACAGGCTTTTAACTGGTTATAATTGTGATGATATTTCAATTCCTAAGGCCAATCCCAAGTTTGAGAACACTTTTGTTATTTACCCTTTAGAAAATATACCTAGCCAGCTTCTTGAACATGAATTCATAGGAATCAGACCTGAAGAACTGAATCACCTTATTAAGCCTGATCTCAAAATGCTGATTGACAAAATGGTCATTTTGCAGTCGGTTACCTTTAAGACAAAACAGGAATATAATCTCCATAAGATTTTAAGGGCTATCGATAACAATACACTCATCAGTAAAATGGCTGATGAAGATTACTGCAGAAAAACCGAGACCTTTATCAATAAAAAAGAACTGTTGGATCGATACCTAAATTATCCGCAGATCATACAGAACACCGCAAATATTATTAATCAATGCAGTTTTGATTTTAATTTTGAGACTCCTAAAAACAAACAATATTTCACAGACAGCAGGGAGACAGATTTTAAACTCTTGACTCATCTGGCTTACGAAGGATTAGAACTAAAATATGGTAAAGGTCATGCAGAAGCCAAAGCAAGAGTCGAAAAAGAATTAAAGGTTATTGAATTCCTTAAATTCAGTGCTTATTTCCTGATTACCTGGGATATTGTTCAATACAGTAATACCATGGGATTTATGCATGTAGGAAGAGGAAGCGGTGCCAACTCTATCGTAAGTTACTGTTTAGGAATTACAGACATATGCCCTTTAGAGCTCGATCTGTATTTTGAAAGATTCTTAAATCTGAATAGAAAAACCCCGCCAGATTTTGATTTAGATTGGAGCTGGCAGAATAGAGATGCCATCTTAGAATATATTTTTACTAAATACGGTAAAGAGCATGTAGCATTCTGTGGAACCAATGTTGAATTTAAGTACCGTTCTATTTTCAGGGAAATAGGAAAAGCATTTGGCCTCCCCAAAGAAGAATTGGATGTTTTGGCAACCAAGCCTATGACTGAGCATGATGATAATTCCATATTTAAACTGGTACATCAATATGGCAAGCTATTAGAAAAGTTTCCCAATCAAAGAAGTATGCATTCTTGCGGTATTCTGATCTCGGAAGAGCCTATTACCAACTTTACAGCACTAGAAATGCCGCCTAAAGGTTTTCCTATTGTTCAGTTTGATATGCATACTGCTGAAGATATTGGGTTTGAAAAGTTTGACATACTTTCCCAAAGAGGACTCGGAACCATAAAAGATACGGTCGAACTCATCGAAAAAAAAAGAGGAATCATAATAGATATTAAAAATACTGCCTTATCTAAAAATGAAGCAAAATGCAATGATTACCTGAGCATAGGCAAAACGATTGGCTGCTTTTATGTAGAAAGTCCTGCTATGCGGGGTTTGCTCAGAAGATTAAAATGTGGAGACTATAAAACACTTGTTGCGGCATCCTCCATTATCCGTCCCGGAGTTGCACAGAGCGGAATGATGAAGGAGTATATTTTCCGGCATAATAATCCTACACAATTTGAATATTTCCATCAGGTCTTTAAAGATGAATTAGGAGAAACATATGGTATTATGGTCTATCAGGAAGATGTGATCAAAATAGCCTTACACTTTGGTGGATTATCAGCTCCCGATGGAGATGTTTTAAGAAGAGCCATGAGTGGTAAAGGGCGATCTCTATCCGCACTACAAAAAGTCAAAGATCATTTTTTTGAATCCTGCAAAGAATTGGGACATCCTGAGCAGCTATCAGCAGAAGTATACCGACAGATCGAGTCATTTGCAGGGTACTCATTCTGTAAAGCACACTCAGCATCCTATGCGGTAGAAAGTTATCAGAGTTTATATCTGAAAGTGTATTACCCAATTGAATTTATGGTGTGTGCTATTAACAACGGGGGTGGATTTTACAGAACTGAAGTATATATTCACGAAGCAAAAATGTCTGGAGCAACCATTAACAATCCATGCATCAATCTCAGTGAATATCAAACAACAGTCTACGGAACAGATGTTTATTTAGGACTCATGCATATTGAGAAAGTAGAAGGAAAAATTTCGCAAATGATCCCTGAAGAGAGAAAAAATAATGGGGAGTATACTTCTTTAGAAAACTTTGTTAAAAGAATATCTATCGGAATTGAAACGCTGCAGATCTTGATTTTCATCGGTGCATTTAGGTTTACAGGGAAGCAAAAACATGAGCTCTTGATTGAAGCGAGATTTCTATTTGGCAATGATCAGTCTGCATTCAGACACCCTACCTTACTGGATGAACCTCAAAAAGAATACAAACTTCCAACAATTATCAGAAACCCATTTGAAGATGCTTTCGATGAAATAGAAATTCTTGGTTTTCCTGTATCGTTCAGTCCTTTTGATCTGTTACAAACCAAATACCGTGGGACTGTAATGGCTAAGGATCTGGTAAAGCATCATAAAAAGCAAATAAAAATGCTGGCTTATCTAATTTCCAGAAAACATGTTCCTACCAAACGAGGAGCGATGTTTTTCGGAACTTGGATTGATACTGAAGGAGAATATTTTGATACTGCCCATTTCCCGAATTGTCTTGCTGAATATCCTTTTCAAGGCGGAGGTTGTTATTTATTATTAGGAACAGTAGAAGTAGATTTTCACTTTCCTACTCTCACGATTCACAAAATGGCTAAAATGCCTTTTATACCAGATCCAAGATATTCAATGGATAAAGAAAAATCTTTGGAAACTGCAAGAAGCCTTCATGAAGATATAAGCATGACCCAAAGAAAACCCTACCCTCAAGAACATGAGATTGGATTACCTAGACAGAAGATGATTTATAATAACAAGTAGGATAACAATTGTTTTATCTAAAGATAATTACGTTCAATAAAGATCAGGAAATGTTTAATTGTAGAATGACCTAATTCCTAATAAGTAAATTAAAAGTAATTAAAAATTACGTCATTTAATTTTTGTAATATATAACAGAATTAATTCCATACTCCGTTCATCTCAGTCAAAATTATTGGCTTGCCATCCGTGATGAGAATAGTATGTTCATGTTGTGCCATATATCCTCCTTTATTGCCTACCATTGTCCAGCCATCATTGAGTTCTACTGCATAGGATGAATCTGTTGCAATGAAAGTTTCAATTGCGACTACAGAATTTTTTTTAAAGCGTCTTTGGTCAAAACGATTTCTATAGTTTAAAAGCTCTTCAGGATGCTCATGAAGACTTCTTCCAATCCCGTGGCCACCTAAGTTCTTGATAACCTTATACCCTTTCTTTTTTGCTTCAGTTTCCATAAGATGTCCCACATCTGCTATTTTCACGCCACCTTTTATTGAATTAATAGCTTTTTTTAATATCTCTTTAGAAGCATCAACTAGCCTCTGATGCTGATTAATATCGGCTCCTATTACAAATGAATTACCGTTGTCAGACCAAAAACCGTCTAACTCAGCAGACACATCGATATTTATTAAATCTCCCTCTTTCAATACCGTATTTTTAGAAGGAATTCCATGGCAAAATTCATTATTGACGCTAATACAAGCACAACCAGGAAATTCATACGTTAGAAATGGAGCTGACTTTGCACCGAAATCATTCAAGATAGCTGCACCATAGTCGTCTAACTCCTTTGTTGTAATACCAGATTTCACAAATTTTTTCATTTCTTTTAGGGTATAAGCCACAGCTTGACTCACCTTTTGCATTCCAATAAGTTCTGCTTCTTTTGTTATAGACATAGGTATAGAAAGATTTTTTAATTGATAAGGGGTATAAGAAACTTATAAAGATTCTTGCAAAGTTAAAGATTATATACTAAACAAAGCTCCTGTCAAAAAGATAGATCAAGTATTGTATAAGTCTGTAGTCACTTATTTAACCCGCAAAATAAAAACAGGTGGGTAAGAAAGTATTGAAAGTTGTAACCTTGATGGTAAGCATCGCAATAACGATTCACACCACCTGGGCTTCATTTAAAGAAAATATAAAATACTTAAATAATATTTGGAGAGTTCATAATACTCCTATAGATTTAAATTATTGCGAACTGTTCTCTTGTAAATTAAGAATATTACAATCAAAAAAAAATTATGTGAAGTGAATCAATTCTTCATAAAATAATTTATCTCAAAATAACTATTTCCTAGGTTTTTGAAATTTCTTTTTCTTTTTTATCTTATTTTCAAAATCAAGTTCATCATAATCCTCACCTTGACCTTCCGGCAAAATACTACCGAATCTATCAATTTTAGAATCTGAATTATCATTAAAAAAATCAAACAATTCATGTGGTTTTTCTACATTTGAAATTTCATAACTATTCTGAACCCTATTTTCTTGCTCATCATCATTATTTATTTGTTTTTTGAGATTAACTACCTCATTCCAAATTTGATTAAAAGCATTAGCCGAAAATTCTTTCCCTAGCCTAGAACCATTCCATACTGACTTAGATTGGTGATCAATAAAAGTTATTCCATAAATTCTGTCAGAAGCATTACGTCTCACTACGGTGTTAATTCCCATCTGTTGCAACATATTTTTAAATTCAATTTCATTAGGAGAATTCTTCATTGCTAAGGTAACAGTCTCTTTCAATTTTTCATGAATTGAACCTAATTTCAAGGTTTCTTTTGATTTCAAAAAATGATCATTCAGGCCTTCTAATTCGGCCTTCTTTCCAAATAATGAAGCCTTGAAAGGTTGGCTCACTTTGTCACCTTTATTATTTAAAGCAAAATACAAAAGTCCGTCATTCCCAACTCCATTTTCTGATTTTTCAACTTTCTCACAAGTAATATTAAACAGGGAAAGTAATGCATTATACTCCCCTAGCGTCTGAAATTGGTAATAATTAGGAATATGTCGAATGACAGAAGCTAGTTGGCTTTTCACATCCCCTACCTGATAATTTAACGGTCTAAAAACCTTTTCATTTTGTAAGGATTCTTTACTTGTAGCGCTAATCAAGTTATATTTTTGTTCCAATTCACGACAAATCTTCATTGACTTTCTTTTCTCAAACTTGTCGGATATTTTTTTGCCCTCTTCATCAACTCCAACACCTACAATATGAATATGTGTACGGTTGATATCTGTATGCTTAAACACGACAAAAGGTTGTTCGCCATATCCCATTTCATTCATATAATCCTGAGCAATCTGTATAAACTTCTCATCTGAAACTTTGTCTTTAGGGTCAGGATTAAGAGAAATATGCAATGTCGTTTTCTCTGTATTCTTATTCGCAACCAAATAAGGTTCAAATGATTTTGCTAACTGAGCAACAGTATATTTTCCATCCTTGGTTTCAATCATCTTATTCATAAATAAAATCTTCCCTTTCTCATTATCTACTTTAAGCTGATTATAAGCTAAAGCACCATACACATTATTTCCTCTACCCACTTTAGCAATCATTTTTTATTTATTTTTGAAGATAATTTAGATTAAATTCTTCCGTTAACTCAATGATTTTTTTGCAAAGATTTGCCATCTCAGCGGTTTGCTTTTCCAATTTAAAAAGAAATGCTGCAGCTTTCTTCTCAGTAAAACGACTGTATAAAAGCTTAACTACCTGATTATAATTAACACCGACAGCGCGAAACTGACCAAAAAGAGAAGTCAATCTCATGTAAAAATCGGCAGTTCCTTTATCAATTTTCACTGCCTTAATTTCCTTACTAAACAATATTGCAACAATAAATTTTGCTTTATTACTCATTCCTGAAGCTTCAAAAAGGCTTAATAATTGAGCATTTTCTTCATCAGTCAACCGAAAAACATGACGGTGAATACTCGGGTTTGTTTTCGGATTTCGTCCCCCTTTATTTTGTTTTACATTTTCTTTCTGTTCCATTTAATCTTAATTTATATCATAAAAAAACTGACTTCGAAAGTTTTTTCCAGCCCTCTGCAGGAGCAAGTTGTTTTGAGGCACAAAAAACAGTTATGAGGCACTCAAAACACAACTTGCTGTGTTCTTTCGAACACTGTAATCTGTCATCGGGACAGATCATTACATCCATCCTAAAAAGCCTTAGGCTTTCGCTTTTTCTTACTAAAAATTCATTTACAAAACTCACAAGTCATTCTTTAAGCAATTCGTTTACAAAGTAAAAGAGAGTATATATAAAATTAATCACTGACGTTCTGACCAAATCCAACCTTTCACAGTCAAACACAACCACTTCAATAGAACCAAAAGAAAATGAAAAGTTCTTTGCACCAGAATTCTGTAGCGCAATCCTTCAATATTGTTGGACTGAAGGCAAGAAATCACGATTGCCTGCATTCCTGCAATCTTGAATTCAGGAGTGCCAGAACTACAGAATGATTATTGGAATGCATTCAGAATATCTTGATTGATTGATTGATTGATTGATTGATTGATTGATTGATTGATTGCAAAACTACTTGAAGGCTTACCATCAAGAGAGCTTGACGTCATGCTTTTATGATAAACTGCAAACCAGAATGCAGGATATTATGATTGCACGTATTACATCATGAAAACTAGGCTGATAGCATTGCTGCTTGCTATCAAAAATTTACAACTTTAATTATTTTACTATGGACACAAAAAAACAACCATTGTTTATCGCTTTTTCATCACAGAAAGGCGGTGTAGGAAAAAGCACTTTTACGACACTTTTAGCAAGTATATTACATTATCGATTAGGATATAATGTTGCTGTATTTGATGCTGATTTTCCTCAGCACAGTTTAATGAAAATGAAAACCCGTGATCTTGCGATGGTCATGGAAAATCAACATTTAAAAAAATTGGCTTATAAGCAGTTCACTACCATTAACAAAAAAGCATATCCAGTCATTCAGCACAAAGCAGAAAATATCTTAGAAGCTGCTCATGAGTTTCCAGAAACCTCAGCTGTCCCTGTGGATGTTATTTTTTTTGATCTGCCGGGGACAGTTAACACTCCCGGTATTTTAAAAGCCTTGGCTGGAATGAATTATATTTTTACACCTATCACTGCAGACCGATTAGTGATGGAAAGCACTCTGATTTTTACACAACTTTTACAGGATGTGATTATGAAAAAGGGTGAAACCTCTCTTAAAAGTATTCATCTGTTTTGGAATCAGGTTGATGGGCGAGAAAGTACCCCTTTGTACAATATTTACAACGATCTGATTCAACAACTGGGACTGAATCTAATGGATACCCAAATTAAAAATTCCACCCGTTTTCGTAAAGAAGGTGAAGAAAATACAAAAAGAGTATTCCGCTGCACTTTATTACCAGCAGATGAAAATCTAATGAAAGCTTGTCGGTTAAACATCTTCGTTAACGAATTTCTAAAAATCATTCAACTATAATTATGGAAAAGGATACTAAGAAAAATATCACCCCTGACATCAATGAAGAATTAATGATGAACCTTATGGTTGATGGGGCCAAAAAAGAAGGTTTGGAAATACCTAGGATAGATAGAACAGAAATTGAAAACTCTGATATGGAGCGTATAAAAAGTGTATCAACAATAACTCCCTCAACTACAAAAAAGATTTCAAAACCAAGGAATATCAAAAGTTACGGTGAGCATTTTCTAATTGCTCATTCGATGACAAAAAGAGGAGATAAAAGTATCTACATCCGTAAAGAATATCACGAAAGATTATCCCGAATTATTCAGGTTATAGGAAAAGATGAGATTCCTCTATATGCTTACCTGGATAATATTCTTGAACATCATTTTGAGCTGTTTGAGGAAGCTATTACTTCAGATTTCAATGAACACTTTAAACCTCTTTTTTGACTATGGAAATTTTAATATTACTGTCTTTATTACTTATAATTGCTTTATTGTTACAGGACAAAATAGTTTTTCAAAAAAAATCAGACGAAAAGTCAAAACATAAACTACCTGAACAATCATCAAGTATTATGGGTGAATCTAAGAGAGTCGAAATGCAATTACCGCCAAAGCATTTAGACGAAGACTATATGGAAAATCAACAAACTCAAACTTCTAATTTTAATCAGGAAATCAACGCTAAGAAAGTCAATATTCAAATTCCGCAGAAAGATGATGTTTTCGGGAGTACTCCAGATTTTGAAGAAGAGGAAGAAGAATGGAATCAATATCAAATTTTCGATAATGACAACGGTTCAGCTACCGGAGTTACCTTTGAAGAACTAAATTCAGTGGAGGCATTTCTTAAAGAACAAAAATCAGAAGTAACTCAAAAGGAAACAGCGGCAGATATTATTCAAAAAATTCAAGGAACCGAATTATTCAATTTATTAGAAAATTCTATTGAGGGAGCTTCAGTAAAAATAGCTGAGCTATTGGATAGGAGTCTTTCTTCAGAAAACAATATTGATTCTTCCTTTTACGAAAATAACAATCTTGATGAATTTGATATTGACAAGTTTACTTGATTATTAATGCTTCAAACTGTTTTTAACAAAATATAACTAAAATTATAGTTTCTTTATAATTTTCAGGCATTCTTATTGCTTCCAAAAGAAACGATTCTCATGTTTAATTTGAGTTTTCATGGTTATTAGTTTTTACCTAGCTTCGGCTAGGTTTTTTTATGTCATTTAATTTCCATCTTCTGTTGTTTTCCTCTTTAAAAATAATTTGCCTGCCAACCATTCCCTACTCTGTAAAATGCAGCACAATTTTTCTCTCTTGTCACGAGCTATAACTATTTAATTTTTCTTATTTGAAACTTCTTCATTTCTTAAGAGTTGAACAATCACTTCTTCAAAACCATTTTTAATATCCATTACAAGATATTAAATAAAACCACTCAACATTAATTATCACTATTTTATTTAAACGCTCAAGAAAGATTTTGACAAAAATATAGAATTAAACTTCCAATTAAAGCCAAACAATTACCTCGCAAGTCAGATTCAAAACTCACTTCATCTTGACGACCACCTTTGTCTCCAAAGCCCACATACTGTGGGTAATGCTAACAAATTAATCTGTTTACATTATGGAAAAACAAAGAAAAAAGCTGGTTATTTCAGCATTGGCTTTACTGATGACCATCCCTTTATCAGCTCAGGGAAACGGCACCGCCGGAATCAATGAAGCCACCCAAATGGTCACCTCTTATTTTGATCCGGCAACGCAACTTATTTATGCGATTGGAGCAGTCGTCGGATTGATTGGCGGGGTGAAAGTTTACAACAAATTCAGCAGTGGAGATCCTGACACATCCAAAACTGCCGCCAGTTGGTTTGGAGCCTGTATCTTTCTTATCGTAGCGGCAACCATCCTGCGATCATTCTTCCTTTAAAATTTAGTTATGAATACGTATAACATTAATAAAGGAATTGGAAGAACTGTCGAGTTCAAAGGTTTGAAAGCACAGTACCTGTTCATTTTTGCAGGAGGTCTTTTAGGCATGCTTGTTTTGGTGATGATCTTATACATGATCGGGATCAACTCCTACATCTGTTTATTTCTCGGAATCGGAGGAGGTTCAACAGTAGTCTGGAAAACCTTTTCACTAAATAAAAAGTATGGTGAACATGGACTGATGAAAATTGGGGCTCGAAAAAGACATCCCCGTTATATCATCTGCAGAAAATCAATATATCGGTATGTAAGGGCTCAATCAAAAAACATTGCTGTATGAGAAATACTTCAAAAATCAGCACGTTGGAAGAAAAGTTCCCATTATTAGCTGTAGAGGATAACTGTATTATTTCTAAGGATGCCGACATTACCTTGTGCTTCACCATACATCTGCCTGAACTTTTCACCGTGGCATCTGCAGAATATGAAGCGATGCATTCCGCTTGGCATAAAGCCGTAAAGACTTTACCCGATTATACGGTTGTCCATAAACAGGACTGGTACATTAAAGAAAATTACAGTCCTGATATCGCTGATGAAAACCTGAGCTTTTTAGGTAAATCTTACCAGCAACATTTTAATGAGAGACCTTTTCTGAATCATTATTGCTATCTGTTCATTACTAAGACCAGTAAGGAGCGAATGAGAACGCAGAGTAATTTCTCATCGCTTTGTAAAGGTTTGTTTATTCCGAAAGAAGTCAGAGACAGAGAAAACATGAATCAGTTTATGGAATCTGTTGCTCAATTTGAAAGAATCATCAACGATTCAGGTTTTATTCAGCTCGAACGCCTTAATGAAGAAGACATTATCGGTAATGATAAAAAGCAAGGCTTGCTTCAGCAGTACATGACTTTATCCAGAGACGCAGGTACTCCCATGCAGGATATTGCTTTAGGATCAGAAGAAGTTCGTATTGGGAATAAACGTTTATGTCTTCATACTCTTTCTGATACGGATGATTTACCTAGTAAGGTTTCCACGGATATCCGTTATGAAAAATTGTCGACTGACCGAAGTGATTGCCTATTGTCTTTTGCCTCACCTGTAGGATTGTTATTGAGCTGTAATCATATTTACAATCAATATCTGTTTTTGGACAATAGTGAGAGTAACCTTGAAAAGTTCGAAAAATCAGCGAAGAACATGCATTCTTTAGCCCGATACAGCAGGAGCAACCAGATCAATAAGGAATGGATTGAACGGTATCTGAACGAAGCACACTCTTACGGATTGTCATCGATTCGCGCCCACTTTAATATTATGGCTTGGTCTGATAATCCATCGGAGCTTAAACAGATCAAAAATGATACGGGAAGTGCTTTGGCTTTAATGGAATGTAAACCGAGGCATAACACCACGGATGTTGCTACTTTATATTGGGCAGGAATGCCAGGCAATGCAGCAGACTTTCCTAGTGAAGAAAGCTTCTTCACATTTATAGAACCGGCTTTGTGCTTTTTTACTGAAGAAACCAATTATCACGATTCCTCGTCTCCTTTTGGGATTAAAATGGCAGATCGGCTGACGGGAAAACCTATCCATTTGGACATCTCAGATTTACCGATGAAAAAAGGAATTATTACCAACCGTAATAAATTCATTTTGGGACCATCCGGTTCGGGAAAATCATTCTTCACCAACCACATGGTAAGACAGTACTATGAACAGGGCGCCCATGTTCTTTTGGTGGATACCGGAAATTCTTATCAGGGACTCTGTGAACTCATTAAGGGAAAAGCCAAAGGTGAAGATGGGGTTTATTTCACCTATACCGAAGACAATCCCATTGCATTTAATCCTTTTTATACGGATGACGGAGTCTTTGATATTGAAAAAAGGGAAAGTATCAAAACATTGATTCTGACTTTATGGAAGAGAGATGATGAGCCTCCGACCCGATCTGAGGAAGTGGCACTATCGAATGCAGTAAGCGGATACATTGAAAAAATAAAACATGAAAACGAATTTCCATCCTTCAATAGCTTTTATGAATATGTCAAGGGAGATTATACTTCTGTTTTAGAGAAAAAGAAAGTCAGAGAAAAAGACTTCGACATTGCCAACTTTCTGAATGTGTTGGAACCTTATTACAAAGGGGGTGAATATGATTATCTGTTGAATTCGGACAAACAACTCGATCTACTTTCCAAAAGATTTATTGTATTTGAAATCGATGCAATTAAGGATCACAAGATACTCTTTCCAATTGTCACGATAATCATTATGGAAGTTTTTATCAATAAAATGCGGAGGCTCAAAGGAATCCGGAAACTCATTTTAATTGAAGAAGCCTGGAAAGCCATTGCGAAAGAAGGCATGGCAGAATACATTAAATATTTATTTAAAACAGTCCGAAAGTTTTTTGGCGAAGCCATCGTAGTTACTCAGGAAGTCGATGACATCATTCAGTCTCCGATTGTCAAAGAAAGTATCATTAATAATTCAGACTGTAAAATTCTTCTCGACCAGAGAAAATACATGAATAAGTTCGATGGCATTCAGGCGATGCTGGGATTGACCAATAAAGAAAAATCACAGGTTCTTTCCATCAACATGAACAATGACCCTAAAAGATTATACAAGGAAGTCTGGATAGGACTTGGCGGAACCCACTCTGCAGTGTATGCTACTGAAGTTTCTACACAGGAGTACCTCGCTTACACCACCGAAGAAACCGAGAAAATGGAAGTCATGCAACTGGCTTCTGAACTTGATGGCAATGTAGAATTAGCCATCAAGAGGATCTCTCTCAAGAGAATCAAAAAAACCAATAATTAGTAAACCTTTTTAATTTTTTTACAATGAAAAATCTATTATTAAAAACGATTGCCATTGCAATATTTGCATTGACAACAACCACCAAAGCTCAGTTCGTGGTTACAGATCCTGCCAATCTCGCTTCAGGAATATTAAACAGTGCCAATGAAATTGTCCAAACGTCATCGACCGTTTCAAATGTCGTCAAAAACTTCAATGAAGTAAAGAAAGTCTATGAGCAGGGCAAGGAATATTATGACAAGCTTCAGGCGGTCAACAATCTCGTAAAAGATGCACGCAAGGTTCAGCAGACCGTGTTGCTTGTTGGTGATGTTTCAGAGATGTACGTTAATAATTTCGGAAAGATGATCAATGACCCCAACTTTTCTCCGGAAGAACTTGTTGCTATTGCTAATGGTTATTCCAAATTACTGAATGAGAGTACTGAGCTTTTAAAAGATCTCAAACAAATTATCAGTTCTTCAAGTCTTTCCTTAAATGACAAAGAAAGGATGGATATCATCGATAAAGTGTATAAGGAAGTTAAAGACTACCATAATCTGGTACGTTACTTCACCAATAAAAACATTTCTGTAAGCATTTTAAGAGCTAAAAAGCAGAATAACACTAAAAGAGTGCTTGACCTTTATGGAACGTCCAACCAAAAATACTGGTAGATTATGGAACCCACTAATTTACACGAAGTATTGCGTACGCTCTATGATGAGATGCTTCCCTTATCTGAAGATATGGCAGCAGTCGCAAAAGGACTGGCAGGATTAGGAGCTTTATTTTACGTCTCCATTAAAGTATGGCAGGCTTTGAGCCGTGCAGAACCTATTGATTTGTTTCCATTGTTAAGACCTTTTGCTTTAGGAATCTGTATCATGTTCTTTCCTACTGTCGTTCTCGGAACCATCAACGGGGTTCTCAGTCCTGTTGTTCAGGGAACTCATTCTATTCTTGAAGATCAGGTTTTGGATTTGAATGAGCTTCAGCAGAAGAAAGATCTCTTGGAACATGAAGCCATGATCCGCAATCCTGAAACGGCTTATCTGGCTTCAGATGAAGAATTTGACAAGAAACTGGAAGAGCTCGGCTGGTCACCCTCAGACCTTGTTACGATGTCAGGGATGTATATGGACAGGCAGGCGTACCAAATGGAGCAATGGGTAAAAAATGCTTTTCGGGAGTTTTTAGAAGTTCTATTTATGGCAGCAGCATTAATCATCGATACCATAAGAACATTTTTTCTCATTGTCTTATCCATTTTAGGGCCGATTGCATTTGCTATATCGGTTTGGGATGGTTTTCAGTCGACGTTAACCCAGTGGCTGACACGATATGTAAGTGTTTATCTCTGGCTTCCTGTTGCTGATTTATTCAGTGCAATGCTTGCTAAAATACAGTCACTGATTATTGAAAGGGATGTAGAGATGCTCGCTGATCCTACCTTCATTCCTGATACTTCCAATACCGTTTATATCATTTTTATGATCATTGGTATTGTGGGATATTTTACTATTCCTACCGTTACGGGGTGGATTATCCAAGCAGGAGGTGCAGGGAACTTCACCAGAAATATTAACCAAACCGCTATGAAGGCTGGAAATGTTGCGGGAGCAGGTGTTGGCTCGACAGCAGGGAATATTGGCGGTCAGTTGTTAAAATAACTCAACCTTAAATCTAAAAAAATGGAATTTAAAACCCTTAGAAATATTGAAAACAGCTTCAGGCAAATCAGACTTTTTGCCATTGTGTTTGCGATACTCTGTGTAAGCGTTGTAGGATTTGTCGTATGGCATTCCTACCGCTTTGCGGAAGAACAGCGACAGAAAATTTACGTGCTGGATAACGGAAAATCTTTGATGCTGGCACTTTCACAAGATGCTTCAATCAACAGACCTGTAGAGGCTAAAGAACATGTCAGACGTTTTCATGAACTGTTTTTCACATTAGCACCTGAAAAGAATGCAATTGAAAGCAATATGAAAAGAGCCTTTAACCTTGCGGACAAAAGCGCATTTGATTATTACAAAGATCTGTCGGAAAAAGGATATTATAATAGAATTATTTCCGGAAATGTTCAGCAAAGAATTGAGGTGGATAGTGTATCGTGCAATTTTGACACTTATCCATATTCCATCCGTACTTATTCCAAACAGTTCATTATAAGATCCAGCAATATAACAAAACGAAGTTTGGTTACATCATGTTATCTGCTCAACTCTGTACGCTCCGATACCAATCCCCAAGGATTTAATATTGAAAAGTTTGCAGTTTTGGAAAACAAGGACATTGAAATCATTGAACGATAAAAATTTCATCATGAAAAAATTTAGAAGTACAATCGATCAATTTGTAAAAGAATTAGAACTGCGATGGACAGGTATTCCGGTAAAGAAACAGCAACGTTATACCCGTGCTTTCTTTACAGGATATGCAATACTTACGGTAGGAGTTATTATCCATGTTATTTACCAAACTGGAAAACCGAACGAAAATGTAAGAATCGAGCACATTGAAAATCCAATGGAGAAAATTGAGAAAAGTAAAATAGTACTTCAGGATTCTTTGTCTGTTAATTTAAAAAACAAGTTTTATGAACGAGACTCAAAATAATAGAACCGCCGTAAGGGTAACTGAAGGAATTCCTGACGACACCTCTGTGGTAAGGGAATCTACTCCCGAAAACAAAATGGAAAAACTCAGAAAACCGATTATTTTTGGTTTGATGGGAGTTGTATTTGTCGGATGTATGTATTTAATATTCAAACCTTCTTCAGAAGTTAACAAAGCAGAGCAATTAGGAATTAATGAAGTTGTTCCGCAAGCCAGCGAAGAAGGATTACAATCCGACAAACAGAAAGCCTATGAAAAAGAAATATTAGAGCAGAAAAATCAGGAAAAACGAAATGCTATGATTTCATTGTCGGATTATTGGGCTTCGGATGAAAATCAAAAAACCGATGCTACAATTTCAGAAAATGAACCTCAGCTTCTTCCAGATAACAAGAATCGTCCGCTGGTTGTTAATCCGGCAGTAAGCAGTTATCATAATGCTCAAAATACATTAGGTTCGTTTTATCAGCAGGATGATTACGAAAAGGAGAAGCTTAAAAAAGAAATCCGGCAATTAAAAAAAGAAGCTGATTACAAAGCAAATACACCGGTTTCAGATCCTGTGGAAAACCAGCTGAAGCTGATGGAAAAATCTTATGAAATGGCTGCTAAATATTTACCATCAGGTAAAACGCCTCAAGTTTCCGACTTAGAAACGAAAACCGCTTCAATTCCTAAAATTGATCAGCCAAAGGTTGAAAGACAATTTTCAAGTGTGAAATCAAGCAAAAAGAATATTGTTTCAAGCTTGTATCGGGAGAGCGGTGATCAGGAGTTTTTGGAAAACTGGAGTGGCGAAAGAAACAGAAATTTCCTAAGTATAGGCTCTGATTCTAAACAGACACACAGCTCCAACGCCATTAAAGCCTGTATCCATGAAGGTTTGCAACTGACTGGACAGGGATTTGTGAAAATCAGATTATTGGAATCTGCCCAAATTACAAATCATACAATTCCGAAAGGAAACATTCTGATTGCTCAGGCAAAATTTCAGAGCAATCGTCTCCAACTCACCGTTTCTTCTGTTGAGTTCAATGGAAACATTATTCCTGTAGAGCTTAATGTGTATGATACGGATGGACAGCAGGGACTGAGCGTTTCTTATTCACAGGAGATGAATGCGTTAAGTGAAATGGCTGGAAACATGAGTCAAACTTCAGGGACAAGTCTTATGCTGACACAGTCTGCCGGGCAGCAGATTGCAGCGGATTTGACCCGGGGTGTTGTGCAGGGAATTTCGGGCTATTTTTCTAAAAAAGTGAGAACACCGAAAGTAAATTTAAAGGCAGGTCATCAGATTCTGCTAGTTTCTAAAAAATAACTTTTAAAATCTTATAATGAAGTATTATATCATAAAAACAGTCATGCTTCTGGTTATCTTTTTGTCAAAATTTAAAGCACAAACTGCAGACAGTCTTATCAGTCCAAAACTTGAATTAGGTAAAATAGAACCGTATCAACTGACCGTAACCTACGATAAAACGACCCATTTGATTTTTCCATCAGCTGTCAAATATGTTGATCTGGGCAGTGAAAACTTAATCGCCGGAAAAGCAGAATCAGTAGAAAATGTATTACGACTAAAAGCCTCTGTAAAAGATTTTGAGACAGAAACAAATTTTTCAGTCATTACTAATGACGGAAAATTTTACAGTTTCGATGTTTTCTACAGCTCATATCCAGAATCTTTAAACTACGATCTCAATGAGATGAAAACTACGCAAGACAGAATTCAATCGGGAGAAGTCCTATTGGAAGAATTAGGTAGTACCTCTCCTACTTTGACTGATTTACTCATGGAAAGCATCTATTACAAAAACAAAAAGGAAATCAGGCATATTTCTGACCGAAGGTTTGGAATTCAATCCCAATTGAAGGGGATTTACATTCATGCCGGGAAGTTTTATTTGCATACGGAAATAAAAAATTTCACAAATGTTCCTTTTGTCATCGATTTTATCAGCTATAAAATTGTTGACAAAAAAGTAGCTAAAAGAACGGTTTTGCAGGATACAAATGTTGAAGTTTTAAGAACCTATCATTCCATAGAACAAATTAACGGAGATAGTTCAGAGCGTAGCGTTTTTCTTTTAAATCAGCTGAGTATAGAAGATGATAAGATTCTTATTATTGAATTTTTTGAAAAAAATGGTTCAAGGCATCAAACGCTTCAGATTGAAAATTCGGACCTGGTCAAGGCTAAGGTTCTTAATGAACTTCATGTAACATTTTAAAGATTTAATGATGAGAAAAATTTTAATCTTAAAAATAATCATGTTTTGTTTAATCAGCAGTCTTGTCAATGCACAGAGAATGATTCCAAAGCAAAAAGCATTTGAAATCAACGTCGGAACATTTGCTGAAACTCAAATGAACAGAAACTTTTATTTGAATGCAGGTTTCGTGGTTTACGGAAAAAAAGGAAACTATCAATTGTATGGTTTAGAATATTCCAGGCAAACTGTGAACTATAAATCTTTGTCGATTCCGGTCGAAAATTATTTGTCAGAAGTCGGATATGGTTTTCACCTTATAGGAGACTACAAAAGAAACATTAATCTTTATACTTCAATAAGTGCCACTGCCGGTTATGAAAGTATTAATAATGGAAATTCAGAATTGCCTGATGGAGGATTAATTATAGATCAGGACAACTTCATTTATGGAGCCGGCGGACGATTATCACTAGAAACTTATGTTACTGATCATTTGGTTCTTCTGATTCAGGGAAAAGTAAAAGTTCTTTGGAGTACGGATTTAGAACAATTCAGACCTTCAGTAGGATTTGGATTTAGGTTTAACTTTTAAATTAAAAAAAATGATAATATCTTATCAAAATATAAAATTCATCATTTTCCCAATCTATCTCATTATTGTATTGTTTACAACATTATCCGTTGTTGTTCAATGCTCAGATGGTTCAGATTTGGAAATGCAGCAAAATTTTCCTTTTGAGGTCAATGTGATGCCCGTTCCCAATAGAATTTCGAATAACGATACGGTCGAAATAAGAATAAAACTTTTGAAGACTGGCAATTATTTACATTCAAAATATTTCATCCGTTATTTTCAGTTTGAAGGTAAAGGAGCATTACAATACTATGATGAGCCATCTTATCTACCCAATGATTTGTATGATCTTCCCAAAGATGAATTCAGATTGTACTACACTTCAAAATCATCGGTTTCTCAATCTTTCGATGTTTGGATTTCTGACAATTTTGGAAATGAGAGAAAACTTAGTTTTCAGTTTAACAATAAAGATTAACTTAATAAATAGCGGTTAGCATTAATGTGCTAACTGCTCTTATTTGTGTTTAAATTGAAAACCTCCTGTACATTGGTAAACTTTTTAAGAAATATATGAGGAAGGGATTATGAGGGCTATATTTTTAATGAGTTTCTTTTGACAAAAAAAATGGATTTTACTGAAGGTAAATTTTATTTTTGTTCACTACAATTCATCAGATTTCATCAATCTGAACTAAAAATCTGCCATCTGATTTTGAAAATATGGAGTTGAGCCTCACGACATATTTTCAAAATTTGATGCATCAAAATTATGAATACAAAAAGATGTTTCTGACCGTAGGAAGGAATTATCTTTTTGCCCAAAAAAACAAATCAGACGGCAATAAAATAATATTACCGTCTGATTTTATTTAGAAATTATAAATGTCCGTCATCTGCAAATGATATATAAGCAGTAGAAGTTAATATACAATGGTCGAGCAATTGAATATTTAAAAATTGCGATGCTTCCTTAATCTTTTGTGTAATATTTAAATCTTCCTGCGATGGTTTTTAGATTACCTGATGGATGATTATGTGCTAAAATAATTCCTGATGCATTACACAAAAGTGCAGCCTGCATAATGATTCTAACATCAACAATCGTTGCAGAAATACCGGATTCTGAAATCTTCTTTATTCCTAAAACTCTGTTTGCCTGATTTAAGTAAAAGGCAAAAAAAGACTCTCGATAATCCATTTCATCACTATCAAAATGTTCCTTAAAAATTTTAACAGCATCTCTTGAAGTTGTAATCAACCTTTCACTGTTCCCCTTTCTTGAATAGCTTAGTTTTATTTCGTTGACAATATTGAATTTCATATTTTGCACTCTGAATACGGCAGAGATTTGTTTTTTCCGTAATTACAATGATTAAAAAGTTAGTTCATCAAAATTGAATCAGCTCCAAAACCTGCAAATTTCTCGCACAATTCAAATGCTTTTTGCGACTTCATTTGTGCAGTACCGCCCAGAACAATAGACTGTAATTTGGCTTCATTATCCTTGTAGGTTTTGACATTCTGATAAAAACCTGTCACCGCATTGTAAGCACCAAATAAAGTTCCTTTGGTGGTTTCCATTTGTTGAGTATCACTCATCATTGCATAGGCAAAAGCATCATCAACAGTATTTTTGAAAACAGTTGATACTTCATCAAAATTTCCTTTTTGCAGATGGCTTAAAGTTTCTTTATTGGGACAAAGTGCCAATTGAATCAGTTTTTTCATTTCATCATCACCGACTGTGATTTTTGACCAGTGATTAAAAGTGTTTTCTAATTCTTTGCTCAATGTATTCGCTAATCCCATAACTCTGTGAGCATCTTCCAAACGATGTTTTGCTCCTGCCGTGTGTCGGATTCTTATTACATTGCTCATATTTTTGAGTGAAGCATTTAAGGTATTTTGGCAAACAATACGGATTGGAGTAAAAGCGGCGGTAATACTTCCGCTTCCATCATGTGAGGTGGTCAGAAAAATGTATTTTTCTGTAATATCGTCACCATTTCCTACACGGATATAATCGGGAAGTTTAGCGGTAATAAAAATACGCTCACCATTTCCCAAAGCTCCTGCAGTCTCGTACAAAATACCATCTCCACCTCCTACGATAGCATCAAAGAAAGAAAAGGCTTCACGGTTTTGTACAATTTGGTAGTCTTTTCCGACAACGCCTAAAACCGTATTGTTATCGGTGCGAATGTTGGCGAAATAGTTAGGAACTTCCAATACTGAATCGCTCATTATTAAATCATTACCATTGTCAAAAAGACCGATGTTTTTTGTAAATAATGAAGATTTTTCTACCTCATAGTCAAGTCCTGCGAATCTGATAGCTTCTTCGCTTGTAGGATAATCTTGTACAACCTGCCCTAAGTTGTGCCATGCTTTTTTCTTTACGCTGAAAAACGAATATTTTCCTGTTCTGTTGTTGAAATTTAAATTATGTGCCATGATGTTATTATTAAAATGTTAGAAAATTGTATTTGATTGTTTTAAAATGGGAGGTCATCATCCTTATCGTTTTTACGTGATTTGGAATTACCAATTTCTTTCTTAGATGTTTTGCTGAGTTCATCAGAATTACTTTCAGTTCTTTTGCCCCCGCTGTGAACTTTTATTTGTGAGGTGTGGAAATTCAAACCTGCATGAGGTTCTCCGTCTTTTCCAATCCATGCAGAGGCATAGGCTCTTCCACTTAATTCGACTAAAGTACCTTTGGTTAAAAAGTCAGCCACTTTTGGAGAAATCCAATAGGCGCATTCAAAGTAGGTAGTCTGTTCAACTCGTTCACCTTGTTTGTTACGATAGTTGTCGTTTGTAGCAATTGAAAAATTGACTACCTGTTTTTCATTGGACAAGTTGCGAACTTCCGCATCCCTTGTCAGTCTTCCGATAATGTTCATAACCGTAGATTTTTAAGATTGTACATTTTAAAGTGTTCTCAATCTCTTTACCGTCCTTTCTCTCAAAGCCCTTAGGCTTCGCTGAATATTTTTCAAAAGAAAAACCGGAAAAAAGAAAGCAGATAATCTTAGCAGACAAGGGGAAAAGCCAAAAGGAAACGGAATAATTGGAGGGTACCTTTAGGGAGGAAACCGTTTATGCCGTAGTCTTTTGGGTGGCAAAAGAAGAGGCTGGCTGCTATACCTTAGCTGCCTTTTTACCGGTTGTATTTGAAATTTTTTTTTAATTAAATTAAAAAAATGAAACTTTATGAATTTTAATACTTAACTATATATTATTTATTTCTTTTGTTTTAACACAAAGTCTTGTACAAAACTCAGATTATAAATAACTTAGCGAAATATTTTTTTTCCTAGTTACTTAAGAAATACATGCCTGTTAATATTGAAGATCTTATAGTGTGGTAAAGCCATTGAAGACCTAATATTAACTCTATAATGCCATACTCAGCGCAACCATTATGCTTCTTACTATGTTAGATCTCGACTACAGATTTTCTAACATAAATCATAGAAGCAATGGAGAGAAATAATGACAAAAAAGATGACTCTTTCATAGAAAAAAATATTTTAACCTTCGAACAAAAAAAAGAAGAGGAGAAAGAGGAATTATTAGAAAAACTGATTGTAAAAATAATTGTTTCGCTTACCTTAAAAGAATATTATGAAACGTGCGATAAGATATCTAAGATTCAGTCAACTGGGACAAAGTAATGGATCTATTGAAAGACAGGAACTGTATACAGATCAATGGTTAGCATTTAATGATGTAACACTAGTTGATACATTTATTGACAGAGGTAAAAGTGCACGAACATTTGATCGTCCTGATTTTAATAAATTAAGAGAATTCATCACAAAACATCACAGCTCAGTAGATTATCTTTTGGTTGATCAACTTGATAGATTCAGTCGAGATGCTGGTGAAGCGATGAGCTTAGTGAAACTTTTACAACAAAAATACAGTATCCAAATTGTTAGTGTTACGGAAGGAATTACTTTCGATTATAATACTCCTGGAAGTTTTTTTCGTGCAGGTCTACAATTGCTTTTAGCTGAAGAAGATAATATTAACAGAAGCATTAAAGTAAAAGGTGGAATTTATACTGCAAAAGCAAAAGAAGGTCGTTTTGTATATAAAAATGCTCCTTTCGGCTACACCAAGCAAGGTGAAAGAAAGGACAGAAAATTAATAATTAATGAAGCAGAAGCGAAAATTGTTCGTTTTATATATGATTCATATTTAGGGGGTACGCCGTTGTATCTGATAAAAGAAAATGCAGTGAGTATGGGTTTCAACAGAAAAGGGAATATGGCTGTGGAAAGAGTTTTAAGTAATCCTGTATACGCAGGCTTTTTGAAAGTGGAATCATATAAGGAGTATGCCGGGGGACTATTTCCGGCTATTCACGAACCCATAATAAATTTGCTAACGTGGAAAATCGTTCAGGAAAAGAGGAAACGCCCTTTGAAGATTAAAAGCGTAATAGACGATAATATACCGCTTAGAGGTATTTTAAAATGTCATTGTGGGCAACCTTTATCCGGAGCGCCTTCTCGAGGCAAAGCTGGTAGATACTATTACTATTATAAATGCAAACATTCGAAGCATAATAATATAAGTGCAATAAAGTCACATGAGCAGTTTTTAAAAATCTGTGATCTCATGAGTTTATCTATCGAAAACATCAAAAAAATTAAATTGTCATGTAGAAAATCACTTGACTCAGAACTAAAGGAAAATCAAATCGTTCTTAAAGAAAATCAAAAAAAATTATTAGAGACTGAACAAAACTTATATTCAGTAGAAGATAAGTGGATAAAGAACGATATAACAAAAGAAACTTTTGAAAGATGGTCAAATCTATACAACAATGAGATTAAAGTTTTAAACACAAGTATTGAAAGATTAAGTATTAATCAGAATAAAGCATATAAAATCTTAGAGAAAAATCTTAACTGCTTAAATGACATAAGACAAATATATTCAAGGGCAAATACACTAGATAAAAGGGAATTTGTAAACTTAGTGTTCGACAGCAATCTTTATTATGAAAATGGCATCTATCGAACACCTACTATGCTTGGCATTTTCTCTCATAATTGTCTGAAAATGAAGGACAAAGGACTTCTTGTTTATGAAAAAAAAAAGAGTCTTCGTATTGAAGACTCTTTCAGCGGAGAGAGAGGGATTCGAACCCCCGGACCTGTTACAGTCAATAGTTTTCAAGACTATCGCAATCGACCACTCTGCCATCTCTCCTT
>NZ_LELA01000083.1 GCF_001677955.1 Chryseobacterium sp. BGARF1
ATTTTGCGATGATATAAATTTGACTTAAATCAAGTTTATGAACGATGTGCATCATTTCTTCTTCCTTTTAAAGCTCCTACTTTTGTGAGCATAGCAAATCTGCATTGATTTATGGAATATTTAGAATCTCTAAGAAATATTGGAATTGTACCCAGTAAAGAAGTTTATTGGAATTTATCCGTGCCTCAACTAATATCCCAAACCCTAAAAAATGGTCAGGGAATTATCACAGAGTCAGGAGCTTTGGCTTGTGATACCGGTGAATTTACAGGACGTTCTCCGAAAGATAAATACATCGTGAAGGATGATCAGACCAAAGATTCTATTTGGTGGGGTGAGGTTAACCATCCTTTTTTTCCTGAAGACTTTGAAAGGTTGTATGACAGTGTTTTAACCCATCTTTCAGGCAGAGATATTTATGTTAGGGATGCCTGCGCTTGTGCAAAGCCTGAATACAAACTGAACATAAAAGTCATCACTGAGACTCCATGGGCAAATTTGTTTGTGAACAATCTTTTTTTGAGACCTACAGAAGCGGAATTGGAAACCTTTCAACATGAATGGTTGATTCTTAATGCTCCCGAGTTTAAAGCAATTCCTGAAATTCATAAAACCCGTCAGCATAATTTTACGATTATAAATTTCACTAAGAAAATAATTCTTATTGGAGGTAGTGGATATACCGGAGAAATTAAAAAAGGGATTTTTACTGTATTGAATTATATCCTCCCATTTGAACAAAATATACTCTCCATGCACTGTTCTGCTAATATTGGAGTTAACGGAGATACTTCTGTATTTTTTGGACTTTCTGGAACAGGCAAAACTACGCTCTCTGCAGATCCTTCAAGAAAGCTAATCGGTGATGATGAACATGGCTGGGATCATGAAAGTGTTTTTAATTTTGAAGGGGGGTGCTACGCTAAGTGTGTCAACTTAAGCGAAGAAAAAGAACCACAAATATTTTCAGCAATCCGTTCCGGAACTTTGCTTGAAAATGTACGTTTTTTTGAAGGAACGGATAGGGTGGACTATGATAATATTTCGGTAACAGAAAATACGAGGGCAGCTTATCCAATCGATTTTATTGATAATGCAGTGCATCCTTCCATAGGTAAAACACCCAATAATATTTTCTTTTTAACCTGTGATGCTTTTGGAGTTCTTCCGCCGATATCAAAATTATCGGTAGGACAGGCCATGTACCATTTTATTTCAGGTTACACTGCAAAAGTGGCGGGAACTGAAGCTGGGATTACAGAACCTCAGACAACATTTTCAGCATGTTTTGGAAAGCCTTTTTTACCGCTTCATCCCACTCAATATGCAGATCTATTAGGAAAAAAATTAAAAGAAAATAATATAAAGGTATGGCTAATTAATACCGGTTGGTCGGGAGGGGCGTATGGTAAAGGAGAACGTATTAAGTTAGCTTTTACCAGATCAATGATATCGGCGGCACTTGAAAATAAATTTGAAAATGTGGACTTTGTACGTGATGCAGTATTTGGACTTCAAATGCCGGTAGAATGCGAAGGTGTCCCATCTGAAATTTTAAACCCTAAAAATACATGGGATGACCAATCGGCATATGATGAAAAAGCACTGCATCTTGCTGAGCAGTTTGTACAAAACTTTAAGTCCTTTGAGCCTTTTGCGGATGAAGAAATACTGAATGGAGGTCCCATTATTCAAAATAAAATTAAATAAATTGAATAAGCATATAAACTTAATAAAAGAACTGCAATAATGAAGATCCCTGAAAACCTCTTGTATACTGAAGATCATGAGTGGGTTAGATT